>DATIDG010000015.1:0-156945 GCA_035456405.1 Burkholderiales bacterium | reverse complement strand
ATGAAGACGAGCGGCGCTTCGGGCCCGAGCTGTGCGCGCACCCGCCGGAGCGTGTCGATGGTGAAGCATGGCGCGGCACTTTCGGCTTCCGCGTCGTCGACCTCGAAGCGCGGGTTGCCGCGGATCGCGCGGCGGACCATCTCGAGCCGGTGGCGTCCGGGCGTTCCCGGCGCCGCGCGGTGCCCAGGGTTGCCCGAGGGGATCCAGCGCACGCGGGCGAGGCCGAGGTGCTCCGCCGCCTCCTCTGCGAGACGCAGGTGCGCGTGGTGCACCGGGTCGAAAGTGCCGCCGATGAGGCCGAGCGGCGGAGGAAGCGCCATTCAGGGTCCCCGCCGCACGATCACGCCTTGCGCGTCGCCGCGATCGCGATCGACGCGAGCCGCTGCATTTCCGGCGCGTCGAAAAGCTGCGGGTTGTCGAAGTAGTCGCGCAGCAGGTCGGTCGCGTCGACGCCCCAGAACAGATGCCCGTCGACGACGAACGTCGGCACGCCGAAGACCCCGGCGCGGATCGCTTCCTCCCCGTTCTCGCGCAGCTGCGTCTTCACGCCCTCGCTCGCCGCCAGCACCTCCGCACCCGGCACGCCCAGCGTGTCGCAGAGCGCTTTCCATTCCTCGTTCGGCGAGCGGCCCTGGGCCCAGATGAAGTCGAAGATCGACTTCACCGTCTCGTAGGTCGCGCTGAATGCGAGTGCGAGGCGCAGCGAGTGGATCGGGTTGAACGGATGCTCGGGCGGGACGCGCAGCGGCACGCCGCGCCGCGCGCCCAGCCACGTGACGTGCCGGTAGGTGTGCTGGCGCTTCGACTCGATCTCCGCCGGCGCCTTCTGACCCCCGTGATTGAGCAGCGCAGCGAGCACCAGCGGCCTCAGCTCGACGTCGGAGCGCTGGAAGAGCTCCGGCTCCGTCGCGAACTGCAGGTACGCGTAGGGTGAGAGGAAGTCGAAGTACCACTGCAATCGCGCCACGCGGCCTCCTTGCGCCTGTCAGGTGCGAACCTGTCCAGTGCCGAGCACCACGTACTTCTGCGAGGTGAGGCCTTCCAGCCCCACCGGGCCGCGCGCATGCAGCTTGTCGGTCGAGATCCCGACCTCGGCGCCCAGGCCGTACTCGAAACCGTCGGCGAACCGCGTCGAGGCGTTCACCATCACCGAGCTCGAGTCGACCTCGCGCAGGAAGCGCTGCGCGCGCGCGTCGTCCTCGGTCACGATCGCGTCGGTGTGCTGCGAGCCGTACTTGGCGATGTGGTCCATCGCCTCGTCGAGGCTCCTCACGATGTGCACGCCGAGCACCGGCGCGAGCCACTCGGTGTACCAGTCCTGCTCGCTGGCCGACTTGATTGCCGGCGCCGCGCCGTCGAGCGCGTCGCGGATGACCCGCGCCGCGGCCTCGTCGCAGCGCAGCTCCACGCCCTTCTGCGCGTAGATGCGCGCGAGCTGCGGCAGCACCTTCGGCGCGACCGCCTCGTGCACGAGCAGCGTCTCCATCGTGTTGCAGGTGCCGTAGCGCTGCGTCTTCGCGTTGTCGGCTATGCGCACCGCCTTGTCGGGATCGGCCCGCTCGTCGATGTACACGTGGCAGACGCCGTCGAGGTGCTTGATCATCGGGATGCGCGATTCGGCGATGACTCGCTCGACGAGCGACTTTCCGCCGCGCGGCACGATGATGTCGACGTACTCGTGCATCCGCAGCAGCTCGCCCACCGCCGCGCGGTCGGGCGTGCCGACCACGAGCACCGCGTCCTCGGGCAGCCCGGCCGCGCGCAAGCCCTCGTGCACGCACGCGGCGATCGCCTGGTTCGCGCGGATCGCCTCTGAGCCGCCGCGCAGGATGCAGGCGTTGCCCGACTTGAGGCACAGGGCCGCCGCGTCCGCGGTCACGTTCGGGCGCGACTCGTAGACGATCCCGATCACGCCGAGCGGTACGCGCATCTTGCCGACCTTGATGCCGGTCGGCCGCTCGGCGAGCTCGGTAATCGCACCGATCGGATCGGGGAGCGCCGCGACCTGCTCGAGACCCTCGGCCATCGCCTCGACCGACTTGTCGGAGAGCGTGAGGCGGTCGAGGAGCGCCGGCTCCAGTCCCGCGGCCCGCGCATCCGCGACGTCCGCCGCGTTCGCCTCGAGCAGCTTGGCGCGCTCGCGACGGACGGCGGCCGCAATCGCCCGCAACGCACGGTTCTTGGTCTCGGTGTCGGCTTTCGCGACCACCCGTGCGGCTGCGCGCGCGCGCCGGCCGAGATCCCGCATGTACTCCATGACGTCCATCAGCAAATCTTAATGCAAAGCCACAGAGGACACAGAGATCACAGAGAAGAGAGGAAGCGTCCGGGGGTCGCCGCGGGGGCGACCCGGATGCGCCCAGTCCTCTCTGCGTCCGCGGTGGTTCGGGAGTCAGGCGAAGCGCAAACCGAGCTGCAGCAGCTCGTCCCACGGATCGCCTTTCGCGAGGCCCTTGATCGTGCGGTCGACCGCGGCCGCGTGCGCGAGCGCCGCGTCGAGCGCCTCCCGGGCCATGCGTCGCGCGGCGGCGGTGACGAGGCGCTGCCGCGCCTCGCCCCAGACGCGGCTTTCGCGGCAGAGATCGGCGGGGCTGCGGCCCTCCGCGAGCCCCCGCTGGACGCGCGTCACCGCGCGCACGTCGTCCGACATCACCCACAGCACGCGCGGCGGCGCCTCGCCCTCGCCCGCCAGGCCGTCGAGCACCCGCGCGAGCCGTGCGCGGTCCCCGGACAGCATCGCCTCGGAGAGCTGCGATACCTCGAAGCGCGCGACGTCGAGCACCGCGTCGCGCACCTGCTCGAACGCGAGGTCGCCGGGCGGGTAGAGCAGCCCGAGCTTCTGGATCTCCTGATGCGCGGCGAGCAGGTTGCCCTCGACGCAGTCGGCGACGAACGCAAGCGCATCCTCGGACGCGCGCTGCTTCTGGCGCGCGAGCCGCGCGCCGATCCACAGCGGCAGGGTGCGGCGATCGACCGGGAACACGTTCACCACGACGCCGGCGCCGGCAAGCGCCCCGAACCATGCCGAGTTCTGCCCGGCGCGATCGAGCCGCGGCAGCGCCACGACAGTGACGATGTCCGGCTGGAGCGTGGCGCAATATGCCGCGATCGCCTCGGCGCCGTCGGTGCCCGGCTTGCCCGACGGTACGCGCAGCTCGATCAGCTTGCGGCTCGAGAACAGCGACAGCGCAGCGGCCGATTGCGCGAGCCGGCTCCAGTCGTAGCCGCGTTCGACGAGATGGACCTCGCGCTCGGCGTAGCCCTCGGCGCGCGCCTTCGCGCGGATCGCGTCGGCCGCCTCCATCGAGAGCAGCGGCTCGTCGCCGTGGACGACGTAGAGGGATGCGAGTCCGCGGGCGAGGTGAGCGTCGAGCTGATCGCTTCTCAGCTGGGGCATGCGGTGAAAGCCTTCAGCGCAGGCACGCGGAGGACACCGGGTGAAGCAGAAACTGGACCGTTCCTTCCTGCGCGCGCTGCAGCGGGTTACTCGTCGTCCGGCTGGACCAGCGGCTTTGCGGCGCCCAGCCGGCGGACGATCTGCTGCACGAGGTCGGAGCGCATCTCCCTGTAGAGCTGCGCCTCCTCGGTCTCCTTCGCGAGCACTTGGTCGTTGAAGGTGATGTCGCGGGTGAGCAGGACGGAGGTCGGCGCGATGAAGTCGAGGCCCTTTGGGCTCGACACGCGGTAGACCACGCGGTAGCGCAGCTGGAACTCGCGGACGCGGCCCTGCGTGTTGAGCGAGAGGATCACCTTCTCCTGCGCCTCGCTCAGGATCGAGAGTACGGCATCGGCGTCCGCGACGTTGTCGACGAGCTTGGTCTGCTCGCTCGCTGCCGCGATGTTGCGCTTCAGCTCGAACCCCAGTGGTGTGTTGAGCGGGACGCTGATCGTCTCGAACGGGAAGGTCTGCTGGCCGCGGAGCTTGAAGCCGCACGCGGCGAGCGCCGCGCAGAGCGCGACGATCAGCGCCGCGCGCAGCGCCGACATGCGTACCGGTTTCACGCTTTCCGTCACGAGATCAGACTACCACGTTCACCAGCCGCCCCGGCACCACGACCACCTTCTTCGGCGGACGGCCCTCGGCGAACCTCGCGACCGCCTCGTGCGCCAGCCCGAGTCGCTCAACGGTCGCCTTGTCGGCGTCCTTCGGTACCCGCAGGTGCCCGCGCAGCTTCCCGTTCACCTGCAGCACCAGCTCGATCTCGTCGGTCTCCAGCGCGGCCGGGTCCGCCTCCGGCCACGCAGCGCTCATCGGGTCGCCGGAGAATCCCAGCTCGCGCCAGAGCACGTGCGCGATGTGCGGCGCGATCGGATGGAGCACGCGCAGGAGGATCGATACGCCTTCGTGCAAAACTTGCTGGAACACACCGGGCATGGGATCGGGCGTGTCGAGCGGCGTGGCCGTGGCTTGTTGAAGTGCATTCAGCATCTTCATCGTCGCTGAAGCGACGGTATTGAACTGCATACGGTCCACGTCGTAGGTCGCCTGCCTGAGATGCGTGTGTACCTCACGGCGGAGCTTCGCCATTTCCGGCTTTAGTTTTGCGAGCTCTCTTGGAAAGAAGTGATCGGTGTACGCGCCTTCTCGCTGCTGGGATGTCTCGGCTAGGACGGGCGCCCATTGTGCGCAGAAGGCCCAGACGCGCTTCAGGAAACGCGCCGCTCCCTCGACGCCCGCGTCGTTCCACTCCAGCGTCTGCTCGGGCGGGCTGGTGAAGATGATGAAGAACCGCGCCGTGTCGGCGCCATAGCGGTCGATCAGCTCCTGCGGATCGACGCCGTTCCGGCTCGACTTCGACATCGTCGAAATGCCGCCGTACTCGACGGCAAGGCCGTCCGCCTTCGTGGTCGCCCCGGTCACGCGGCCCGCGTCGTCGCACGCGATGTCGAGCTCCTCGGGCGCATAGAACGTGCGCTTTCCCTTCTCGTCGACGCGCAGGAACACGTGGTTCAGCACCATGCCCTGCGTTAGCAGGTTCGCGAACGGCTCGTCGAACTTCACCAGGCCGAGGTCGCGCATCACCTTCGACCAGAAGCGCGCGTACAGCAGATGCAGGATGGCGTGCTCGATGCCGCCGATGTACTGGTCGACCGGCAGCCAGTAGTTCACGCGCGCGTCGACCATTGCGTCGCTCGCATCGGGGCTCGCGAAGCGGCTGAAGTACCACGACGAATCGACGAACGTGTCCATCGTGTCGGTCTCGCGCCGTGCCGGCTCGCCGCACTTCGGGCACGGCGTGTCGAGGAAGCTGGTGCGCTTGTTGAGCGGGTTGCCGCTGCCGTCGGGGACGCAGTCCTCCGGCAGCACCACCGGCAGGTCCTTGTCCGGCACCGGCACGTCGCCGCACGCGGCGCAGTGGACGATGGGCACCGGCGTACCCCAGTAGCGCTGGCGCGAGATGCCCCAGTCGCGCAGGCGCCACTGCACCTGTTTGCCGCCGAGGCCCTTGGCCTGCAGGTCGGCAGCGATGGCGTCGATGGCCTGCTCGTAGTCGAGGCCGTCAAACTTGCCCGAGTTCACGCATTTCCCATAGTCGGCGTACCACGGTTCCCACGCGTTGGTCGAGAAGGTCTTGTCTGCCACCTCGATCACCTGCCGGATCGGCAGGCCATACTTCTTCGCGAACGCGAAGTCGCGCTCGTCGTGGGCAGGCACACCCATCACCGCGCCTTCGCCGTAGCCCATGAGCACGTAGTTGCCGACCCACACCTCCACCTGTGCGCCGGTGAGCGGATGCGTGACGAACAGGCCCGTCGGCATGCCCTTCTTCTCGATCGTCGCGAGGTCGGCCTCCATCACGCTGCCGCGCTTGCACTCGTCGACGAACGCCGCGATCGTCGGATCGCGCCGCGCCGCGACCGCGGCGAGCGGGTGCTCGGCCGCGACCGCACAGAACGTGACGCCCATGATCGTGTCGGCGCGGGTGGTGAACACCCGCATCACCTTCTTCTCGCCTTCGAGCTCGTAGGGGAAGCCGAAGTTGACGCCCTCGCTGCGGCCGATCCAGTTCGCCTGCATCAGCTTCACGCGCTCGGGCCAGCCGGGCAGCTTGTCGAGCGCCGCGAGCAGCTCCTCCGCGTATTTCGTGATGCGGAGGTAGTACATCGGGATCTCGCGTTTCTCGACCACCGCGCCGGTGCGCCAGCCGCGGCCGTCGATCACCTGCTCGTTGGCGAGCACCGTCTGGTCCACCGGGTCCCAGTTCACGACGCCGGTGTGCTTGTACGCGATGCCCTTCTCGAGCATGCGCAGGAACAGCCACTGGTTCCAGCGGTAGTAGTCGGGCTTGCAGGTTGCGAGCTCGCGCTCCCAGTCGATCGCGAAGCCGAGCGACTGAAGCTGCTGCTTCATGTACGCGATGTTCTCGTACGTCCACTGCGCCGGTGGCACGCCGTTCGCCATCGCGGCGTTCTCGGCGGGCAGTCCGAACGCGTCCCAGCCCATCGGCTGCAGCACGTTGCAGCCGCGCATCCGGTAGTAGCGGGTGAGCACGTCGCCGATCGTGTAGTTGCGCACGTGCCCCATGTGGAGCTTCCCCGAGGGGTAGGGAAACATCGAGAGGCAGTAGTACTTGCGCTTGCCCGGATCCTCGACGGCGCGGAAGGCGTTCGTCTCGTTCCAGAACGCCTGCGCGTCGCGCTCGACCCTCCCCGGGTGGTAAACCGGCTCCATTGCGGCTATGTTGGCTCTCTGAAAGGGCGCAATTATAGCTGTGCACTAGTACCGCCCCGCGCACATCCGCGCGGGAAGTCGGCTCGTACATGGCCGGAACGCACTCGAGGGAGGAAGCGGGAGGAAGCGGGAGGAAGCACGCATGAAGCGTCTCGCCGTTCTCGCCGCCGCGATGCTCGCCGCCGCGGCGCAGGGCGCGGACGCGCCGACGCGCGGCGCACCCCCCGGCGGTGGTGGAGGCAGTGCAGATGCGCGCGTGGATCGAACGCGACGGCGGCCGAGTGCCGCTCGCCCCACGCATGGCGCTCCGTTCGAACGACGATCTGCGCACCGGCGCGAATGCGCGCCGCGGGCGCGTTCCGGTTCACGACCGACGCGCTCGCGAAGACTGATGGACCAGCCGTTGTCGTTCTACATCGCGCCCAAGGGCCGGCCCGCGCTGCCGGTGCAGCCCGTGAACGCCGACCAACTCAGCCAGTGGGCGGCCGAGACCGAGATCGAGAGGGGCAAGGGCGCGGCGCAGCGCAGCGCGGCAGCCGGTGGAAGGTGATGCTCGCGAGCGGCGAATCCGAGAACGAGGTGCTGCGGGTCTACCAGGACGTGCACGCTGCCGAATACGCGGCGGACCTCGATTCGAAGCGGGTGGGGGGCCGGCGCGCGTACGACGTGCGCACCGCGAAGCTGCCCTCGCAAGCCGAGGCCGAGGCGCTCGCGGCAGCGCTCTCTGGCAGATTCGGCTGCGCCCCGCGTGACTCGGTAGGAGCGGCGCAGCGCAGTCGTTGGAAGGTCAGCGCCGCGCGTTCGCGACGTGCAGCGCGCGGCTCCAGTACTCGTGCGCCGCGTGGAGGAACGCCTCGGCGGCATCGAACGCGGCCGCGCCGAGCCGGCGCTGCGAGTCGATGAGGGGCAGCGTGGAGCGGCGCTCTGGCAGCCCGAGCGGCTGCTCGATGTCGTCCGCGTCCCCGAGCGCGGCACCGTCGCACCGCAGGAGCTTCAGCAGCGTGCGCATCGCGTACGCCCAATAGTCGCTCGACTGCGCGTTCGCGCCGTGCTCGAAGTCGGCGAGCGCGACCGCCTGCCGCCAGAGTTCTTTCGCGCGCTGGAGGGGCACGCCGTGACGGCGCGCGAGCCAGGGGAGGAGCTTCAATTTCTGCATCGTGAGCCTTCCGCCTCGTGAGCAGGGGACGGCCCGGCGAGCGGGCTTTTGGGCCCTTTCCGGGCGTGAACCATGAATCATACTGCAATGCAGCATATTACGCGTCAACCATTAGATAAGACATTGATGCACCAAAGTTCCTCAACTTGCTGTGTCGCAGTATCCCGACACTATCCGGCGCCGTTCCGGGGCGCCAGTGCGCATCCGGAATGCGAAAGATCGGCTGCTATACTCGCCGCCTCGTTCGTTGCAGCGGCATGTCCAGCCTTCTCGATCACCTCAACCCCGAGCAGCTCCAGGCGGTCACCCTCCCGAACCAGCACGCGCTGATCCTGGCGGGCGCGGGTTCGGGCAAGACCCGGGTTCTCACCACGCGGATCGCGTGGCTGATCCAGACCGGCAATGCGTCGCCCGCGCGCATCCTGGCGGTCACGTTCACCAACAAGGCCGCGAGGGAAATGCTCACGCGCATCTCGGCCATGCTGCCGATCAGCACGCGCGGAATGTGGGTCGGCACATTTCACGGCCTCTGCAACCGCATGCTCCGCGCACATCACCGCGACGCGGGGTTGCCGCAGCTCTTCCAGATCCTCGACTCGCAGGACCAGCTCGGCGCGGTGAAGCGGTTGCTGAAGAGCCTCAACGTAGACGAGGACCGCTACCCGCCGAAAGAGGTGCAGTGGTTCATCAACGACAACAAGGAAGAGGGCCTGCGGCCGAAGGACGTACCGATCCACGACGATGCGAGCCGCCGCAAGGCCGAGCTCTACGCCACCTACGACGAGCAGTGCCAGAAGGAGGGCGTGGTCGACTTTCCCGAGCTGCTCCTGCGCTGCTACGAGCTGCTCCAGCGGAACGAGATCCTGCGCGCGCACTACCAGAACCGCTTTCGCCACATCCTCGTCGACGAGTTCCAGGACACGAACCGGCTGCAGTACCGCTGGCTGAAGCTGCTCGCAGGCCAGGACAACGCGATCTTCGCCGTCGGGGACGACGACCAGTCGATCTACGCCTTCCGCGGCGCGAACGTCGGCAACATGGCCGACCTGGAGCGCGAGTTCCGCGTGCAGAACGTGATCCGCCTCGAGCAGAACTACCGCTCGCACGGGAACATCCTCGACGCCGCGAACGCGCTCATCTCCCACAATCGCAAGCGCCTCGGCAAGAACCTGTGGACCGCGGCCGGAGAGGGCGAGCCGCTGCGCGTCTACGAGGCGCAGTCGGACGGCTACGAGGCACACTTCGTGGCCGACGAGGTCCAGAACCTCCTGCGCGAGGGCCTCGCGCGGCGCGACATCGCGATCCTCTACCGCTCGAACGCGCAGTCGCGCGTGGTCGAGCACGCGCTCTTCACTCAGGGCATCCCGTACCGCGTCTACGGGGGCTTGAGGTTCTTCGAGCGACAGGAGATCAAGCACGCGCTCGCCTACCTGCGGCTGCTGGCCAGCCCGGACGACGACGGCGCGCTCCTGCGCGTCGTGAACTTCCCGGCGCGCGGCATCGGCGCGCGCTCTGTCGAGGCGTTGCAGGATGCGGCCGCCGCGCGTGGCGGGAGCCTGTGGCAGGCAGTTCCGCACGTGGCCGGCAAGGCCGGCACGGCGGTTGGCGTCTTCGTCAAGCTGATCGACGTGATCCGCCGGGGCACGCAGGGCCTGCCGCTGCACGAGGTCGTGGAGCACGTGATCCACGCGAGCGGCCTCGTCGACCACTACAAGAGCGAGCGCGACGGCGCGGACCGAGTCGAGAACCTCGAAGAGCTGGTGAACGCGGCCGCGGCGTTCACCCAGGATGAGGGCTACGCCGCGCAGTTCGCGCCGGCGGACCCCGCGGCCGACGCGCAGGCGGCGGCGCCGGACCCCCTCAGCCAGTTCCTGGCGCACGCGGCTCTGGAGTCCGGCGAGAACCAGGCCGCCGAGGGCATGGACGCGGTCCAGCTCATGACGGTCCACTCGGCCAAGGGCCTGGAGTTCCACGTCGTGTTCATCACCGGGCTGGAGGAAGGGCTCTTCCCGCACGAGCAGAGCGTCACGGAGCATGAGGGCCTAGAGGAGGAGCGCCGGCTCATGTACGTCGCGATCACGCGCGCGCGGACCCGCCTCTACCTCACCTACGCGCAGACGCGGCTCCTGCACGGCCAGACGCGCTACAACGTCGCGAGCCGCTTCCTGGACGAGATTCCGGCGGGCGTGATGAAATGGCTGACGCGGCGCGGCCGGCCGGCCGTCGCGGACGATGCGTGGAAGCCCGCCGAACTCCCGGCGCACCATCGCAAAGGACAGGGCGGCGCGCCGGACCTGCCGTTCCGAATCGGGCAGAGCGTGGTGCACGCGAAGTTCGGCCAGGGCGTCATCGTCAACGCGGAAGGCAGCGGGACTGATGCGCGCGTGCAGATCAATTTCGGACCCCAAGGCATGAAGTGGCTGCAGCTGGAGTACGCAAAACTGCAGGCGGCATAGTCAGCAAAAGGAGAGCGTGAAGTGAACAAGCGTTGGAATACAGCAGTCGCGCTCGTCGCGACGGTGTCGTTGGCTTTGGTGCAGGGTGCAGCGTTCGCGCAGGCCGCGGCGGACAAGAGTCCCGAGAGGCAGGAGTACCAACCGCAGGTCGGCCAGGCCGGGAAGGACGTCGTGTGGGTGCCGACGCCCGATGCGCTCGTCGAGCGCATGCTCAAGATGGCGCAGGTAACCTCGAAGGACTACGTCATCGACCTCGGTTCGGGCGACGGGCGCACCGTGATCGCGGCCGTGCAGAAGTTCGGCGCGACCGCGCTGGGCATCGAGTACAACCCGGACATGGTGGCGCTCTCGGTCAAGGCCGCCGAGAAGGCTGGAGTGTCGGACAAAGCGAAGTTCATCAAGGCCGACATCTTCGAGACCGACTTCAGCAAGGCGACCGTCATCACGATGTATCTGCTCCCCGCGCTCAACATCAAGCTGCGGCCGAAGTTGCTCGACATGCGCCCGGGCACCCGGATCGTCTCGCATGCCTTCAACATGGAAGACTGGCAACCCGACCAGACCGCGACCGTCGAGGGGCGCGACGCCTTCCTCTGGATCGTCCCGGCGAAAGTGCAGGGCAACTGGGCTCTTTCCGTGCCGGCGGGCAACGGCGGGGAGCAATGGCAGGTCGCGCTGAATCAGAACTTCCAGAAGCTCTCCGGCACCGCGAAGCTCGGCGACAGGTCGTATAGCCTCACCGAGACTCGGCTGCGCGGCGCCGACGTCGCATTCGCTTTCGTGGACGGCAACGGCATCAAGCGGCAGTTCACCGGCCGCGCGTCCGGCGACAAGATGGAAGGGACGACCGCGGCCCAGGGCGGCGCGAAGGTCACCTGGACCGCGACGCGGGGCGGCAGGTAGCCATCCGCTATAGCCCCGCTCCCTGGGCGACCACCCAGTAGCGCGCAAATCGCCCCGCCGCCTGGAGGGCGGTGGATGACATCCAGTTCAGCCTGAGCCAGCCGGCGGCGACGCATAGCGCGTCGCCGACGAGCGGCGTCCATGCGAGCAGCAGCGCGGCAGGGCCCCAGCGTTCCACCGTTTCGACGTGCTTCAGCGGCTTGCGCGTGGCGAGGAAGCGACCGACGAGGTAGGAGGTCATGCCGCCGAGCGTGTTGGCGACCGTCGCGACGGCGAGCGCCGGCCAGAAGAGGTCGGGATGCTGCTTCAGCACGCCGAAGAGCGCCGCTTCGGAGCTCATCGGCAGTAGCGTCGCGGCGAGGAATGCGGCGAAGGCGAGCGACCAAAGGCTCGCCTCGGGGCCGATCAGCTCGGTGAGATCCACGCCATGCTACTTGCACCCGCAAGCGGGTGCAAGCCGGACAACGTCTGCTTCTGCGAACGGGGTCCTTTGACGCCGCGGTCTTTGCGTCGGCCTGAGGTTCAGCTTAGAGTAGCGCCCTTGCTGCGCTGCGATAAGCGCTGTTTCGATGCCCATCGACTACCTCCCGAGGATCCTCAATTCGCGCGTCTACGATGTCGCCGTCGAGACGCCACTCGAGCTTGCGCCCAACCTCTCGGCGCGGCTCGGCAACCGTCTGATGCTCAAGCGCGAAGACGTGCAGGAAGTCTTCTCGTTCAAGCTGCGCGGCGCGTACAACAAGATGGCGAACCTGCCGGCGCACGCGCTCAAGCGCGGCGTGATCGCCGCATCAGCGGGCAACCATGCGCAGGGCGTTGCCCTTGCGGCGCAGAAGCTTGGTTGCCGGGCAGTGATCGTCATGCCCATCACGACCCCGAGGATCAAGGTCGAGGCGGTCGCCGCTCGGGGCGCGGAAGTGGTCCTGAAGGGCGACTCCTACAGCGATGCACGCGAGCATGCACGCAAGCTCGAGCGGCGGCTCCGGCTCGCCTTCGTCCACCCCTTCGACGATCCCGACGTCATCGCCGGCCAGGGCACCATCGGCATGGAGATCCTGCGCCAATCGCAGCGGCCGATCCACGCCATCTTCGTTGCGATCGGCGGCGGCGGACTCGTCTCCGGGATCGCTTCGTACGTAAAGCGGCTGCAGCCGCAGATCAAGGTGATCGGCGTCCAGCCGGTCGACTCCGACGCGATGAAACGCTCGATCGCGGCGGGGCGACGGGTCGTCCTGCCGCACGTCGGGCTGTTCGCCGACGGCGTCGCGGTGAAGCAGGTCGGCAAGGAGACGTTCCGCATCGTGCGTGAGCTGGTGGACGAGATCCTGCTCGTGGACACCGACGAAACCTGCGCCGCAATCAAGGACGTGTTCGAGGACACCCGCTCGATCCTCGAGCCGGCGGGCGCGCTGGCGATCGCCGGCGCGAAGCGCTACGTCGAGCGTACCCGCGTGCGCGAGCGGAAGCTCGTCGCGGTCGCGTGCGGCGCGAACGCGAACTTTGACCGCCTGCGCTTCGTCGCCGAGCGCGCCGAGGTCGGTGAGCACCGCGAGGCGATCCTCGCGGTGACGATCCCCGAGCGCCCCGGGAGTTTTCGGAAGTTCTGCGCGACGCTCGGCGCGCGCAACATCACCGAGTTCAACTATCGGATGGCGGATCCGGTCGAGGCGCACGTCTTCGTCGGGGTCGAGGTGCACGACCGCGAGGAGAGGGCGCGGCTCATGCGCACGCTGCGGCGGCACGGCCTCAAGACGCTAGATCTCTCAGACAACGAGATGGCGAAGCTGCACGTGCGGCACGTCGTCGGCGGGCACTCGGCACGGGCGGAGCACGAGCTGGTCTACCGGTTCGAGTTCCCGGAGCGGCCAGGAGCGCTGATGCGATTCCTGTCGAGCATGCGCTCGGACTGGAACATCAGCCTCTTCCACTACCGCAATCAGGGCGCCGACTACGGTCGCGTGCTGGTCGGGATGCAGGTGCCGCCGGGAGAGATGCGCGAGTTCCGCACGTTCCTGCGCAAGCTCGGCTACCCGTACGTCGACGAGTCGCGCAATCCCGCCTATCGGCTCTTTCTCGGCTGAGCTCCAGCGTTTTACGCCCGAAGTCGCAGGACGTTGTGGGCCGCGACCGGGCGCTGCAAGCCTTTCAGTGCGAGGTCGCCCACGGATTCGGCCTCGACCAGGTTCTCCACGGCGGCCAGTACACGCTGGGCCACCAGGATCTGCCCAGGCTTCGCCTCGGCGCACAGCCGCGCGGCGAGGTTGGTGACGGTGCCGATGGCGCCGTAGTCCCACCTGCCCTCGAAACCGATGGCCCCGATCGTGGCGTAGCCCTGGGCGATGCCTACACCGAAGTCGAGCGGGTGACCCCGCTTGCGCCACTTCAAGGCCAGCCCAGCGACGCTGTTCCGCATCGCGAGCGCCATTCGAATCGCCCGTTCCGCGGCGTTCGACACCGGCACCGGGTCGTTGAAGAAGACCATCATCCCGTCGCCGGTGAAACGCTCGAGCGTTCCCTCATGCGCGAGGATTAGCTCGCCCATCGCGGCGTGGTACTCGCGTAGGACCGACATGACCTCCTCCGGCTCCGCGGTCTCCGCGAACGCGGTGAAGCCGCGCAGGTCGAGGAAGAGCACCGTGATCTCGCGCCGGTGGCTCCGCAGCGGATCTTCTGCGCCGCCCGCGACGATCAGCTCGGCGAGCTGCGGCGAGAAGAAGCGCTTGAGGCGACCGAGACGCTCGAGCTGATTCACCTGGTCCTGCACGCGCTGTTCGAGAGTCGCGTTCCACTGCTCGAGCTCGGCGGCCTGCGCTTCCAGCCTCCGGCTTGCAAGCTGGAGCTTCCGGAACAGGCGCACGTTCTCTATCGCAATCGCCGCCTGATCCGCGAAAGTCTTCAGCAACTCTTCCTGCATCCGCGGAATGGGTCCGGCTTCAGCCCAGCCGACGACGATGGCGCCGAGCACATTGTCGTTCCGCAGCATGGGCACTCCCAGCATCCGCCGCCAGTTCAAGGTCGCGGGAAAGCGTCGGTCGTAGTCCGGATCGGCGAGCACGTCGTCCAGTCGGACCACCGATTTGCTGAGCAGCACTCTCCCGGACACCTGAGAGTGGTCGGGGCGCATCGGGTACTTCGTCTGGAGCAAATCCACGTAGCTTGGGCCCACGTTGTGGCTGGCGGCGAAGTGCAGCAGCTCTCCATCGAACCGGAACACGTTCGCGAACAGGCTGCCGCAGAGAGAGACTGCGTTTCGCACGATCGTGTCGAACACCGGCTGCGCGTCGGACCGCGAATCCGCGATCACGCGCAGGATCTCGCTCGTGGCGCGGAGCTGATCGAGGGCCTCCGCGAGCTCGCGATCGCGGGATTGCGACTTGCTCGGCCGGCGAACCTTGTCGCGGGCGGTAGCCACGGCACTCAGGATAGAGCCTGGGCCTTGGTCGTGTGTAGGGCCCGGACGGGAGGCCGGAAACGCGGGGCCTTAGCCTGACCCCGACGACGACCCGCCGAAGTAGCCCGGATCGACCTCCCCGGCATAGCACACGGGCGAGGAGAGGGCGCTCGGTTCGCCCGCGAGCGGCGCGCCCAGGAATTCGAGGCGCCCGCCATCGCGCCGGTAGATCCCGCGCTCGGTGACGATCCAGTCCATCGGGATGTCGTGCGGCTGGGGGTGGATCGTGTCGAGGTGAGCGCCTTCGTAGGCGACGCCGATCACGACCGGCCTCTGGGCGAGTGCCTCCAGGGTGCGGTCGAAGTAGCCGCCGCCGTAGCCCAGCCGGTAGCCCGCGTCGTCGAAGCCGACCAGGGGGACGATGACCGAGTCCGGGGCGACCTCGCGGCTGCCCACGGGGTAGGGGATGCCGAGCACGCCCGAATCGAGCCGGACCCCGGGGTGCCACTCGCGGAACACGAGCGGCGTTTTCGGCGCCACGACGACCGGCAGCGCAGTCACCGCGCCCTGCTCGCGCAGGGTCCGGGCGAGGAACCGGGCGTCGTACTCACCCTTGTACGGCCAGCAGAACGCGAGAACGCCGCGCGCCAGGCCTGCGAAGCCGCGCTCGAGATAGCGGTCAATTGTTTCGCGGTACCGTGTAAGCGTCTCGGCGGGAAGCGCGTTGCGCGCCTCGATGAGCCGCGCTCGCAGGGATTTCCGCCACGCTTTTACCTCCTCCGGCGTCACGCGCTCCGCCGCATGCGGTTGAAGGCCGCTGGCCGTGTGCTATTCTTCATGTGCTTCATTGGGTTAGACGAATAAGATACACGCGCATGGTACGCCTTTCATTCACGTGCGTCGCACTCGCCATTGCGCTCGCCGTCGCGCCAGCGGCCGTGCACGCGCAGGCGAACGCAAAGACGCGCGCCGCGCCGCTCACCCAGGATGACCGATTCCTCGCGGCGCGCGAGGCGTTCCGGCTTGGCCAGTACCCGAAGGTCGCTGAGCAGGCGCAGCACCTCGAGGGTTACGTGCTCGAGTCGTACGTCGAGTACTACCTGCTGCGCATGAAGCTCGAGGATCTGCCTCCCGTTGCGGCGCGCGATTTCCTCCTTAAGCACCACGGCACGTACATCGCCGACCAGTTCCGCCGCGACTGGCTGAGAACGCTCGTCAAGCGCGGCGAATGGGAGGCATTCGAGACCGAGTATCCGGCGATCGTCGGCGACGAGCCCGAGCTCACGTGCTATGCGCTCCAGGCACGCTGGCGCCGCGGGGACGAATCGGCGCTCGACGAGTTCCGCCGCGTGTGGGCGTCGCCGCGCGAGCTTCCGGAGGGCTGCATGCCGCTCGCGGAGGGCGAGATCGCGGCGGGCCGGCTCACGACGCGCCACGTCTGGGACCGCGTGCGGTCCCTGCTCGAGGCGGGGCAGGTCGGCGCGGCGAAGCGCGTCATCGCCCTCCTCCCGGCGAACGAAATGCCGAACGAGCGCACGCTCGACGGCATCCGCCGCAAGCCCGAGGCCTACATCCAGCGCGCCGACAAGCTCGACCTGAAGAAACGCATGAATCGCGAGCTGCTGCTGTTCGCATTCGCGCGGGCGGCGCGCGGTGACCCCGAGCGCGCACACGATCTCTGGACGCCCAAGCTTCAGGAGCGCCTGCAGGCCGAAGAGCGGGCGTGGGTGTGGGGCCAGCTCGCCACGCAGGGCGCGAAGCGCCACCTGCCGGGCGTGCTCGAGTGGTACGCGAAGGCCGACGGCATCGCGCTGTCCGAAGAGCAGCTCGAGTGGCGGGTGCGCGCGGCCCTGCGCGACGAGGACTGGTCGGAAGTCCGGGACGTCGTCGCTCATAAGATGCCGCCGCTGCAGCGGAACGAGCCGGCCTGGGCCTACTGGCAGGGGCGCGCGCTTGCGGCTGGCGGGAAGAAGGACGACTCTGACGCGGTGTACGCGCGTCTTGCAGCTGAGCACCACTTCTACGGCAAGCTGTCGCGCGAGGAGCTGGGCCAGCCGCTGGCCATCCCGCCGCGCGGCCGCGCGCCGACTGCGGAGGAGGTGGCCAGAATGGCGGCCAACCCGGGGCTGCAGCGCGGCCTCGCGCTGCTGCGGCTCGACCAGCGCACCGAGGGCGTCCGCGAGTGGAACTGGGCGCTGCGCGGGATGGACGACGGCGAGCTCCTGGCCGCGGCCGAGGTCGCGCGTCGCGCGGAAATGTGGGACCGCGCGATCAGTGCCGCCGACCGCACCATCGGCGTGCACGACTTCAACGTCCGTTTTCTCGCGCCGTACCGCGGCGTGTTCACGGAGCAGGCGCGTGCCCAGGGGGTGGAGGAGCCGTACGTGCTCGCCCTCGTGCGGCAGGAGAGCCGCTTCATTCCCAACGCCAAGTCGGTCGCCGGTGCGTCGGGTCTCATGCAGCTCATGCCGCGCACCGCGCGCTGGGTCGCGCGGCAGATCGGCATGAAGGACTACGCGCCGTCGCGCGTCACCGACGTCGACGTGAACATCACGCTCGGCACGAGCTACCTCAAGTATGTCCTCGACGAGCTCGACGGCAGCCCGGTCCTGGCCGCCGCCGCTTACAACGCCGGCCCTGGGCGCGCCCGCCGCTGGAAGGCGGACCGGCCGCTCGAGGGCGCGATCTATACCGAGACGATCCCGTTCAGCGAGACGCGCGACTATGTGAAGAAGGTGCTGAGCAACACCGTGTACTACGCCGCGCTCTACGGCGGTGACGAGAAGCCGCTCAAGGCGCGCCTCGGCACCGTTCCGTCGCGCCGGGGTGGCGAAGGCTACGCCGCCACGATCACCGGCCAGGCGACTGTAGAATAGCCGTCGCTTCCGGCGCGATCCCCGCGTCGGTCAACTCCGTCGCACTCCGTCATGGCCAGCATCTGTGTTCTCGGACCGTCCCTGCGGCGTTAGCTATGCTCGCGTATGTCTAACATCTGTGTTCTCGGCGGCAGCGGCTTTATCGGCCGCCACATCGTCGCCAGGCTCGCCGGGCAGGGGCACAGTGTCGTCGTGCCCGCGCGGCGCCGCGAGCGCGCGCGGCACCTCATCACGCTCCCAACAATCGACGTGGTCCAGGTCGACATCCACGACCCGGCGACGCTCGCCCGCCTGGTCGCAGGCTGCGATGCGGTGATCAACCTCGTCGGCGTCCTGCAGAGCCGCAATGGCACGCCCTACGGGCCCGACTTTGCGGCTGCACACGTGGATCTGCCCAGGAAGATCGTCGCCGCCTGCCTGGAAGCGAAGGTGCCGCGCCTCGTTCACATGAGCGCGCTCAAGGCTGCTGCCGACGCGCCGAGCCAGTACCTGCGCTCGAAGGCCGACGGCGAGGCTGCGATCGTCGCTGCGCGCGCGCAGCTCGCGACGACGATCTTCCGCCCGTCGGTCGTGTTCGGGCAGGAAGACGAGTTCCTGAACCTGTTCGCGCGGCTCCAGCGATTCCTGCCGGTGATGTTCCTCGCGAGCCCTGACGCGCGATTCCAGCCGGTATTCGTCGGCGATGTCGCCGAGGCGTTCGCGCGCTGCCTCGACGCGGATGAAAGCCACGGCAAGGCCTACGACCTCGTGGGACCCAAGAGGTACACGCTTCGGGAGTTGGTCGCGTACGCGGGGCAGGTCTCCGGCCATCCGCGCCCGATCGTCGGGCTCGGCGATAGGCTGTCGTACCTGCAGGCGTGGTTCATGGAGCTCGCGCCCGGAAAGCTCATGAGCCGCGACAACTACTACTCCATGAAGCTCCCGAACGTCTCCGACGCCAGGCTCCCGTTCGGGATCCACGGCACGCCGCTGGAGGCCGTCGCGCCGGTCTACCTGAAGGGCATGTCCCCGCGCTCGCGCTACAGCGAGTTCCGCTATCACCACGGCCGCAAGTCGAGGGAAGTGTGACCAAGCCGACGCTCGTGATCGGCAACAAGAACTACTCGTCCTGGTCGATGCGGGGCTGGCTGCTGCTGCGCGGCTTCGGCATCGACTTCGACGAGGTGCAGCTGAAGTTCCACACCGCGGGCTGGGACGCGAACATCGGCCGGTGGTCGCCGTCGGGGCTGGTGCCAGTGCTGTGGCTCGGCGGCGAGCCGGTCTGGGACACGCTCGCGATCGCCGAGACGGTCGCCGAGCGCTGGCCGGACCGCCACGCGTGGCCGCACGATGTGCGGGCGCGGTCGGTTGCGCGGTCGGTCTGCGCCGAGATGCACGCCGGCTTCCACGCGCTGCGCCAGGCGATGCCGATGAACATCCGCGGCTCGTATCCGGGCCGGGGCATGAGCCCGGAAGTCGCGAAGGACATCGACCGCATCGTGGCGAGCTGGACGATGTGCCGCGAGCGCTTCGGTCAGGGCGGCGCGCTACTCTTCGGTGTGTTCTCCGCGGCCGACGCCTTCTATGCGCCGGTGGCGACGCGCTTCGTGACCTACGGGGTTCACCTGCCCGAAGTCGCCCGACGGTACGTCGACGCGGTGCTCGCGTTACCGGCCGTGCAGGAGTGGAGCGCGGCGGCGCGCGCCGAGCCCGAGGTCATCGCCGCGGAAGAGCCGTATGCGCACCACTACCTGTGAAGCGTCGAGAGGCCGTTTTCGAGCTGAGCCAGGCGCCTGATCGGCGCGAGGCCACCGCTCCCTCGGTCTAGCCCGCCGCAATGAAGATCTACCAGGTCGGCGGTGCGGTCCGTGACGAGCTGCTCGGTCTCCCGGTGAAGGACCGCGATTACGTCGTGGTCGGCGCGACGCCGGAAGAGATGGTTCGCCTCGGCTTCAGGCCCGTAGGCAAGGATTTCCCGGTCTTTCTGCATCCGGTCACCCAGGAGGAACATGCGCTCGCGCGCACCGAGCGAAAGACGGGCCCCGGCTACAAGGGGTTCACCATCCACGCCGCGCCGGACGTGACGCTCGAGGACGACCTCGCGCGCCGCGATCTCACGATCAACGCCCTGGCGAAGGACGAGCAGGGCAACGTGATCGACCCCTTCGGCGGCGTCGCCGACCTGAGGGCAGGCGTGCTGCGACACGTCAGCCCGGCGTTCGCCGAGGACCCGGTGCGCGTCCTGCGCGTCGCGCGCTTCGCGGCGCGATTCGGGTTCGACGTCGCGCCCGAGACGATGGCGTTGATGCGCGCGATGGCCGCGAGCGGCGAGGTCGATGCGCTCGTCCCGGAACGCCTGTGGCAGGAGCTTGCCAAAGGTCTCATGGAGCCGTCCCCGCGCCGGATGTTCGAATTGCTCGCCGAGTGCGGCGCGCTCGCCCGCGTGCTGCCGGAATGGTCGGCACTCGACGGTCCGCGCGCGCTCGGCGCGCTCGACGTCGCGGCGGCGCGCCAGGGCTCTCTCGCGGTCCGCTATGCTGCGCTCTTCGCCGGCGGGACCGAGGACGTCGCCGAACGGGCCTCGGTCCGGGTGCGCGCACCCGGCGACTGCCACGATCTCGCCGTGCTGGCGGGGCGCATGCGGGCGGCGATCGAGAGCGGCGCGACGCTCGATGCGGCGGCGGTGGTCGACCTCCTGCAGCGGGTCGACGCGTTCCGGCGGCCCGAGCGATTCGAATCCCTGCTGGTCGTGTGCGAATGCGATGCGGCCGCCGCCGGGCGGCTCGATCCGACGGGGCCGGAGCGCCTGCGCCGCGCGGCCGACGCCGCGCGTGCCATCGATGCCGGCGCCGTCGCGCGGGCCCACCCGGGCGAGGTCGCGCAAGCGATCCGTGCGGGGCGCATCGATGCCGTGTCGCGCGTGCCGGAGCGATCCGCATGAAGGCCGCCATCACCGCCCTCTGCAATGGCCTGCGGCGGAACCTCGTTGCGGGCACCCGCCTCGCGCTGTTCATGCGCGTGAGTCCGCTCGACTATCGCGTGTCGCCGGCGGACTTCGCAGTGCTGCTCGCATTCATAGCAGCCCTGTCGCTCGCGGGCGGGCTGCTCCGCGAAGGGACGCCCGGCACCGTGAACCTCGGTGGGATTCCCATCTTTCTAAGCCAGGTGCCGCTCGTCCTCGGCGCGTGCGTGATCATCGCCGCGATCCTGCGCCGTCGCGAGCTCGTGCTCGGATTGAGCCTGGCGCTGTTCGCGTCCGATCCGCTGTTCGAGGTCACGGGAACCGCGCTCACGTTCTTGATGGAGTTCGTCCCGGCCGGAGCAGCTCTTGCGCTCGGTTACGCGTTCATCGTGTGGGGCGCAGCAACGCTGGTGCGTGCGCTGGTCGTGTTCACCGGCTGGCAGCCCCGACGCTCGGTCGCCGCGGCGGGTGTGCTGCTCGCGCTCTTCGCGGGGTTCCTGCTTTTCATGCCGCGGAGCGAGCTGTGGCTGCGCGATGCGCCGCCCGAGGATCCAGGCGCCGCCCAGCCGTCGATCGCGGACGAGCGGCTCTTCCACCGCCAGCAGAAGCTCCTCGACGAGGCCCTTGCGCAGCTGGCGCCCGAACGCCCGGGGGTCGAGGACCTGTACTTCGTCGGCGTTGCGCCGTACTCGGCGCAGGACGTGTTCGTGCGCGAGCTGCGCGCGGTGCGCACCCTGTTCGACGAGCGCTTCGGGACGGCGGGCCGGTCGATCGCGCTGATGAACGGCACCGACACGCTCGGCGAGGTGCCGATTGCCACCGCGACCAACCTGCGCGCCGTGCTCGAGCGCCTCGGAGAGGTAATGAATCCCGAGGAGGACGTCCTGTTCCTCTTCATCACCACCCACGGCGACAATCGGCACAGCCTCGCCTTCGACCTGCCGCCACTCCACCTCGCGCAGCTCACCCCGACCGCGCTCGCGCGCATGCTCAACGACTCGGGCCTCAAGTGGAAGGTGCTGGTGGTGTCGGCGTGCTATTCGGGCGGATTCGTCGAGCCGCTGAAGGACGCGAACACGGCGATCGTCACCGCGGCGGACGCGAGGAGCAGCTCCTTCGGCTGCACGCACGGCAACGATTTCACCTATTTCGGGCGGGCGTTCTTCAACGATGCGCTGGCGCAGACGTTCTCGCTCGACGAAGCGTTCGAGGCGGCACGGCGCGCCGTCACCGAGCGCGAGCGCACCGAGCGCCTCGCGCCATCGAGCCCGCAGATCTGGATCGGGGCGGCGATCCGCGACAAGCTCCTGTCGCTGGAGCGCAGGCTGCGGGCGCCGCGCTAGTGCGCAATCAACCGGCCGGCCGCGCCCGACGTTTCCCGCGCATGCCCATGCGCGCTTCGCTCCTTCTGCTAGCCGCAACCGCTTTGCCCGCGGCGGCGACCGACCGCTTCGCCGCGGCGGACGCGGACGGCAGCGGCGCGCTGTCGCGCGCCGAGGTGCAGCGCGCCGTGCCGAGGCTCACGCCCGAGTTCGACCGGATCGACCGCAATCGCGACGGCAGCGTGTCGCGGGAAGAACTGACGGCGTACCTGCAGGCGGGCAAGTCCCGTAGCCGGGCCGCCGCGACTGAGAGCGGTTTCGCCGAGCATTTCCGGCGCGCCGACACCGACAGCGACGGCTCGCTCAGCCGCGCCGAGTGCGAGCGCAGCCTGCCGCGGCTCGCGACCAAATTCGATCAGATCGACCGCGATCGCGACGGGCGGCTCACCTGGGAGGAGCTGAAGTCCTGGTTCGACGGCCGCCGCGCGGCCCGCGGCAAGCCGCCGAGGACGTGACGAATGCTGGGTAGGTTCTGAGAAGGCCTTTCGGCCGAACGACGACGTGAGGCGTTGTTGTCCACGCTCGTCCAGCTGCGCTGTGGCCCTCTCCCGGACCTTCGCTAGGCGGTGCGCGCCGCGAGCCGCGTGCGCAGCGCCTCGATGCGCGCGCGGTTCACGCCGAAATCGCGATACCCGAGGCGCGACGCCGACCGCACGTGAATTACGCGCGCCGGCGCGTCGAGGAGGAACTCCACGTCGTCGACGAACCCGACGAGCTTCGTCGCGAACTCCGCGCGCAGATAGCCGTCGCGCTCGTTCACGATCTTCACCCGCTCCGATGCGGCGACCGTTTCGCGCAGCGCGCGCCACGCCGCCCCGCCGTCACCCTTGAACGCGATCGGTGCGATGTAGTGGGTCGCATCGGCCGGTTCGCCCTGGCTCGCGACGCAGTTGGGCGAACGGGGGCAAGGCGCGAGCCTCCCTTCCTTGACGCCGAGGTTCGATGGCGGTTTCCCTGCGAAGAGTCCCATGGCCCAGCCTCCCACTGCGAGTGCAACGACGGCCGCGAGCGCGGCCGCGAGAAGCGCAAGCGCCCGCCGCATCGCTTTCGCTACAGCAGCCGCGACAGCGCCGTGAGCGCGAGCGAAAGAAGGATCGTCGTGGTGAAAGGCACGTAATAGTCGCGCCCCCTCACCCGCACCATCAGGTCGCCCGGCAGGCGACCGAGCCCGAGCCTGCGCCCGAGCCACGGCGAGACCGCGGTCAGCACGACGAGGGCGACCAGGAGCGTCAACAGCCACTTCAGCACGGCGCAGTTCCTTCTTTACGCGCTCCGGTCGAGTGTACACTTCGCGCGCCGCGCCTGGCCCCCGCCCGTCGCAGACCAGGGAGACGAGTTCGTGATCGACCTTTACACGTGGGGCACACCCAACGGCCGCAAGGTATCCATCATGCTGGAGGAGTGCGGCCTCGCGTACAACGTCCACCCGATCGACATCGGCAAGGGCGACCAGTTCAAGCCGGAGTTCGTGGCGATCGACCCGAACAGCAAGATCCCGGCGATCGTCGACTCCGAGGGACCCGAGGGCAAGCCGTTCCCCCTGTTTGAATCCGGCGCGATCCTGATCTATCTCTCCGGCAAAACCGGAAAGTTCCTGCCCGCCTCGACCAGCGGGAAGTACGTCGCGCTCCAGTGGCTCATGTTCCAGATGGGCGGCATCGGCCCGTTCTTCGGCCAGGTGCACCACTTCCTACGCGCCGCCAAGGTCGAGGTGCCGTACGCGATCGAGCGTTACGTGAAGGAGAAGGACCGGCTCTACGGCGTGCTCGACAAGCGGCTCGGCGAGGCCGCGTACCTCGCGGGCGACGAGTATACGATCGCCGACATCGCCACCTATCCGTGGGTCGCGCGGTACGAGTGGCACAAGACCGACCTCGGCGCGTTCACAAACGTCAAGCGCTGGTTCGACCGGATCTCGCAGCGTTCGGCCGTTCAGCGCGGCATGAAGGTGCCGGGCTGACGGCGGGACGGCGATGGCGGACGTCTTGCGCTCCACACTCTCGGCCCGCCTCGAGGTCCTCGAGTGCCGGCCGCAGATCGAGTCGCCGCTCCCGCCGGTACTGTTCGTGCACGGCGCCTACGCCGCGGCCTGGACCTGGGCAGAGCATTTCCTGTCGCACTTCGCTGCGCACGGGTTCCCCGCTTATGCGGTGAGCCTGCGTGGGCACGGCGGGAGCGCCGGTCGCGAGGCGCTCGCGTGGGCGAGCCTCGCCGATTACGTGGACGACCTCGCCGAGACCATCGACGGGCTCGACGCCGCGCCGGCGCTCGTGGGGCACTCCATGGGCGCGATGGTGATCATGAAGTATCTCGAGCGCGAGACAGTGCCGGCCGCCGCGCTGCTCACGCCGGTGCCGCCACAGGGACTGTTCCCGGCCTCGCTCGCGCTTGCGCTCGGGCGCCCCGGCCTGTTCACGGAACTGAACGGCATGATGACGCGCGGCGAAGCCTCGCTCGAAGCGTTGCAGCAGGCGCTGTTCGGCGGGCCGCTCCCCGCCGAACGACTGCTGGCGTACTACGGCCGCTTCCAGCGCGAGTCGCAGCGCGCGATCTGGGACATGACGGTCCTCAACCTGCCGGTGGCGTGGCTGATGAACCGGCCGCCGCTCATCGCGCTGCTCGCCGAGCGGGACGCCCTCTTTCCGCTTGCGCAGTCGCAGGCGGGCTTCGCCGCGATCGGGGTGAAGACCGAAGTGCTCGACGAGCTGGGGCACGCGGTCATGCTCGAGACCGGCTGGCAGCGCGCGGCCGATCGCGTCATCGGTTGGCTGGGGGACCAGTTGCGCTGAGCGGGACCCCCTGCGTCAGCCTTTGCGGGCGTAACGCTGCAAGAACCGGATGATCTCGTCGGTGCGCAGCTGCGGCTCGTAAGGGTTGCGCTGGTTGCCGACCACGCGGTTCATCCAGAGCATGTGCTGCTGCATGCGCTCCACCACCGCAGGCCACTGTCTTGCGGTGTGCCGCTTCGGGTCGGGGAGCACATGGCACTGCTGGCACGCCAGCCGGAACGACTGCGCGGCGGGGCTTTCCACTTCCGGATACTCCCTGGGGTCGAGCGGACGCTGGCTGTTCTTCCGGAGGTAGGCGAGCAGGACCTTCGTTTCCTCGTCAGTCGGCGCCTGCACACCGGCCATCATGTCCTTCATCAGGTCGCCCATGTTCCCGCGGCCTCGCATTCGCACGACCATGCGGTCGACGATTCCGGGCCACTTCGCGGCATGGTGCATGGCCGGGTTGGGAAGGCTGTGGCACTGCACGCAGTACTGCACCACCAGCCCCGCGCCGCGTGACTCGGGTTGAGGCAGCTGGGCGGGCGCGAACGTCGGCGGCAGGATGCGCTCCAGCATCGGTCCGTGCGGGCTTTCCGCCCAGCGCTTGCGCGCTTCGTCCACGCTCCGGTCGTAGTCGGCCAGCGGGTTCGCGGCGGCGACGCCAGCGAGCACAATCAGGCCTGCGACCAAGGCGAGGATGAGTCGGAGCACGGCGCGGTCGATTATAGCGGCGAGAAGCGCCCGCCCTCCCGTGTAAGTCCCGCGGACCGCCCGCGACCAACGCTTCGGGCGCAATACCGCAGAGCAGGTCCTTGCGCTAATCCGGCATCGGCCCAGGAAGACGAGGTTCCCATGAGCTCCGGAAATACCGCTGAGAAGTTCGACACGATCATCATCGGCACCGGCCAGTCCGGCAAGCCGCTCGCGCTCGCGCTCGGTCGCGCGGGCCGCAAGACCGCGGTCGTGGAGCGCCAGCACGTCGGCGGCACCTGCATCAACGTCGGCTGCACGCCGACCAAGACCATGGTCGCGTCGGCGCGCGTCGCGTATCTCGCGCGGCGTGCCGCCGACTACGGCGTGCACGCGGGCGCGCCGCGCGTCGACCTCGCCGAGGTGTGGCGGCGCAAGCAGGGCATCGTCGAGCAGTTCCGGGGCGGCGGCCAGCGCGGGCTCGAGAGCGTGCCGGCGATCGACCTGATGTTCGGCGAAGGCAGCTTCGTCGACGCGCGCACGGTGTGCGTGGCGCTCAACGCAGGCGGCGAGCGCCGCCTCACCGCCGACCGGATCGTGATCAACACCGGCGGCCGCCCGGCCGTGCCGGCCATTCCGGGGCTCGCCGACGTCGACTGGCTCGACTCCTCGAGCATCATGGAACTGCAGGTCCTGCCGGTGCACCTCGTGGTGCTCGGCGGCGGCTACATCGGGCTCGAGTTCAGCCAGATGTTCCGGCGTTTCGGGGCGCGCGTGACGGTCATTACCCGCGACGACCGCCTGATCCCCCGCGAGGATCCCGACGTGTCGGCGGAAGTCGAGAAGATCCTCGCCGAGGACGGGATCGGGATCGTCAAGAACGCGAACACGCTGCGCGTCGAGGGACGCGGCGGCCTGAGGATCCAGGTGGAGACGCCGGAGGGCGCGCGCGAGATCGCCGGGAGCCACCTCCTCGTCGCGATCGGGCGCGCGCCAAACTCCGACCGGCTGAACTTGCACGCGGCGGGTGTCGGCACCGACAAGGCGGGCTTCATCCCCGTGAACAACCGCCTCGAAACAGCCGTGCCGGGCATCTACGCGATCGGCGACGTGAAGGGCGGCCCGGCATTCACGCACATCTCGTACGACGACTATCGGGTGCTGCGCGCGAACTGGCTCGATGGCGGCAATGCCACGATCGACGGCCGCTACGTGCCGAACACGATGTTCATCGACCCGCAGCTCGCCACGGTCGGGCTGAACGAGACCGAGGCGAAAAAGCGCGGCCTGAACTACCGGGTGGCCAAGCTCCCGATGACGAGCGTCGCGCGCGCGATCGAAATGGGCGAGACGCGCGGCTTCATGAAGGCGATCGTCAATGCGGACACGCGCGAGATCCTCGGGTGCACCGTCCTCGGCATCGAGGGCGGCGAGATCATGTCCATGCTGCAGATCGCGATGATGGGCAAGCTGCCGTACCCCACGCTGCGGGAGGCGATCTTTGCGCACCCGACGCTCGCCGAGGCGTTGAACAACTTGTTCGCTACGATCAGCTAGGCAGCCACAGAGGGCACAGAGATCACAGAGAACGGCGCTGACTTGTTGTTCTCTGTGGCCGCTTTGCGCCTTAGAGCGTGTGCCGACGGTCGCCGGCACGGAAGCCGATGAGTTCCGCGTCGACGCCGCGCCCGAACGCAAGCGCCTTGAAGAGCTCGCCCATCTCGGCCGGGCTGGTCAGCCTGTTTGCGGCCGCAGCCAGCGGGAGGTAGGCCTTCGCGTCCTCCGGCGAGGCGCGCTGCATCACTTCCGTCAGCCCGCAGTTGATAAGGAACTGCGCCTGCGTCGCGTAGCCGAGCACGTCGGCGCCGGCGCCGTGCGCCGCCTCCGCCATCGCCGTAAAGTCGACGTGCGCAGTGATGTCCTGGAGACCGGGAAGGAAGAACGGGTCGCCGTGCGCGCGGTGGCGGTAGTGACACATCAACGTTCCTTCGCGGCGCTGGGGGTGGTAGTACTCGGCCCGGGGGAATCCGTAGTCGACGAAGAGCGCGACGCCGCGCTCGAGCATGTTCGCGACGCTCGACACGAACCCGCGCGCCACCAGCCCGATTTCCGTCCGGTACCCGTCGGGCAGCGCAAGCGCCCGTGCGGCGCCGGCGACCTCGCCCGCGGCCGGACGGCCCGCCCACTCGAACGGCGCATTGCCGCGCGCGACGGCGACGCCCGATTCCTCGATTGCCCCGGCGCGCGTGCGCACGACGCTCACCGGCATCGCGTCCAGCACCTCGTTTCCGACGACGACGCCGGTGAATGCGGGGGGCAGGACGTTCAGCCATGCCACGCGCTCCAGGAGATGCGGCACGCGCGCGGCCAGCGTGTCGCGGCTGCGCTCGCGCAGCTCGGGCGAGAGCTCGAGGATCAGGTACTTCTCCGGCAGGCGCTCCAGTCTTCCCAGCTCCTCGAGCAGCGACGCCGCGAGCGCGCCGCTGCCTGCGCCGATCTCGAGCACCTCGCCCCCGACGGCCGCGAGCCCCTGCGCCACCTGGCGTGCGAGCGTGTGGCCGTATAGCGGCGCGAGCTCCGGCGCGGTGACGAAGTCGCCGTCCGCCCCGAGCTTGCGCGCGCCGGCCATGTAGTAGCCGAGCGCGGGCGCGTACAGCGCAAGCTCCATGTAGCGCGCGAAGCCGATCCAGCCGCCCGCGCACTCGATCTCGGCGCGGATGCTGGCGACCACGCGCTCGCTGTGCGCGGCGGCTGCGGGGGAGGGGCGGGGCAGGTCGCTCATGCTGGCGGCATGCGGCGGCGGGCGGTCATGGTGCGCGCATCCGCTAGAATGCGCAATCTCATCGTCCTGCCCCCGCGCGTCGGGGGCATCTCATGGCCCAGGAAGCGCTCACCGGCAAGGTCGTGCTGGTCACCGGCGGCGCGAAGCGCGTCGGTGCGGCGATCTCGCGCCGTTTGCACGCCGCGGGTGCGACCGTCGTGCTCCACTACCACTCCGCCAAGCCCGAGGCGCAGCAGCTGCTCGCGGCGTTGAATGCGGCGCGCGCGAGCTCGGCCGCCGCGGTGCAGGCGAACCTGCTGAATTCGGCGGAGCTGCCCGAGCTGGTGCGCACCGCGGTCACGCGCTACGGGCGGCTCGACGTCCTGGTGAACAACGCCTCGAGCTTCCACCCGACTCCGCTCGGCGAGATCAAGGTGTCCGACTGGGACAATCTCGTCGGCACCAATCTGAAGGCGCCGCTGTTCCTCGCACAGGCCGCCGCGCCGCATCTCAGGAAAACCGGCGGCTGCATCGTGAACATCACCGACATCCACGCCGACCGGCCGCTGAAGAACTACGTGGTCTACAGCGTCGCGAAGGCAGGTCTCGCGGCGCTCACCCGCTCGCTCGCGCGCGAGCTGGGGCCGGAGGTGCGGGTCAACGGCGTCGCGCCGGGACCGGTGCTCTGGCCCGAGGACGACTCGTTCGACGAGCTCGCGCGCCAACGCGTGATCTCGCACACGCTGCTGAAGCGCGCCGGCGAGCCGGAGGACATCGCCGCGGCGGTGCACTACCTCGTGGCCGATGCGCCCTACGTGACCGGGCAGATCATTGCCGTGGACGGCGGGCGGAGCGTGAACCTCTGAACCGACGCCTCAGCGCGTGTCACGCTGCTCGAGCACGGCGACCCACGGCAACCCGGAGCGCGGCATCAGAACGCCGCGCCCGTCAACCTCGAGCCGCGCGAGCGCAACGGCGTCGCCGACATTGCCGCCGATGACCTCTATAGCCCCGGCACCGGACGCGATGACGAGATCGCAGTGATACGGTCCGCGCCGCAGCGCGGCGAATTCGCGCACGTCAGCGCTGCGGGACGCACAGACGAGATCACCCATGCGCGGGGCATAGGCGCGCGGATCGCGCGCCACGAAGCGCGCGGCGTTGTCACTGTCGAGGAAGGTCGCCATGTACTCCCAGTGCGCGACCGTGGGTGGAAACTCGTCGGCGGTCAGGCCGGCGCCGCGCGCAAGCCACGAGATGAACGCCGCCGACCACGGGCGCAGTTCGCCCTGGATGCCGACGATCGGCTCGCGCGTGACCGCGTACCAGTAGAGCAGCACACGCGAGAGGCTGGGAGCCTGCACCTCGTGGGTCGCTAGGGTGTCCGGCGGGAATTCGAGTGCGAGTTCGCCGTTGCCGTCGCGGACCGCGACCGGCTGCCCGAAGAGAGCCCACTCTTGACGGGCGAGGAATACCATCCGCTCCCGGATCGTCGGCACCACGAAATTCGGCGCGACGTCCGGCGAGGCCGTGAGCGGCGGTGGGCCGCGGTCGGGGAGCTTCGTCGCGCATGCCGCGACGAGACTTGCGAGCACCAGGATGGCGACGAGACGCTGCGGCATTCCAGTCGGAGTCTAATCGCACCGCCGCGGGGCGTCGCGATGAGATAATCCGCGGCTTCGACACCCGAACCGCCCGATGAACGCCCCCACCGCCCGGCAGGTCCGCAAGGCCGCATTCGAGACGAACAAGCTCGAGAAGCGGCTGCGCCGTCTCGCCGGCCAGGCGATTGCCGACTTCGACATGATCCGCGCCGGCGACCGCGTGATGGTCTGTCTCTCGGGCGGCAAGGACAGCTACGGACTTCTCCATATCCTGCTGAAGCTCCGCGGCGCGGCGCCGCTCGATTTCGAGATCGTCGCGGTCAACCTCGATCAACGGCATCCAGGGTATCCCGAGCGCGTGCTGCCGGAGTACCTCGGGCGGCTCGGCATTCCCTTCCGCATCGAGCAGCAGGACACGTACTCGGTCGTGAAGCGCGTCGTGCCCGAGGGACGCACGATGTGCGGGCTATGCTCGCGGCTGCGGCGCGGCGTGCTCTACCGCGTCGCGAAGGAGCTCGGGGCGACGAAGATCGCGCTCGGCCACCACCGCGACGACATCCTCGAGACGTTCTTCCTCAACCTCTTCTTCGGCGGCAAGCTCAAGGCGATGCCGCCGAAGCTCGTCTCCGACGACGGCCACCACGTCGTGATCCGTCCGCTCGCGTACGTCGCGGAAGCCGATCTCGCCGCATGGGCCGAAGCGCGGCGGTTTCCGATCATTCCGTGCAACCTCTGCGGCTCGCAGGAGACCCTGCGGCGTGCGCAGGCGAAGGCGATGCTGCGCGAGTGGGAGAAGCGGTTCCCGGGGCGGATCGAGTCGATCTTCAATGCGCTTACCCGGGTCACGCCGTCGCACCTCCTAGACCGGGCGCTCTTCGACTTCGACGCCCTGGCGGCGACGGGTACCGCCTCGTCCAATGACGACAAGCCGATTGATCCGCAAGAGGATTTCACGAGCCCCCATCGGGCTGTCGGCAGTTCGTCATAGCAAGAACGCCGCTCTGGTCTTGTCAAACCGTGTTTGACATGGCAATCTCGGCGCCATGACCTGTGCGGAGCGCCTCGTCTCGATCTTCGGCAGCCAGGCCGAGGTCGCCCGCCGGATGAAGCTCGACCGCGCGGTGGTCAGCAACTGGGTCAAGTCCGGTTACATCCCGTCGCGCTGGGCGGTCGAGGTCGAGCACCTCACCGGCGGCCAGGTCGCGGCGACCGACATCCTCAACGAGGCCTACGCGGCCAAACCCATCCGGGTGAAGTCGCGCGGCGACGACGATTTCCCCTTCGGATCATCCATCCCAGGACGCGACATAATGAGCCAGTACGCCCCAGCGAAGCGCATCTCGTCGTTCCATCCCCCGCAGCGGACGCTCATGGGCCCGGGCCCGACCGAGATCCACCCGCGCGTCCTCACCACGATGAGCCAGCCGGCTATCGGCTATCTCGACCCGGTCTTCGTCGAGATGATGGAGGAGCTGAAGTCGCTCCTGCGCTATGTCTACCAGACGAAGAACCCGCTCACGTTCCCCGTGTCGGGGCCGGGCTCGGTCGGGATGGAGTATTGCTTCGTCAACCTGGTGCGCCCCGGCGACAAGGTTATCGTCGCGCGCAACGGCGTGTTCGGCGGACGGATGATCGAGAACGTCGAGCGCTGCGGCGGGACGCCGATCGTCGTCGAGCACGAGTGGGGCGAGCCGGTCGACCCGCAGAAGGTCGAGGACGCGCTGAAGAAGAACCGCGACGTGCGCCTCGTCGCGTTCGTGCACGCCGAGACCTCGACCGGCGCGCTGTCCGACGCGCAGGCGCTGGTCGCGCTCGTGCACAAGCACGACGCGCTCGCGATCGTCGACGCGGTGACCTCGCTCGGCGGCTGCCCGGTGCTCGTCGACGAGTGGGCCATCGACGCGATCTACTCCGCCAGCCAGAAGTGCCTGTCGTGCACGCCAGGACTCTCGCCGGTGTCCTTCTCCGAGCGCGTCGTCGACTACGTCAAGAGCCGCAAGGACAAGATCCACAGCTGGTTCATGGACATGAATCTGCTCCTCGGATACTGGGGCGCGACCACTCGCACGTATCACCACACCGCGCCGACCAACTCCCTCTTCGCGCTGCACGAGGCGCTGCTGCTGATCCGCGAGGAGGGTCTGGAGAACTGCTGGGCGCGGCATCACCGTCACCACATCGCGCTGAAGGCCGGACTGGAGGCGATGGGCCTCCAGTTCCTGGTGAAGGAGCAGTACCAGATCCCGCAGATGAACGCGGTGCGCTGCCCCGAGGGCGTGAACGAGGCCGAGGTGCGCAAGCGCCTGCTCAACGAGTTCAGCCTCGAGATCGGCGCAGGCCTCGGACCGCTTGCGGGGAAGGTGTGGCGTTTCGGCATCATGGGTTACTCGTGCCGCCCGGACAACGTGATGCTCTGCCTGTCCGCCCTCGGCTCGGTGCTCTCCGACATGGGCTACCCGGTGCACGTCGGCGATGCCGAGGCGGCCGCGCACAGCGCGTACGCGCAGATGCACCAGAAGGCCGCGCAGCAGAAGCTGAAGAAGCCCAAGGCCGCGGTCGCCGCCTAAGGCGTGCGGGCGCAGGTGATGAAAGACCTCGCGCCCCACATCACCCGCCAGCGCCTGCTGGTCGAGGGCTTCTACACGATCGAGGTGGACCGCGCCGCGGTCGACCGCTATCTCCACGGCGTCGCTGCGCACCTGGGCCTGCGTGCGTACGGCGCCGCGTCCATCTTCTCTCCGGACGGAGAAGGGAAGCGCGCGAACCAGGGTTTCGACGCTTTCCTGCCGCTCATCGACTCCGGCATCTCGCTGTACGTCTGGTCGTCGGCGCGCTTCTTCTCCGCGATCCTGTATACCTGTCGGCGCTTCGACGAAGCCGCCGCGATCGACTTCACGCGCCGGTTCTTCGCAGTGCAGGGCGAGACGGCATCGCTCGGCTTCTAGAGCCGGGGAGCGACGGGCGGAAGGACGCTGGCTGCCCTATAGTCGCGATCGTGACCGAACAACCGACCGCGGCATGACCGCAGCCTCGCGCCCCGTGGCGATTCTCTTCGCCGACGTGAGCGGCAGCACGACGCTCTACGAGCGGCTCGGCGATCGCCAGGCGCTCAAGGCGGTCGACCAGGTGCTCGACCTGCTGCGCCGTGCGGTCGCGACCTACCACGGGCGCGTGGTGAAGACGATCGGCGACGAGGTGATGGCGGTGTTCCGCGACGCCGACTCCGCGCTGCAGGCAGCGAGCGACATGCAGACCTGCGTCGCCGTGCTGCCGACCTTCGGCGACGCGCGCCTCGCGATCCGGGTCGGGTTCCATTTCGGCCCGGCGATCGAGGAGAGCGGCGACTACTTCGGCGACGCAGTGAATACCGCGGCCCGCATGGCCGGCCTCGCCAAGAGCGGCCAGATCATCACCACCGCCGCGACCGTGGCGAGCCTCTCGAATCTCCTGCGCGAGAGCACCCGCGAGGTGGCGGCGCTAGCGGTGAAGGGCAAGCAGTCGGAAGTCAAGGTGTGCGAGGTCCTCTGGCAGACCGGCGAAGACCTGACGATGCTCCCCGCGAACCGCGCCCAGGTATCGACCGAGCCGGTGCTGCGCCTCGCGCACGCCTCCGAGACGCTCGTGATGGACGAAGGTCTGGCGACGGTGCTGATCGGCCGGGACATGTCGCACCACATCCCGATCATCGACAAGATGGCCTCGCGGCTGCACGGACGCATCGAACGCCGCGGCGACAAGTACTACTACGTCGACCTGAGCACGAACGGGACGTACATCACGATCGAGGGCGACTTCGAGACGGTCCTGCGGCGCGACCAGGCGATGCTCCGCGGCCGCGGCACGCTGAGCTTCGGACACTCCGCGTCCGACCCGGGCGCCGAGCTGGTGACGTTCGTCTGCGAGTACCGGCCGAAAGCCGACTAGATCAGGATCTTCTTCAGCGTCTCGGGATTCTTGACCACCGAGCGCTGCCGCGACTGCGGTGCCGCGTAAAGACCGGCGGGCGGCGCGGTCTCGAGCCGGCTCAGCACCGACTTGTCGCAGGTCGGGGCAAGCGTCACGTTCACTTCGTCGCCGACGCTCGCGACCAGCGCGAAGCAGCTCGTCCCGAGTTTCGTGTTGAGCGGCTTGAGAATCGCGTTCGCGACGATCTCCTGCGGCGAGCCGTTGCCCGCGAGCACGACGTCATAGGCGCGCGGCGACGCGCCGGGGAGCGGCGAGCTCGACACCACGGCCGCCAGACCGATCAGCTCGCGATCCAGCAGATCGGCCGAGCCCGGATCGTCGAGCCCGGTCACCTTCAGCACGACCCGCTGGCCGGTCATGCCGAAGTGCTGCAGGAAGAAGTCGCGATTGAACTCGTCGGCGATCTTTCCGCCGATCGCCGCGAGCGCTTCCTCCTCGCTCGCCCAGCTGCCCACGCCCTTGGGCAGCGTGTTGTTGAAGTAGATCTCCTCGCCCGTGGCGCGATCCGTGGCCTTCACCGTCCACGACGTCAGGGTGTACTTAGTGATGGTGAGTCCGGACGCCTGCAGTCTGGCGGAGAGCCGCTTGATGCGGGCTTCGCCCGAGACGAGGAAGTCCGCGTTCTTGTCGCCGCCCTCCTCCGACCAGGTGCGGAAGCCGAACGATTTGATGCGTTCCTTGAGCAGGTTTTCAGCGATCGTCGAGACCTGCGGCGGCGCATCGGCGCGGTCCGCGTCGCGCGTGGCGACCCGCACGGCAACCGTCGGATCGCCGTTGTTGCGGATGAAGGTGATGCGGTCGTCGCGCGACATCTCGTTCAGCGACTTCTGCACTTCGCGCGTCTTGACCACGGCCTGCGTGGTGACGTACGCGAGTCCGTCCTTGCCGACCTTCGGCTCCGACTCCCGGATCACGGTGGAGATGTAGTCGCCGCTGCGCGCGAGCAGCTTCTCGCGCAGCCGGTCGTAATGCTGCGAGAGCGAGGGCTGCTGCAGGTACAGCCCGATTGTCTTTTCGACCGCCTGCGCGTGCGAATCGGCGCGCAGGTCGGCGGCGAGCGTCGCCTGGTTGCCCTGATATCTCGGATCGGACGGGTCGGCGAGGCCGAGCGCACTGACGAGGATCGTGCCTGGCGCGGTCTGGAGCACGGGCTTCGCCACCGGAACCGGTGCCGGCGCGGGCGCGGCCGCCACTGCGGGCGTCGCGGCCGGCGCGGGCGTTACCGGGGCACTGGGTTGCGACGCAGTGTTAGCGGCGGTGTCCTCCGCGCGATTCAGGACGAACCAGCCGGCGGCGGCTGCGGCACCGATCACCAGGACCGCGCCGAGCAGCACCATCGCCGGCACCTGCGACTTGCGCGCGGGCGGCGGCGCGGCGGCGGGCGCCGGCGCGATCTTCTGCGTCCGCTGCGTTCGCTCCGTCGCTCCGGCCGGCACAGGCTTCTGCACGACGGTCGCCTGCCCCGGCGCGAGGGTCGCATCGAGGTTGATCATCGTCGGCTCGGCGGCGGCTGCGGCGGCCGCCTGTCGGATCGCGTCCAGGAACTCGCGCGCGGTCCGGTAGCGCTCGTCGGGGCGCTTGGCGAGCGCCTTGCGGATCACCGCATCCAACCCGCGCGGCACCTGCACGTTCAGCTTCGACGGCGGCAGCGGATCTTCCTGGAGCACCTTGTGCATGATCGTCGTGACCGAGCCGGTGAACGGCTTCTCGCCGGTCAGCAGCTGGTAGAGGATCACGCCCGCCGAGAAGAGGTCCGAGCGGCCGTCCACCGTCTGGCCCATGAACTGCTCGGGCGACATGTAGCTCGGCGTGCCGAGCACCATTCCCGCCTGAGTGAGGTTCGAGGACTCGACCCGGGCGATGCCGAAGTCAGCGACCTTCGCCGTGCCGTCAGCGAGGATGATGATGTTCGACGGCTTGATGTCGCGGTGGACGACGCCGTGCCGGTGCGAGTAGTCGAGCGCATCGAGGAGCTGTCCCATGATGCGCACGATGTCGTGCATCGCGAACCGCTCGCTCGCCTCCAGGTAGCTCTGCAGCTCGCGGCCCTTTACGAACTCCATCGCGATGAAGTACGTGCCGGCGTCCTCGCCGAAGTCGTAGATCCCGACGATGTTCGGATGGGTGAGCCGCCCGGCCGCCTGCGCCTCGCGGCGGAACCGCGCGAGCTGCTCCTGCGCGTCCTCGCCCTGCAGGTTCTCCGCGCGAATGGTCTTGAGCGCGACGACCCGGTCGATCATCGGGTCGTGGCCCTCGTACACGACCCCCATCGCGCCCTTGCCGAGCTCGCAGCGGATCTGGTACTTGCCGAGCTTTGCGATCCCGCTCATGCCTGGCGCCCGTGCGGAATGCGGCTACTTGTACTTGTTGTCGATCTCCCACACCGACTTCTGCACCAGGCGCTGCACCATCGTGTCGAGGCCGACGCCGCCCTGCTGCGACTGCGAGACGCCCATCACGGAGGTGCCGGTCGCGCCGATCTCCATCTTCTCTTCCGTGTAGCCCTGCGCGAGCTGCTCGGTCGTCTCGGCGTCCATGATCTTGTAGCGCATGCCGATGATCCAGATGCCGGTCGAATCGCCGGTCTTGACCGAGCCCACCGCCGTGTCGCCGATCGCGCCGGCCTGCGCACCGCCGCGCGAGCCGCTGAACGCCCCGAGGATGCCGATCACCCGCCCGACCGCGGCGCCGTCGAAGCCCTGTTGCGCGGCGGCGACCTGCTCGGTCTTCAGGATGTCGAACTTCACGACGTACTTCGTGCTGCGCAGCTTGCCCATGCCGAGGTAGTTGCGCGCCTTGTTCGGGTCGCCGAGGTTGTACGCGAGCGTGAACTCGTTGAGGAGCGCCCCGAGGTTGGTGCGCTCGAGCACCTGGAAGTTGGCGCGGCTCAGCTCGATCTCGGCGAAGTCGGCGATGTTGGTCGGCCCGAACTTCTGGGTGAAGGTTGCGTTGCTGCTCTTGATCTCGCCCGGGATCACCACCAGCGCCGGACCCTGCTTGGCGGCGTTCGTGTACTGGATCGCCTGGTACATCGCCTTGTCGGCGCTGGCGTTCGCCTTCTCCGACGTGGCTGTGCCGGCGGTCGGGGCGGCGCTCTGAAAGGTCGGCTGCGCACCTGCCGCACCGCAGAAGCCCAGGATTGCTACCATGTACATGCCTTGCTTGACCAGGTTCATCTGGGTTCTCCCCGCAAAAAGGTTCATCCGCTGCCGCCCAGCGCCCACGAACGCGGCGCTCACTTCCTCGACTTCGCCGGCGCCGCAATCTCGGCGTTCCGGCAGTACTCGCTGTACAGCCTCGAAACCACTTCGTCGGCGTTCTCGTTCAGCAGCGTGAGCGCCATCGCGCGCACGTCCGGCCCGGCATACGAAGCCGCGTTCGCCGCCGCGTTCGCGACGGTGCGGCCGTCGGAAGCGGCCAGCGTGAAACCCATGCCGACCGACACCTGGTTGACGCGGACGATCGTGTTGTAGGTGGCCTGCGAGGTGATCAGTCCTCGCAGCACGAAGTTCGCGCCGAGGCGCTTGGATGCCGAAAGCGCGGCGTCCGGGTTGTTCTTGAAGTACGCGTCGATCTCGGCCTGAGCGATCTGCTTCCGGATCTCGTCGGGCGTGTAGGTGCGCAGCCCGAGCGCCTGCAGGCGGCCGTTGATCAGCTGAAAGTGCGGACCGTAGTTTTCCTGACGGGCGAGCACGACGCCGTTCGTCTGCTCCTCGCCGATGATGACCGCGATCTTCTTGTCCTTGATCGCCTGCTTGCACGGCGTGGAGAGGTTCTCGGCGACGCGGCCCTGACGCGCCGCCGCTTCGGCGGCCTGCCGCTCGACGCCGGGATCCTTCTCGAACTTGAAGCCTTGCGCGCTAGCGCCGGCCGGCCACAGCGCAGCCGCGCACAGCGCGGCGCCAAAGCAGAATCGCCGCACGCCTTCAATCCGGAGTCTCGTTGCCATCGGATTTTTCTCCGCCGGATGGCCACTCTATTGCATCGGCTCCTGCGCTTCTATCGCCTCCTGGTCCTAGCACGTTCGACCGATGCGTCGCCGGGCCGGGGCCGTCTCGAAGTCTGGCGAGGAATCCCGCGGGGCGCTAGGCGGCAAACTGTAAACAAGTGTGCACGGCCGCGATCCCGGCTGGCACGTCGGAGAGCCGACAACTCAGGGCCGGTAGATGTAGGTCGGCGGTGTCTCGCCCGAAGGCTGGACGTAGGTGCCCTGCGGCGTCGGGACGACGTAGCCCGGCGCGCCGGCAGGGCCGATGATCGTGGCACCGCCGCGGCCGCCGGGGATCGGGTTGATGATCGTGGTGGGCTGATCGGGACCGACGATCGTCGTCCCGCCCGTGGGGTTGCGCCGGATGACGGTGGTGCCCTGGCCAGGCGTGATGACCGCCGTCCCGCCGCCTTGGCTCGGCACGACATAGGTCGGCGAGTAACCGGGTGCAATGATCGCGCCGGTCCCCCCCGGACCGATCGGGGCCACGTAGCCGGGCGGATAGCCGGGCGTCAGGATCACGCCCCCGCCGCCCTGCACCGGCGCGACGACCGTCGGCCCGTAGCCGGCCGATCCCGCTGGCGCCCCCGCACCCGGGACGACCGTCTGGGGGATTGCCGTCTGCGGGATGGCGCCCTGCCCGAGGGCGGACAGCGGCAGGGCCGCGAGCAGGATCGACAACGCGCGCATGGCGGCCTCCGTGTGCTGAGCGCCCACCATATGCCTCACGCGCGATCGCCGCAAGCACCGGGCCAACCGGCGGCATCGCCGCACGTAGGGACCGGCATCAGAGGCGCCGACGAATCCTCCCGCTCGGCGAAGGCGGGTACCATCCCCCGACTGGCCCGAGGGTTCCGCCATGACCGACCTCTCCGATTCCCCGTTCTCCGGCTACTGGCGCGTCGATGCGCCCGATCTCGACCCGGCCGAGACGCGCGAGTGGCTCGATGCATTCGACGCGCTGGTCGAGAACGAGGGCGCCGAGCGCGCGACGTTCCTGCTGCGCAGGCTCCTCGACCGCGCGCGGGCGAAGCGCGTCCGCATGCCGCCGGTGCTCAACACGCCCTACTGCAACACGATCGGGCTCGCGGACCAGCCGCAGTTCCCCGGCAACCTGGAGATCGAGCACCGACTCGCGTCGATCATCCGCTGGAATGCGCTCGCGATGGTCGTGCGCGCGAACCGGGCGCACGCCGAGCTCGGCGGCCACATCTCGAGCTACGCGTCGGCCGCGGACCTCTTCGAGGTCGGCTTCAACCACTTCTTCCGCGCGGGCCAGAGCGGCGACCTGGTGTACGTCCAGCCGCACTCCGCGCCCGGCGTGTACTCGCGCGCGTTTCTCGAGGGACGGCTCACCGAGGCGAACCTCGACCGCTACCGGCGCGAAGTCGGCGGCGGCGGTCTGTCCTCGTACTGCCATCCCTGGTTGATGCCCGGCTTCTGGCAGTTCCCGACCGGCTCGATGGGGCTCGGGGCGATCAACGCCATCTACCAGGCGCGCTTCATGCGCTACCTCGAGAACCGCGCGCTGCTCGCGACCGCGGGCCGCAAGGTCTGGTGCTTCGTCGGCGACGGCGAGATGGACGAACCGGAATCGCTCGCCGGCCTGTCGCTCGCGGCGCGCGAGGGGCTCGACAACCTCGTCTTCGTCGTCAACTGCAACCTGCAGCGGCTCGACGGCCCGGTGCGCGGCAACGGGTCGATCATCCAGGAGCTCGAGGGGCTCTTCGCCGGGGCGGGCTGGAACGTCGTCAAGCTCCTCTGGGGCTCGGACTGGGACCGGCTCTTCGCGCGCGATCACGACGAAGTGATCCTGCGCCGGCTCCACGAAACGGTGGACGGCGAGTTCCAGAAGTACGCCGCGACCGACGGCCGGTTCAACCGCGAGCACTTCTTCAACAAGTACCCCGAGCTGCAGGCGCTCGTCGCCGACATGTCCGACGAGGACATCGACCGGCTGCGCCGCGGCGGCCACGACCCGGTGAAGATCTACGCCGCGTATCACACCGCGGCGAAGCACCGCGGCCAGCCGACGGTCGTCCTCGCGCAGACCAAGAAGGGCTACGGGATGGGCCACTGGGGGCAGGGCAAGATGACCACCCACCAGCAGAAGAAGCTCGACGACGAGGCGCTGAAGAGCTTCCGCGACCGCTTCGCGCTGCCGCTCTCGGACGACGATGTCGAGCGTCTCCGCTTCCACAGGCCGGCCGAGGACTCGCCCGAGATGAGGTACCTGCACGCGCGCCGCCAGGCGCTCGGCGGCTATTTGCCGGCACGGTCGGCGGCGGCGCCGCGCCTCCAGGTGCCGAAGCTCCACGCATTCGCAAGCCTTCTCGCCGGCGCCGACGGCCGGGAGAAGTCCACCACCATGGTGTTCGTGCAGATGCTCGGCCAGCTCCTGCGCGATGCGGACATCGGCAAGCACATCGTGCCGATCGTCGCCGACGAGGCGCGCACGTTCGGCATGCAGAACCTGTTCCGCCAGGTCGGCATCTACTCGTCGGTCGGGCAGCTCTACGAGCCGGAGGATCGCGACGAGCTGCTGTACTACAAGGAGGCGAAGGACGGCCAGATCCTCGAGGAGGGGATCACCGAGGCCGGCGCGATCTCCTCCTGGCTCGCCGCCGCGACGAGCTACAGCGCGCACGGCACGCCGATGCTCCCCTTCTACATCTTCTATTCGATGTTCGGCTTCCAGCGCATCGGCGACCTGGCGTGGGCCGCGGCCGATTCGCGCGCGCGCGGCTTCCTGCTCGGCGCGACGGCCGGGCGCACCACCCTCTCCGGCGAGGGCCTGCAGCACCAGGACGGCACGAGCCATCTCCTCGCGTCCACCATCCCGACCTGCCGCGCCTACGACCCGGCCTTCAAGCACGAGCTCGTCGTGATCGTCCAGGACGGCATGCGGCGCATGGTCGAGGACCAGGAAGACGTTTTCTACTACGTGACGGTGATGAACGAAAACTACGTCCATCCCGAAATGCCCGCAGGGGCGGAGGAAGACATTCGCCGCGGGATGTATCTGCTGCGGCCGTCGCCGCGGCGGGAGGCGGGAAAACGCGTCCAACTGCTCGGGTCGGGAGCGATCCTGCACGAGGTGCTCGCGGCCGCGGAGGCGCTGGAGCGCGATCACGGCATTGCCGCCGACGTGTGGAGCGTGACCAGCTGGACCGAGCTGCGCTGGAACGGATTGATGGTGAGCGGCGATCCGTCCGCCGCGGTACGCGAGGCGCGCGGCGGCGAGGCAGGACCGAGCTGGGTGGCGCAGTGTCTCGCAGGGACCGAGGGGCCGATCGTTGCCGCGAGCGACTATGTGAGTGCGCTCGTGGATCTGGTCCGCCCGTTCGTGCCGCAGGGCCGACGGTTCGTCGGGCTCGGCACCGACGGCTTCGGGCGCAGCGACACGCGCAAGAGCCTGCGCGCGTTCTTTGCGGTGGATCGCGACGCGGTTGTTGCCGCGGCGCTGCGGGCGCTCACCTGAACGCGGCGCTACATGCCGAGCATCCGCCCGATGCGCGTCACGTAGTCCGCGTCGGCGAGCAACTCGTCCTCGGCCTTCTGGAGCAGCGCGCGGACGCCGTGCAGCCCCTCGTGGACCGCGCCCGGGGCGGGCGCGGGGGACGCGAGCGCCTCGCGGAGCTGCGCCACCTCGCCCCGCAGGGTGTCGATGTCTGCCGCGCCGGCGCGGACCTTCTCGAGATCGCGCTCCAGCGCGGCGACGAGCCGCGACACTTCCTCCAGGTCGATGCCTGCCTGCTTGCCGGGTTGGCTGGTGCTCATGTCGATCGTCATCCAGAATGTCCGGGCGCTGCTGCACCCTCCTGCGGACATTCTAGCCCCGCGGCCATTGCCGGGCGGTCGCGCAGGACTCGCTGCGTGGCGCCCGCCGCAACGGAATTCACGTTGCGCGATGCGGTCAGAGGATCACGACACCTGGAGGCACGACCATGAAGCGACGTGGTGCATTGCAGGGCATCCTGGCGGCGGGTCTCGCGGCGGCGCTGCCCGCGCGCGCGCAGAAGGCACTTCCGCCCAACATGAAGGCGGTCGAAGCGCTGCAGCAGGGATGGCGCGAGCTGCTCGCGCCGGGGACGGTGGTCCCGGCGCCCACCGAGCCGCTCAAGCTCTCGAATGACGAGTGGCGCAAGCGCCTCGACCGGGCGCAGTTCTACGTCCTGCGGGACGAAGGCACGGAAGCCGCGGGCACCAGCCCGCTCAACAGCGAGGCGCGTCCGGGCGTCTTCGCGTGCGCCGGCTGCGGGCTGCCGGTCTTCACCTCCGCAATGAAGTACGAGAGCCACACCGGCTGGCCGAGCTTCTTCACCACCATTCCCGGCGTGTTCGCGACCAAGACCGACTACAAGCTCATCCTGCCGCGCACCGAGTATCACTGCGTTCGCTGCGGCGGCCACCACGGGCACGTCTTCGACGACGGCCCGCGGCCGACCGGCAAACGCTGGTGCAACAACGGCGTCGCGCTGCGGTTCATTCCCAAGGACGCAAAGGCATAGCCGCGGGCGTTCTCGGCGCCCGTGCTCTTGACTTCGCGTGGCCGGCGCGAATAATCGCGCGCTTCCGCCGCCGCCCCGCGCTTCGTGTCCGTCCGCTCCCGCGCCGTCCTTCCTGTCCTCGGCCTGTTCGGCGTCGCGGTGATCCTCGGCGCCGGCCACGTCTGCGCCCGATTCGCGTTCGCCAACGGCGTGAACGTGCTGACGGCCGCGACCGTCCGCTCGTTCCTCGCCGCGGCGCTGCTCCTCGCGCTGCTGCGAGTGCGCGGCACGGCCGTACTGCCACTTCCGCGCGAGTTCAAGGGCACGCTCGTGCTCGGCCTGTTCATCGCCGCGCAGACGGTGACGATTCAGGTCGCCGTCGCGTTGCTGCCGGTGACGATCGCGCTGCTCGTGTTCTACACCTATCCGTTCTTCACTGGACTCGCGTCGATCCTGCTCGGCGACGAGCGGTTCTCCTGGCGCCTTGCCGCCACGCTCCTCGCCGCGTTCGTCGGCCTCGCGCTGGTGCTCGGCGTGAGCGCGCAGCCGGTGAATCCGCTCGGCGTCGCGGCGGCGCTGGGTGCGTCGCTGACGTTCACCGGGGCGGTGGTGCTGACGCAGCGCCTCGCGCCCGGCCTAGGCGCGCCGCTGCGCACCTTCTACATGCTGGCGACGGCGGCGGCGCTCTTCGTTGCGGCCGCGGGCGTGAGCGCGGACGTCAGTATTCCGGACACCGGCGCGGGGGCTTTCGGGCTCGCCGGACTCGCGGCTTTCTATGCCGCGGGGATCATCGGCCTGTTCCTGCTCCTGCCACTGCTCGGCCCTGTGCAGACGGCAATCGTCCTCAACCTCGAGCCGGTGGTCGTCGCCGCGATCGCCTGGGCAGCCCTGGGCGAGGCCCTCACCGCCACGCAGATCCTCGGCGCGGTCGTGGTCGTGGCGGCCGTCATGCTCTTTCAGGTCACCGGAAAGCGTTAGCCGCTCGCAGGTAATGCGGTACCCTTGCCGCCGAGCGAGGCTGGAGCGGAAGGAGCCGCAATGGCCGAGTTGATCGACCTGCGCAGCGACACCGTGACGAGGCCCTCGCCGGCGATGCGCGCCGCAATGGTCGCGGCCGACGTCGGCGACGACGCGTTCGGCGACGACCCGACGGTGAACCGCTTGCAGGAGCGCGCGGCCGCGCTCTTCGGATTCGAGGCGGCGCTCTTCTTTCCCTCGTTGACGCAGGCGAACCTCGACGTGGGCGCCGCCGACGTCGACCGGGCGGTTGCCGCGTTTGGTGCATTTTTTCGTGACCAGGGGGCGGGGGTTCTGAAATAATCGCCTCGACATGAGTCGGGCGGGTCGAGCTCTCCGCATTACCCTCGCAGCCGCGGCCGCCGCGCTCGTCCTCGCCCCGCTCGCGGCGCCGGCCCAGAACCTCGGCCGGCTTGCACTGCTCTCCCGGCTTCGCGAGCCGCTCGACGCGGCGATCGAGATCACCGCGGTCCCCGCAGAGGCGAGCGACTCCCTGTCCGCGCAGATCGTCCCGATCGGGGTCTTCGAGCGCTTCGGCGTCACGCCCTCGCCCCCGCTCGAAGTCGTGCGCGCCGCGGTTGAGCGTGGCAGCGACGGCCGCCCGATGGTGCGGCTCAGATCCACCGTGCCTCTCGAGCGGCCCGCGGTCAACATGATCATCGAGCTCGCGTGGAACGGCGGGCGGATGGTTCGGCAGTACTCCTTCAACGTCGATCCGCCCGAGCGGTCGGTCGCCAAGGCCGACGCGCCGGTCCCTGAGCTGCAAGCGGGAGCACCGTCAGCCCCGCCTGCGCCGAAAGTCGCGGCGAAGCCGAAGCCCGCAGCGAAACCGATAGAGAAAGTCGCCGCCCAGCCGAAAGAGAAGGTCGTCGCGCGGCCCCGCGCGTCCGCCGGCCCGACCGAGCGTGACGTCGCGTCGGCACAAGACCGGGTCAAGGACCTGGAGCGCACGATGCGCGAGCTGCAGGAGAGAATCGACGCGCGGAACCGCGAAATCGAGGCGCTGCAGCGTCAGGTGGGGGGCACCGCGAAGTAACGCGGCAGCGTCAGCCCTGCGCGGCGCCCTTCAGCTCCACGAGGTTGTCCTCGGGATCCCAGAGGTAGATCGAGATCCCTTCCCCTTCCGCCCCGAAGCGCGGGCGGATCTCGCCGACCCGCACGCCGCATGCCTGCAGATGGGCCACGATCGCGGCCTGGTCGAACGGCGCGACGCGCAGGCACACGTGATCCATGTTGCGTCCTTCCTTGCCGGGCGGCGCGCCGCCCCGCCGGCCGAGCTTCCCGTCCACCGGGACAAGATCGATCATCGCCCGGCCCGCGCGCATGTGCACCAGCCCGAGGTCATCGCGGCGCCATTCAAGCGCGCAGCCGAGGACGTCGCGATAGAAGCCGATCATCCGCTCGAGGTCGACGACGCGGAGAACGACGTGGTCGATGTCGACGACGCGGATCATCGCGCGAGCTTCCTGCGCTCCCGCCACGCGCGCTTCTGCGCCGCCTTCTCGGCCCAGCGGCGGCGCACGCGCGGCGGCGGGGGGTAGTGGCGCACGTCGTAGGCGCGGCGCTCGACGTCGTCGCGCCGGCGCAGGGCGCGCACCTGGCGCGCGGTGAGCAGGGGGTAGTGCGGAAGCGCCTCGAGGCGCTCGGCGACCTCCCAGCAGTTCTTGCCGTTCGTCGCCCAGATCCCGGGGTCGACCCTCCGCAGGTCGAGCGGCCGCGAGTAGCGGCGCAGCGTCTTGTGCCCGCGCCGGTTGGCATACTCGTGGAAGTAGCTGAGCGCGAGCTCGCGCAAGGTGCGATAGACCGGGTCGCGGTAGCGCAGCGCGTAGTGGTTGGTCTTCGAGATCGCGCCCCAGCACCCGTTGCGCCGGAACAGCGCGACGACGTGGTCGTAGTCGTTCACCGCCGAGAGGTCGAGCAGCAGCGGCCGCTCGCCGTGCACCCACAGCGCAGCCGCTGCCACCATCGCGCCCTCGATGCAGTGCGAGCGCCGTTGGCGGAGCACCTCGCGCACCGAAAGCGCCGTCTGGCCGTCGGGCTCGAAGTTCTGCGGGATGTCGTTGAGGTAGGACTGGATCTTCTGCGGCGTATCGAGCCGCTTCAGGACCCGGAACTCGGCCCGCGTGAGGCCGAGGTCCTCGCGGCGCGCGAACCGGTTGCGCATCGTCCGACTCTCCCGACGTCGAAAGGGTGACAGTATCTGACGCCAGCGACGCCATGGCGGCCGTCGCGATGATACCTAGCCGAAGCGGGCCGCATTCGCCCGCATTCCGCAACGCAAGTGGCATACTAACGGGGCCGCCCCGCGGACGGAGCAGTGCACCCAAACCCGATAGGAGACGCCCATCTCCAGGCTCGTTCTGTGCGTGCTCGCCCTCATGCTCGCCGTGCCCGTTGTGGTCGCGGCGGCGGACCTCGGCCGGCTCACGGTGCGCTCCGGGGTCGGGGAGGCGCTGCGCGCCGAGATCGACATCGTCGACACGCACGTCGGCGAGGCGACGACGTTAGCCGCGCGGCTGGGGACGCCGGACGAGTTCTGGCGTGCTGGGCTGGAGCCCCCGGCGATCCTGGGTGCGCTCCGTGCGGCGATCGGGCGCGGGCAAAAGGGCAAGCCGGTGGTGGTGCTGACATCGGCGGTGCCAGTCGAGGAACCGTTCCTCAGCCTGCTCGTGCAGCTCTCATCGTCGTCGCGACAGTCGCTGCGCGAATATCCGTTCCTGCTAGAGGAGCGCCGGACGCGCGAGGCGCGTCCGGCGCCCGATCTGCCGGGCGTCCCGCCGTCACGGTCTGGCGCAGCGCCCAGCGAGCCCCTGGGCCTGCCGGGCGAACCCACTGCGCTGACCGCGGCCGAGGGTTGGCACCACGTCCGACTGGGCGAAACACTTGCGACGATCGCGAACGCTTACAAGGTGCCGGGCGCGACGATCGACCAGATGCTAGTCGCGTTCTACCGTGCTAACGAAGGGGCGTTCCTCAAAGCGAACATGAACCGACTGCCGGCAGGGCGCGTGCTCGCGGTTCCCGAGGAGGCAGTCGTGCTGGCCGTCGCGCCGGGGGAGGCGCGGCAGACCGTCGCAGCCCATCGTGACGCAGCGAAGCCGGCGCATGAGCGGTCGGGTCCGGGAGACCGGTTGAAGGTGTCCCGTGCCGATGGCGGGACGCGCTCCGGCAGCGTGGACGACGTTGCCGCAGTTAATCTGGCGTTCGCGGAAGCACGCGAGCGCATCGCGGCGCTCGAGAAGAACATCGAAGGACTGCAAAAGCTGGTCGAGCTACAGAGCCGCCAGATTGCCTGGCTGCAGCAAGTGGCGAGTGCGAGGGCGTTTCCGCCGCAGCCGGGCGACGCCGCGGCCTCCGAGTTGAACATTCTGGCGCCGAACGCGGCAGAACCCTACCTGCAACGGGCGCTTGCACGCTTCGTCGGCGAGCATTGGCCGTGGTTCGCCACCGCTTTTGTGCTGGCATTCGCTGCCTGGGTGTGGATGCCGCTCAAGACCGCGCGCCTCTGGCGCGAGAGGCGCCGCCAGAAGCAGCGGACGATCCGCCGCATGGCGCGCGGCGGGGACCGCGGCCGGCGCAAGAAAGCGGCGCGAGCGGCGTCGCTTCGGGGCGCTCGCGCCGGGCTGACCTTCTAGGGCTCCGGGGGAGCGCGCCAGCGCTCGAGCAGCGCATCGACCGAGCGCAGGTCCTGCGCCATCCGGGCGAGGCGGACGGGATCGACGGGAAAGCTCCCGCCGCAGCTCACGCAGCTGAGCGAGCCGTCCTGCTCGAGCCGGGTCAGCTCATGCTCGCTGGATTGAGCGCAGCGCGGACACTCGAGCCGCACGCGCCGCGCCGCCAGACGTACTCCCACGCACCCTCCATCTCATCGCCCCGAACGGCGAGTTTACGCCGGTCGCGCCGGCGGGAGGGCGGACGGGTGTGCGCGAGTACAATCGCGCCCTTCGCCCGCGCCGGACCGGTGCGCCCGGCTGCATCGTCCGGCCAATGCCTCCCCACGCCTTTCGCGACATCGTTCGTCTCGCCTGGCCCGTGTACGTGTCGCAGATCGCGGTCATGGCGAACGGCGTGATCGACACGGTGATGGCGGGCCGCTACGGGACGCTCGACCTCGCCGCAGTCGGCATCGGCGCCTCGATCTACGCGACCCTGTTCATCACGCTGATGAGCGTGCTGTTCGCGCTCACGCCGATCGCCGCGCAGGCATACGGCGCCGGGCGGCACGCCGCGATCGGGGAGAGCGTCCGCCAGTGCGCGTGGCTCGCCGTGTGGCTGGCGATCGTCTCGATCGTGCTGCTGAAGCACCCGCAGCCGCTTTTCGCGCTGAGCCGCCTCGCGCCCGACGTCGAGGCGCGCACCGCGGCCTACCTCGACGCGATCGCGTGGGCGGTGCCCACCACGCTGCTCTTTCGAGTGTTCGCAGGGTTCTCGACCGCGATCTCGCGCCCGCGCGCGGTGATGGCGTTCAACCTCGCCGGACTCGCGCTGAAGGTCCCGCTCAACTGGGTGTTGATGAACGGCGAGCTCGGACTCCCTGTGCTCGGCGCCGCGGGCTGTGCAGCCGCGACGGCCGTGATTGCGTGGCTCACCTGCTGCGCGGCGTGGATATGGTGCTGGCGCGAGCGCGACTACCGACGCTATCACGTGTTCGAGCGCTGGTCGTGGCCGCGCGCACGCGCACAGTGGCAGCTCGTCGCGCTCGGCGTGCCGATCGGCGCGACGTTCTTCGTGGACGTGACCGCCTTCACCTTCATGGCGCTGTTCATCGCGCGGTCCGGCGCGCTCTGGTCGGGGGCGCACCAGATCGTGGCGAACCTCGCGGCCCTCGCGTTCATGCTTCCGCTTGCCATCGGCATCGCGTCCGGCGTCCTGGTCGGCCAGGCGCTCGGCGCGGGGGCGCCCGGGCGCGCGCGGACGATGGGACTTGCCGGCATTGCGCTCGGGCTCGCCAGCGGCGCGGCCATCGGCGCAACGCTCTTCCTCGCGGCACGGCCGATCGTCGCGCTCTACACCACCGATCCGGAGGTCCGGCCGATCGCGGTCGGGTTGCTCGCGCTCGTCGGCGTCTATCATCTGTTCGACGCGTTGCAGGTCGTGGCGGTCAACGGCGTGCGCGCGTACGAGCGCACCGCCGTGCCCATGCTCATTTACGCGGTCGCGCTATGGGGTGTCGCCCTGGGCGGCGGCTATGTGCTCGGCATCACCGGATTCGCGGCGCTCGGGTCCGAGATCGCACCGCTGGGGGCGCGGGGGTTCTGGCTTGCGGCGATCGCCGGCATGGTGCTGACCGCCGCGCTGGTCACCGCTTACTTCCTGCGCCTCAGCCGTGCGGGCGCTCTCTTCGCGGAACGCGCGCGCAGCGCGGCAGCATAGGCGCTGCGGGCCCACGGCGCGGCGAGCTCGCGCGACTCGAGCGCCTCGTCCGGTGCGCGGAAGTAGGACATCACGGTGCGCCTGCCCTTCGCTTCGTAGAAGAACGGCGCCGCGCCGGCGCGCTCGAGCTCGCCGCGGTTCCCGTCGTCCACTTTCAGATAGAGGACATCGTCGGCGATGAGCGCGAACATCGTGCCGTCGCAATAAATTCCATAGCCGCCGAACATGCGGCGTGCGGTCACGCGCCCTGCACTCGAGAGCAATTCGATCGCGTGGGCAGCGAACTCATCCGAGGTTTTCATGGTCGTAGGCTGTGGACGCGCCTATGATAGGGGTGCGACCTCGGCTGTTTCGTTACTTGCGGCGGCCGATTTTGCTGGGGAGTCCACGGATGCCGTATTCCGCCGCTAAACGCCGACCCACGCACCTGCGCCGCACCTGGCTCTTCTGCGCCGGCGCCGACGCGGGCGCGCAGGGCGCCGCGCTGGAGGCGCGGCCCGACGCACTGGTGCCCGATCTCGAGGATTTCACGCCGCCGGCGCTGCGGCCGCGCGCGCGAGAGATGATCCTGGCGCTGCTCGAGAGGTGCCGCAAGTCGGGCGTCGTCGGTGCCGTGCGCGTTAATCCCCTCGCGACCGAGGGCCGCAACGACCTCGGGGTGGTGATGCAGGCGCGGCCCGCCGCCGTCTTTCTTCCGAAGACCGCGGCGCCGGAGCAGATCGTGGAGCTCGACCGCGCGATCACCGATCACGAACGCCGCCTCACGATCCCGACCGGAAGCACCGAGATCGTGCCGAACATCGAAACGGCGGCCGGGCTCGTGGCGATCGCGGCGATCGCGAGGGCGAGCAAGCGCGTGAAGGCGTGCATGGTGGCCGCGGAGGACATGGCGGCCGACCTCGGCGCGGAGCGCGCGCCGGACGGGCTCGAGCTTGCGTACGTGCGACAGAGGTTCCTGGTGGAGTGCGTGGCCGCTGGCGTGATGGCGATCGACGCGCCATATACGTTCAGCGACGTGGACGGTGCGCGCGCCGACACCCTCTTCGCCCGCAGGCTCGGTTATCGGGCCAAGAGCGCGGTGCTGCCCGCGCACGTCGCGCCGATCAACGCGGTGCTCACGCCCGATGCCGAAGCGATCGCGCGGGCGCGACGCGTGGTCGAGGCCTTCGACGCCGCCCGGGCCGAGGGACGCGACCGCGTCGAGATCGACGGGGCCCTCGTCGAGGTGCCGACCTACCTCAACGCCAAGCGCCTCCTCGCGCGATACGAGGAGCTCCAAATGGCGCGGGGCGCGTCGCACTGACGAGCTGCCAAAGTACCGCCCCGCGCGCGGCAATCCGTCACGCGGCGCGGGCGTCGCCATTTTCTTGCCAGAATCCGGCGCTAGCCTTCCACTCCGACGACCCGCCCCCGACACGAAAGTCGTCCCAAATGCATACCGTCGCGGCCCTGGGGTACGGGCTGCAGAGACGGAAGGAGACAGGAGTGGATGCAACCAAGCCTCAAGCCACCGCGAGATTCGGGCGGGTGGTGCTCGCGGATTTCTCGATCGTCCTGGTAAAGGCGCTCGCCGGCGGGTTCGCAGCGAGCCTGGTCGCGGGCGGCATCGTCCTCGCGCTCGCGCGGCTGGCCGGCTGACGCCCGCTCCCGCCCGGCCGGCGTCCGCGCGGGCGCTGCGGGCCGGTGGCTGGGGCGAGAGGCGTGCCGGGCCGGACGGCAGTTTCGGTCCCAGCGGAGCGGTGTCGCGCCCGGCGCTGCCCGCAATAAGGATCCGACCGCGTCCGCATGCCTCGGAAGCGTGGCTTCCTCCTCCACGACGCGACGCCTTTCGGCATCGGTCCCCAGTCCCCGGGCCCGGAGCGCCTGCGCGCAACCGCGGCGCGCTCGGACTCAGTCCTCGACTCTGACCCCGCGCCAGAACGCGACGTAGCTAGCGGCGGCCGGGAATAAGCATTGTCCTCGACGGTTTCGCAGGCGTTGCTCTCCACAATTCGTGCGCCAGCACCGCCGGTTCCGCGCTGTTTCACCATTGGGCCTTGATCCGATAGACCGATCGGTCTAGGCCTTCGGAGCGCTTGCCCGCCACTCGCCGATCGTCTGAGATTCGAGCGGAGGGTTTTCTACAGTCGCTCAACCATGACTTGTCGAGGCCGCGCAACGATGACCGACGGTCGCTTTCGCGATGCCACCCCATGCGGCTGGCAGGAGCAGGAGGACCGCAGCATCGGCACCGCAATGCGCGCCACGCTCGGGTTCTTGGCGATCGTTCTCCTGCTGCTGTGGGCGGGCGTCTCGGACGCGGCATGGCCGGGCGCTGTGCCGGTGTCCAACGTCGCTGCGCTGACCGGGTAAACCGGCTGTCTCGCCGATCGCAGGGCACCCCGCTCCTCGCGGCCCTGCGGTCGTCCTTGTTCCCGGCGCCGCGCAGGTCGGCGGCGCCGGGAGGTTTCTTCCGTTGGGCTATTGCCGCGGCTGAGCTGCCGCCGTCGCGGCGGCCTGGGGTTCGAGGTGCAAGCCGAGGCGGCTCGCCTCGATCACTGCCTGAGTGCGGGTGCTCACATTCAGGGCGCGCAGGATCGCCGCGACATGGATCTTGACCGTGCCCTCGGCCAAGCCCAGCTCGCGGCAGATCACCTTGTTCGGCTTGCCTTGTAGGATCAGGGCCAGTACCTGCGCCTGCCGACCCGTCAAGCCGAGCTCGCGCGCAGTCACCCGGGTCGCACTGCTAGTGTCCGGTCCGGACCCGCCGAGCGAATCCGTTTCCGCACCTTCCTGGTGCGCGAGCGCGGCAGGAGGCAGATAGACGCCACCCGACAGAACGAGCCGCAGCGCCTGCAGCATCACTTGGTTCGAGGACGTTTTGGGGATGAAGCCCATCGCCCCCAGGTCGATCGCGCGCAGCACGTCCTCGCGGCGGTCGGACGCGGACAGCACGACAACCGGGATGGCCGGGAAGTCGTGGCGCAGCTCGTCAAGCAGCGCCAGGCCGTCGGCGTCGGGGAGCGTGAGATCGAGGAGCAGGAGGCCGGTCTCCGGGTGCGCGGCGACGAGCTTCCGGCCTTCGGCGGCGGTACGAGCGTCGTAGACCTCGACCTCGCGGTCGAGCTGGCGGAGCACGTGGTGCAACGCCTCGAGAATCAGCGGATGGTCATCGACCACCAGAATCTTCACGACACCCCTCGCGATTGTGTTGTTGGTATTTCGATACATGGTAGCACCCACTAATCGCCCCTGCATATCGGCTCGCCGCTGCATATGTATACATGGGCTGGACGGAGGGTGCCCCCGAGGCACATGTGCGCGGTTCGACGCCATCGCCCACCGGCTGGAGTAGCGACTCGCGCCCTCAAGGCAGCGAAGCGTCACGCACTCACGCACCCTTGAGCTTGAAGTTGATCAGGGAGCGCAGCTTCGCCGGCATCACCGGCTTCAGCAGCAGGTGCGCGTTCATCGCCTTCGCTTCCTCGAGATGCGCCGGAGTGGTGCTCCCGCTGACAATGATCGCCGGGATCTCGGCGCCGAACCGCGCGCGCAGCGTCTCGATCGCGTCGGTGCCGACCGCGCCTTCGCGCAGCCGGTAGTCGGCGATGATCAGATCGGGCGCGTCCTCGAGCGCGGTGATGCGGTCGAGGAGCTCCGGCACTGCCGCGCACGCGACGACCGAGGCGCCCCAGCCCTTCAGCAGCACCTCCATGCCCTGCAGCACCGACGGCTCGTCCTCGACGACCACGATGACGCGGTCGGAGAGGTCGCCCGGCTTGACACGGGTAGCGCGCACCGCGGCAGGCGCGGCGTCGGGCTGGCGGCCGAGTGGCAAGCGCACGCGGAACACCGAGCCGCGTCCGCGGACGGAACTCAGGCCGAGCGGCGCGCCGAGCAGGTTCGCCAGGCGCTTGACGATCGACAGGCCGAGCCCGAGCCCCTTGCGGCTGTTCCGCTCCGGATTGCCGATCTGGTAGAACTCCTCGAATACGCGGTCGCGCTCGCCGGACTCGATGCCGACGCCGGTGTCCCACACCTCGATGCTCGCCTCTCTTCCGCGGCGGCGCGCGCCGACGACGACGCCACCCTGCCACGTGTAGCGCAGCGCGTTCGCGATCAGGTTGCGCAGGATCCGCTCCAGCAGGACCGGGTCGCTGTGGACGAAGAGCCGCGTCGGCACAACGCGCAGCGCGAGGCGGCGCTCGAACGCCTCGGGCTCGAACTCCATTCGCAGGCGTTCGAACAGCGGCGCGAGCGCGAAGTGCGAAAGCGCCGGCTTGATCACGCCGGCATCGATCTTCGAGATGTCGAGCAGCTCGTTGAACAGCCCCTCGAGTGCATCGACCGACGCGTTGATGCTGTGCACGACCTGCTGCACCTCGGGGTCGTGCACCTTGTCGGACAGCGCGGCGGCGAAGAGGCCCATCGCGTGCAGCGGCTGGCGCAGGTCGTGGCTCGCCGCGGCGAAGAACTGGGTCTTCGAGCGGTTGGCGATCTCCGCGTCGCTGCGCGCCGCGTCCGCCGCTTCCCTCGCGCGCTCGAGCTCGAGGTTCTGGTGCACGAGCCGGTTGGCGAGCGCCTCGTTCTCGAAGCGGTTGCGCAGCGACTCCATCAGGGTGCGGTTGTAGTTGCGCCCGAAGGAGAGGATCGCAAGCGTCGTGACCGTTGCGACGAACGCAAGGACGTAGTGCGCGGCGCCGCCTTCGATCAGGTTGCGCAGCACGATCGGCACCAGCGCCGGCACCACGAAGCCGTAGAACGACGGCATGTGGATCCCGATCAGCAGCACCGCGGCGGCGACGACGCCGAAGAGCAGCACGATGAGGAACGCCTGGTGCGCGGGCGAGTCGGGCACGAAGAAGAGAAAGCTCGCCGCGCCCCAGAGGCAGCCGGAGATGAGCGAGCCCGCCGCCCAGTACTGCGCCCAGCGTTCCACGTCGGGCGAGTCGATTCCGTGCCGGCGGAACCGGAAGTACAGCGCAGCCCGCCACAGTTGGTTGGCCGCCATGCAGAGCACCCAGCCTACGATCGCGTTGCGGCTCGCGATGTCCCACATCAGAGCGGCGAGGAAGACCACCGCGATGGCCGTGCCGGTGATCGAGTATGGCAGCTGCTCGTAGAGGATGCGCACCTGCTCGCGGCGCACCTGGTCGGTGAGCTCGACCGCCGGCAGCGCGCCTGCCCTTGCGGCGGGGTCGGCAGCCTTCACTCGCGCGAACATGGTGGATGAGGTCGCGCCGGGACAGTCACGCAGGCGCCGGCAGGGGCGCCGGGCTCCATGGGGCTTCGTCCGTCGGTTCCCCGGCGCCCAGCGGCCGCGCCACGCGGCCCTTGGGCAGGTACACCGGCCGGGCATCGAGCCAGTGCGGAAGGACTCGCGCATCCGCGTCGGTGACGGCCCAGGGCGTCATGATCGCGGCCCGCTCCGCCACGCTCGCGAAGTCGGCGTCGGTCAGCGGCACGGTCTCCGGAGGCGCCTCGTCGAAGCCCGCGATCGGCGTCCGGTTCGGCGCGAGGGCGGGCGGGAAACCCAGCACCTGCCCGAGATCGGCGAGCGCGGGCGCAAGGTACCCGCGCGGCAGGAGCCGTGCGAGATCGTCGAGGAGCTTGCGTGCGCGCGTCGCGGGGGAGAACGCGCGGCCGTGCGCGCGGCGGTACGCGGCGACGAACGCTTCCGGCGTCGCGTGCCGCGGTTCGGTCACCAGCGTGTAGCCGGTGAAATCGCGCAGCAGCGCATTGGGGAGCAGGGCACGCTCGCCGCCGGCGGCCAGCCGCCTGAAATGGGGCGTGCCCGGTATCGGCGTCTCGAACGCGATGTACGTGGGCACGTGCAAACCGCTCTCCGCCAGATACTCCGGAATGCGCTCGACATATTCCACCGTGTCGACGCGCGGGTCCAGCATCAGCCCGGCGGTCACCAGGATTCCGCGCGACCGGCACGCATCGACGACACGGCGCACGTCCCCGACGACGTTCTGGCGCTTCTGCATGTCGGCGAGCGCCGCGGGGTTGAAGCTCTCCAGGCCCACGTACACGAGCCGGCAGCCGCTAGCCGAAAGGCGGTCGAGCATCGCCTCGTCGCGCAGCACGTTGAACGTGATGCAGCTCGCCCAGCGCACGCCGAGCGGAGCGAGCGCGTCGCAGAGCTCGCGCAGCCACGCCCGGCCCCCGCCGATGTTGTTGTCCATGAACCCGACGGCGCGTCGCTGCCAGAAGGCGCTCTTTCCGCGCAGCATCCTCTGGCCGGCCCGGATGTCGCGCACCACCCGCGCGACGGCGCGCGTGTGGAAGCGGGTACCGAGGCCGGTGAGCGTGCAGAACTCGCAGGTGAACGGGCAGCCGCGCGTCGCCTCGAATGCAAGCGGGAAGATCTGCCGGCCCGCGGCGAGGTCGAAGCGCGGGGTCGGCACGGCGTCCGGATCGTAGGGTCCGGCGCGATAGAGCGGCGCGAGCCGTCCGGCCGCGAAGTCGGCATGAATGCGCGGCACCGTGGACTCCGGGTCGCCGACGACGACGGCGTCGAAGAACGGCTGGCACAGCTGCGGGTAGGCAGACGCGAGCGGCCCGCCAATCACGGTCTTCGCGCCGCGCCGGCGCCAGTAGTGCGAGATCTGGCGCGCGCGGTCGAAGTCCGAGTGCAGCGCGGAGACGAGGACGAGATCGTAGTCGCGCGACCAGTCCGGGTCGTCCCAAGTGTCGTTCACGACCTCGATCTCGACGTCCGGCGGCAGCAGCGCGGCGACGAGCGGCCCGATCTGCGGCTGGAGCGGCCCGCGGAGGTGCCGACCGCGGCGGTGGTAGTCGGTGAACACCGAGATGACCCCGACCTTCATGAATCTCCCTTCTCCGATTGCCCGGCTGCGCCCGCCATGCTAGCAACGCCGGTCGACCCGAGCATTTCTCGGCCGGCCTAGGCCGGACGGCTTACGCAGTGGTCGCGATCGGGGGACTGCCGCTATGATTGTCGCGTTGCGTCTCGACGCGCCGCCGGGAACGATGTCATGAAGGTACTCGTCGTTGACGACCATCCGCTGATCCGCGAGGCACTCGCGAACGTGCTCGCCGAGGTCGGGCGGACCGTGGAGGTCGTCCAGGCCGACCGCCTGGACGGCGCGCTCGCGCTGCTGGCCGCTCACCCCGACACGTCGCTGATCCTGCTCGATCTCATGTTGCCGGACGCCGAGGGCGTGAGCGCGCTCGAGCGCGTGCGCGCGGCGTATCCCGACGTGCCGGTGGTGGTGCTCTCGGCGACCGACAACCGCACCACCGTGCTCGCCGCGATCGATGCCGGGGCGATGGGGTTCATCTCCAAGCGCACCGCATCGCCGATCCTCGTCAACGCGCTGCGGCTCGTGCTGGCGGGCGAGGTCTACATTCCGGCCGAGGTGCTGCGCTCTGAGACCGCGCCTGCGCCGGCGCGTCCCGGACCGCCGGCGAGCCGCGACAGTGCCGCCCCTACGCACGGTCTCACGTCGCGCCAGCTCGACGTGCTGGCATTGCTCGTGCAGGGCAAGCAAAACAAGGTGATCTGCCGGGAGCTCAACCTGGCCGAAGGGACGATCAAGACTCACACCGCGGCGATCTACCGCGAGCTCGGGGTGAACAATCGGACGCAGGCCGTCTTCGCGGTGAGCAGGCTTGGCATCCAGCTGCCGTTCCGTCCCGCGCCGCCCGTCGCGGAATGAGCGCGGGGCCGGTCAGCTGCGCGCCGGCGCGGCGAGCAGTCGCTCGAGCGTCTCGAACAGCTGATCGGCCCGGACCGGCTTGCTGAGGATCGGCAGGCCCGCGTCGGCGACCGCCTTGAGCACTGCCGGTGCGATGTCGCCCGTGAGGATCGCGGCGGGAATTTCCGCACCGAACGCGCGCCGGAGCCGCCGGATCACTTCGATCCCGATCGCCCCCTCGCTGAGCCGGTAGTCGGAGACGATCAGATCGGGCGCGCGGCCGAGGTCCGTCAGCATCTCGCGTGCCGATCCCTCGCCCATCGCCGCAATCGGATGCGCGCCCTGCAGCTCGAGGACGTTCTCGAGCGCCTCGAGCACTTCACGGTCGTCGTCGATCACCAGGATGAACCGGCCGTCGAGCGCGGTCGCGCGCAGCGACGCCGGTGCCGGCGCCTCGACCCGCGCCGGCGCGCGCGGGACGCTCACCCAGAACACCGAGCCGCGGCCGGGCACCGAGCGCAGGCCCACCGGCTGATCGAGCAGCTGCGAGAGACGCCGCACGATCGCGAGCCCGAGTCCGAGGCCCTTGTCGCGCGAGCGCTCCGGGTTCTCGAGCTGGACGAACTCGCGGAAGATCTCCTCGCGCTTGTCCGGCGGGATGCCGGGCCCGGTGTCCCAGACCTCGATCCGGAGGCGCGGGTCCGCCCTGCGCACGCCGACCACCACGCCGCCCCGGCGCGTGTAGCGCAGCGCGTTGGACACCAGGTTGGCCACGATGCGACCGAGCATGTGCGGGTCGCTTTCGCACCATGCATCGGTTCGGCGCACGTCGAAGCGCAGACGATGCCGCTCCGCGACGTCCGCGAACTGCTCGCGCACCGCGTCGAAGACGCGCGCGGCCGGAAAGCGCTCGATGCGCGGGCTCACGACGCCGGCGTCGAGCCGCGACACGTCGAGTAGCGCCTCGAGGACGCCCTCGAGCGCGCCCATGGAGCGCTCGATCCGCGAGACCGCGGCCTGCGCCTCCGGCTCCTTGGCGCGCAGCTTCAGCGTCGCGACGAAGAGCCCCAGCGCCTGCAGCGGTTGGCGCAGGTCGTGGCTTGCGGCGGCAAGGAACTGGGTCTTGGTGCGGTTCGCCGTCTCCGCGATTTCCTTCTGCCGCTCGAGTTGCTCGATCAGTTGCAGGTTCTCGAAGCGGCGCCGAAACGCCTCGGTCACGAGCCGGTTGGTGTTGCGGGCAAAGGTGAGCGATATCGTCAGCGCGATGACGAGCGGGATCGTCAGCAGGATCTCGCTGCGCGTGCCGGACGCGAGCGCCAGCACGATGAACGGCACCAGGATGAGGCTCGCCCATATGTTGTACGCGAGCGGGTACAACCCGATCGAGGGCACGCTGAGCGCGACGACGCCGAACAACAGCAAGCAAAGGAAAGTCTTGTCCTGCAGCCCGATCCGGTGGAAGAACAGGATCGCCGTCGCGCCCCAGATCACTCCCAGGACCGAAACGCCGAGGATGAACAGACGCGACGCGCGCTGCGTCCGCTCCGCGCCCGGGGGCGTGCGCCGGAACCACCTGACGTGAGAGAAGCGCCAGGCGCCGTGCACGAGCACCGTGGTGAGCCAGACGAGCAGCCAGAAGTTGTTGACCTTGTCCCAGAGGATCGCGACTAGGAACAGCGCGGCCACGAATCCGCCGACCAGGCTGATCGGAAGGTGCGTGTAGAGCGCGTTGACGCGCTCGGTGTGGATCTGCTGGTCGAGCGACGGCCCGGGGGCCACCGCGCTCGCTGCGGAGTCGCTCATGATCGTTCCTCCGATACCTCCCCCAACGGTAGGCTAGTGGCGGCCGGTCGCGTGGCGCAATCGGCTCGACGGATGACCTCTGCGCGGCCGCCGGTAGGCCGCTACAGCCCGAGCCGCTGCCAGATCGTGGTGGTGAGGCCGGCCTGGTTCATCGTGTAGAAGTGCAGCCCGGGGGCGCCCGCGGCGAGAAGCCGATCGCAAAGGTCTGTGACCACGTCGAGGCCGAAGCTGCGGATCGCGGCCGCGTCGTCGGCGAAGCTGGCGAGCTTGAGGCGGATCCAGCGCGGGATCTCCGCGCCGCACGCGTCGGAGAAGCGCGCGAGCTGGCTGAAGTTGCCGATCGGCATGATGCCGGGGACGACCGGGATCGTCACGCCGAGCGCCTCGCACTCGTCGACGAAGCGGAAGTAGGCGTCGGCGTTGTAGAAGTACTGCGTGATCGCGGCGTTCGCGCCGGCGTCGACCTTGCGCTTGAAGTTGCGCAGGTCGTCGGCCGGGCTCTTCGCCTGCGGATGGTACTCGGGGTAGCAGGCGACCTCGATCTCGAACCAGTCGCCGGTGTGCGCGCGGATGAACTCGACCAGCTCGTTCGCGTGGCGCAGCTCGCCCGCGCTCGCCGCGCCGGAGGGCAGGTCGCCGCGCAGCGCGACGATGTGGCGGATGCCCTTCGCCTTGTAGAGGTCCAGCGTCGCGGCGATGTCGGCGCGCGTCGAACCGATGCAGGACAGGTGCGGCGCCGCCCCGAAGCCGGCGTCGCGGATCTCGAGCACCGTCTCGAGCGTGTGGTCGCGCGTCGAACCGCCCGCCCCGTAGGTCACCGAGAAGAACTTCGGCTTCAGCTGCTGGAGCTGCCGCGTCGTCGCGCGCAGCTTCTCGACGCCTTCCGGCGTCTTGGGCGGAAAAAACTCGAAGCTGAAATTGCGCGGATGCTTCTTCTGGCTTTCCATCGGAGCCCCGGCTCACATAGACCAGCACATCGCGCGTTCAGCGTCACCGCCGCGGCAGTGACGCTCGAACGCGGGCTCAGTACCGATAATGGTCGGACTTGTACGGCCCCGATTTCGGCACGCCGATGTACTTCGCCTGTTCGTCGGTCAGCTCGGTCAGCTTCGCGTTCAGCTTCTTGAGCTGGAGGCGAGCGACCTTCTCATCCAGGTGCTTGGGCAGCGTGTAGACGCCGAGCGGGTACTTCGCGGTATTGGTGAAGAGCTCGATCTGCGCGATTGTCTGGTTGGCGAAGGACGAGCTCATCACGTAGCTCGGGTGACCGGTGCCGCAGCCGAGGTTCACCAGACGCCCCTTGGCGAGCACGATGATGCGCTTGCCGTCCGGGAAGATCACGTGGTCGACCTGCGGCTTGATCTCCTCCCACTTGTATTTCTCGAGGGAAGCGATGTCGATCTCGCTGTCGAAGTGGCCGATGTTGCAGACGATTGCCTGGTCCTTCATCCTGGCCATGTGATCGTGAGCGATCACGCGCAGGTTGCCGGTCGCGGTGACGAAGATGTCGGCCTTGTCGCACGCGTAGTCCATCGTCACCACGCGGTAGCCCTCCATCGCCGCCTGCAGCGCGCAGATCGGGTCGATCTCGGTGACCCAGACTTGCGCCGACAGCGCGCGCAGCGCCTGCGCCGAGCCCTTGCCGACGTCGCCGTAGCCGCACACCACCGCGATCTTGCCCGCGACCATCACGTCGGTCGCGCGCTTGATGCCGTCGACGAGCGACTCCCGGCAGCCATACAGGTTGTCGAACTTCGACTTCGTGACCGAGTCGTTGACGTTGATCGCCGGGAACATCAGCCGGCCGTCCTTCGCCATCTCGTACAGGCGGTGCACGCCGGTCGTGGTCTCCTCGGTGACGCCCTTGATCGGCTTCGCGCGGGTCGAGTACCAGCCGGGCTGCGTCGCGAGCCGCTTCTTGATCGCGGCGAAGAGCACCCGCTCTTCCTCGCTGCCCGGGTTGTTGAGCACCGCGGGGTCCTTCTCCGCGCGCGTGCCGAGGTGCAGGAGCAGCGTCGCGTCGCCGCCGTCGTCCAGGATCATGTTGGAGAAGCCGCCGTCCGGCCACTCGAAGATCCGGTGTGTGAACTCCCAGTACTCCTCGAGCGACTCGCCCTTGTAGGCGAACACCGGGGTGCCCTTGGCCGCGATCGCCGCGGCCGCGTGATCCTGGGTCGAATAGATGTTGCAGGAGGCCCAGCGCACCTGCGCGCCGAGCGCCTGCAGCGTCTCGATCAGGACCGCGGTCTGGATCGTCATGTGCAGCGAGCCGGTGATGCGCGCGCCCTTCAGGGGCTGCTTCGCCGCGTACTCCTCGCGGATCGCCATCAGCCCGGGCATCTCGGTCTCGGCGATCCTGATCTCCTTCCTTCCCCAGTCGGCGAGCGCGAGATCGGCGACGCGGAAGTCGTGTTTCGTCTGTAGGACTGCGCTCATGAGCAAACTCCGTTATGAGCGGGCGCCGTTGGACCATCGGGTCCACCGCTCCGCCGAGCCTTGCCGGACGCGGTCGGAGCCGCCCCGGCTGCAGCGCCCCTCGGCGGGGGCAGAAAGAAAAAGCGCTCGCACCGTTTCCGATGCGAGCGCCGTTGTTCTCGTGCTGAGCCTGGCCGGCCGATCAGGGCCGGTTGCAACGCTCCTCAGCGGGCCGAATTATAGGCGATTCGCGGCCCGATTTCGAGGGGCGTCAGGCCATCGCCGGCTGTTTGACTCCGGCGTCCGCCGCCAGGGCTTTCGCCTTGTCGACGCGTTCCCAGGTGAACTCCGGCTCCTCGCGGCCGAAGTGGCCGTAAGCCGCCGTCTTCTCGTAGATCGGGCGCAGCAAATCGAGCATCTGGACGATGCCCTTCGGGCGCAGGTCGAAGTGCACCTGGACGAGCTCCGAGATCTTTTCGTCGGAGATTTTGCCGGTGCCCGAGGTGGTGATCATCACGCTGGTCGGCCGCGCGACGCCGATCGCGTAGGAGACCTGCACGAGGCACTTCGACGCGAGGCCGGCGGCCACCACGTTCTTCGCCACGTAGCGCGCGGCGTACGCCGCCGAGCGGTCCACCTTGGACGGGTCCTTGCCCGAGAACGCGCCGCCGCCGTGCGGGGCTGCACCGCCATACGTGTCCACGATGATCTTGCGCCCGGTGAGGCCGCAATCGCCGTGCGGGCCGCCGATGACGAACCGCCCGGTCGGGTTGACGAGGTACTTGACCTCGCCCCTCACCAGGTTCTTCGGCAGGATCGGCTTGATGATCTGCTCGATGACGGCTTCCGACAGCTCCTTGTGCTCGACTTCGGGCAGATGCTGGGTGGACAGCACCACGGTGTCGATCGCGTCGGGCTTGCCGTCGACATAGCGCACCGTGACTTGCGACTTCGCGTCGGGACCGACCCACGGCAGCCGCCCGTCGCGGCGCACCTCCGACTGGCGCTGGACGAGACGGTGCGCGAGATAGATGGGCAGCGGCATCAGCTGCGGCGTCTCGTCGCACGCGTAGCCGAACATGAGGCCCTGGTCGCCCGCGCCCTGCTCGAGGTCGAGACCCTGGCCTTCGGTGACGCCCTGCGAGATGTCGGGCGACTGCCGATCGTAGTTCACCATCACCGCGCACGCCCGGTAGTCCATTCCGTAGTCGGCGTTGTCGTAGCCGATGCGCTTCACGACGCCGCGCGCGACCTGGGCGTAGTCGACGATCGCCTTCGTGGTGATCTCGCCAGCAAGCACGATGAGGCCGGTGTTGCACAGCGTCTCGGCAGCGACGCGGGCGAACTTGTCCTGGGCTAGAATCGCATCCAGGATCGCGTCGGAAATCTGGTCGGCGACCTTGTCGGGGTGGCCCTCCGACACCGACTCGGAAGTGAAGAGGTAGCTGCTCATGGCCTCGCGCGGTCCGTAGAAGAACAAGGGCGGCGATTCTATCAGACCTCGAGCACCGCTCCGCCGCTGACCGCCTAGCTAGGGCTTCCCACTCTGCGTCCCACTGCCTCCCACGTCCTTTGCTGACCCGCCTCGCCGTTGGCCTGCTCTGGCTCTTGCACTTCCTTCCAGCGCAGTCGCTCGCGCGCGTGGGCGAGACGCTCGGACGGCTTGCCTATCACCTGGTGGCGTCGCGGCGCACGGTTTGCCTGAAGAACCTCGAGCTGTGCTTTCCGCAACTCGCCGAGCGTGAGCGCGTGGCGCTCGCCAAGGACGCCTTCGCCGCCTTCGGTCGCAGCGTCGTCGAGCGGGCCGCGCTGTGGTGGGGTTCCGCGGAACGCATCGACCGCATGGTGCGGATCGAGAAAGACGGATTCGAGGAGGCGTTGCGCATTCTCGACTCGGGAACGCCCCTCATCCTGTTCGCGCCCCACTTCGTCGGGCTCGACGCGGGCGCGACGCGCCTGTCGATGGAGCGCGCGGCGGTGAGCATGTACGCGCGCCAGAAAGACCGGTATCTCGACGCGTTCCTCCGCGGGCGCCGCAACCGCTTCAAGCCTGTGACCCTGCTGTCGCGCCAGGAGGGCGTACGGGGCCTCGTGCGCGAGATGGCGACCGGGAAGCCCTGCTACTACCTGCCCGACCTCGATTTCGGGCGGCGCGACTCGGTGTTCGTGCCGTTCTTCGGCGTTCCGGCCGCAACGATCACTGGTCTGGCGCGCCTTGCCCGGCTGGCCGACGCGAAGGTGATGCCGGTCGTCACCGAGATGCTGTCCCCGGGTGAGGGTTATGTCGTCCGGATCTACCCCGCATGGGAGGACTATCCGTCAGGAGACGACGTGGCGGATGCGCGGCGCATGAATGCTTTCATCGAGACGCGCGTCCGGCAGCGGCCCGAGCAGTACCACTGGCTGCACAAGCGCTTCAAGACGCGGCCGTCGGGCGAGCCGCGGTTCTACTAGACTCCTGCCTCTCATGTCCAAGCTTCGCGCAGCGGTGGTCGGGGTCGGCTACTTCGGCAGCCGCCACGTCAACAAGTGGGCCGCCATCGACGGCGTCGAGCTCGCATACGTCGTCGACGCCGACGCGGACCTCGCCCGCAAGACGGCGAAGAAGTTCGGCGCGACGCCGGCCGCCGACTTCCGCGAGGTCGTCGGCAAGGTCGACGTGGCGTCGATCGCCGTCCCTACGCAGCACCACTTCGACGTCGCGAACGGCCTGCTCGAGGCCGGCGTGCACGTTCTGGTCGAGAAGCCGCTCACGCGCACCCTCGAGGAGGCCGACCGGCTCGTCGCCGCCGCCGAGGCGAAGGGCCTCGAGCTGCGCGTCGGGCATCTCGAGCGCTTCAACCCCGCGCTCGTCGCGGTGCGGGACCGGATCGTGCGGCCGCGGTTCATGGAGTGCCACCGGCTCGCGCCGTTCAAGCCGCGCTCGACCGACGTCGACGTCGTGCTCGACCTCATGATCCACGACATCGACATCATCCTCAGCCTGGTCCCGGCGGAGGTCGCCGAGGTGCGGGCGAGCGGCGTGCCGGTGCTCACCGGCAGCGTCGACATCGCCAATGCGCGCATCGAGTTCGCGGATGGCTGCGTGGCGAATGTCACCGCGAGCCGGGTGAGCGCGAAGTCGATGCGCAAGCTGCGCGTGTTCCAGCCTGACACCTACGTGTCGATCGACTTCGAGTCGCGGGAGTGCGCCGTGGCGCGCAAGCTGCCGGGCGAGGACCGCCACGGCATGCCGAAGATCGACCACGAATTGAAGCGCTTCGCCGAGGGGGACTCCCTCGACGCCGAGCTCCGCGCGTTCGTCGAGGCGGTGCGGGGACGGAGCCGGCCGGGTGCAACCGGGCGCGAGGGCCGACGGGCGCTCGATCTCGCGCTCGTGATCTCGCACCGGATCCGGGACGGGTTGAAGTGAGGTTGAAGTTCACGAAGATGCAAGGGGCGGGGAACGATTTCGTCGTCCTCGACGGCGTATCGTCCCCGGTCGAGCTCGCGCCCGCGCAGCTGCGACGCCTTGCCGATCGGCACTTCGGGGTCGGGGCCGACCAGATCCTGGTGGTCGAGCGCGCGCGCGCGCCAGGCGTCGATTTCCGCTACCGGATCTTCAACGCCGACGGCGGCGAGGTCGAGCAGTGCGGCAACGGCGCGCGCTGCTTCGTCCGGTTCGTGCGCGACCGGGGACTCACCGACAAGCGCGAGATCCGGGTCGAGACGCTGTCGGGCGTCATCGCCCCACGCCTTGAGGACGACGGCCGCGTGACCGTGGACATGGGCGTGCCCGTGTTCGAGTCCGCCCGCGTTCCATTCGACACGACCGGGCTCGCGTCGCTCGGGGGCCATCGGGGCGTCGATATCTGGCCGCTGGAGGTCGGGGGCGAGACCGTGTCGATCGTCGCCGTCTCGATGGGCAATCCGCACGCGGTCCAGGTGGTCGCGGACATCTCGTCGGCGCCGGTCGCGGCCCAGGGACCGCTCATCGAACGCCACCCGCGCTTCGCGCAACGGGTGAACGCGGGTTACATGCAGGTCGAGGGGCGGTCGCGCATCGCGCTGCGCGTCTACGAGCGCGGCGCCGGCGAGACGCTCGCGTGCGGCACCGGCGCGTGCGCGGCGGCCGTCGTCGGCATCCGGCTGGGCCTGCTCGACTCGCCGGTCGCGGTGCGCACGCGCGGCGGGGAATTGACGATCGCTTGGCGCGGCGCGGACAATCCGGTCTACATGACCGGACCCGCCAAAACGGTCTTCGAGGGAGAGATCGAGATTGAGTGAGCTCAAGGCCGAGGACGTCGCCCGCTACCTGCAGGAGAACCCGATCTTCTTCGAGGAGCACGCCGAGCTGCTCGCGCAGATCAACGTGCCGCATCCGCACGGAGGCCAGGCGATCCCGCTCTCGGACCGGCAGATCCTGGGGCTGCGCGAGAAGACGCGCGCACTGGAGGCGAAGCTCGCCGAGCTGATCCAGTTCGGCGAGGAGAACGACGTGATCAGCGAGCGGGTGCACCGGCTCGCTGTCGCGATGCTGGCCGCGCGCACGCTTCCGACGCTCCTGCACGAGCTGTACTTCAACCTGCGCGAGGACTTCGCCGTGCCGCACGCCGCGCTGCGGCTGTGGCGCGGCGCGGGCGACCTCCCCGAGTTCCAGCCGGTCAGCGACGCCCTGCGCGAGTACGCCGCGCAGCTGGCCGCGCCGTTCTGCGGCCCGAACGCCAACTTCGAGGCCGCGTCCTGGTTCGGCGAGGCCACGCCCCACATCCGCTCGGTCGCGTTCATGCCGCTGCGTGAGCTCGACGAGACTTTCGGCATGCTTGCGCTCGCGGCCGAGGACCTGCTGCGCTTCTACCCCGAGATGGGCACGCTATACCTCAAGCGCATGGGCGAGATGGCGAGCGCGGCGCTGCTGCGCTTCGTCTAGCGATGTCCGGCGGCGCGCCCCGCCAGGCGAGCGCCGATTCCCGCCGCGAGCTCGTCGCGGCCTACCTCGACCACCTCGCCTTCGAGCGCCGGCTGGCGGAGACAACCCGCATTGCTTATGCGCACGGACTGGATGCGCTTCTTGCCGCGGTGCCGGACGTCGCGACGAGGGACATGCGCACTCATCATTTGCGCCGCGCCGTCGCGCAGCTGCGCTCGCGCGGGCTCGACGGGCGCACGATTGCGCGCGTGCTCTCGTCGTGGCGCGGATTCTTCCACTGGCTCGCGCGTCATCACGGACTCGCCGTGGACCCATGCGCCGGCGTGCGCGCCCCCAAGGTCCGACGGCCGTTGCCGAAGGCCCTCACGCCCGACGAGGCGCGCCAACTGCTCGACCGCAAGGCGGAGGATGCGCTGGAGCGGCGCGACAAGGCGATGTTCGAGCTGTGCTATTCGTCGGGACTTCGGCTCGCGGAGCTGGTCGGGCTGGACGTGTCCGACACGCGCTCGATCCTGCGCGACAACGAGGTCACCGTGACCGGCAAGGGCCGCAAGACGCGGACGGTACCGGTGGGCGCGAAGGCGGTCGCCGCGCTGCGCGAATGGGTCGCGGCGCGCGCCGCGGTCGCCGGGCCGGACGAGCCCGCGCTGTTCGTCGGCGCGCGCGGGGAGCGCGTGAACCCGGCAGTCGTGCGCAAGCGCCTCGCGCGCTGGGCGCTGCGGGCGGGGATCGGTCAGCACGTCCATCCGCACGTCCTGCGCCATTCCTTCGCATCGCACGTGCTGCAGTCCTCGAGCGACCTCCGCGCTGTGCAGGAGATGCTCGGGCACGCCAGCATCTCGACCACTCAGGTGTATACACATCTTGACTTCCAGCACCTGGCGAAGGTGTATGACGCCGCGCATCCGCGAGCCAAGAAAAAGTGAGCGACCTTGCCTCCGGCGTAACGCGGCGCAGCCACGCACGGACGCCTGAGTCCCGCGCCGCGGTGTCACTGCTGATGAAGGCCGGCCGCGAGAAGTCGCTGCTCCGTCGGCATCCCTGGGTGTTCTCGGGCGCCGTCGACCGCGTCCAAGGCGATCCGGGCGCCGGCGAGACGGTCGCCGTGCACGCGGCGGACGGCCGGTTTCTTGCCTGGGCGGGATACAGCCCGCGATCGCAAATCCGTGCCCGAGCATGGAGCTTCGACGAAACCGAATCGATCGATGCGGCGTTCATGCGTGCGCGCGTGGCTGCTGCGGTCGCGCGCCGGTCCGGGTTCGCGGCGTCGACCGATGCAGTGCGGCTCGTTCACGGCGAGGCCGACGGCCTTCCGGGGGTGGTCTGCGATCGCTATGCCGATGTCGCCGTGCTGCAGGTCTCGTCGGCCGGCGCGGAGCGGTGGCGGGACGTGATCGCGGATGCAGTGATCGAGGAAACCGGTTGCAGCGGGCTATATGAGCGCTCCGACCTCGAGGTGCGCGAGCTCGAGGGCCTCCCCGCGCGCTCGGGCGCGCTCCGCGGCGCGCTGGCCGGGACGGTGACGATTGCCGAGCACGGGATCCGGTATCGCGTCGACATCGCGCACGGTCAGAAGACGGGCTTCTACCTCGACCAGCGCGCGAGCCGCGACCGTATTCGCGCGCTCGCGGCGGACCGGGACGTGCTCAATGCGTTCTGTTACACGGGCGGCTTCTCGCTGAACGCGCTTGCGGGCGGGGCGCGCACGGTGCTCTCGATCGACACCTCGGCTGCAGCGCTCGAGCTCGCGCGCGCAAACCTCGCGCTGAACGGCCTCGACGCCGCGCGCGCCGAATGGCGCGACGCGGACGTGTTCCAGTCGTTGCGCGAGCTGCGCAACGCCGGTCGAGGCTTCGACCTCGTCGTCCTGGACCCGCCGAAGTTCGCACCGACTGCGGCGCACGTCGCGCGGGCGGCGCGCGCCTACAAGGACATCAACCTGCTCGCGCTCAAGCTGCTGCGGCCAGGGGGGCTGCTGGCGACATTCTCGTGCTCGGGCGGGGTCTCGCAGGACCTGTTCCAGAAGATCCTGGCCGGCGCTGCAACCGACGCGGCGGTGGATGCCGTCGTTCGCGAGCGCTTCCATGCGGATGCGGACCACCCGGTAACGCTGTCCTTCCCGGAGGGCGAGTACCTGAAGGGACTGCTGCTCGAGAAGCGATGACACCGGGGGCCCGTGCAACTGTGTTGCATGTGCCGGACGCGACGGCTAGAATGCGCGCCCGTGTCGGCCGCAGGACTTGACTCGAACCCGAGCGTACGCGCCCAGTTGCGCGCGACGGGCGAGCGGATTACGCCGGCGCGGGTGGCGGTGTATGGACTGCTGTACGAGTCGGGACGGGCGCTGTCGCACCAGGAGATCGAATCCGGCCTCGGCCGCGCGAACCATCTCGACCGGGTGACGGTCTACCGGGTGCTCGAGTGGCTCGTCGAGCAGGGTCTCGCGCACAAGGTGGCGGGGCTCGACCGCGTGTGGCGGTTCAGCATCGCGCGCGAAGCGCACGATCGACACGCGCATTTCCAGTGCAGCGGGTGCGGCAAAGTGGTCTGCCTGGCGGAGATCGCCACGCGCCGCGTGCCGCTGCCGCGCGGTTTCCGCTCGGAGCGCGTCGAGGTGACGGTCAAGGGCCGCTGCGCCGAGTGCGCATGAGCGGCGGGTCTAGGAGAACGTAGTGGCTCAGGAACAAATGGTGCCCGTGACGATCCTTACGGGCTTTCTGGGGAGCGGCAAGACGACGCTCCTGAACCGCATCCTGCGCGAGCGGCACGGGCACAGGATCGCGGTGATCGAGAACGAGTTCGGCGAGGAGGGGATCGACAACGACCTCCTCCTCGAGGCGTCCGGCGAGCAGATCGTCGAGATGAACAACGGCTGCCTCTGCTGCACGGTGCGCGGCGACCTGATCCGCATCCTCGGCAACCTCAAGCAGAAGCGCGAGGCCGGCGAGGTCAGCTTCGAGCGCGTGATCATCGAGACCACCGGCATGGCCGATCCGGGCCCGGTGGCGCAGACGTTCTTCATGGACGACGACATCGGCGAGTACTACCTGCTCGACTCGGTGATCACGCTGGTCGACGCGAAGCACGCGCCCAAGCAGCTCGACGAGTTCGACGAGGCGCAGGAGCAGGTGGGCTTCGCCGACCGCATCCTGCTCTCCAAGACCGACCTCGTCGCCGACCACGAGGTCGCGGCCCTCAGGGAGCGCCTGGTGCAGATGAACCCGCGCGCCCCGATCAAGCCGGTGCACTTCGGGCAGGCGCCGATCGAGGAGATCCTCGACATCCGCGGCTTCAACCTGAATGCCATCCTTGAGCTCGACCCGGAGTTCCTCGAGGACGACCACCATCACCACGCCGACGACGTGAGCTCGTTCGTGTTCCGCGCCGAGGCGCCATTCGACGGACTAAAGCTCGAAGAGTTCCTTTCTTCGATCATCCAGGTTTACGGCCAGGACCTGCTGCGGTACAAAGGCGTCCTCAGCCTGAAGGACAACCCGCACCGCGTGGTGTTCCAGGGCGTCCACATGCTGATGGGCGGGGACCTCGGCCGCCAGTGGGGCGCGGACGAAAGCCGCGCGAGCGTGATGGTCTTCATCGGCCGCAAGCTCCCGAAGGACGTGTTCATCCAAGGGTTGGAACAATGCCTCGTGAAAGCACAGTGAAGAAGCAGGCCTCCGGCGGTTCACCGAAGCTCCTCACCGAGGAGGCGCTGCTGAAGATGCCGGAGTCCGACTACATGAACGCCGCGCAGCTCGCGTTCTTCAAGGACCGCCTGCTAAAGATGAAGCAGGAGTTGCTCGACAACGCCGGGCTCACCTCCGAGCACCTGCGCGAGAACGACATGGTGCCGGACCCGGCCGACCGCGCCACGATCGAGGAGGAGCACGCGCTCGAGCTGCGCACGCGCGATCGCGAGCGCAAGCTCATGAAGAAGATCGACGAGTCGCTCATGCACATCGAGGACGGCAGCTACGGCTGGTGCGAGGAGACCGGGGACCCGATCGGCCTGCCGCGCCTGCTCGCGCGGCCGACCGCGACGCTGTCGATCGACGCGCAGCAGCGGCGCGAGCTCAAGCAGAAGATGTACGGCGACTAGTCGTTATTGCGTCACGGAAGGCGTGACGCAATAACTGTCCGCGTTGGAGCACCGCCCAGGATCGGCGGTGCTCAACGCGGACCAGCATGGAGCGCCGAGCGCGAGCGCCGCGAGCGCACTCGTTCCAGCGGATTCAATGATCGCGGTCGAAAGCCTCCGCCACCGCTACGGCGCAACCACCGTTCTCGCGCTCGATTCGTGGCGTGCAGCGGCAGGCGAGCACTGCCTCGTTCTCGGCGCTTCCGGCAGCGGCAAGAGCACGCTTCTCGCCATCGTCGCCGGCCTGTTGCGGCCGAGCGAAGGTCGCGTCGAAGTTGCCGGCGAGGACCTCGGGCGGCTTTCTGGTCCCGCGCTGGACCGGTTTCGCGGCCGGCACATCGGGTTCGTGCCGCAGAAGCTCCATCTCATTGCGAACCTCGATGTCGAGGCGAACCTCGTTCTCGCGCAGTTCATGGCAGGGGTCGCGCAGGACCGCGCACGCGTGCGCGAGGTCCTCGCGGCGGTTGGGCTCGCCAATCGCCTGGGCGCGAAGCCCGCGCAGCTCTCGCATGGCCAGGCGCAACGAGTGGCCGTCGCGCGCGCGGTCGTCAACCGGCCGCAGGTGATCCTTGCCGACGAGCCGACGTCGAACCTCGACGACGCGCACTGCGCCGCGACGCTGGAGCTTCTCGAGTCGCAGGCCGCGGCGTGTGGCGCGACGCTAGTGATCGCGACGCACGACCAGCGCACGAAGAGCCGGTTCGCGACGCGGCTGGAGCTCGCCGGAGCGCCCGCGTGAACCTCGCCCGCCTCAGCGTGGCGTACCTCAAGGCGCGGCCGCTCAACACCGTGCTCAACCTGGTGCTGCTCGCGCTCGGCGTCGGCACGATCGCGCTGCTCCTGCTCGCCAACCACCAGATCGAGGAGCGCATGGGCCGCGACGCGCGTGGTATCGACCTCGTTGCCGGGGCGAAGGGCAGCCCGATGCAGCTCATCCTGTCGACGGTGTTCCACGTCGACGCGCCGACCGGCAACATCCCGCTCGCCGAAGCGAAGAAGCTCGCACAACACCGCGCCGTCAAGCTTGCCATTCCGCTGGCGCTCGGCGACTCCTTCCGCGGGTTTCGCATCGTCGGCACGACGCACGACTATGTCGGCCATTACGCGGGCGAGCTCGCGGCGGGGAGACTCTGGGAGGCGCCCATGGAGGCCGTCCTTGGTGCGGAGACGGCACGCACCACCGGGCTCGGCGTCGGCGGGAAGTTCGTCGGCAGCCACGGCTTCGCGGAGGGCGGCGAGGAGCACGGCGAGTTTCCGTACGCCGTCGTCGGCGTGCTCAAGCCGACCGGCACGGTGCTCGACCGTCTCGTCCTGACGAACGTCGAGAGCGTGTGGTTCGTCCACATCCATCCCGAGAGGCACGACGACCCCGGGACGGTGCTCGCGCACCTCCGCGAGGATGAGCAGGAGATCACCGCGCTGCTCATCCAGTACGCCACCCCGATCGCCGCCGCCACGCTGCCGCGCATGATCAACTCGACCAGCGCGCTGCAGGCGGCCTCTCCCGCATACGAGAGCGCGCGGCTGTTCAGGATGCTCGGCGTCGGGATCGACGTGCTGCGCGCGTTCGCGCTCGTGCTCGTGGCGGCCGCCGGCCTGTCGATCTTCATTGCGCTCTACAACGCGATGGAGGAGCGACGCTACGACCTCGCGGTGATGCGCATGCTCGGCGCCTCGCGCGGCAAGCTGATGCGCCTCGTGCTGCTCGAGGCCGTCGCCCTGGCGCTCGCCGGGGCCGTCATCGGCCTCGGGCTGGGCCACCTGCTGACCGAGGCGGTCGGCGCGATGCTGGCGGCGGCGCAGCAGCCGAGCGTGACGGGCGCCGCCTGGCTCAATGCCGAGCTGTGGCTGGTCGCGCTCGCGGCGGGCGTCGGCCTGGTCGCCGGGCTCGTGCCGGCGTGGCGCGCCTACCGCACCGACATCGCCACCACCCTCGCGCAGGCTTGACCGACCCCGACCGAAAGGACGCCACGATGAAGGTTGCCGCCTCGCTCCTCGTCATCGCCTCCGCGCTCGCGCTGCCTGCTCTCGCCCAGGACAAGGCGAAGCAGCCGAGCCCCGAGGCCGTCAAGAAGGACATCGCCGACTACCGCACGCTCGCCCAGGCGCACGAGAACGCCGCGAAGTGCCTCGAGGCCGGTAAGGCCGAGAAGGAGTGCCACGACCAACTTGCAAAGGACTGCAAGGGGGTCGGCATCGGCAACTATTGCGGGATGCGCCACCGGCACTGACGCGGCCGCGTCGGATACGCGTTCTGCCATAAACTACGAGCGTGACTCCGGAGGCTCCGATGAAGCGAACCGTTCTCGCGCTCGCCGCCACCCTGGCCGCCCTGCCGGCGCTTGCGTTCAGCCAGGGACCCGCCGACAAGCAGGTCCACGTCCCCCCGCCCGGCGTACCCGCGACGTCTCCGGAGGCGCTCAAGCCACTCCCCGAGATCAAAGGCGTCGTGTCGTGGAAGACGCTCGGTCAGGTGGAGCTGGTCAAGGTCAAGGACCGGGTCGTACCGCAGTTCAGCGACGGCGTGCTCAAGCTGAACGCCACCGAAGTCAAGCTGCAGGGCTTCATGATGCCGCTCGAGATGGGCGACAAGCAGAAGCACTTTGTGCTGACGGCGATGCCGCAGACGTGCGCCTTCTGTCTGCCGGGCGGGCCGGAATCGCTCGTCGAGGTGCGCGCAAAGACGCCGGTCAAATACACCTTCGAGCCGGTCGTGCTGAGCGGCAAGCTCGCGGTGCTGAAGGACGATGCGAACGGCCTTTTCTACCGCCTCACCGACGCTGTGCCGGTTTCCAAGTAGCTTCCGCGCGGTGCGCCGGCGCCTCGCCCACTTTCTCCTGGCGCTCGCGCTGGCGTCAGCGGGCCCGGCCGCATACGCGCACTGGCTCACCCACCTCGGGGAGTCGCCGGCAAGCCAGCATCACGCTGATGACGGCGACGAGCACGAAGCGGGACACCCCTGCGAGCTCTGCGCCGCATTCAGCGGCGCCGGCGCGCTCGGCACAGCGCCCGCGTTGCAGTCGAACGCGATCGCGTCCGCAGACTCGCCGTCTGCGCAGCCGCCCAACCGGTTGATCCCCTGCGAGGCGCTCGGGCGCTTCGCCAGCCGCGCTCCTCCGCTCCCCGCCTGACCTCACCGGATCGCACGACCGCCGCGGGCCGACACGCCGCGGACGTGCGCACTCGTGGAACGTCCAGGCTAGGAGCACGCCATGTATCGCAATTGCATGTTTGCCGCGGCACTCGCGGCCCTGCTGGCGAGCGCACCTGTGGCTGCGGTGACGGATGCGGAGTTCAGCGAACTGCGCGAGCAGCTAAGGGAGCTCAAGGAGCAGTATGAGAAGCGGATCCACGCCCTCGAACAGCGCCTCGGTGAGGCGGAGCGCGCTGCGGCGCGCGCGGGCAGCAGGCCGAGCGCCCGGAATCGGTGGCTTCGATTCCGCCCCCGCCGGCAGCGCGCGCTGGGCCGAGTGCGCTCAACCCCGAGATCTCGCTGATCCTGTCCAGCACGTATTACAACTCCTCGCAGGATCCCAACAAGGCGGGCATCACCGGGTTCATCCCGCCCGACAACGGCTACAAGCCCGGCACGCGCGGGTTCAGCCTGCAGGACACCTCGGGATGCGGGTGCTCGCGCGCGGGATCGTGTTCATCGACCTGGCCGTGGCGCAGATCGCCGCGCTCGGCGTGGTGATCGCCGATTACGCGGGCTTCGAGGCGCGCGGCGCGGTGGTGCAGCTCGCCGCGCTTACAGCCGCGCTGTGCGGCGCGGGCGCCCTGAGCTGGACCGAGAAGCGCTGGCCGGAGCTCCAGGAGGCGCTGATCGGCGTTCCATTCGTTCTCGCAGCGACCGCGGCGATCCTCGTGCTGGCGCACAACCCGCACGGCGGCGAAAACCTGCGGGATCTGCTTTCGGGACAGATCCTCTGGGTGAGCTTCAGCTCGCTCGCCGTGCCCGCGGTGGCAAGCGCCGCGATTCTCGTCGCATGGTTCGCCGCAGGCTCCCGGCACGGCAGCGTTATCTTCTACGCGCTATTCGCCTGCGCGGTGACGATCTCGGTCCAACTCTTCGAGATCTTTCTCGTGTTCGCGACGCTGATCGTCCCGGCGCTCGCGACGCGCTACGCCACGACGCGCCGGATGCCCAAGGCGTACGCAATCGCGATCACGGGGTATGCGCTCGGGCTCGCCGCGTCGGCACTCGTCGACGCGCCTTCCGGCCCGACGGTCGTCTGGACGCTGGCCGCAACGGGCGCCGTCGCGGCGGTGGCGGAAGGCCGGAACCGGGTCGAACCTTGAAGTCACGCCAGGGTTGCGCGACCCAGGTGGAACTCGAGCGCTCCAGCGGGTCAAACTTGCTCGACACCGCGGCGCGCGAGGCCGTGAAGAATTGGCGTTTCGCACCGGCGAAACGCGCCGGCGTCCCGGTCGCGGCATGGGTAATCGTTCCGGTGATCTTCCGTCTTACGCCCGGATCGCAAAATACGACCGCTTCCGGCCGTGACCGCACACGTGGCGGGCGTTCTCGTTTGCCCCGAACACCCGTGGTGTGGTAGAAGAGCCGAGCGGCTCGTCGGGCCGCTATTTTCTTAATTGTTGATTCGCCTTGGCTTTTTCCCTCTTCGGCAAGAAACCGGAAAAGAAACCGGAGAAGCCCCCGATCAAAACGCGGCGGGTGCCTGCCGCGCCGGCTCAGCGCGCGCCCGCGTCCGAGGATGAGGGTGAATCGCTCGACTTCACCAACTACGTTCCGCCGACACCATCGCCCTCGTCGGTCGTTCCGTCCGCACCCTCGATCGCACCGCCGTCAGTAGCGCCCGGCGGCCCCGCGTCCGGTGCGGTGCAGGCAGGCCTGGACTTCGGCGCGCTTGCGGCAGCAGCCGGCGCGCAGCCGACCCCGGCGCCGGCCGGCAAGCCGCCGCCGCCGTCCTCCGCATCGGTGATCCCCGACCTGCCGGGCCTCGGCGCGCCGCCGGCGAAGGCGCCGGACAAGGCCGCCGACGCGAAGAAGAAGGCGCCGAAGAAGCCCGTCGACTCGATCCTCTGCATCGAAGTCGAGGAGAGTGGACACGAGGTTCCCCCAGCGATCGAGGAGGCGGCGGTGCTGTTCGCCAACGGCCAGACCGCCGAGGCGCACGCGCGGATCAAGAAGGCGCTCGAGGGTGAGGACCTGGGCGCCTGGAAGCTGCAGGTGTGGCTGATGATGTTCGACGTGCTGCAGCACCTGGGCCGCAAGCAGGAGTTCGAGGAGCGCGCGCTCGACTTCGTGGTCAAGCTCGAGCGCTCGCCGCCGGTCTGGACCGACGCGCCCCCCGCAGCGAAGCAGAACCCGTCGCTGCGCACCGGTGGCGCGGCCACCGTCTCGCTCTCTGGCTCGCTCGGAGCGCAGAGCGCGGGCGCGCTCGAGCAGCTGCGCAAGACGTCTGAGAAGCAGCCAAAGCTGCGGCTCGACTTCGGCAAGCTGCAGGGGATCGAGCCGGCGGGCTGCAAGCTCCTGCACGCGACGCTGCGCTACTTCAAGTCCGCAAAGAAGGACGTCTGGCTGAGCGGCGAGGCGACGCTGATCAAGCTGCTGCGCGAGAGCGCCAAGGCCGGCGACACGTCGGTCGACCAGAGCACCTGGCTGCTGCTCCTCGACCTGTACCAGATGCTCGGGCTGCAGCACGAGTTCGAGGAGGCCGCCGTCGACTACGCGGTCACCTACGAGGTTTCGCCGCCGTCCTGGGAGGCGCCGCCACTCCGGCCGAAGGGCGAGTCGCAGCCCGTCGCGACTCAGGTGGCGGACGAGGCGTTCCACGTCTCCGGCGAAGTGGCCGGATCGAGCGACCAGCTCTTCACCGACCTGGGCACTTACGCCGCGGACGCGAACCCCGTCGTGCTCGATTTCGCCACGGCGCGACGCGTCGATTTCGTGAACGCGGGCCGGCTGCTGAACGTGCTCGAGAAGCTCAAGGCCGAGGGGAAGCAGCTCGTGATCCGCGGCGCTGGCGAGATGATCATCGCGCTGTTCGCCGTGATGGGTATCCAGAAAGTCGCGCGCATCATTCCGAAGAAGTGACCTGCTGCACCGCGCGCGGCGCGCCCCGGCGCAGCCCGAGCTCCGGGGCGGGTTGATTTCCGGCGGCCCGCCCCAAGCTCGAGATATCCCGCGTAAGCTCCCGCCCATGGAACCGTTCCACGGCACCACCATCCTCTCGGTCCGGCGCAAGGGACAAGTGGCGCTCGGCGGCGACGGACAGGTCACGCTCGGAAACGTCGTCATCAAGGCGGGTGCGCGCAAGGTTCGCCGCCTGTACCAGGACCGCATCCTCGCCGGATTCGCCGGCGGCACAGCGGACGCATTCACTCTGTTCGAGCGCTTTGAGGCGAAGCTCGAGAAGCACCAGGGCAACCTGCTGCGCTCGGCGGTCGAGCTCGCGAAGGACTGGCGCACCGACCGGATTCTGCGCCGGCTGGAGGCGATGCTCGCCGTTGCCGACCGCGAGACCTCCCTCGTGATCACGGGCGCCGGCGACGTGCTGGAGCCCGAGCACGGCGTGATCGCGATCGGTTCCGGCGGCGCATTTGCGCAGGCTGCGGCGCGAGCGCTACTCGAGAACTGCGAGCTCGGCGCCGAGGCCATCGTGCGCAAGAGCCTCGCAATCGCCGGCGACCTCTGCATCTACACGAACCAGAACGTGGTCGTCGAAGTCCTGGAGTAGCGCTCGAAGCCGAGCGACCGCCGCGTCCCCGGAGTCGTTCATGTCCGGCATGACACCCCAAGAGATCGTCCACGAGCTAGACAGCCGACCGGCCACTGGAAGTATGAGGCGGAGGCCGGATCAATCGGCCGGAGCCGGTCGATTACGCCGGGCGGCTGGGACGAAGGGTCATGCGGCCACGGCCGCGTGAGCCGTAGCCACAAGCACATTACACCGCATGCCATGTCGAGAATGACGCCCCAGGAGATCGTCCACGAGCTGGACAAGCACATCATCGGCCAGCACAAGGCCAAGCGAGCCGTCGCGATCGCGCTGCGCAACCGCTGGCGGCGGCAGCAGGTCGAGGAGTCGCTGCGCCAGGAGATCACGCCCAAGAACATCCTGATGATCGGGCCCACCGGCGTCGGCAAGACCGAGATTGCGAGGCGCCTCGCCCGGCTCGCCGACGCGCCGTTCGTGAAGATCGAGGCGACGAAGTTCACCGAGGTGGGCTACGTCGGGCGCGACGTCGACACGATCGTGCGTGACCTCGTCGAGATCGCGATCAAGAACGTCCGCGAGACGGCGACGCGCCAGGTGCGCGCGCGCGCCGAGGATGCGGCGGAGGAGCGCATTCTCGACGCCCTGCTGCCGCCCGCGCGCGACTTCGGCTTCGGGGCGAAGCAGGAGGGCGCCGACGAATCGTCCACCCGCCAGAAGTTCCGCAAGCGGCTGCGCGAGGGCGAGCTCGACGACAAGGAGATCGAGATCGAGGTCGCGACCGCGCAAGCCTCGATGGAGATCCTGGCGCCGCCCGGGATGGAGGAGCTCACGCAGCAGATCCAGGGAATGTTCCAGAACCTCGCCGGCGGCCGCAAGAAATTGCGCAAGCTCAAGGTGAAGGAGGCGATGCGCCTCGTCACCGAGGAGGAGGCCGCGCGCCTGGTGAACGACGAGGAACTAAAGACCCGCGCGCTGGCAAACGTCGAACAGAACGGCATCGTGTTCCTCGACGAAATCGACAAGATCGCGAGCCGCTCGGAGCTGCAGGGCGCCGATGTCTCGCGGCAGGGTGTGCAGCGCGACCTCTTGCCGCTCGTGGAGGGCACGACGGTCTCCACGCGGCACGGCATGGTCAAGACCGACCACATTCTCTTCATCGCGAGCGGCGCGTTTCACATGTCGAAGCCCTCGGACCTGATCCCGGAGCTGCAGGGCCGCTTTCCGATCCGCGTCGAGCTCGACTCGCTGAGCGCCGCCGACTTCGAGCAGATCCTCACTAACACCGACGCATGCCTCGTGCGTCAGTACGAGGCGCTGCTCGCCACCGAGGACGTGAAGCTCGAGTTCCGGCCCGACGCGGTCAAGCGCCTCGCGGAGATCGCTTTCGCCGTGAACGAGAAGACCGAGAACATCGGCGCGCGGCGGCTGCACACGGTGATGGAGAAGCTGCTCGAGGACGTCTCGTTCGAGGCCGGCAAGCGCGGCGGCCAGACGGTGACGATCGATGCGGCCTATGTCGACACGCGGCTCAAGGATCTCGCCGCGAGCGACGATCTCGCGCGCTACGTGCTGTAGACTGCGGCGCGATGCGCCGCTTCGTCCGCCCCCTCCGCCTCGCCCTGGCGCTCCTCGCCGCGGCGTGTTCCTGCGCCGCGCCGGCGCTCGCTTACGCGCACCCCTTCCTTGCGGGACACCCGGGCTACGCGGAGATCTGCACCGCGCGCGGGCCGGCGCGCGTGCCGCTCGACTCACTGCCGGCCGGGAACAATCGCCTGGCCGGCGACGTCGCGCATTGCGCGCTATGCCTCGTGTCGAGCGGCGGCAACGCGCTGGTCGGATCGGCGGAATTGCTGCGCGCGCCGGAGCGCGCGGAGCGCTCGGCCGGGATCGCCCCCGCGGCGCGCGCAGCCGTCGAGCCTGTCCGGTCCGCACAGCCGCGTGGCCCGCCCGCGAGGGACCGACTCGCCTGATTCCGTCGCGGCTGGCCGCGGCGTTTTCGCGCGGCGCCGAAGCCGCGCGATACCTTTTCAAGTTCTAGGAGTCGAGGATGATGAAGCTTTCATTGGCCGCGGCATTCGCGCTGGCGGCAGCAGCGGCGCCCGCCTGGGCGCAGGTGTCAGTGACCCAGCCGTGGGTCCGCGGCACCGTGCAGGGCCAGAAGGCGACCGGCGCGTTCATGGAGCTCCGGAGCGCTGCGGGCGCCGCGCTCGTCGGTGCCGAGAGCCCGGTGGCAGGCGTGGTCGAGATCCACGAAATGAGGATGGAAGGCAACGTGATGAGGATGCGAGCCATCCCGAAGCTCGATCTGCCCGCCGGCCAGGCGGTCGAGCTGAAGCCCGGCGGCTATCACGTGATGCTCATGGACCTCAAGCAGCCGATGAAGAAGGGCGACACGGTGCCGATCAAGCTGAAGGTCCAGGGGAAGGACGGCAAGCTGCAGGAGGTCGAGGTCAAGGCGGAGGTGAGAGATCTCGCCGCCGCCGCACCCAAAGGCGGCACGATGAAGCACTGACGCCGGAGCGGTTTGGGGCGGGGCCTAGGCCCGCGCCCCGGCCAGCTCCCGCAGGCAGCGCGGGCAGAGGCAGCCCGCGAGCGCGGCGTCGATCGCGGCCGGCGGAACATCGGCGCACCAGCAATGCGCGACGCCCGCTTTCATGCCGCATTCGAAGGTTGCCGCGCACCGGGCGCAGGCTGCCCCCGATAGCGGCGTCAGCGCGGCGAAATGGAATCCGCCGCGGGTCTGCGTGGCGCGCCGCTCGAATCTGACCGGATATGCGAATCCCGGTCCATCGTGCACGAACGTGTGAAACTCGCCGTGCTCGCCGCAAGGGTCGATGCCGGCGGGCAGCGCGGCGAAGAACGCCGCGTCCAGGTCGCGCGCCGCCCATTCGGGGCCAAGCTTCGATCCATCCACGCAAACAGTCACGCCGCGATAGCCGTTGCCCGCGAACGCATCTGCGAGCGCGCGCGTATCGGCACCCCAGAGCGGATAGACGGGCTCGAATCCGAGCGGCGTCATGAGAGCGTCCCGGTACGCCTTGATGTCTGCGAGGAAGAGATCGCCGAAAGCGGCGTGGCGCACGCCCAGCGCGCGCAGGGGCGCGAGGGCCGCGGCGAGCCGCTCTTCATACACGGCGTTGGACGGGCTGCGCGGGACGTGCATCGTGATGAGCGGAACGCCCAGGCTCGACGCCTGCAGCGCGACGAGGCGCTCCGGGACTTCGTGCATCGCAAGCGTCCCCTCGCCCTCGACGACGGTCGCGAACAGCGCGCGCACTTCCCATTCGCCGGAAGCACGCAGGCGCTCGAGCGCCAGGACGCTGTCCTTGCCGCCGCTGAAGGAGAGGACGACCGGGGTCTGCAACGTGCGGCTCGCGCGACGACGGTCCTACCTGGGCGGATCGTCGGGCCCTGGGTACTGGCGCGCTGCCCGGCGCAGGAACTCGAACTGTCGGGTCATCCGCGCGCAGGCGACGCAGATCGCGAGGTGGACCCGCAGCGAGGCGCGTTCGGCAACACCAAGGTCGCGGTCGAAATCCTCGGAGATGAGGCGCGAAGCCTCCTTGCAGGAGAGCAGCAGCTTCATATGGTCTCCCCGGCGGCGAACCACCGGCCCTCGAGGCACTCACGGAGCGCCATTCTGGCCCGATAAAGGAGCACCCAACAGTTAGTCGACGTGATCCCCAGGTCCTTACAGATCTCCTCGGTTTCCAGCCCCATGACCTCGCGCATCATGAACGCCCGGGCCGTCTTCTTCGGCAGGCCCTCCATGCAGCGCTCGAGCACCTCGAAGAACTTGCGCTGGCGCAGGGCAGCCTCTGGGTCGCCCCAGTCCGCTGGATCCTCGCGGAAGTGCCCGTCCTCGCGGTAGACCGCGTCCTGCAGGTCGTGGATGTCGATCTCGTCGTCGGCGGTCCCGAGGGGCTGCTCGCGCGACTGCTTGCGGATCGCGTCGATGATCTTGTGCTTCAGGATGCCGACGAGCCACGTCTTCACCGAAGACTGGCCGGCGAATCCGGACGACGCCTGTAGGGCGGCGACCAGCGTTTCCTGCACCGCGTCCTCGGCGGCCGCCGCGTTGCGGAGCTGCAGCATCGCAAACTTCAGAAGCTGGGGCCGATGCTTCTGGAGTTCAAGCGCGTCTATTCCCGAGGTCGCCGGCGAGGTCATGTGAGGAAGGGTCTCTTGTCGTGGCGGCATCTTACCTGTCCGCAAACGCGGCGCAAGATCCCCTTGAATCCGTGCGGTCGCTCCCAATATCCAGGGGCGTACGGCAGATGCCCGTTCGAATCCCAACTTTGAGGAGAGTGCAATGGCGAATGTGACCCGATACGACCCATTCGGCGACCTTTTCGATGATTTCCTGAAAGGCTTCTTCGTCCGACCGATCACCGCGGAACGCGGCAATGGCGCGCCGCCCATCAAGCTCGATGTGAGCGAGCAACCCGAGGCGTTCAAGGTGCTCGCCGAGGTTCCCGGCGTTAAGAAGGACGAGATTCAGGTGACGATCGACGGCGACGTCGTATCGATCAGCGCTGAGGCGCGCAAGGAGAAGGACGTCAAGGAAGGCGAGCGCGTTGTCCACAGCGAGCGCTACTACGGCAAGGTCTCGCGCGCGTTCCGGCTCGGCCAGGAGGTGGATCAGGCGGCTGCGCAGGCGAAGTATGCCGACGGCGTGCTCGAGCTCTTCCTGCCGAAGAAGACCACCGCTGCGGCGCGCAAGCTGAGCATCCAGTAACGCGCAACGCGCATCGACGCGAAAGGCGGCCACCGGCCGCCTTTTCCTTTTTCCGCTGCCCCGCGATGCGGGACAGGGAGGCGCGCTGCACCGCGGTAGAATCGCGCGTCCCTGGACCGAGCTCGAACGCCAATGGCCGTCGCCCCCACCACTGCCGCGCTCAAGGCGCAGGTCCTCGCCGAGGCGCTGCCCTACATCCGCCGTTTCCACGGCAAGACGATCGTCGTGAAGTACGGCGGCAACGCGATGACCGAACCGGCGCTGCAGAGGAGCTTCGCGCACGACGTGGTGCTGCTCAAGCTCGTCGGCATGAATCCCGTCGTCGTTCACGGCGGCGGGCCGCAAATCGACACCGTCCTCGGCCGGCTGGGCAAGAAGGGCGAGTTCGTGCAGGGCATGCGCGTCACCGACGCGGAGACGATGGACGTGGTCGAAATGGTCCTCGGCGCAGCGGTGAACAAGGAGATCGTCACGCTCATCAACCAGGCCGGCGGCAAGGCGATCGGGCTCACCGGCAAGGACGGCTCGCTCATCCGCGCGAGAAAGCTGCTCGTCGCCGGCAAGAACGGCGAGAAGATCGACATCGGCCATGTCGGCGAGGTCGAGTCGATCGATCCGGGCGTGATCTCGACACTCGAGGACGGCGGCTTCATTCCGGTCGTGGCGCCGATCGGCGTCGGCAAGGGCGGCGAGTCCTACAACATCAACGCCGACCTGGTGGCGGGCAAGCTGGCGGAGGTGCTGAGCGCCGAGAAGCTGGTGCTCCTCACGAACACGCCGGGCGTGCTCGACAATGACGGCAAGCTCCTCACCGGGCTCACGCCGAATCGGATCGACGAGCTGGTCGCGGACGGCACGCTCTCGGGAGGGATGCTCCCGAAGATCGGCTCCGCGCTCGACGCGGCGCGCGGCGGGGTGAAGAGCGTGCACATCATCGACGGCCGCGTGGACCATGCGCTGCTGCTCGAGATCCTCACCGACGAGGGCGTCGGGACGCTCATCCGGAGCAAGTGACCGCGCCGGCAGGAACCGTGCGCAGGCACCGCCGCTGAATTCCTGGTTCACTCCCGACGGATGCCGGGAACCAGGCTCCGTTACGACACCGTCCGACGATGTTCGTCGACCAGCCCGTCCAGGTAACCCTCGCGCGAGTCGAAGATCGTCAGCACGCGCCGCCGGGGCGTCGCGCTGAACGAGAGATGGATCCATTCCGAGAACTCGTAGATGCACTGGTCGAAGGCGATCTCCGAGTCGCGGATCGCGCGGGCGACTGCAAGCGGGGGACCGAACCCGGGACACGTGAAGTCGACCGCGAGTCCCTGCGCATGTTGGGAGTTCGGCACGCCGCCGACGGCGGCGTTGAGCTCGGGGCACCGGTAGCCGCTCGAGATGTCGAGCGGATGTCCGAGGAGCCGGCGCACCCGGTCGAGCCCGCGCGCAAGCAGGCGGAGGTTGGGCAGGAGCGCCTCGGGAGGCGCGTTCTCGATGCCGCGCGAGCGCCCCGTGTCCGAATGGATGAGCCGCGCGAGCGTGTAGTAGCTCGACAGGCGCGGGCTGCGGGCGCGTTTCTGCATCCCTGAATTCTAGTGCGGCCATGCTGACTTGGATCTTCGACCTGGACAACACCCTCCACAACGCATCGCCGCACATCTTCCCGCACATCAACCGCAGCATGACCCGGTACTTGCAGGAGCACCTCGCGCTCGACGAGGAGGCAGCGGCGCGCCTTCGCATTCACTACTGGCGCACGTACGGTGCGACCCTCCTCGGGCTGGTGCGGCATCACGGCACCGACCCGGACCACTTCCTGTGGCACACGCACCAGTTCCCCGATCTCGCGCGCATGGTAGTCGCCGATCGCGCGGCGCTCGCCGTGGTGCGGCGGCTGCGCGGGCGCAAGATTTTATTCTCCAACTCGCCGGCGCACTATGCGCACGCCGTGCTCGACATGCTGAGAATCGGGTCGCTCTTCGACGCGGTGTACGCGATCGAGCGCGTGCGTTACCAGCCGAAGCCTTCGCTCCAGGCGTTCCGGCGCCTCCTGCGCGCAGAGCGCGTCGTGGCGCACCGCTCGGTCATGGTGGACGACAGCCTGCCCAACCTGCATGCCGCCCGGCGTCTAGGGATGCGCACTGTCTGGGTCAGCACGCTGCCGCGCGCACCCGGCTACGTGGACGCAAAGGTGAGCTCGGTCCGGCAGCTGCCGCGCCTGCTCGACGAGCTTGGGGGCAATTCCTAGCGAAGTTCTGCGCAAAGGGATCACCCCCTTTCGCGAATTCCGCGTCCCACGACTGAAGTCCGGCAGAGTGGGGCGCTGCAGACGCTCCAGAGGCGAGTGCTCACCTGCGGCCGGGCGCGGCGCTAGAATGCCCGGCGACTGGGGAGGAGCGTCATGGCCACGAAGCCGGGCGAGCGCAAGCTGCAGATCCTGCGGACGCTTGCCGAGATGCTGCAGGACCCGAAGGGCGAGCGGATCACGACGGCGGCGCTCGCTGCGAAGCTCGACGTCTCGGAGGCCGCCCTTTACCGCCACTTCGCGAGCAAGGCGCAGATGTTCGAGGGACTGATCGAGTTCATCGAGTCGAGCCTGTTCGGCCTGATCAACAAGATCACCGCGGAGGAGCCGAACGGCCTCAAGCAGGTTCACGGCATCCTGTCGATGCTGCTCGGCTTCGCGGAAAAGAACCCCGGGATGACGCGCGTGCTGATCGGCGATGCGCTCGTCAACGAGGACCCGCGCCTGCAGATGCGCATCAACCAGCTCCACGACAAGCTCGAAGCCGCACTCAAGCAATGCCTGCGGGTGGCGGCGACGCAGGCCGCGGAAGCGGGGACGCCTGTGGCGGAGGACGACAGCACGCCGCGCGCGAACGCGCTGCTCTGCTACGTCGTCGGACGCTGGCACCAGTTCGAGAAGAGCGGATTCAAGCGGCTGCCGACAGCGGGGTTCGAGAAGCAGGCGCCGCTGCTGATCTAGCCGTCAGTTTGCAATGTGCAGTTGGCAGCCTGCGGGCACCCGATGCGCTTCAGCTGCCGACTGTCAACTGTCCACTGCAAGCTCTGCAGTCGGGATCCTTCTTGAGGCGGATCGACCGCCACTCCATTCGCAGGGCATCGAGCAGCAGGAGGCGGCCGCACAGGCTCTCTCCGAGCCCGGCGACGAGCTTGAGCGCCTCGGCAGCCTGCATCGTGCCGACGATGCCGGTGAGGGGGGCGAAGACGCCCATCACGGCGCAGCGCATCTCCTCGGGCTCCGCGTCCTCCGGGAAGAGGCAGGCATAGCACGGGCTGTCGGCGCGCCGCAGGTCGTACACGCTGATCTGTCCGTCGAATCGCACCCCGGCCCCCGACACGAGCGGCCTGCGATGCTGCACACACGCCCGGTTCACGGCATGGCGCGTCGCGAAGTTGTCCGAGCAGTCGAGCACGACGTCGGCGCCGGCGACGAGCGCATCCAGCTGCGCGCCCGCGAGGCGGTCTTCGACGGGCTCGACGCGCACCTCCGGGTTTAGGCGCGCGAGCGCGTCGCGCCCGGAGACGGACTTCGGGCGCCCCACGGACGCGGTCGCGTGCAGGATCTGGCGCTGGAGGTTGGTGAGATCGACCGTGTCGCCGTCCGCAAGGGTGATGCGCCCGATCCCGGCCGAGGCGAGGTACAGCGCCGCCGGCGACCCTAGCCCGCCCGCGCCGATGACGAGCGCGTGCGCAGCGAGCAACTTTTCCTGGCCCTCGATGCCGAGCTCGGGGAGCAGGATATGGCGCGAGTAGCGCAGAAGCTGCTCGTCGTTCATGCCGGAGGCTTCACGCTGCGCGCTCGCGCTGGAGTGGGGGATCTACCAGGGGGCGTGCCCCCTTGTTCGAGCGGTTGCGCGAGTAGCGCAGGAGCTGGTCGTCGTTCATCTGCACCAGAAAGCAAAAGGGCCGGCTTCGCCGGCCCTGCGCTCAAGCGCTCACGCTCAGTTCTTCTTCGCGTCCGTCTCGTCGGGCTTGTCGGCCTTCGCCACCACCGGCAACCCCTTCAGGTGGTTCATCGCCTGCTTGAGCTGGAAGTCGTCGGGGCCGCCGAGCTCGATCGGCTTGCGATCCTCCTCGGTACTGGGGCGCGCCTTGTCATTGGCATCGGCCTTCGGCTTCTCGGCCGGCGCCGGCTGGTCCTTCCCGTTGCCGAGGTGCTTGAGGAGATCCGCCTCGCGCACGCGCGCGGACGACGCGCCCGGTTCATCGACCTCGATGTCCGGAGTGATGCCTTTCGCCTGGATCGAGCGGCCGTTCGGCGTGTAGTACCGCGCTGTGGTCAGCTTGATCGCGGTGTTGTTTCCCAGCGGCATAATCGTCTGCACCGAACCCTTGCCGAAGGTCTGCGTCCCGATGACCGTGGCGCGCTTGTAGTCCTGCAACGCGCCGGCGACGATCTCGGAAGCCGAGGCCGAGCCGCCGTTCACCAGCACGACCATCGGCACGTTCTTCACCTGGGCGGGCAGACTGCGCAGGTAGTCCTCGCGCGTGCCGCGCAGGTAGTCCTCGGGGCTGGCGACGTACTTGCGCTTGGCGTCCTCGGTGCGCCCGTCGGTCGTCACGACCGTGACCTTCGACGGCAGGAACGCGGCGGAGATGCCGACCGCGCCGTTGAGGAGCCCGCCGGGGTCGTTCCGGAGGTCGAGCACGAGACCCTTCAGCGGCCCGTCCTTGTAGAGCGCATTCAGGTGCTTCACGAGGTTCTCCGGCGTGTGCTCCTGGAACTGCGAGACGCGCACCCAGCCGTACCCCGGCTCGATCATCTTCGACTTGACGCTCTGCACGCGGATCACATCGCGCACGACGGTGACCTCGAACGGCTTCGCGTCGCCTTTGCGCACGATGGTGAGCCGGATGCTCGTCTTGGGCTTGCCGCGCATCCGCTTGACGGCGTCGTTCAGGCTCATGCCCTTCACCGGCGTGTCGTCGAGCTTGATGATGAGGTCGCCCGGCTTCAGGCCCGCGCGGAAAGCGGGCGTGTCTTCGATCGGCGACACGACCTTCACAAAGCCGTCCTCCATCCCGACCTCGATGCCCAGGCCGCCGAACTCGCCCTGCGTGCCGACCTGCAGCTCCTTGAACGCCTCCTGGTCGAGGTACGCGGAGTGCGGGTCGAGGCCGGTGAGCATCCCGTTGATGGCCTCGGTGATGAGCTTCTTGTCCTCGACGGGCTCGACGTAGCCGGTCTTGATCGCACCGAAGACCTCCGCGAACGCCCGCAGCTCGTCGACGGGCAGCGGGTACTTTGCGGCCTCGCGCTGCGCCACCGCCGAGAAGTTGAGCGAGAGGAGCACGCCGGCCAGCACGCCCACCAGGACGAGGCCGAAGCTCTTGAACTTACTGCCCATGAATGACGCTCCAGTAAGGGCTATTTGGGGTACAGCCACGGCACCGGGTCGAACGGCCGGCCCTGGAACCGAGTTTCAAAGTATAAACCCGAAGCCTCGCCCCCGCCGCTCGTGCCGACGGTCGCCACCGCGTCGCCCGCGTGAACTCCGTCACCCACCCGCTTCAGTACGGACTCGTTGTTCCCGTAGATGCTGAGATAGCCGCCCCCGTGGTCGAGGATGAGCAGGTTGCCGTAGCCGCGCATCCAGTCGGCGAAGACCACCCGGCCTGCCGCGACGGCCTTGACGTCGGTGCCGCCCGGTGCACGGATGAAAACGCCTTTCGTCGAGGGTGCCGCCGCGGTCCCTGAGGCACCAAAGCGGGCCGCAAGTTCCCCCCGGACCGGGTAGGGCAACCGACCCTTCAGCGCGCCGAAGGCCCCGATCGCCGGCGCGCCGGGGTCGGCCGGCCGTGGGGCGCGCTCCTGGGGCCGGGGAGAGGGCTTCGGTGCGGCCCTGGCGAGGGCCTCCACGATTCGGGCAAGGCGCGACTCGTTCCGCTGCGCGGTCTCGAGGTCGCGGCGCTGCATCCGGATCTGGTCGGCGTGGCGCGCCAGGACCTGGCGCCGCTCGGCGCCTCCCGCGACCAGAGTGTCGCGCTCCACGTGCGCTTTCCGCTCCACGCCGGCCAGCTCGACGGCCTTCTCGCGTGTTGCCGACTCCATACCCGCCAGTCGCGTCAGATCTTCCCGCGTGCGCCGGATGAAGTCGGCCTGGGCGCGGGCCAGGTAGGTCTGATACACGAGCGCGCGCGCGATGCGCTGCGGGTCGTCACCGGAGAGGAGGAGGCGCAGGTAGCCGTGCTCACCGTCGACGTAGCGCGTCCGGAGCGCGCTGCCGAGCTGCACCTGTCGGGTGTCGAGCTGCGCCTTCAGCGCGCGCGACTCGCCGCCGAGGCGCGCGAGCTCCCCGTTGAGACGTGTGCGCCGGGCACCCAGCTCGCGCAGCGTCCGGTTTGCCTCCGAGATCGCGGTTTCCGAGTCGCGCAGCGCGTCCGCCGCCTCCGCCCTGGCGTCTTCCGCAGCAGCGAGTTCCCTTTTTAGCGCGTCGATGCGGGTACGGAGCTCGCGCAGCTCGTCCTCGCGCGGCTGCGCGGCCGCCGCGCCGGCAAGCCCGAGGACCACCAGCGGCGCGACCGCCAGCGCGGCGGCGGCCCGGGCCAATGGCCGCGTCAAACGCGCGCCTTGCCCTGGCTCGCGACGGCCCGAACCGCCGCTTCGACCATCGACGGATCGCCGAGATAGTAGTGACCGACGGGCTTGAGCGCTGCGTCCAGCTCGTAGACCAGCGGGATTCCGGTCGGGATGTTGAGGCCGACGATGTCCTGTTCGCTCACGTCGTCCAGGTACTTCACCAGTGCGCGGATCGAGTTGCCGTGCGCGGCAATGACGACGCGGTTCCCGGACCGCACCGCGGGCGCGATCGCCTCGTGCCAGTAGGGGAGGAAGCGCGCCACCGTGTCCTTCAGGCACTCGGTGAGCGGCAGCTCGGCCGCGGAGAGCGCGGCATAGCGCGGGTCGTTGCCCGGGTGGCGCGGGTCGTCTAGCGTCAGTGCGGGTGGCGGCGTGTCGTAGCTGCGCCGCCATGCAAGCACCTGGTCTTCGCCGAACTTCTGCGCCGTCTCCGCCTTGTTCAGGCCCTGCAGCGCGCCATAGTGGCGTTCGTTCAGGCGCCAGGAGTTGTGGATCGGAATCCACATGCGGTCCATCTCCTCCAGCGCCAGCCAGAGCGTCTTTATCGCGCGCTTGAGGACCGACGTGTACGCCATGTCGAACGTGTAGCCGCTCTCCGCGAGCAGCCGGCCCGCGCGGCGCGCCTCCTCGCGTCCGTGCTCGGACAGGTCGACGTCGGTCCAGCCGGTGAACCGGTTCTCGCGGTTCCAGAGGCTCTCGCCGTGGCGGAGGAGAACGAGCTTGTGCATGGTCGGACGCCGCTGCGGCGCAGAATCGGCGCCTAATTCTATAATATGGCGCTTTCCTTATGGACCACCTCGACCCTTGAAGCGCGATTCGCAGGACATCTTCGGGCTGATCGGCCGCCAGGAGCAGATTGACCAGGCGGCGCGCGCGATCAAGGCGATGGCCCATCCGCTGCGCCTGAAGATCCTGTGCGTGCTCGGCAACGACGAGGTGAGCGTGCAGGACATCGTGGACGCGGTGGGCACGTCCCAGAGCAACATCTCGCAACACCTCGCGATCCTGCGCGAGAAGGGCGTGCTCAAGGCACGGAAGGACGCGAACCGCGTCTTCTACCGCGTCGGCGACCAGCGCACGCTCGCATTGATCGGGATGATGCGCGAGGTGTTCTGCGGCATCCCGCAGAGCAAGTGACTCCCGTCATGAAATTCATCACCGAGAACATCTTCCTCATCGCAATCGCGTTTGTCAGCGGCGCGATGCTCGTCTGGCCGCTCGTGCGGCGCGGGGCCGGCGGCCCGAGCGTGGGCACCCTCGAGGCGACCATGCTGATCAACCAGAAGGACGCCGTCGTGATCGACGTGCGCGAGCCGGGGGAATTCGCGCAGTCGCACATCCTCAACGCGCGCAATGTCCCGCTCGGCGAGCTCGAGGCGCGCATCAGGGACCTCGAGCGCTTCAAGGAGAAGCCGGTGATCGTTTCGTGCGCGACCGGCAACCGCTCCGGCTCCGCCGCCTCGATCCTGCGCAAGCACGGCTTCGCCAACGTGGTGAACCTCGCCGGCGGAATCGCGGCCTGGCAGCAGGCTGGCCTCCCCACCGAGAAGCGGTGACGAGGGTCGTCATGTACGCCACCGAGTGGTGTCCATACTGCCGCCGCGCGGAGGCGCTGCTGCGCTCGAAGGGCGCCGAGATCGAGAAGATCGACCTCGACGCGGCACCGCACCGCCGCGCGGAGATGCAGCGCCGCAGCGGTCGCCGCACCGTCCCGCAGATATGGATCGGTAGAACGCACGTCGGCGGCTGCGATGAGCTGCACGAGCTCGAGCGGCAGGGCCGCCTCGACTCGCTGCTTGCGGCGGTGTAACCCGCCCCCCACTTCGCGCGCCAGACTGCGCGCGCAACGCCACACTGCCCGGAGAGCGCCCGCATGACCGATTCGCAGCAGCCCGTGTTCAGCATCGAGAAGGTCTACGTCAAGGACGCCTCGGTCGAGACGCCGAACAGCCCGCAGGCGTTCCTCGAGCCGGCACAGCCGCAGGTCGAGGTGCAGCTCCAGAACGCTGCCCAGCGGCTCAACGAGGCGCTGTTCGAGGTCGTCGTCACCGTGACTGTCACCGCGAAGGCGGGCGACAAGACGCTGTTTCTCGTCGAGGCTGCGCAGGCGGGGATCTTCCGGATCCAGCACGTCCCGGCGGCGGACCTCGATCCGATCCTGGGCGTCGCATGTCCGAACATTCTGTTTCCCTACGCGCGCGAGGTGGTCGCGGAGCTGATCGGACGCGCGGGATTCCCGGCGATCCATCTCCAGCCGGTCAACTTCGAGGCGATGTACGCGGCGCGCCTGGAGGCGGAGGCCGAGAAGCAGAGCCCGCGCATCGAGATCGCGCACTAGCCTCATGCGCGCCGCGTTCGCCGTTGCCGCACTGGCGTTTCCGCTCGTCGCCACCGCCGAGTTCAGCGCGATCGGCGAGACGCCAGCCGTGCTGTACGACGCACCGTCGACGCGCGCGACGAGGCTGTATGTGGCGAGCCGAAACCTCCCGGTCGAGATCATCGCCACCGACGGTGCCTGGGTGAAGGTGCGGGACCCCTTTGGGGCGCTGTCATGGATCGAGCGGAAGCTGCTCGCGGACAAGCGCACGGTGATCGTCGCTGCGCCGGTCGCGGACGTGCGCCAGCGGCCGGAGGATGCCGCGCCGGTCGCGTTCCGGGCGCAACAGGGCGTGGTGCTCGATCTAGTCGAAGCCGGTGTGACCGGTTGGGCGCGGGTGCGCCACGCGGACGGATCGAGCGGGTTCGTCCGCATCAGCCAGGTCTGGGGCCTCTAGCGCCCGGCAAGTGCAATGCGCGCCGGCGATATTCAGGGGGCGGAGCCCCTAGTCTCCATTAGTGGGCTGATGGTGGCTGGACCCGCGTTCGCCCGGGTGGGACGGTCGCCAGCATGAAGATCGCGATCATCGGGGCGGGTGCCTGGGGGACCGCGCTCGCGATCGCCTATTCCGAGGAGCACGAAGTCACCTTGTGGGCGCGCGACGCCGTCCAGCGCGAGAGCCTTCGCACCGAGCGTCGCTCCCGCTATCTCCCCGAAGTGACGCTGCCCGTGGCCGTCGCCGTCGAGGACGATCCCGTCGCCGCCATACGAGGCGCCGACGTGGCGCTGATCGCGACGCCCATTGCGGGTCTCCGCCATGCTTTCGGTTTCATCCGTCATGCGGCGGTGTGGCGCGCGGTCGTCTGGGTGTGCAAGGGCTTCGAGCAGTCGACCGGAAGACTTCCGCACCAGGTGGTCGCCGAGGTGCTCGGGGAAGGCGCGCCCGCGGCGGCGCTCTCCGGCCCGAGCTTCGCGCTCGAGGTGGCGAGAGGGCTGCCTACGGCAGTGACGCTGGCCGCGGCCAAGGCCGACTTCGCCCGGAATCTGGCGCGCGAACTGCACCAGCGCCGGCTGCGCGTCTATTTCAGCGACGACCTGATCGGCGTCGAGGTGGGCGGTGCAGTGAAGAACGTGATGGCGATCGCCACCGGAATCTCTGACGGCCTCGGCCTCGGGCTCAACGCGCGCGCAGCGCTCGTGACGAGAGGGCTGGCCGAGGTCGCGCGGCTCGGCGTGGCGCTCGGCGGACGCGTGGAGACGTTCATGGGCCTCGCCGGCGCGGGCGACCTCATCCTCACGTGCACCGGCGACCTCTCGCGCAACCGCCGCGTCGGGCTCGCGCTCGGCCGCGGCGAGAAGCTCGGTGCGATCCTCGCCGGGTTGGGCCACGTCGCCGAGGGCGTGCACACCGCGCGCGAGGTCGACGCGATCGCACGGGCACGCGAAATCGACATGCCGATCTCGCGCGAGGTTTGCGCGGTGCTGTTCGAGGGCCGCGCCCCTGCCGAGGCGGTCGCGCAGCTGCTCGCACGCGACCCGAAGGCCGAGTAGCCGGCCCGCTAGCCCTCGTATTTGAACGAGAGCTGCACCCGCGTGCGGTAGGCGACGACCTTGCCGTCCTCGACCTTCATGTCCATCTTCGTGACTTCGGCGATGCGCAGGTCGCGCAACGACTTGGAAGCGGTATCGACCGCCTGCTTGGCCGCATCCTCCCAAGAGGTCTTGCTGGTGCCGATCGCGTCGATCACCCGGTATACGCCGTCGGAGCGGTTCTTCGCCATTGTTTCCTCCTTTGCAGGTGACAGGTGAGGTCGCCGCGGGATGGGCGACCTCGCCATCATACGCCGGGGAGCGGGCCGGCCGCTCCGGCGAAGCCCGCCTGGCGCCATGCCTCATATACGACGAGCGCGACGGCGTTGGACAGGTTGACGCTGCGGCTGCCGGCGCGCATCGGGATCAGCAGGCGGCGCTCGGCCGGGAATTCCGCGAGCACCGCATCGGGCAAGCCGCGCGTCTCCGGGCCGAAGACGAGCACGTCGTCGCGCTGGAAGCGGATATCGGCATAGTCGCGCCGGGCGCGCGACGAGAACGCGAACATGCGGCGGCCGGCGAAGTGCGCGCGCGCCGCCGCCCACTCATCGTGAAGCGTTGCCGCCTGAATCTCGGCGTAGTCGAGGCCCGCGCGCCGTAGCGCCCGATCGGTGATGAGGAAGCCGAGCGGCCGTACGAGGTGGAGCCGGCAACCGGCGTTGGCGCAGAGCCGCAGCACGTTTCCGGTGTTCGGCGGGATCTCCGGCTGGTAGAGGACGACGTCGAGCATCTGGTTCAACGCAGCCAGACCCGCGCCACGACCCAGTTCTCGACGCGCACTGCGCCGGCGCGCTTCAGGGTCTTCGCAAGCTCCTCGAGGCTCGCGCCCGTCGTCATGACGTCGTCGACGATCGCTAGCGACATCCCGGCTACGGTGCCAGTGAAGGCGAACGCGCCGCGGACGTTTGCCGCCCGCGCGTCGTGCTGCAGGTCGGTCTGCGGCGGCGTGTCGCGCACGCGCGCGACGAGCGCAGCGTCGATGCGAATGGCCGTGTCTCGCGCGCACCGGCGCGCGATCTCCATCGCCTGGTTGAATCCCCGCTCGCGCAGCCGTGCCGACGCGAGCGGCATCGGCACGAGCGCGTCGACGCGCCGATCGGCCGTGCGTGCCGCGAGCGCGTCGCCGAACGCCCCGGCGAGCGCGAGTCGTCCGCCGTACTTCAGCGCCAGCACCAACCGGTCGACCGGAAACTCGTAGCGCCACACCGCCATCGTTGCGTCGAAGCTCGGCGGGTCCCTCAGGCAAGCGCCGCAGACAGCGCCACCGGGACTCGGGCCCGCGCACTGCGGGCACGCATCGCCGAGCGCGGGAAGTTCGCGCTCGCAGCCCGCGCAAAACAGGGCATCGCCGCTCGGAGCGGCGCAGAGGACGCAGTCCTGCGCCAGCAGGGCGCGCAGGGCGCGGGAACGGAGCGATGTGAATGGCACGATTTGACAGGCGCGTGCGCGACGCGGACACTCGACGCGACAAGAGGCTAGACAGGATGCATGAGATGGTCAACGTCGCCGCCCGCACGGGGCCGGCTGCGGTGCGCTGGTCGCGGGCGGAGGTCGAGCGGCTGTTCGACGAGCCGCTGCTCGAGCTCGTGTACCGGGCGCAGACCATGCATCGCCGGCATTTTGAACCGGGTCGGATGCAGCTCTCCACGCTGCTCTCAATCAAGACCGGCGGCTGTCCCGAGGACTGCGCGTATTGCCCGCAGTCGGCGCGTTATCGGACCGGCGTAGCGGACGAGCCCACGCTCGGCGTAGCGGCCGTCGTCGAAGCGGCGCGCCGCGCTAAGGCCGCGGGCGCGGCGCGCTTCTGCATGGGGGCCGCCTGGCGCGGCCCGAAACAGCGCGATCTGGAGCCGGTACTTGGCATGGTGCGCGCGGTCAAAGCGCTCGGGCTCGAAACATGCGCCACGCTCGGGATGCTGCGGGAAGGGCAGGCCGAGCAGCTCAAGGACGCGGGACTCGACTACTACAACCACAACCTCGACACCGCGCCCGAGATCTACGGCCGGATCATCACCACCCGTCAGTACGAGGACCGCCTCGACACGCTGGAGCGGGTGCGGCGCGCCGGCATGCGCGTCTGCAGCGGCGGGATCGTGGGCATGGGGGAATCTCGCGCCGAGCGCGCCGGGCTGATCGCCGCGCTCGCGAGTCTCGATCCGCCGCCCGAGTCGGTGCCGATCAACGAGCTCGTGCGCGTCGCGGGCACACCGCTCGAGGGCGAGGCGGAACTCGACTGGGCCGAGTTCGTGCGCACCATCGCCTGCGCGCGCATAACGATGCCGGCGAGCTACGTGCGCCTCTCCGCCGGCCGGCGCGAGATGCCCGAGGCCGTCCAGGCACTCTGCTTTCTCGCCGGGGCCAACTCGATCTTCTACGGTGACCGGCTTCTCACGACCGGCAACCCGGACGCGCAAGCGGATCGCGCACTGCTCGCCAAGCTCGGCATCGCCCCCGAGTAGAGGAGAGCTCAGGCAATGGACGGCTGGCTCGACCGCCGCGCCGCCAGGCGGTGGTTCGAGCATGCGGCGGCGGCGCCCGCGACGGATCCACTCGCGCGCGAGGTGGAGCGCCGGATGGCGGAGCGGCTCGCCTACGTCAGGCATGATCCAGCGCGGATCCTCGACGCGGGCTGCGGCGCCGCAGGTCTCGCAATTCTCCGCGAGCGCTACCCCGCCGCCGAGGTCGTTGCGACCGATTTCGCGCTCGGCATGCTGCGCCGCGCCCGCGACGCGCGGCCGCTAACCGCGCGCGCCCGCTCACTCCTGCGCGGTGCGCGCGAGCACTTCGTATGCGCGGACATCTCCGCGCTTCCGCTCAAGCCCGGCGCGTGCTCGATGGTGTGGTCGAACCTCGCGCTCGCCTGGTCCGGCGATATTGACGCGACCCTCCGCGAATGGCATCGCGCGCTCGAGGTCGGCGGGCTACTGATGTTCTCGACCTACGGCCCCGACACCCTGAAGGAACTGCGCACGGCATTCGCCGATACGACGCCGCACGTCCATCCGTTCGCGGACATGCACGACGTCGGCGACGCGCTCGTGGCGGCAGGTTTCGCCGACCCGGTGATGGACATGGAGGTGATCACGCTGACCTACGGCAGCCCCGAGGGCCTCATCGCCGACCTGCGCGCGGGCGGGCTGCGCAATGCACACGCAGACCGGCGCCGCGCGCTTACCGGCGCACGCCGCTGGGTGCGAGCCCGCACGGCCCTTGCGGGCCTCGCGCGCGACGGGCGCGTGCCGGCGAGCTTCGAGATCGTCTACGGTCACGCGTGGAAGGGCACGCCCCGCACGGCGGCCGATGGCCGCGCGATAATCAGAATCGATCGCAATCGCCCCGCGCGAAAACCCGGTTGATTGTCAAGCGGTTCCGATCAAGAGATCGGCGGCCTCGGCTTGCTGGCCGCGAGGGGCGTGTGGTACCTTAGCGCGCCCTGACGCGCGCAGTTTTCCGGCCGCTTCAGACGCATTTCCGCTCGAGCATGGACGAGTCGCGCATCGAGGTCCGGACGCTCGATTCGAGCGCCGGCTTCAGCCTGACGACGAAGCGCAACTGCTCGCTGCCGCCGCAGGCGCTGGTCTGGCTGCTCGTCTTCACGGCCTGCCTCTCCTTCGCGATCGGGATCGGATTTGCGCTGTTCGGCGCGTGGCCGGTGCTGCCGTTCATCGGGCTCGAGATCGCCGCGCTCACGACCGCGTTCCACGTGAACGCGCGCCACGCGGGGGACTACGAGCGGATCGTCGTGCGCGACGGCCTGATGCTGGTGGAGGTGCGCGAGGCCGGCCGCTCGCAGGTGCATCGCTTTCACCCGGGCTGGGTGAGGCTGCACACGCAGGAAACCGGGGAGGACGTGCGCATCGGCGTGCGCTCTCACGGCAAGGAGCTCGAGATCGGGCGCCACCTCGACGCCCCCGGGAGGAGCCTCCTTGCGGTGGAGCTCGCGGGCAGGCTGAAGCGGTACAGGGACGGGGTTTGAGGCTGAATCGATAAGACGGGGAACGCATGAAAAGAACCTTTAGGGTCCTTTCGTGGGCGGGGCTGGCTGGCGCGCTGTACTCCGGCGCCGCCGCGGCGGCGTACCAGTGGAACTTCCAGACGCCGGCGACGAAGGTCGCCCAGGGCGTGTCCGACCTGCACCTGCTGATGATGGCGATCATCCTGGTCATCTTCGTGGGTGTATTCGGGGTGATGTTCTACGCGATCTACGCGCACCGGAAGTCGGTGGGCCACAAGGCTTCGCAGTTCCACGAGAACACGACGGTCGAGGTGCTCTGGACGATCGTTCCCACCCTCATCCTCATCCTCATGGCATGGCCGGCGACGACGCATCTCTTCGCGATCCGCGACACGAACCAGCCCGACATCACGATCAAGGCGACGGGCTACCAGTGGAAGTGGGGCTACGACTACATCAAGGGTGAGGGCGAGGGCATTCACTTCACCGCGAACCTGTCGACGCCGCAGGAGCAGATCTACGGCAAGGCGTCCCGCGGCGATCACTACCTGCTCGAGACCGACAATCACCTGGTGGTGCCGGTCGGCAAGAAGATCCGGATGCTCGTCACCGCCGCGGACGTCGTCCACGCCTGGTACGTGCCGGCGCTCGCAGTGAAGCAGGACGCAATCCCGGGCTTCATCCGTGACGCCGCGTTCCGCGCAGACCGGGAAGGGGTGTTCCGCGGCCAATGCGCGGAGCTGTGCGGCAAGGACCACGGCTTCATGCCGATCGTCGTCGAGGTCCTGTCGCAGGAAAAGTATTCCGCCTGGGTCGCCGACCAGATGAAGAAGGTCGCCGCGGCGGCGGAGGATCCGGCCAAGAAATGGGAGCTCGCCGACCTGAGGGCGCGCGGCGAGAAGATCTACGCGGCCAACTGCGTCGCCTGCCACCAGGCGAATGGCAAGGGCGTACCGAACGCCTTTCCGGCGCTCGACGGCTCCAAGATCGTGAACGGACCGGTCGCCGAGAACCTCGCGATCGTAGTGAAGGGCAAGGCCGGCACCGCGATGCAGCCGTTCGGCAAGCAGCTCTCGCCCACCGACATCGCCGCGGTCGTCACCTATATCCGGAACGCCTGGAGCAACAAGCCCGCCCAGAACCTCGTGCAGCCCGCCGAAGTGCTGGCGGCGAGCAAGTAACGGTATTGCAAGATCCTGCCTAGGAGCCGCCCGCGATGAGCGCAGTCGCCGACACCCACGCCCACCACGACGATCACGGTCACCATCCCACCGGGATCATGCGGTGGATCACGACCACCAACCACAAGGACATCGGCACGATGTACCTGTGGTTCAGCTTCACGATGTTCATGGTCGGCGGCGCGATGGCGATGGTCATCCGCGCCGAGCTGTTCCAGCCCGGCCTGCAGATCGTCAACCCGGACTTCTTCAACCAGATGACGACCCTGCACGGCCTCATCATGGTGTTCGGGGCGATCATGCCGGCGTTCGTCGGGTTCGCGAACTGGCAGATCCCGATGATGATCGGGGCGCCCGACATGGCGTTCCCGCGGCTGAACAACTGGAGCTTCTGGCTGCTCCCCTTCGCGGCGTCGCTGTTGGTGATCTCGCTCTTCGTCCCGGGCGGCGCGCCCGGCGTGGGCTGGACGCTCTACGCGCCGCTCACGGTGCAGATGGGCCCCGGGATGGACCTCACCATCTTCGCTGTCCACATCCTCGGCATGAGCTCGATCCTCGGCTCGATCAACATCATCACGACGGTGCTCAACATGCGCGCGCCGGGGATGACGATGATGAAGATGCCGCTGTTCTGCTGGACGTGGCTGATCACGGCGTACCTGCTGATCGCCGTCATGCCGGTGCTCGCGGGCGCGGTGACGATGACCCTCACCGACCGCCACTTCGGCACGACGTTCTTCAACGCCGCGGGCGGCGGCGACCCGGTGCTGTACCAGCACATCTTCTGGTTCTTCGGCCACCCCGAGGTGTACATCATCGCGATCCCTGCATTCGGCGTGGTCTCGCAGGTGATCCCGGCGTTCTCGCGCAAGCCCCTGTTCGGCTATTCGTCGATGGTCTACGCGACCGCTTCCATCGCCATCCTGTCGTTCATCGTGTGGGCGCACCACATGTACACGGTCGGCATGCCGCTCGAGGCGCAGCTCTACTTCATGTACGCGACCATGCTGATCGCCGTGCCGACCGGCGTGAAGGTGTTCAACTGGCTCGCGACGATGTGGAAGGGGTCGCTTTCCTTCGAGACGCCGATGCTGTTCGCGATCGGGTTCTTGGTCCTGTTCACGATGGGCGGGTTCTCGGGGCTGGTGCTGTCGCTGACCGCAGTGGATGTGCAGATGCACGACACCTACTACGTCGTCGCGCACTTCCACTACGTGATGGTGGCGGGCGCGCTGTTCTCCGCGTTCGCCGGCGTCTACTTCTGGCTGCCGAAATGGACCGGGAGGATGTACGACGAGAAGCTGGGCAAGATCCACTTCTGGCTCACGATGATCTTCTTCAACGTCATCTTCTTCGTGCAGCATTTCCTGGGAATCGCCGGCATGCCGCGGCGCATCCCGGACTACTCGCCGGTGTTCGCCGAGTTCAACATGATCTCGAGCATCGGCGCGTTCGGGATGGGCCTGTCGCAACTGCTGTTCCTCTACATCGTCGTCAAGACGATACGCGGCGGGGAGAAGGCGCCCGCGCGGCCGTGGGAGGGGGCGGACACGCTCGAGTGGACGCACCTGCCGTCGCCTCCGCCCTATCACAGCTTCGAGACCCCGCCGACCGTGCGGTAGGCCGTGACCGCACTCGACCCGCAAACGAAGAGCCGGAACCGGCGCACGGCGATCGTGCTCTGGTCGATCGTGGCGCTGTTCTTCTTCGCCATCGTGATGAAGTACTGGATGCTCCGATGAGCGCGCCCGAGCGCAACGTCGCCGCCGCCAACCGCGTGCTCCTCGCGAAGCTCGCGGTCGTCGCGGCGCTGATGTTCGGCTTCGGGTTCGCGCTGGTGCCGTTCTACGAGAAGATCTGCCAGGTCACCGGGATCCGCAACCTGCTCCAGCCGGACGAGGTCGTTCCCGCCAATACGCAGGTCGACAGCACGCGCACGGTCACGATCGAGTTCGATGCGAACACGCAGCGACTCGCGTGGACCTTCAGGCCGCTCGAGGGGCACCGCACGGTGCACCCGGGCGAGGTCACGGAGGTGGTCTACGAGATCCGCAACACGCTCGACCGGCCGGTCACCGGGCAGGCGATCCCGAGCTATGGACCGCAGCGCGCGGCGCAGTACCTGAAGAAGCTCGAGTGCTTCTGCTTCCAGAGCCAGACGCTCGCTCCGGGCGAGGTGCGCCGCATGCCGGTCGTCTTCGTTCTCGACCCGGCGCTGCCGGCGGACGTGAACACGGTCACCCTGTCATACACTTTTTTCGAGGTGGCCGGCAGGGATGGAAAGCCCGGCTGATGGCCGGTGACGACGAGCGGAAGAAGGTCGCGCCGCTCACCGTCGCGAAGATGGTCCTCTCGTCGTTCTTCGGCGTGCGACGGCGCGCCGAGCACGAAGCGGCGATGGGGCGCGTCACGCCGACACAGGTCATCATTGCCGGAGTGATCGGCGCCGCGATCTTCGTGGTGAGTCTCGTCGTGCTGGTGAAGTTCATCGTCAGCATGGCTGCTTGAGGGAGAGAGGGGGAACAGAATGGCGCAGGCACACACACAACCTTGGTACTACCTGCCGGAGCCCACGCGCTGGCCGATCCTCGGCTCGATCGGGCTGTTCCTAATGGCCAGCGGGGCGGTGCTCTGGATCAACGGCGCCTCGGCCGGCCGGTGGGTGGTGCTCATCGGCGCGCTGGTGCTCGTGTACATGATGTTCGGCTGGTTCGGCCAGGTGATCGGCGAGTCGGAGCGCGGGATGTACTCGAAGCGAGTGGACATCTCGTTCCGCTGGGGGATGAGCTGGTTCATCTTCTCCGAGGTCATGTTCTTCGCGGCGTTCTTCGGCGCGCTGTTCTACGCGCGGGCGCTGTCCGTACCGTGGCTCGGCGAGCTCGAGCAAAGGCTGCTCTGGCCCGATTTCCAGGCGGCTTGGCCGACCTCGGGCCCCGGGATCACTGACCATTTCTCGACCATCGGGGCGTGGGGCATCCCCGCGCTCAACACCGCGCTGCTCCTGTCCTCGGGCGTCACCGTGACGTGGGCGCACTGGGCGCTGAAGGAGAACAACCGTGGCCAGCTCGTCCTCGGGATGATCGCCACGATCGCGCTGGGTGTGACGTTCCTCGGCTTCCAGGCCTACGAGTACATCCACGCCTACTCCGACTTGAACCTGAAGCTCTCGACGGGAATTTACGGATCGACGTTCTTCATGCTCACCGGCTTTCACGGCTTCCACGTCACGCTGGGCGTGATCATGCTGACCGTGATCCTGTTCCGCTGCATCGCAGGGCACTTCAGGCCGGACCACCACTTCGCCTTCGAGGCGGTGTCCTGGTACTGGCACTTCGTCGACGTCGTTTGGCTACTGCTGTTCGTGCTTGTCTACTGGCTCTGATCGCCACGGCGAATCGCGCACCGGAGACAACGGCACCGGATAACGAGGAGGAGGGAATTCCCGCGAGGGGATCTTTATTGGAGCGCCGCACGATGTGCGGCGTCTTTTTTTCCCCTAGCCGACGCCGTGCGGCTTGATCAGCCCAAAGTAGTAGCCTGCCAGCAGCAGAAGGAAAAGGGCGAGCGAGAATCCTACACGCCAGGTGAGGGCCTTCACCGTCCGCTTCGACTTTCCCTGGTCCCGGATCAGGAAGAACAGGCCGGAGAACAGGCTCGCGAGGATGAGGACGACAAAGGCGAGGACGACGTAGCGCACGGCGGCGGGTGAGCAATGGAGCGGTTGCAGTCTAGCGGAACTCCGGCACGCGAGTTCATGGAGGATGTGCGAATGAAACGACAAGGCGCACGTTTCCGATTGCGCCCGGTATGGCTGGTCGTGGCGGTGACCGGCTGCGCGCTCTTCGTCGCGCTCGGCAACTGGCAGTCGCGCCGCGCCGAAGAGAAGCTCGCCGCGCAGGCTCGCCTCGACGCACTTGCCGCCGCCGTACCGGTGCGCCTCCCGGCGACACCCGTTGCGCCGGGCGATTACGCCGGGCGGCGCGTCACCGTCCGCGGGGAGTACGTGCCGAAGTACTCGGTACTTATCGACAACCGGATTCACAAGGGCGTGGCGGGCTATTACATCGTCACCCCGTTCAGGATCGAAGACGGCGCGACGTTCGTCCTCGTCAACCGTGGATGGGTGGCGGCCGGTCCGCGACGCGACGACCTTCCCAGGATCGCCACGCGGGCGGGGATTCAGTCGATCGAAGGTGTCGCCATGGTGCCGGGAGGGCGGGTCTACGAGCTCGCGCCCGACGTGGCCCACGGACCGGTGCGCCAGAATCTCGTGATCGAGCGCATCGCTGCCGAGACCGGGCTCCCGCTCCAGCCGTTGGTCATACAGCAGACGAGCGACGCGGGCGACGGCCTCGTGCGCGCGTGGGAGCGGCCCGACTCAGGCGTGAACACGCATCGCGCGTACGCGCTGCAGTGGTATGCGCTCGCGCTGCTGACGATGATCGTGTACATCGTCCTCGGATTCCGACGTGTCCGCGCCGTCGGTTGAGCCGCGGCGCCGCATGAGCCGCTGGCCGCTCTTCTGGGTAGCGGCGGTGTCGATCGCGCCATTCCTCCTGGCCTACCTCACGTTCTACCTCTGGGCGCCCGAGAGTCGGATGAACTACGGCGAGCTGATCGAAGCCCCCCGTCCGCTGCCCGATGTCGCACTTACGCTTGCCGACGGCCGGCCTTTCCGGCTCGGGGCGCTGCGGGGGAAGTGGATCCTGACGCAGGTCGACCCCGGCGCGTGCGACGAGGGCTGCCAGCGCCGCCTCTACCACATGCGGCAGGTGCGGCGCGCGCAAGGCAAGAACATGGACCGCATCGAACGCGTCTGGCTGATCAGCGACGACACGCCGCTCGATCCGGCGGTGGTTCAGGCCTTCGATGGCACGCACTTCGTGCGCGCCGCGGGGAGCGGGGTCCTGCGCGAACCCGCGCTCGCCGCCGATCCGTCCGGGCATATCTACCTGATCGACCCGCTCGGCAATCTCATGATGCGCTTTCCGCGCGACGCAGATCCGACCCGGATCCTGCGCGACATCACGAGGCTGCTCAAGGCATCGCAGGTCGGCTAGCAGGGCCGTCGCGCATCCGACGCATGCTAAGATCCCTGCTCCGTCGCGATTCGTCCTTCCCGATGCAGCTCGTCCGTACCTTCACCCCTACACGCTTCCGCCAGTTCTACGAGCTGACCAAGCCGCGCGTGGTGTCGCTGATCGTATTCTGCGCGGTGATCGGGATGTTCCTCGCGGTGCCGGCGGGCACCTGGGTGCCGCTCGATCTCCTGCTCGCGGCAACCGCGGGCATCGCGCTGGTCGCGGGCGCGGCTGCTGCAGTGAACTGCCTGGTCGAACAGAAGCTCGACGCCGTGATGGCGCGGACGCGCGCGCGGCCGCTGCCGCGCGGCGAGTTGACCTCGACCGAGACCCTGATCTTTGCAGGCGTGGTCGGCGGCGTGGGCCTGTGGCTGTTGCACAACTTCGTCAACCCGCTGACGATGTGGCTGACGCTCGGCACGTTCGTGGGTTACGCGATCATCTACACGGTCGTGCTCAAGCCGCTCACGCCCCAAAACATCGTGATCGGCGGCGCCTCGGGCGCGATGCCGCCGGTGCTGGGCTGGGCTGCGGTCACCGGAGAGGTGACGCCGGATGCGCTGCTGCTCTTCCTGATCATCTTCGCGTGGACGCCCCCGCACTTCTGGTCGCTTGCGCTCTACCGCGCCGAGGAGTACGCCCGCGCCGGCCTGCCAATGCTGCCGGTGACGCACGGGCGCAGGTTCACGCAGCTGCACGTCCTCCTTTACACGCTTATCCTCGTCGCATGCAGCCTCATGCCGTTCGTGAGCGGCATGAGCGGGTGGCTCTACCTCGCCGCGGCAGTGATCCTCGGCGGCATCTTCATCGCCTATGCGGTGCGCATTTATGTCGACTACAGCGACGCTCTCGCGCGGCGGACTTTCCGCTACTCGATCGTCTACCTTGCAGCGCTGTTTGTGGCGCTCCTCGCCGATCACTACCTGCCTCACTAGGGTCGTCGCGGTGGCTGCCGCGCTTCTGCTCGCGGCATGCGCTCCCGAGAGGCCGTCGTTCAAGAGCGTCGACGTGACCGGCGCCGAGTTCGGGCGGGAGCTCGCTCTCACCGATCACACCGGAAAGTCGCGCACGCTGGCCGACTTCAAGGGCAAGGTGGTTGCGGTGTTCTTCGGTTTCACGCGCTGCCCGGACGTCTGTCCGACGACGCTGGCCGAGATGAAGCTCGTGAAGGAGCGTCTCGGCCCCGACGGCGATAGGCTCCAGGTGCTCTTCGTGACGATCGATCCAGAGCGCGACACCCCTGAGCTGCTCGCCAAGTACGTGCCCGCGTTCGACCCGAGCTTCCTTGGCCTGTACGGGGACGCGGAGGCAACTGCGAGGACGGCGAAAGAGTTCAAGGTCTTCTACCAAAAGGCACCGGGTTCGAGCCCCGGCAACTACTCGATGGACCACACCGCCGCGACTTTCCTCTTCGATCCGCAGGGGCGGCTGCGCCTGTTCGCGAAACACGGCATGGGCGCCGACGCGCTCGCACAGGACATCAAGCTGCTCCTCGCGTCGAACTAGCATCTCGGGGGTGCCGCTACCCCTCGCGGACAGGATCGGAAAAGAAAAACGCCCGGCATGCCGGGCGTTTTCGTGCACGGGAGCGGGAAGCTCAGGGCGCCTCGATCAGGTTGCGCATTTTCTGCATCGCCTTCGCCTCGATCTGGCGGATGCGCTCGGCCGAGACGTTGAACTCGGCAGCGAGGTCATGGAGCGTCGCAGGATCCTTCTCGCGCAGCCAGCGCGCCTCGATGATCCGGCGGCTGCGTGCGTCTAGGCCGGCGAGCGCGGTCGCTAGCCCTTCGGATCGGAGGCGCTTCGTCTCTCCGTCCTCGATGAGCTTCGAAGGCTCGTCCCCCGGGTCGGCCAGGTAGGCGATCGGCGCATAGGTTTCGTCGTCGTCGCCCGCCGGCTCCAGCGCGATCTCCTGCCCGGCGAGGCGCATCTCCATCTCGGCCACCTCTTCCGGTTTCACGCGGAGGACGCTCGCTACGTTCCGGATTTCGTCCTGCGTGAGCGGCTCCAGGCCCGGCTTCATGCTCCGCAGATTGAAGAACAGCTTGCGCTGCGCCTTCGTGGTGGCGATGCGCACCAGCCGCCAGTTGCGCAGGATGAACTCGTGGATCTCGGCCTTGATCCAGTGGATCGCGAACGACACCAGGCGCACGCCGCGCTCGGGATCGAAGCGCTTGACCGCTTTCATCAGGCCGATGTTGCCTTCTTGGATCAGGTCGGCGTGCGGCAACCCATAGCCCAGGTAGCCGCGCGCGATCGCCACCACCACGCGCAGGTGCGACAGCACCAGCTTTCCGGCGGCGTCGAGATCGTTCTCCGCGCGGAACTTCCGCGCGAGTTGCGATTCCTCCTCGGGCGTAAGGATCGGAAAGCGGCTCACCGCCTGGATGTAGTGATCCAGACTGCCTGCTGCCGACGGAACCGGGAACGCCAAAGCCTTGCTCATACCGTACTTGTCCTCCAGGCCAGATTTTAGCACTCGCGATATTGGAGTGCTAATTGCCCGAGAGGTTCACTCGGGCTTTCGTTCGGGTCTTGTCATCCGACTGCAAGGTTGGCTATCTTGGCTCGATGACAGCTAAGTGTCTACTCACTGACAAGAATGCCCCACACCAGCCCAGCGCGCTCGAGAACGCCAGGACCGTGGCCAAGTCGCCCAGATTGGGTAGCCGCAGCCGGAAGTCGGAGCCGTAGGTAGCCGCGAGCCGGGCAACCTCGCCGTTCAGCACCGCCACGGTTCCGGCCACTAGCGCCACCGCGGCCAGGCCCCCGGCCAAGCCAATAAGCATACCCTGATAGAAGAACGGGCGACGGACGTAGGCATCGGTGGCGCCGATCAGCTTGCTCACCTCGATCTCGTCCCGCTGCGTGACGATCTGCAGACGGACGGTGTTGAACGTCACTGCGACCAGCCCGAAAGCGAGCAGCGCTGCGAGCAACCCGACCGCAACGCCGCCGAGACGCAGTATCGCATCCAGCCGCTTGACCCACGCAGCATCGAACTGGACGTGCGCGACCTTCGGTGCGGTGCGCAGCTCCGCGGCAAGGCGCTCTGCCGCCTCCGCGTCGCCCGGCACCAGCGCGACGACGAACGCGTCGGGCAGCGGGTTGGAAGCGAGCGAGTCCGCAATCCCGGCGAGACCCTCGGCGCGCTTCATCTCCGCCAGCGCTTCGTCCTTGGGAACGAACCGCAATGACCGCACGCCGTGCGCGCCTTTAAGGACCGACTCGATGCGCGCCGCGTCCGCACGCATCGCGTCGGTCGCGAGGAATACCGAGAGCTGCGGGTCGGCGCCGAGGTGTCCGGCGAGCCGCTCGAGGTTCGCGACCAGAACCCAGGCGCCGAGCGGCAGCGCCAGCGTCACGCCGATCACCAGGGTGTTGAGCGCGGTCGCGAAGGGTGTTCGTGCTAGCCGGCGCACTGTCGCACCGAAACTGTGCACGTGATGACGGAGCCACGCCTTCATCAGACCGGGTCCCCGGCGTGTGCCTCGACGACACGACCGTGGCTGAGATGGATCGCGCGCGCGGCGAAGCTCTCCGCGAGAACGGCGTCGTGCGTGGCGACGACTACGGTGACGCCGACCTGGTTGAAGGCCTTGAAGACCTCCATCACTTCTGCCGCCGCGTCGGGGTCCAGGTTCGAGGTGGGCTCGTCGGCCAGGAGGATGGACGGCCGGTTCGCGACCGCGCGCGCGATGCACAGCCGCTGCTGCTCGCCACCCGACAGGGCGATTGGCATGGACTTCTCGCGTCCCGCGAGACCCACCTTGTCGAGCGCGGCCCGCGCGCGCCGCGCGGCTTCCCCGGGTGCGCCTCCGCAGACGACGAGGGGCAGCATCACGTTCTCGAACACGCTTCGGTCGTGCAGCAACTTCTGGTCCTGGAACACGAGGCCGAGATTGCGGCGCAGATAAGGAATCGCACTCCGCCGCAGTGCGCCGACGTTCTGGCCGTGGATCAGCACCGAGCCCGAGGTCGCCCGCTCGATGACCGGAATGAGCTTGAGCGCGGTGGTCTTGCCCGCACCGGAGTGGCCCGTCACGCAGGCGAACTCTCCCGCCCCGATTGCGAAGCTCGCGTCGCGCAGCGCCTCGAAGCCGTCGGGATAGCGCTTCGAGACGCGGCGGAATGCGATCGCAGGGCTCGACAGCGCCGGATCCTCAGTCGAGCAGGGCGGCCGCAAAGTCGCGCGCAACGAACGGCCGCAGGTCGTCGATGCCTTCGCCCACGCCGATGAAGGCGAGCGGGACAGGACGTGTCTTCGCGATCGCCGCGACGACCCCGCCCTTCGCGGTGCCATCGAGCTTCGTCAGGACGAGGCCGGTGAGACCCAGGGCGTCGTCGAACGCCTTGACCTGCGCCAGCGCGTTCTGCCCGGTGTTCGCGTCGAGCACGAGCAGCAGCGCGTGGGGCGCGGTCGGCTCGGCTTTCGCGATTACGCGCTTGATCTTCTTCAACTCCTCCATGAGATGGAGCTGGGTGGGCAGCCGGCCCGCGGTATCGGCGATCACGACGTCGACGCCGCGCGCGCGCGCCGCGGCGATCGCATCGAAGACCACCGCCGCCGGGTCGCCGCCCGCCTGCGCGACGACGTCGACGCGATTGCGCTCGCCCCACGCGGCTAGCTGCTCGCGCGCCGCGGCACGGAACGTGTCGCCCGCGGCGAGCAGCACCGACAGGCCGTGCCCCTGGAGCCACTTTGCCAACTTGCCGATGGATGTCGTCTTGCCGGCGCCGTTGACGCCCGCGATCATGATGACGAACGGCTTTTGCGTGGTCGGGTCGAACGCGCCCTCGAGCGGCGCGAGCAGGCCTGCGACCTCCTCGACGAGCGCCGACTTCAGCGCCTGGGGGGTCTCGAGCCGGTCCTTCTTCACGCGCGCGCGGAGCCGGTCGAGCAGATGCCGCGTGGCGTCGAGCCCCGCGTCGGCGGAGATCAGCGCGCTCTCGAGTTCCTCGAAGAGCGTCTCGTCGATGCGGGTTCCGCCGAACAGCCCGCTCAGTTGCGAGCCGGTCTTCTTGAGGCCTTGCCGGAGGCGAGCGAACCAGGACGCCTCCTGGGCTGCATCGTCGGATATCTTGCGGAAGGAGAACACGTCGGCGGGGGCGCCGCGAAGACCGGGATAAGATCAGCGATCGATTCTAGCAGAGCGCTTCCTGTGAGCTCCGGAACCCGCACGCCGCGCGCGCACCGCGTCCGCATCATCGGCGGCGAATGGCGCAGCCGTCTCATCGGCTTCCCCGACGAGGCCGGTCTCCGGCCGACGCCGGACCGCGTGCGCGAGACACTGTTCAACTGGCTCGGCCAGGATCTCACCGGGAGGCGGTGCCTGGATCTCTTTGCCGGCTCCGGCGTCCTCGGGTTCGAGGCGCTTTCGCGCGGCGCGTCCGAGGTCGTAATGGTGGAGCATTCACACCCGGTCTCCCGCGCGCTGCGCGAGAACGCCGCACGGCTCGGCGCACGCGGCTTCCGGCTCGTCGTCGGCGATGCGCTACACTTTCTCGCCACTCCCGGTGCCGGCCGGTTTGACGTCATATTCGTCGATCCGCCCTATGCGAGCGGCCTCGCCGCGAAAGTCCTGCCGAAGCTTCAAGGCGTGCTCGCACCGCGGGGGGTTGTGTATGTCGAGAGCGACGCGCCGATCGGGGCGGAGCCAACGTGGCGCGTGCGCAGACGGAACCGTGCCGGCGGAGTGCACTACCAGCTCCTGGAGAAGGGAGACGAAGGTGATCAAGGCTGTCTATCCGGGCACGTTTGATCCGCTCACCCGCGGCCACGAGGACCTCGTGCGGCGCGCGGCCGCGCTGTTCGGCAGCCTCGTCGTGGGCATCGCCGACAGCCGCTTCAAGCGCCCGTTCTTCGCCACCGAGGAGCGCGTGCAGATGGCGCGCGAGGTGCTTGCCGCGTATCCGAACGTGACCGTGCTGAGCTTCAGCGGGCTGCTGCGCGACTTCGTGTTGAGCCAGAAGGCGCGGGTCATCGTGCGCGGCCTGCGCGCGGTTTCGGATTTCGAGTACGAGTTCCAGATGGCGGGCATGAACCGCAGCCTCATCCCCGACGTCGAAACGGTGTTCCTGACGCCCGACGAGAACTACCAGTTTATCTCCGCGACGATTGTGCGGGAGATCGCGGTGCTGGGCGGCGACGCGTCGAAGTTCGTCCACCCGATCGTGAACGACCGTCTGCGCGCCAAGGTCACGCAGCTCGGGAGCTGAAGAGCCAGGCAACATGGCGCTGCTCATCACCGACGAGTGCATCAACTGCGATGTCTGCGAGCCCGAGTGCCCGAACGGTGCGATCTCGCAAGGCGCGGAGATCTATGCCATTGACCCGCGCCGGTGCACCGAGTGCGTGGGCCACTTCGACGAGCCGCAGTGCCGCAAGGTCTGTCCGGTCGATTGCATTCCGCTCGACCCGGCGTTCGTGGAGACGAAGGATCAGCTCTTCGCGAAGTACCTCGCGCTCGCTGTCAACAAGAAGGCGACCGCCGAGGGCTGATGGGGCCGCTCAGGCGGCCTGCTCGAGCACCGACTCTTCGGTGTCGAGCACACGCTCAATGTCCGCCGCAAGCAGGTGGATCGTGTCGAGCTGGTGCATGAGGGTGGTCTCGACCTGCCCGAGCTCGTTCACGCGGTCCTCGAGCGTGTCGGTGGCCTGGTGGATGCGCTTGATCGACTCGAGCCGGCGGCGCAGCTGCATCTGGTGCTCGCGCACCTGTAGCTCCATCGGAGACATGATCGCGCGCAGCCAGGCCTCGGCCTCCTTGTTTGCGTAATGGTAGATGCGCCGCACCTGGCTCGCGCAGGTCTCGAAGAATTTGTGCGTTAGCGTGAGCTGCTCGTTCGTCAGCATGGTGTAGACCGTGTCGAACTGCAACTGGAACGTGCGTTCGACGCGGTCGAACTGCTTGTAGAACCGGAGCAGCGAGAAGCCCTGCGGCGCCACGAGCCGCAGCCCGTGCTCGGCGGCGAACTTGCGGTACATCGCCTGCATCATCGTCTGGATCTCGGCGATCACGTCGCTTGCGCGCTCGAGCTTCCCGCGCACGCCGTCGAAGTAGCCCTGCATCGCCGCCCGGAGCTGTGGGGTGAGGCGGGCGCGGCTCATCCCGCGCAGCGCGCGCTTGCCCTCCTCGTTCAGCGCGTCCATGCCGAGGTGCGTGAAGAGCGTGTTGGTGAGCTGCGAGAACACTCCGCGCGTGGCTTGGAACTGCGCCAGCCCGCGCTCGAACTCTTGCTTCTCGACACGCACCTTGCGCATCATCTCCTCGACGACGTCGAGGTTGCGGCCGCGCAGGCTCCGCAGGTCGGCGAGCTGCTCGAGCACGCCGGTAAGCCGCGCCTCGAGGATCGAGCGGGTATTGAGCAGCAGGTCGGCGACTTCTTGGCGAGTCGACTCCCGCACGATCGCCTGTTTGCCCGGGATGAGCTGCGCCGAGAGTGTGTGCTCGAGGACGGGCAGCCGGCTGCGGCCGAGGAGACGGTCGTCCTCGGTGATCTTCGCGACCAACCCCTTCTGCGCCGACACTGCCAGCACCTGTTCGTCGGGCACGTTGAGCACGTCGCCGACGAAGTCCATTTGGCGGTCGATCTCGGCGTCGATCTCCTGCTCGCTGCGCAGGCCGTCCCAGAGCGTGTCGATCTTGTTCAGGACGACATAGCGCCCTTTCTGGGGTCCGGGCGTCAGCGCGAGGTACTCCCGCCAGACTTCGGCATCGCTCTTCGAGACGCCGGTGTCGACGGCCAGGACGAAAAGCACCGCGTGAGAGTTCGGCAGCAGGTTGAGCGTCAGCTCGGGTTCGGTGCCGATCGCGTTAAGCCCGGGCGTGTCGAGGATCACCAGCCCCTTCTCGAGCAACGGGTGCGGAAAGTTGATGACGGCGTGCCGCCAGCGCGGGATCTCGACCATTCCGTCGGCGGCGAACCCGGCGGACTGGCTGCTCTCGTGCTGGAGGAAGAGGCCGTAGTGCTTCGCCTCCTCGATCGGCACCCGCTTGGTCGCGCGGACCTGCTGGAACGCTTCCACGAGCGAGCGCGCGTCGCCGACGTCCAGCGGGACGACCTCCCATTCGTCGGGGAAGCGCTTGAATTCGCTCGTCGTCGCATTTGTGGCCCGCGTCTCGATCGGGAGGAGATGAATCGCGGGGGTGCCGGACGGGTCCCAGGCAAGCTCCGTCGGACACATCGTCGTGCGGCCGCTCGAGGAAGGCAGCAGGCGCCGGCCGTAGTCGGCGAAGAAGATGGCGTTGATGAGTTCCGACTTCCCGCGCGAGAACTCGGCGACGAACGCGATCGTCAGCTTGTCCTCGTCCAGCCGCTCGAGGAGCTGCTTGATCCGAAGTTCGGTCTGCGCGTCTGCGAGCTCGTTCTCGTGCAGCCAGCGCCGGAACGCGACGATTCGGGCGGCCACGTCGGCGCGCCAGGCGCTGTAGTCCTGGAACCGCTGTACGAGGCTCGCAGCAACCCCTGGGGGTAGGGCGGACGTGTCCATGCTCGCTTACTGTATCACGTGCACAGATTGCCGCAACTATGCGATCGGAAAGAGATTTCAGGGCGCCAAGGCACTACCGGCGCTGGCATGCCGGGCAGTACCAGGTCGAGCGCTGCCCCTGGACGATGCGGCGGACCGGTGACCCGCAAGACCGACAGGGTGCACCCTCGCGGTCGTAGACGAAGTACCGCTGCTGGAAGTATCCCGGCGACCCGTCGGAGTGCACGAAGTCACGCAAGCTGCTGCCGCCGGCCGCGAGCGCATCTGCGAGAGTCGTGCGCACCGCGTTGGCGAGGCGCTCGCAGCGCTCGACCGAGAGTCGGCTCGCGGCGGTACGCGGGTGGATGCGCGCGCGGAAAAGGCTCTCGTTAGCATAGATGTTACCTACGCCGACCACCACCTTGTGATCCATGAGCGCCTGCTTGATCGCGACGCGACGGCGGCGTGTCGCTGCGTGCAGCAGCTTTCCGGTGAACGCGCGCGACAGTGGTTCCACGCCCAGGTGTGCGAGCAGGGGATGGCGTCCGGGGTCGCCTGCGTGCCAGAGAACGGCCCCGAACCGCCGCGGGTCGCGCAAGCGCAGCGCCACGTCGCCGACCCCGAGGTCGAAGTGGTCATGTGGTCCCGGTGGCTCGGCCGCGCGCACGACACGCAGGCTCCCCGACATACCGAGGTGAACGATCAGCGTCCCCTGGCCACAGCCGAGCAGCAGGTACTTCGCACGGCGCCGCACCGTCCGGATCCGCGCGCCGAGCAGGATCGCTTCGAGGTCGTTGGGCACCCGCCAGCGCAGGCGCGGCTCGCGGACCGTCACGGCGGTGATGGTCCGGTGCTGGAGCGCGGGAGCGATGCCGCGGCGGGTGATCTCGACTTCAGGGAGCTCGGGCATCGTGCAATCGTCGCCGCGGCGAGAGACGTTCAACTTGAGGCGACGGGGAAATATACTAAACTCGCCTGTCGATCAGCAGCACCGGCCCCGTCCAATATGACCAACCCTTCCTTCCCGCTCGCGACCCTTCGCATCGCGCGCGTCCTCGCGCTCATCGCCGCAGCGGGTCTCCTGGCCGCCTGTGCCGGCCAGCCTTCGCGGACTGCGACCCCCAAAGCGTCCGACATCGACGCTGCTGCGGCGAAACCGGGGCCCGGAGGCGAACACCTGGCGGACAGCCGCGAGGCCGATCTGCCTAAGCAGGACCTGACCGGCGAGACGATGTACGAGTTCCTGCTGGCGGAGATCGCCGGCCAGCGGGGCAACGCGACCCTGGCCGCGCAGGCCTATGTCGATCTCGCGCGCAAGACGAAGGATCCGCGCGTGGCCGAGCGTGCGACGCAGATCGCGCTCGAGGCGCGCATGCCCGAGGCGGCGGTCGAGTCGGCAAAGGTGTGGGCGGACGCGGCACCCACCTCCACGCGCGCGCTCGGCGCGGCCGCGAGCCTGCTCGTCAACGCGAACCGCGTCGACGAGGCGCAGCCTTACCTCAAGCGCATTCTCGCGGCTTCGGGCGAGAATCGCGGCGATGGCTTCATGCAGCTCAATCGGCTGCTCGGCAACAACCCCGACAAGGGCGCGTCCCTGGAGGCCATCCAGAGCCTCGCGGAGCCCTATCCGGAGCTCGCGCAGGCGCGCTTTGCAGTGGCCGCGGCCGCCGCCAACGCAGGTCAGGACGAGCTCGCTCTGAAGGAGATCCGGGAGGCGTCCCGTCTCAAGCCCGACTGGGAGCTCGCCGCGCTGTACGAGGCGCAGCTGCTGCAGAAGAAATCCAACGCCGCTGCATCCGAGCGCCTCGCGCAGTACCTCAAGCAGTACCCGAAAGCGCGCGAGGCGCGGCTCGCATACGCGCGCACGCTGGTCGCGGACAAGAAGTTCCCGGAGGCGCGGGGAGAGTTCGAGCAGCTCGTCAAGGACTATCCGGACAACACCGACGTGGTGTTCTCCATCGCGGTCCTGTCGATGCAGCTCGAGGACTGGATGACCGCCGATGCGAACCTCAAGCGCCTGCTCGACCTTGGCTATCGCGACCGCAACACGGTACGCTTCTACCTGGGCCAGGTCTCCGAGGAGCAGAAGCGCTTTCCGGACGCGCTGAAGTGGTACTCGGAGGTGACGCGCGGCGAGCAGTTCATGCCGGCGCAGATCCGCTCGGCGCAGGTGATGTCGAAGCAGGGCGACCTCGACGGCGCGCGCAAGTATCTCCAGCAGGTCAACGCGCAGAGCAACGAGCAGCGCGTGCAGCTCATCCTCGCCGAGGCCCAGCTCCTGCGCGACGCCAAGCGCGAGAAGGAGGCGTTCGGGGTCGTCGATGAAGCGCTCGTAAAGCTGCCGAACAGTCCGGAGCTGCTCTACGACCACGCGATGCTCGCGGAGAAGATCGACCGCGTCGATGTTCTCGAGTCGAGCCTGCGCAAGCTCCTCCTCATCAAGCCGGACCATGCGCACGCCTACAACGCCCTCGGCTACACGCTGGCGGACCGCAACCTGCGCCTCGACGAGGCGCAGGAGCTGATCGACAAAGCCCTCAAGCTCTCGCCGGACGATGCGTTCATCATGGACAGCATGGGCTGGGTGCTGTATCGCCAGGGCAAGACGGAGGACGGCCTGAAGTATCTGCAGCGCGCCCACTCGATCCGCCCCGATGCCGAGATCGCGGCGCACCTCGGCGAGGTGCTGTGGGTGCTCGGCCGGCGCGACGAAGCGCGCAAAGTCTGGCACGACGCGCTCAAGAAGACGCCCGATAACGACGTCCTGATAAAGACCGTCGACCGCTTCGGCAAGTAGCCCGGCCTTCCAGCGCGCTCGCCGCGCGCGGCGCGATGCGCACGCTCCCGATCCTGGTCTTCGCCGCCGCGCTCCTCGGCGCCTGCGCAAGCATTGCGCCACCGCAGACGGCGCGCGAGGGCGAGTTCGCGGTCGTCGGGCGCGTCGCGGTGCGTTATGGCGAGGAGGCCGCGAGCGGGCGAGTCGCCTGGCGCCACAGCGAGGCGGACGACGAACTTCTCATCTCCACGCCGCTCGGACAAGGCATCGCCGAGATCACGCGGCGGGAGGGCGTCTACACGCTCGTGACCTCCGATCGCCAACGCTTCACCGCCGCGGATCCAGAGCGGCTCACCGAACAGGCACTCGGCTATGCGCTGCCGCTGGAGGGGCTGCCCCAATGGCTGCGAGGACGCCCCCAGCCGGGCGTGCCGGCCGAGACGCGCTACGAGGGCCGGCAGCTCGCCGAGCTGCGCCAGCAGGGCTGGACGATCGAGTATCTCGCGTACGACGACGACGGCCGCCTGCCCACCCGCCTGCGGCTCACACGCGGTGTGTTCGACATCCGGCTCGCGATCGAGGAATGGCAGGTGGCGCCGCGATGAACGTGGCCTGGCGGCGTGGCTGGCCGGCGCCGGCCAAGCTCAACCTCATGCTGCACGTGGTCGGCCGTCGTACGGACGGTTATCACCTGCTGCAAACCGTGTTCCGGCTGATCGATCTCGCCGACACGCTCACGTTCGCACCGCGCGCAGATCGCGCGATCCGGCGCACGACGCCGATCGCAGGCGTTCCCGAAGACGACGACCTCACCGTGCGTGCAGCACGGGCGCTCCAGGCGGAGACCGCGTGCCGCGAGGGCGCAACGATTTCGCTGGAGAAGCGCATTCCGCTCGGCGGTGGATTGGGCGGCGGCAGCTCCGACGCGGCAACCACGCTGATCGCACTGAACGAGCTGTGGGGCACGCGCCTGGCACGAGCGGATCTCGCCCGGATCGGCCTGAGGTTGGGGGCAGACGTCCCGTTCTTCCTCTTCGGCCGGAATGCGCTCGGCGAAGGCGTCGGAGAGGTGCTGACGCCGCTCGATCTGCCCCCCGCATGGTATGTCGTGATCACGCCGCAAGTCGCTGTCTCGACGCGGGAAATGTTCACCGCGCCCGAATTGACACGAGATACGAAACCCCTCAAAATTACAGCCTTTTTCGCGGGGCTCGGACGCAACGATCTCGAGCCCGTGGTGCGAGCGAGGTTTCCGGAAGTCGCGCGTGCGCTCGAGTGGCTGGCAGCCCACGGCGCGGCGCGGATGAGCGGATCCGGGTCGAGTGTTTTCGCGGCGTTCGGGCGCGAAGACGAGGCCCGGACGGTCGCGGCAAAGGTTCCCGGGGAATGGCGTGCGTCGGCGGTCCGCGGTCTGGACCGCCACCCCCTTGCCCCCGAACGATGATTCCGCAACTGGGGAGTCGCCAAGCTGGTTAAGGCAGCGGATTTTGATTCCGCCATACGAGGGTTCGAATCCTTCCTCCCCAGCCATTTCCTCCGCTGACCCGAGAGAGCATTCGAGCCGCCAGCCGCGAGACGTCTTGCGACTGGCGTTCTTTCTGATCGGACACGGGTCCAACACGCGCGACGACACCGATGGCCTACGAGAACCTGATGGTGTTCACGGGGAACGCGAATCCCCTGCTCGCGCACAACGTCGTCAAGCGCCTGAACATCCCGATCGGCCACGCGGTCGTCGGGAAGTTCTCGGACGGCGAGGTGATGGTCGAGATCCTGGAGAACGTCCGCGGCAAGGACGTCTTCGTGCTGCAGCCGACGTGCACGCCCACCAACGACAGCCTGCTGGAGCTGCTGATCATGGTGGACGCGCTGCGCCGCGCATCGGCTGGCCGCATCACCGCGGCGATGCCGTACTTCGGCTACGCGCGTCAGGACCGCCGGCCGCGCTCGGCGCGGGTCGCGATCAGCGCGAAAGTGGTGGCCAATATGCTCGCCGCGGTCGGCGTGGACCGCGTGCTGACGATGGACCTGCACGCCGACCAGATCCAGGGCTTCTTCGACGTCCCGGTGGACAACGTCTATGCCGCGCCGGTGCTGCTCGGCGACGTTTGGAAACACAACTACGAGAACGTGATCGTCGTGTCGCCGGACGTCGGTGGAGTGGTCCGTGCCCGGGCGCTCGCGAAGCGCCTCGAGTCCGACCTCGCGATCATCGACAAGCGTCGTCCCCGCCCGAACGTCTCCGAGGTGATGAACATCATCGGCGAGGTGGAGGGACGCACCTGCGTGATCATGGACGACATCGTCGACACCGCGAACACGCTCGCCCGCGCGGCCGACGCGCTGAAGGAGCAGGGTGCGATCGGCGTGCTGGCCTACTGCACGCACGCGGTGCTGTCGGGCAACGCGGTGACGCGCATCGAGGAGTCGTCGCTCGACGAGGTCGTCGTGACCGACACGATCCCGCTGCGCACGGACGCACAGGCGTGCAAGAAGATACGCGCGCTCTCGGTCGCCGGACTGCTCGCCGAGACGATCCTGAGGATATCGAACGAGGACTCGGTTTCCTCGCTGTTCATGGAATAGAGGGATCCGCTTTCATCAATCCCGCCGGTGCCTGGTCGCGGGCCTGGCGGGGCAACCTAGGAGCAACTCATGAAGATCGAAATCGGCGCTGCGAAGCGCACGGTGCAAGGCACGAGTGCGAGCCGCCGCCTGCGCCACGCCGGGCGCGTGCCCGGCATCCTGTACGGCGGCAAGGAGGGGCCGGTGAACATCGAGCTCGACCACAAGGAGCTCTTCCAGGTCGCACGGAAGGAGGCGTTCCACGCCTCGGTCATCACGCTCAAGCTCGATGGGCAGGCCCAGTCCGTGCTGCTGCGGGCGATGAACATGCACCCTTGGAAGCTCGAGGTCCAGCACGTCGATTTCCAGCGCGTGCTCGCCGACCAGAAGATCCACATGCGCGTGCCGTTGCACTTCGTCAACCAGGAGAACTCGCCGGCGGTTAAGGTTGCCGGCGCGGTCGTGAACCACGTGATGAACGACATCGACATCTCCTGCCTGCCGGCCGACCTGCCCGAGTTCATCGAGGTTGACCTCGCGAACCTGACGATCGGCCACTCGGTGCACGTGAAGGACCTCGAGTACCCGGCCGGCGTCGGCCCGGTACTCCACCGCGGCGAGAACCCGGTCGTCGCGTCGGCGAGCATGCCGCGCGCAGCGGAGGTCGAGGAGGCGGTAGCGGCCGAGGAGGTCGTGCCGGCGGCGATGGTCCCGGCGGCGAAGCAGCAGCCGGAGAAACCCGAGACCGCCGCGGCGCCCGAGAAGGGCGAGAAGCCCGCCAAGGAAGAGAAGGAGAAGAAGAAGTAGGGCGGAAGGCATCGAACGGAGGCGCGGCGGGCGACCGTCGCGCCTTTTTTCTATGGAAGCTCTGATCAAGGTCTTTCGGCGGATGGGTTCGCGAGTTCGTACACTCGCAAGGCGTTGTTTCCTGTTGTCCTCGCTCGTCCAGCTGCGCGCCGGAACGGGGAAGCAGGGGCCCCGCTTGCGGGGATGCGACCCTGGAGGCGCGCATGAAGACCGCGGCCGGCGCGCATGCATCCCGCTGCGGGGTCGCATCCATCGGCTGAAGCCGATGGAACCTGCTCCGCCCTCCGCGGTTGCGCTGCCTCGCGATACCCCGAGGCGCTTGTTAAGACCTTCCCAATGGCGATAAGACTGATCGCAGGTCTGGGCAACCCCGGGCGCAGCCACGAGCGCGACCGGCACAACGTCGGCTTCTGGCTGCTCGACCGGCTGGCGGACGCCCAGGGCGCGTCGCTAAGGAAGGACGCGAAGTACCAGGCGCGTGTCGCGCGGATCGCCGCGCCCAGCGGCGACGTGTGGCTGTGCGAGCCGCAGACCTACATGAACCTCTCCGGGAGGAGCGTCGGCGGTCTCGCGCGCTTCTACAAGATCGCGCCCGAGGAAATTCTCGTCGTGCACGACGAGCTCGACTTCCCGCCGGGCACCGCAAGGATGAAGCTCGGCGGGGGCGTGGCCGGGCACAACGGACTGAAGGACATCCAGGCGCAGCTCGGCACGCAGGGCTTCTGGCGGCTACGCATCGGCATCGGGCACCCGGGCGACCGCGACGTCGTCGCGGACTACGTGCTCAACGCCCCCGCCCCGGACGAGCGCGAGCTGATCGAAGCGGCAGTCGCGCGCGGCCTGGAGGTCATGCCGCTCGTGCTTGCCGGCGACATGCAGGGCGCGATGCAGGTGCTGCATCGCGCGGACAAGGGGGAAGACAGAAAGGGCACGGGCGAAGCGCCCGTGCCGAATCCACCGCCCGCACCGAAGGAGTGACGTGAAGTGGGATTGAGATGTGGAATCGTCGGCCTGCCGAACGTCGGCAAGTCGACCCTGTTCAACGCGCTGACCAAGGCCGGCATCGCCGCCGAGAACTATCCGTTCTGCACGATCGAGCCGAACGTGGGGATCGTCGAAGTCCCGGACCCGCGCCTAGAGGCGCTCGCCGCGATCGCCAAGCCGCAGAAGGTGATTGCCGCGACGGTCGAGTTCGTCGACATCGCCGGCCTCGTCGCGGGCGCTTCCAAAGGCGAGGGGCTCGGCAACCAGTTCCTCGCGAACATCCGTGAGACCGACGCGATCACGCATGTCGTACGCTGCTTCGAGGATCCGAACGTCGTTCACGTCGCGGGGAAGATCGATCCCGTGTCGGACATCGAGACGATCAACACGGAGCTTGCGCTCGCCGACCTGCAGACCGTCGAGAAGCAGCTTGCCCGCTACGGCAAGGTCGCGAAGACCGGCGGCGACAAGGAGGCGCAGCGCCTGGTCGCAGTGCTCGAGAAAGTGCTGCCCGTCCTCAACGAGGCGAAACCGGCGCGCACCGTCGACCTCTCCAAGGAGGAGCTCTTCGTCCTGCGGCCGCTCTTCCTTCTCACGATGAAACCGACGATGTACGTCGCGAACGTCGGGGAGCACGGCTTTCACGACAACCCGCTCCTGGCGCACGTCGAGGCTTACGCAGCGCAGGAACGCGCGCCGGTCGTGCCGATCTGCGCGGCGCTGGAAGCGCAGATCGCCGATCTTTCCGACGACGACAAGAAGGTGTTCCTCGCTGACATGGGCATGGAGGAGCCCGGCCTCAACCGGGTGATCCGCGCGGGCTACGAGCTTCTCGGCCTGCAGACCTACTTCACCGCCGGCCCGAAGGAGGTGCGCGCGTGGACCGTCCAGGTCGGCGCAACCGCGCCGCAGGCCGCCGGCGTCATCCACACCGATTTCGAGCGCGGCTTCATCCGGGCCGAGGTGATCCCCTTCGACGAGTACGTCGCCTGCAAAGGCGAGGTCGGGGCGAAGGAAGCGGGAAAGATGCGGGTCGAGGGTAAGGATTACGAGGTACATGACGGGGACGTGATGCACTTTCGCTTCAACGTTTGATATGTCGTCACGCGAAAGAGTCTCGTGGCTGCGGCGGGCGCGGTCGCGCGTGACGTGATATGTGCCCGCATTGGAGCGGACAGCGAGCTGCCGCTCAACGCGGGCAAGGGCAGCGTGCCAGAGCTTCCGGACATAGCGGTTTACATCGAAGCGCTGGAAAAGCGCGTGGTAGGGCGAGTGCTCGAGCGTATTCGGCTGGTCAATCCGTTCCTGCTGCGCACGGCCGTCCCACCGATTGCTTCGGCAGAGGGCAAGCGGGTGGTTGCGCTGCGGCGCATCGGCAAGCGGATCGTTCTCGCCCTGGACGGCGAGCTGTTCCTGGTGCTGCATCTGATGGTCGCGGGTCGGTTGCGCTGGCTCGCGCGGAATGCGAAGCCCCCAGGCCGCATCACGCTCGCGACGTTCGAGTTCCCCAACGGACAGCTCGTGTTCACCGAGGCTGGCACGAAGCGCCGCGCATCTGTGCATCTCGTGCACGGCGAGGCAGCGGTCGAGGCCATGGACGCGGGCGGCATCGACGTGATGAACGTAGACCGCGCGGCGTTCGCGACGCGGCTCAAGTCGGAGAACCACACGCTCAAGCGCGCGCTGACTGACCCGCGCCTCTTCAGCGGAATCGGCAATGCATATTCCGACGAGATCCTCCATCGGGCGCAGCTTTCCCCGGTCGCGCTGACCTCGGGGTTGGACGAGGCCGGCGTTGCGCGGCTCTACGGAGCAGCGCGTGCCACGCTGTCGGAATGGACCGACCGGCTGCGCGCGGAGGCGGGCGACGAGTTTCCCGAGAGGGTCACCGCTTTCCGCGACGGCATGGCGGTGCACGGCCGCTACCGCCAGCCGTGCCCGGTGTGCGGATCGCCGGTGCAGCGGATCGTCTATGCGGAGAACGAGGCGAACTACTGCGCGCGCTGCCAGACCGGCGGGAGGATCCTGGTCGACAGGGCCTTGTCGAGACTGCTTCACAAGAGCTGGCCGCGGAACATCGACGAGCTGGAGTGAGATCGCGCGCCCGACCGGGCGCATAATCCGCGCGAGGAGGAGACACCATGACCCGGATCCTTTGCAGACTCGCCGCGGCCACCGCCGCGCTGTTGCTCGCCACCGCCGCCCAGGCCCAGACCTGGCCGGCGAAGCCGATCCGCTGGATCGTTCCCTATCCGCCGGGCGGTATCACCGACACCGTCACGCGCCTCGCGACCCAGCGCGTGAGTGAGGCCCTCGGGCAACCGGTCGTCGTCGAGAACCGGCCGGGCGCGAACTCGATCCTCGGCGCCGACCTCGCGGCGAAGGCGGCGCCCGACGGCTACACGTTCCTGACCGTCATCGCGGCGCATGCCGCCAACGCGACCCTCTACGCGGGGAAGCTGCCGTTCGACCCGGTGAGGAGCTTCGCGCCCGTCTCCCTTGCGGCCAGCGCGCCGCTGATCCTGACGGCAAGCAATGCGTTTCCGGCGAAGGACATGCGCGAGTTGATCGCCTACGCGAAAGCGAACCCGGGCAAGGTCTCGTTCGGCTCCAGCGGGATCGGCGCCGCCGCGCACCTCACCACCGAGCTGCTCAAGCAGACCGCGGGCATCGACATGGTGCACGTGCCGTACAAGGGCACCGCGCCCGCGCTGCAGGGCGTGATGGCGAACGACATCCAGATCCTCGTCGACGTGCCGAGCTCGATGATGCCGCACGTGCGCTCGGGGAAGATCAAGGCGCTCGGAATGTTCTCCAAGGAGCGCATCGGCGGCGCGCCGGAAGTGCCGACCCTCGCCGAAGCCGGCGGCCCGGCGATCGAGTCGGCGACCTGGGTCGCATTCCTCGCGCCCGCGAACACGCCGCGGGAGATCGTCGCGCGCGTCGCGCAGGCAGTCGCGAAGGCGGTGAACACACCGGACCTTCGCGACAAGCTCGTGCAGATGGGGATCGAGCCGGTGGGCAACACGCCCGATCAGCTCGCGCAGTTCATCAACGACGAGATCGCGAGGTGGGCGAAGGTCATCAATACCGCCGGCGTCAAAGCGGAGCAGTGACCCTGCCGGGCGCCGAACCCGCGACCGACTGATCCGGAAGACGCCGTCGCTGCGCGACCAGGCGGGGCGACGGTCCGTGCGCCGGCGCGGAGTAGACTCGACCGGCACGATCCACCTCGAAGCGAAGCCACACCATGAATGAAGCCGCAGCCCGAGAGGTCGTGCTCGTGCGCGCAGTCGAGTCGACCGAGGCGGGCCGCGCGGTCTGGAGCAACGACGATCGCGCGTGGGCGAGCCGCGCCGCCGCAGAGGTGGAGGGCGCAGGCGCGCCGCCCGAGCGTTTCATCGCCCGTCGCGCGTCGCTCGCGATCGAGCGACTGTCGGCGGCGCACGCTGCGATCGGGCGCGCGCTCCGCGCCGCGACCTGGCGGCATTGGGTCGGGACGATCGTCGTCCTAGTCGCGTTCGCCGCCGGCCTCGCGGTCGACCGGATCGGGCCACCGCAACGGGTCAACGTGCTGGCCTTCCCGCTGCTCGCGGTGCTCGCGTGGAACCTCTTCGTCTACGCGGGGATCGTGGCGCACGGCGTCTGGGGGGTCGCGCGTCGGCGCGGGCGGACGCTCGGGCCGATCGCCAATGCCGTCGCGCGTCTCGCGCGCGGCGTGCCTGCAATCGCCCACGCGTCGAGCGACGCCGGTGTGGGCGGCGCGCTGGCCGGGTTTGCGCACGATTGGGCCCAGGCCGCATCCCGCCTGCACGCCGCCCGCATCCGAAGCGTCCTGCACTACGCGGCGTTCGCGCTCGCTCTCGGCGCGATCGCAGGCCTGTACGTGCGGGGCCTGCTGTTGGAGTACCGGGCCGGCTGGGAGAGCACGTTCCTCGATGCGGAAACCGTGAAGGTGATCCTCGACGTGGTGCTCGGGCCCGCCGCGACGCTGACGGGGATCGAGCTCCCCGACGCGGCCGAGCTCGAGGCGATCCGGTTCGGCGACGCGGGCACGGGCGAGAACGCCGCACCGTGGATCCATCTCTACGCCGTGACCGCTGCGCTCGTCGTGCTGGTGCCGCGCGCGCTGCTCGCGGCCGTGGCTTGGTGGTCGGCGCGCCGGCTCGCGCGCAATCTTCCACTGCCGCTCGACGACGCCTATTTCCAGCGGCTCGCGCGGCAGGTTTCCGGCAAGGCGGCGCGCATCCGCGTCGTGCCCTACGGCTACCAGCTCTCGCCGCAGGCCACGCTCGGCCTGCAAGCCGTCCTGCGGCGCGTGTTCGGCGCGCAGGCGGAGATCTCCATCGCACAAGGGGTGGCGTGGGGCAGCGAGGACGCCCTGCCCGAGGGCCTGATCCCGAAGGAGCCGCTTGCGCTCGCGGTCGCCCTGTTCAACTTCGCGGCCACGCCGGAACCCGAGAATCACGGCACATTCCTCGCCGCGCTCACCGTCGCGCTAGACGGCGGCGCGCCGCTCGTCGCGGTGCTAGACGAGTCGGGTTTTCGTGCCCGGTTTCCGCACGAATCGGTGCGGCTCGCGAAGCGGCGCGAAGGATGGCGCGCAGCCACCGAGGAGCACGGCGTGACGCCGGTATTCGTGGATCTGGAGAAGCCGGACCTTGTGGCAGTCGAGGGCGACCTCAACGCGGCGCTCGACCGCGCACTCCGGCTGGCGAGCGTCCGTTGAGCGACGCCGCGCAAATCCAGCTCAGCCTCGTCTCCCACACGAACGTCGGCAAGACGACGCTCGCGCGCACGCTGCTCTCGCGCACACTGGGCGAGATACGCGACGCGCCACACGTCACGGCCCTGGCGGAGGCGCACACGATGATCGAGACGCCGCAAGGCGATGCGCTGACGCTTTGGGACACTCCCGGCTTCGGCGACAGCGTGCGCCTGGCGAAGCGTCTGGAGCGATCGGGCAGCCCGGTCGGCTGGTTCCTCTCGCAGGTGTGGGACCGCTGGCGCGATCGCCCGTTCTGGTCGAGCCAGCAGGCGATGCGCAACGTTCGCGACAACGCCGACGTCGTGCTCTACCTCGTCAATGCCGCGGAGAATCCGGGCGACGCCGGGTACGTCGAGCCCGAGATGCAGATCCTCGAGTGGATCGGCAAGCCCGCGATCGTGCTGCTGAACCAAGCCGGCACGCCGCGGCCGCGGGCCGAGGAAGCGGCGGAGGAGGCGCGCTGGCGCTCGCACCTTGGCGCTCGCCGCATCGTGCGCGCGGTCCTCTCGCTCGACGCGTTCGCGCGGTGCTGGGTCCAGGAATTCACCCTGCTCGCTGCGATCGCAGAAGTGCTACCCGACGCGAAGCGCCCGGCATTCGAGCGCCTGCGCGCCGCGTGGCGCGCGCGGCGCATTGCGACGTTCGACGCGGCGACCGCCGAGATCGCGGCGCAACTCGCCCGCGCGGCGTGCGACCGCGAGCCGGTCGCCGACCGGGGCGTCGGCGGGGCCCTGCGCGAGGTCGGCGTCGCGCTCGGCCTCGGAAGCGTCGGGTCGCCCACTGCCAGGGAGCTCGCGATGCAGCGGCTCGCCGAGCGGCTCGACGCCGACGTGCGCTCGACCACGGACCGCCTCATCGAACTGCACGAGCTCGAGGGGCGCGCCGCGGCTGAGGTGCTGGCGCGCCTCGCCGAGGACTTCGCGGTGCAGACGCGCGCGAGCGAGGGCAAGGCGGCGGTTCTGGGCGGCCTGGTCACCGGCGCGCTGACCGGCCTCAAAGCGGATCTCGCGACCGGCGGACTCACGTTCGGCGCGGGGCTCCTCACCGGCGGCGTGCTCGGCGCGCTCGGCGCGGCGGGCATCGCGCGCGGCTACAACCTAGTCCGTGGCACGAAGGAATCGGCGGTGCGCTGGAGCGACGAATTCCTGGACGGCTTCTTCGCCTCCGCGCTCCTGCGCTACCTCGGCGTCGCGCACTACGGCCGGGGCCGCGGCGAGTGGTCGCAAAGTGAACACCCGGCATTCTGGAAGGACGCGGTGGCCGAGATCGCCATCGCGCGGCGCGACGCGCTGCAGACGATCTGGGCGGAGCGGAGCGGGGACTGCGACACCGGGCGACTGGGCGTCGCATTGCGCGGCGAGATCGCCGCGGCGGCTTCCGATCTCCTCGACCGGCTCTACCCGGGAGCCGCCGCCCACCTGCGCTGAGCCGGCGGTCACCTCGCCAGGCGCACCTCGAAGCAGCTCCCGCCGCCGTCGCGCGGCAGGCATTTCGCCTCGCCGCCGTGCTTGCGGGCGATCTGGCGCACGAGCGCGAGGCCGAGGCCGACGCCGCCCTCGCGCTCGCGCGCGCCGGTCGGGCGATAAAACGGCTCGAAGATGCGTTCGCGCTCCCTGTCCGGCACGCCGGGGCCGCGGTCGCACACGAGGACCCGCACCGCGTCGCCGCCGCGCACCGTCACCTCGGCCGGTGCCGGCCCGCCGTACCGCCGCGCGTTCTCGAGCAGATTGCGGATCATCCGGCGCAGCAGCTTCGGATCGCCGCGGATCGTCGCCGCCGCTCCGTCGAGCGACGCGTCCACGCGCGCGCACTCCTCGGCGGCCAGCGCGAGCAGGTCGACCTCCTCGCGCGCCTCGAGCGTCGCCACCGCGTCTAGCCGGCTCGCGACGAGGATCTCGTCGACCAGCGCGTCGAGCTCCGCGATGTCGCGCTCGAGCTCCGCGCGCAGCTCCAGCTTCGCCTCGCGCTTCAGCAGCTCGGTCGCCATGCGGATGCGGGCGAGCGGCGAGCGGAGCTCGTGCGAGGCGTTCGCGAGCAGGGTCTTGTGCGCGCCCACGAGACTCTCGATCCGCTCGGCCGAGCGGTTGAAGCTCGTCGCGAGCGCCGCGACCTCGTCCTTGCCCTCCACCTTCACGCGCGTGGCGAAATCGCCGCCGCCCAGGGCGTCGACGCTCGCCCGCAGTCGCTCGAGGCGGCGTGTAGCGCCGCGGACCACCGGATAGGCGCCGACGGCTACCCCGAGCGCGATCAGGCCGAGCGTGAAGAACAGTCCCCAGGGAGCGAGCGGCGGGCGCTCGCGCCGCGGCAGGCGCGCCGCGAGCCAACGGCCGTCCGGCAGCTCGAGCGTCCAGACGCGCCCCGGATGCCACGGGCCGCTGAAGCGACGCCGGCCCTCGCGCGGGGCAAGCAGATCCGGTCCGATCTGCGCGATCCGCGTGCCGTCGGGCGCGTACAAAGCGATATTGATCCGGCCGTGCGCCGAGAGCCGGTCGAGCGCCGCCTGCTGCGCCGCGAGCGGCTCCGTTGCCGGCGGGAGCGCGCCCTGCGCCACTTCCGCCGCGAGGTCGAGCCCGGGCGGGGGCGACGCGGTGACGAGCTGGCGCCAGAGAAACCCTGCCGCAAGCACGAACACGATCAGGCTCGCGACGACAGTGAGATAGAGCTTGAGGTAGAGGCGGCGCATCAATCCCCATCCTGTAGCTTGGCGAAGACGTAGCCGGCGCCACGGACCGTGATGATCCGACGCGGCCGCTTCGGGTCCTCCTCGATCGCGGCGCGAATGCGCGAGATGTGCACGTCGATCGACCGGTCGAATGCCTCGAGCGGCACGCCTTTCAAGAGATCCATCAGAGTCTCGCGCGAGAGTACCTTGCCCGCGTGCTCGGCCATGGCGACGAGCAGCTCGAACTGGTAGCTCGTCAGCACGCGCTCCGCTCCGTCGACGCGCACCTCGCGCGCGTCGCGGTCGATCTCGAGCCGCCCGAAGCGCAGGGTTCCAGCGCGCTTTCCGGACGCGGCGCGCCGGCGCAGGATCGCCCGCAGCCGCGCGAGCAGCTCGCGCGGCTCGAAGGGCTTGGGAAGGTAGTCGTCGGCGCCGAGCTCGAGCCCGACGATGCGGTCGGTCGGCTCGCCGCGCGCGGTGAGCATGAGGATCGGCACGTCGGAGGATGCGCGCACGCGCCGGCACACCTCGAAGCCGTCGAGGTCGGGAAGCATCACGTCCAGCACGAGCGCATCCCACGGCTCGCGCGCGAGCGCCGCCAGTCCGTCCGCGGCCGTCTCGCGCACGCTGACCCGGAAGCCGGACTCGGCGAGGTACTCCCGCACCATGCCGGCGAGCCGCGCGTCGTCCTCGATCATCAGGATGCGGTCGGCCATGGCGCGATTATCGCGTTCCGGCGCCCGGCAACGGAAAAACGCCGCGGCCCGGAGGCCGCGGCGGGGGAAGCCGCCCGCCGCGAGGGGGTCACGACGGACGGTAGGGGGAGGACTAGCCGCGCTGCCGATGCCCGCGCCGCTGCTTCATCTTCTCGGCGAGCTGCGCGCGCTGCTCGGGGGTGAGCACGTCCGCGACGTCGGCGAGCGACTGGACGAAGCGCTTCGACATCGCATCGGCCGACTGCATTTGCTGCGCGCGGATCGTTTCGATCGCCGCGCGATCGACGTTCGGCTTGGCGAGCAGCTCCATGACCGACCAGCGCGCCTCGCGGTGCTTCTCGCGCAGGGGCGCCATCTCCTTCATAGTCGCGCTCACGACCTCGGCGATCTTCTGCTTCTGCGCCTCGGTGGCGTTGATGTCGGCGAGCATCCAGCGCACGCTCGCGTCGATGCGGCGCTGCATCGCTTCGGGATCCATCTGGCCGCCCGGGCCCATGTGCCAGCCGCCGCGGTGGCCGCCGAATGGCCCGCCCCCATGGGCGAAGGCCGTCAGGCCGACGCCTGCCGCGACGCTGCCGATCAGCGTGGCGATCGCAATGCGGCGCCACGGGCTGCGGAGCTTGCCGGAGTCGGGGTGGTTCGTCTCTTTGGTCTGTTCGGTCATGTCAGGTTCCTTTCGGGTCGATGCGCCGGCATCCGTGCGGGCGATGAGCGCAGTCTGGAGGCAAGCGGTTACACAGGTTTCTCGACCGCGTAAAGTTGTGTAAAGCTCCGGGTCGCGATGGCACAGGACGCGACACTTCCGCACGTCGTCATCCTCGGATGCGGCTTCGGCGGCCTCGCGGCGGCGAAGGCGTTCGCCGGGACGCCGGTGCGGGTGACGCTGATCGACCGCGCGAACCATCACCTCTTCCAGCCGCTGCTCTATCAGGTGGCGACCGCCGGGCTCGCCTCGGTGGCGATCGCCGCGCCGATCCGCCACATCTTCCGGCGGCAGCGCAACGTCACGACGCTGCTCGCCGAAGCGCGCTCGATCGACGTCGGCGCGCGGCGCGTGCTGCTCGAGGACGGCACCGCGCTCGCCTACGATTACCTCATCGTCGCGACCGGTGCGACACACAGCTACTTCGGCCACGACGACTGGGCGCCCTTCGCGCCCGGCCTCAAGACACTCGACGACGCGATGGAAATCCGCCGCCGCATCCTGCTCGCGTACGAGCGGGCGGAACGCGAGACCGACCTCGCGGCGCAGCGGCGCCTGCTCAACTTCATCGTGGTCGGCGGCGGCGCGACCGGCGTCGAGCTTGCCGGGACGCTCGCCGAGATCGCGCGGCACACGCTGCGGGACGAGTTCAGGCACATCGACTCCCGCACCGCGCACGTCATGCTGATCGAGGGCGCGGAGCGCGTCCTGCCGACCTATTCGCCCGATCTCTCCGACAAGGCGTGCCGCCAGCTCGAGCGGCTCGGGGTGGAGGTGCGCACGCGCACGTTCGTCACCGGCATCGACGCGCGCGGCGTGCGGATCGGCGACACCCACCTCGCGGCGGGCACGGTCGTGTGGGCGGCCGGCATCGCCGGTTCACCGCTCGGACGCTCGCTCGGAGTGCCGCTCGATCACGCCGGTCGCGTGGCCGTGGCGCCGGATCTCTCGGTCCCGGGGCATCCGGAAGTGTTCGTCGTCGGCGACCTGGCGACCGTCACGAGCGGCGGCAAGACCGTGCCCGGCATCGCGCCTGCCGCGAAGCAGATGGGCCGCTGCGCCGGGCGCAACATCCTCGCCCGCTTGCGCGGCGCGCCCGCGAAGGCCTTCCGCTATCGCGACTACGGCTCGCTCGCGACCATCGGCCGCAACTCGGGCATCGCGGTGATCGGACCGTTCAAGTTCTGGGGGCTGCCGGCGTGGCTGTTCTGGCTCTTCATCCACATCTACTTCCTGATCGGCTTTCGCAACCGGCTGATGGTGCTGGCCGACTGGGCTTGGTCGTACATGACCTTCGCGCGCAACGCGCGGATCGTGACGACGGGCGAGTCGGGCAAGTCTCCGGGCTAGTTCGTCGGTCGTATTGCCGGTCGCGGGCGCGTGTCCTAGAAGGCTGTACCAAGACCAAGGGAGGCGACCCTGTGTCGATCACGCTCTGCACGTTCAACGCGAACAACCTCTTCCTGCGTTACAAGTTCGGCAACAGATATCCCGGCGACGTTTCCGGCAAGAGCATGGTGGACGACGTCGGGTGGGGTTACCTGCCGGAGTACAAGCCGCATCTCTTCGAGGTGTTCTCGCCCGAGCAGCGCACGCTGGCGGCGCGCGCGGTGAAGCGCGGCGGCTCGACGATCCCGGACATCCTCTGCGTGCAGGAGGTGGAAAGCCTGATCGCGCTGCGCGACTTCAACGAGAGGTACTTCGGCGCCGAGTACCCCTATGCGCTGCTCATCGACAGCCGCGATTTCCGGCAGATCGACGTCGGCATCCTGTCGCGCTTCCCCTTCGAAGGCGTGCGCACGTACGTCGACGTGCCCGCGCCGGACGGCAAGCCGGGCGAACCGCTCTTCTCGCGCGACTGCCTCGAGGTCCACGCGTCGTTGAACAAGAGCGGCTCGAAGAAGCTCGGCCTCTTCATCAACCACTTCAAGTCCAAGATGACCGACGCCAAGACGCCGGCCGGAATCGCGGCGCAGATCGCGCGCGCCAACGAAAAGCGCCTCCGCCAGGCGAAGAAGGTCGCCGAGATCATCAAGGCGCGTTACCGCGGGGCGGCGTACAAGAAGGGGCTGTTCGCGGTCGTCGGCGACTTCAACGATCATCCGGGTGCGGCGCCGCTCGCTCCGCTGGTCGCGAAGTGCGACCTGGAGAATCCGCTCGATCGCCTGCCCGCGGAGGAGCGCTGGACACACTATTACAGGGGCGCGGGCACCGTCGCGCAGTTCGACTACCTGCTGCTCTCGCCGGCGCTGAGCAAGGCGACCCAGGGCGCCGAGTTCGCCATCGAGCGGCGCGGCGTCGGGTTCCGGGACGTCTCCAAGGTCGATGACGGTCCGCTGCCGAAACAGGCGAAGCTCGAGCGCATGGACGACGATCCGGCGCCGCTCAAGATCGATTTCCGCTTCAAGCGTTTCGCCGGGGTGACGGCAGACCTCTTCGCGTCCGATCACTGCCCGATGTTTCTCGAGATTCCGGTCTGAGGGTGCAGTAGCGCGCGCTGCGATCGGCGGCCGCACTGCACGGGACGGGCGCTGAGGCGAACGGCGCTCGCTACTAACTCCACCTGGGCGGCTGAGCGTTCGGACGCAACATCCGTCCGCTTGGGGTAGAGCCCCGGACGGTCTTGCTTTCCGTGTCCGCTAAAATCGCAGCAGGCAAGGACGTCAGTCGTTTCGATGCCTCATCCCCGGCTCTGGCGCCACCTCTCGCAGGCGAAGGTCCCGATCCTGCTGACCATCCTGGTCGCGGCTCTCGTCGTGTTCGCGCTGGCGGCGCACGGGCGACGCCAGTGCCGCGAGGCGTGCCTCAAGGCGGGACACGCCGACTACAGGTACGCACGCGAGAGATTCGGGGACGCGACATGCGACTGCATCACGCGCGACGGCAGGACCGTCGCGGCGCCGCAGACGACGCCCTGACGCGTTCCTCCCAAAGGCGTAACCTTGGCTTAGCGTCGGGGGGTCGCCGTCGGTTGACTCGCCCATAACAGAATTTTCGTCCGCCGTGGACTAGGCGCTCCTGCCGACCGGGACCCTGGCCGAAAGGTGTAATGACGCGCGCCGGGCGGGCGACTACTCTGGAGCGCATCCAGCATTCCGGCGCGCTCGTAGGAGTTGTCATGCAGACATCGCTACCCAAGGGGCACGTCTCCTGCCTGTCCAAGTCGTTCAAGTACACGCCCGCCGTGAACACGGACGTCGCGAAGACGTTCGCCCGCGTGCGGCTTCAGCTGGAGGCGGGGGCCAGGGACCCCTCCAACGTGCGCGAGCTGCAGCCGCGGAAAGCCGGCCAGTAGCCGGGCGGCATCCGGCCCGAAACGACGACGGCCGGGAATGCCCGGCCGTCCCCGCGCTTTAGCCCGGCGTCAGACCGACAGGCAGAGGTACTTCACCTCGAGGAACTCCTCGATCCCGTACTTCGAGCCCTCGCGGCCGAGACCGGACTCCTTCACGCCACCGAACGGGGCTTCGGCGGTGGAGATCAGGCCGGTGTTGATCCCCACGATGCCCGACTCGATGCCTTCGGCGACGCGCCAGACCCGGCCCAGGTCGCGCGCGTAGAAGTACGCCGCGAGGCCGAACTCGGTGTCGTTCGCCAGCCGGATCGCTTCGGCCTCGTCCATAAACCGGAAGAGCGGCGCGACCGGACCGAAGGTTTCTTCCTTCGTCACTTTCATCGACGGGTTCACGTTTGCGAGAATCGTGGGCTCGAAGAACAGCCCACCGAGCGAATGGCGCTTGCCGCCCGTGACAACCTTCGCCCCCTTCGCAACCGCGTCCGAGACGTGCTCCTCGACCTTCCTCACCGCCGCCTCGTCGATCAGCGGCCCGATCGTGATGCCCGGCTCGAGGCCGTTGCCGATCTTGAACTTCGCGACGCGCTCGGCGAGCTTCGCCGCGAACGCGTCGTAGACTTTGTCTTGCACCAGGATGCGGTTCGCGCAGACGCAGGTCTGGCCGGCATTGCGGTACTTCGAGGCGATCGCGCCGTCCGCAGCAGCGTCGAGGTCGGCGTCGTCGAACACGATGAAAGGTGCATTGCCGCCGAGCTCCATCGACGTCTTCTTCACCGTGCGCGCGCACTGCTCGAGCAACACCTTGCCGATCTCGGTCGAGCCGGTGAACGTGACCTTGCGCACGAGCGGGTTCGAGGTCATCTCCCCGCCGACGCCCTGCGCGCCCCCCGTCACGACGCTGAACACGCCCTTTGGCACGCCGGCGCGCTCCGCGAGCTCGGCAAGCGCGAGCGCCGAGAAGGGCGTCGCGGACGCGGGCTTCGAGACCATCGTGCAGCCGGCGGCGAGCGCGGGGCCGACCTTGCGCGTGATCATCGCCGCCGGGAAGTTCCACGGCGTGATCGCCGCGCACACGCCGACAGGCTGCTTGATGACCACGATGCGCTTGTCGGCCTGATGACCCGGGATCGTGTCGCCGTAGACGCGCCGCCCCTCCTCCGCGAACCATTCGATGAACGAGGCCGCGTAGGCGATCTCGCCGCGCGACTCGGTGAGCGGCTTGCCCTGCTCGGCGGTCATGACGATCGCGAGGTCCTCCTGGTTCGCCATCATCAGCTCAGCCCACTTCCGCAGGATGACCGAGCGCTCCTTGGCCGTCCTCGCGCGCCAGGACGGCCACGCCGCGTTCGCCGCTTCGATCGCGCGGCGGGTCTCGGCGGCGCGCATGTTCGGGACGGTCCCGAGCACCTCGCCGGTCGCGGGATTGGTGACGGCGAGCGTCTTGCCGCTGTCCGCGTCGCGCCACGTCCCGTCGACATAGCACTGCTGGCGGAAAAGCGTGGCGTCCTTGAGCTCGAGTCGGGCGAAGCCGGGGGCGGCAGGGGCGTTCATGGCGATCTCCGGGGAGAGGAGTGCGGCGGGCGCCGCGGAGGCGGCAAATTCTACTCCGGAGACTGTGCCGGTACGCGGGTGTGCAACAATCCCTGCACGCCGATGAGTACGCCCGCCCGCATCCGGGATCTCCTCCTCGCCCAGCGCGTCGTCCCGGTGCTGCGCTTCGGGTCGGCCGCAACGACGATCCGCGCCGTCGATTGCCTCCGCGAGGCGGGCTTCAGCACATTCGAGATCACGCTCACCACGCCCGGCGCAGTGGAGCTGATCTCGGAGCTGCACGCGCGCATCGGCGCGACCGCGATCGTGGGCGCCGGCACCATCACCGATCTCGACGCCGCGCGCCGCTGCGTCGACGCGGGCGCGCAGTTTCTCGTGTCGCCGTGCGTCGTGCCGGGGCTCGCGGCCGTTGCGCACGACGCCGGGCGCGCCGCGCTGATCGGAGGGCTCACGCCGACCGAGATCCTGGCAGCGCACCGCGAGGACGCCGACATCGTGAAGGTCTTCCCGGCCTCGGTCGGCGGGCCCGCGCATCTCGGCGCCCTGCACGCGGTGTTTCCGAGCGTGCTGCTCTGCCCGACCGGCGGCGTCACGCTCGACAACCTGAAGAGCTACTTCGCCGCGGGCGCGGCGCTGGTCGGCGTTGGCAACAACCTCATCGACCAGCCGGCGCTGGCGGCCGGCGATATCGCGCGGGTGATCGCGGGTGCGCGGCGCTTCCTCGACCCGACCGTTTCGGCGGCATGACCACCGACGTCTGTGCGATCGACGAGCCGATGGTGGAGTCCAGCCAGACGCGCCCCCGGTAGCGACGTCGAAGGGGCGCTGTGGGCCGCGACCCTGTCAGCGCCCGCCGGTGCGGTTGCGGCTCGCTGCGAGGTAGGAGTCTTCGGTCGACAGGACGTGCTCGCGTAGCGTCGCCTCGGCGCGGCGCACGTCGCCCTCGGCGATCCGCGCGACGATTCGCGCGTGGTTCTGCTGGCAGTGCTCGACCTGCTCGTCGCCGACCGGGAGCCGGTAGCGCAGCGCCTCGATGCGGTGACCGACCAGAGCGTATGCGGCGATCAGGTGCCGGTTGCCGCAGGCGTTGACGATGGTTTCGTGGAACTCGGTGTCGAGGGCATGGACGCGGCGCGGGTCGAACGCCTTTCCCTTGGGCATCCGCCCGAGGTTCGCCTTGAGCGCCTCGACCAGGCCGGCACGGTCGCGGCGCATCGCGAGTCCGAGCGCCTCCGTCTCGATGATCTCGCGGAAGGCGGTCAGCTCCTTGACCTCGTCCGCGTCGAGCGTGAACACGAACGTGCCGCGCTGCGGCTGGATGTCGACCAGCCCGTCCATCTTCAGGCGGAGCAGCGCTTCGCGGACCGGCGTCTTGGAGATGCCGAGGTTCACCGCGAGCGCGGCCTCCGAGAGTTGCTCTCCGAACGCCAGTCCGCCCTCGACGATCGCGGCGCGGATCCGCTCCACCGCGAGGTCGGTGAGGCTCTTCGGTCGGTCGAGCTTCGATTCGAGCGGCATCTTGCCCTGGCGTCTGGTGTCTGATATCTTAGATGGCAATACCACGGGGCGCAAGGCCCCCGCGGCTCCCGAGGAGGAGGAGGGACATGGACGACGCGCACGCAGCGCTGCCGCGGTCCGGCGGGCTCGCCGCTGCCGAGGCCTGGTTCGTGAAGCTGAACCAGTGGCTCGTCATCGCGCTGATGGGCACGATGGCGCTGCTCGTCTTCGTCAACGTCGTCTCCCGCTACGTCTTCAACTACTCGATCATCTGGGTCGAGGAGCTGACCCAGTACCAGATGATCTGGATCGCCTACCTCGGCGCCGGGCTGGCGCTGCGCGAGGGGCGGCACGTCGCGGTGGACACGATCCAGGATCTGCTCCCTGCGCGGCTGCGGCGCTTCTTCCGGCTCCTCATCTGGTTCGCGATCGTCGCCTTTCTCGTCACGCTGACGATCCTGGGCTTCCAGATCGCCGCGTTCACCTGGAACCAGGAGACGCCGGTCATGAACATCCCGACCGGCATCCCCTATCTCGCGATCCCGATCGGCGCTGCGGTGTTCCTGCTGCACGCGTGCCTCTTCTGGCGCGACTTCGTCGAGCGCCGCTTCGAGCACTGGGAAGACCCGGCCGCGGAGGACCTGCACTAGATGGCCGCTGCCCTCTTCGCAGTGTTCGTCGTCGGCCTGCTCATCGGCCTGCCGATCGCTCTCGCGATGGGTGGGGCAGGGCTCGTGGCGCTGGCGGTCGAGGGCAAGCTCTCGCTCCTCTCGGTCCCGCAGCGGTTCTTCGACGGCATCAATTCGTTTCCGCTCATGGCGGTGCCGTTCTTCATCCTGGCCGCCGATCTCATGACCGCGAGCGGCATCACGACCGCGCTCCTGCGCTTCTCGAACTCGCTGGTGGGGCACATCCGCGGCGGTCTCGGCCACGTGAACGTCGTGACCTCTATGCTCTTCGCCGGGATCAGCGGCTCGGCGCTCGCCGACGCAGCCGGTCCCGGCGCGGTCGAAATGCGCATGATGGAGAAGGGCGGTTACGACAAGTACTATGCCGCGGCCCTCTCGGCGGCGACCGCGACCATCGGGCCGATCATCCCGCCGTCGATCATCATGGTGATCTACGCGTTGACCGACAGCCGGGTAACCGTGGCGGGCCTATTCCTCGCCGGTGTGATCCCGGGGATCCTGCTCGGCCTCGCGTTGATGGCGATGAACCACTGGATCTCGATTCGGCGCGGCTACGGCGCCGCACACGACCGCATGACGTGGGGCGAGCGGTTGGTCGCGCTCTGGAAGGCGACGCCGGTATTGCTCATGCCCGCGATCATCATCGCCGGCATCCTCACCGGACTCTTCACCCCGACCGAGGCCTCGGCGGTGGCGGTCTTCTACGCGCTGTTCGTGGGGGTGTTCGTCACCCGGACCCTGAACACCCGGATCATCTCGAAAGTCCTTCTCCAGAGCGGCCTGGTCACTTCCGCGGCGCTGCTCATCGTCTCGATGGCGTCGCTGTTCGCGTGGCTTCTCACGCTGCTCCAGATCCCCCAGTCGATCGCCGCGGCCATTGGCGGGCTCACGAAGGATCCGGTCGCGATCATGCTCATCGTGATGGTCTTCGTGGTGATCTGCGGGCTGTTCATCGACACGCTCCCGGCGGTGATCATCCTGGTTCCGGTCTTGGCGCCGCTCTCCGACCAGTTCGGCATCAATCCGCTGCACTTCGCGATGGCGATCGTGCTGAACCTGACCATCGGCCTCGTCACCCCGCCGGTGGGTGGCGTCCTGTTCGTGATGACCTCGGTCGGCCGCTTGCGTTTCGAGCTGTTGTCGAAAGCGATCCTGCCCCTACTCGCCGCCGAAGTCGTCGTCCTGCTCGCAGTCGTACTATTCCCCGCGCTGAGCACCACCGTGCCGGGGTGGTTCGGCTATGCCCGTTGAACGCCACCACATGAAGCAAAGGAGGACCCTATGAAGCTCAAGCCTGCAGTCCTGATCGCCGCTGCGATCGCCGCCCTCGTGCTCGGCGCGCCGCTTGCGCACGCGCAAAAGACACTCAAGTACGCGCACTTCCAGCCCGCAAAGGACGACCAGCCGAAACACGTCGCCGCGCTCGCGTTCAAGGAGCACGTCGAGAAGGCCACCAACGGCTCGATCAAGGTCGAGATCTACCCGGCCGGCCAGTTCGGCAAGGACCAGCCGACGATGGAGGGCCTGAAGCTCGGCACCCTCGAGCTCGCGGTCGCCCACGACGGCGCGATCGCCACCGTGCACAAGCAGATCGGCGTGCTGGGCATCCCGTTCCTGTACGACAACCACGAGCACGCCTGGCGCGTGTACGACTCGAAGTGGAAGGACGACTTCTCGGCCGACATGATCAAGAAGACCGGCATCCGTATGCTCGGCGTGGCCGACAACGGCGTGCGGCACTTCACCAACAGCCAGAAGCCGATCCAGACGCCCGCCGACATGAAGGGCATGAAGATCCGCATCCAGCCCTCTCCGGTGTTCAAGGCGCTAGTGGAGTCGCTCGGTGCGTCCGCGTCGGCGATCCCCTGGGCCGAGCTGCCGACCGCGCTGCAGCAGAAGGTGGTCGACGGCCAGGAGAACGGGGTGACGAACATCCTCGCGGCGAGCCTCTATCAGCACCAGAAGTTCGCGACCCTCGACGGCCATGTCTGGTCGATCCACGCCTACCTGATCAACGAGCGCTTCTACCAAGGCCTCACCCCGACCGAGAAGAAGGCGGTCGACGAGGGCGCGCAGAAAGCCGTCGCGATCCATCGGAAGATGACGAGCGACCAGGACAAGAACGCCAAACAGATCCTCGAGAAGGTCGGGATGCAGGTCTATACGCCTACCACCGCCCAGATCGGCGAGTTCAAGAAGCTCGCGCAGCCGCCGGTGAAACAGTGGGCGGAGAAGGAGATCGGCAAGGAGTATGTCGACAGCCTGTTCCAAGCGATCGACGCGACCAAGAAGTGAGCCGGCTCGTCGCCGTCGTCGACGGCGGTTACGACTCCTACGACATCGAGCGGCGCATCCTGGCGCCGTTCGATGCCGAGGTCGTGCTGCGCGACTGCAAGCGCGATCGGGCAAGAGTGGTCGAATCCGTGCGCGACGCCGACGCGGTGCTCGTGCGCGAGTCGCCGATCACGGCCGAGGCGGTCGCCCGCATGGCGCGCTGCAAAGTGATCGTCCGCTACGGAATCGGCGTCGACAACATCGACCAGGCGGCGGCGCGCGAGCGGCGCATCTATGTGGCCAACGTCCCGGACTACGGCGCAGAAGAGGTGAGCGACCAGGCCATAGCGCTGCTGCTTGCGGTCGCGCGGAGAGTCGCCACGCGCGACCGCGCGGTCCGCGCCGGCGCCTGGAACGTCTCGCGCGCCGAGCCGATGTACCGCGTCGCCGGCCGGGCGCTCGGCCTGGTCGGGTACGGCCGGATCGCGCGCGCGTTCGAGCGCAAGATGCGCGGGATGGGGGTCGCCCGCGTTCTCGTCGCCGATCCGTTCGCTGCGGGCGCTCCGGGCGTGGAGCACGTCGACCTTGCGACCTTGTGTGGCGAGGCCGACTACATCTCGATCCATGCCCCGCTCACGCCGCAGACCGTGCACCTGATCGGGCGCGGGGAGTTCGCCGCGATGAAACCGACCGCGATCGTGGTCAACACCGCGCGGGGGCCACTGCTCGACGAGGCGGCATTGATCGAGGCGCTGCGCGAGCGGCGCATTTTCGGAGCCGGCATCGATGTCTACGAGAGCGAGCCGCCGCGCCCCGACCATCCGCTGTTCGCGCTCGACAACGCCGTGCTTTCCGACCACAACGGCTGGTACTCCGAGGAATCGGTTGCGGAGCTCCAGACGAAGGCCGCGGAGGAGGTGGCGCGCGTGTTCGGCGGCAAGCCTCCGAAGCACTGGTTGAACCGCTGGGCCTGATGCCACGCTTTGCCGAACCCCTCTGAGGAGTCTCGAATGAACCTGCAGGAACTCGTCGCCGGCTTCCGGACCGTCGCCATCGCCTCGATCGCCGACAGCGTGGACAAGGTCGCCGGCCGGCGCGGCTACCTCGATCACGACATCCGCCCGCGCATCAACGATCGGCGGGTGGTCGGCCCGGCGGTCACCGTGCGCGAGGGCCCGGAGCCGAATGCCGGGCCGCCCCAGCACGCGCTCGAGCTCATCGACTCCGCCGAGCCGGGGAGCGTGATGGTGATCGCGATCGACGGCGAGCCGAACGTGGCGATCTGGGGCGGCCTGATGACCGCCGGAGCGTTCGCGCGCGGATTCGCGGGCGCCATCCTGGACGGCGGCGTGCGCGACGTGAGCGAGATCAAGCGCGACTACGATTTCCCGGTGTTCGCGCGCTCGGTCTCACCGGGCAGCACCGTCGGCCGTTTCAGGACGCTCGGCGCGAACATCCCGGTGAGGATCGGCGCGGTCGAGATCCATTCCGGCGACATCATGGTCGCCGACGGGGACGGCGCGGTGTGCGTCCCTCGCGCCCACGCAGCGGCGGTGCTGAAGATGGCGCAGGAGATCGACTCCCGCGAGGCCGAGCAGGCGAAGCTGATCGTGCAGGCCAAGTCGCTGAAGGAAGGACTGGCCAAGTACGGCCGCATCTGAGCGTGCACCGATGAGCGCAGTTGAGATCGTCTCCATCGGCGAGCCGATGGTCGAGTTCAACCAGACGAAGCCTGGCGATCCGCACTACCTCCAGGGCTTCGGCGGCGACTCGTCGAACATGCTCATCGCCGCTGCGCGCTCGGGGGCGCGCACCGCCTACGTCACGCGGCTCGGCGACGACGAGTTCGGCCGCCTGTTCCTCGGGCTGTGGAAGGCCGAGGGCGTCGACGCGTCGGGTGTGGGCATCGACCCGCAGGCGCACACCGGGGTCTACTGGGTGAGTCACGGCCCGCAGGGGCACGTGTTCAGCTACCTGCGCGCCGGCTCGGCGGCGAGCCGGATGCGGCCGGCGGACCTGCCCCTCGGCATGGTCCGCGCCGCGAAGTTCGTCCACGCTTCGGGGATCAGCATGGCGATCTCGGCGAGCGCGGCGGACACGGTGCTGGCGGCGTTCGAGGCGGCGCGCTCGGCCGGCGCCAAGGTCTCGTTCGACTCGAACCTGCGGCTCAAGCTCTGGCCGATCGCGCGCGCACGGGCGATGATCGGCGCGGCGGCCGGCCTCGCCGACCACTACTTTCCGAGCATCGAGGACGCGCGCGCCCTGAGCGGCCTGGAGCCGCCCGACGCGAACATCGACTGGGCGCACCGCCTCGGCGCACGGACGGTGTTCCTCAAACTCGGACCCGAGGGCGTGATCGTGAGCGACGGCGCGAAGCGCGAGCGCATCGCCGGCCGGAAGGTGAACGCCGTCGACGCGACTGGAGCCGGCGACTGTTTCTGCGGGGCGGCGCTCGCGCGGCTCTCCGCGGGCGATACCGCCTTCGAAGCGGCCCGTTACGCGAACGCCGCCGCAGCGCTCGCGACCACCGGCTTCGGCGCCGTGGCGCCGCTGCCGCGGCCCGAGGCGGTCCGCGCGCTGCTGGCGACGGCGGCCTGACGCTTCCGCCCGCCGTATCATCCGGCAGGGAATCGCTCTGCCAGCGGGAGGAAACGATGCACCCACCACGCCGCAGCGCTGCGGCTGCAGCGCTGCTCTGCCTGTCCCTCCTGCCGGCAGGATGCGCCGAGCTCACTCAATACCAGGCGCAGATCGAGGAGATCCGGGACTTGTGGCGGCAGCTGCGGGGGCTCGAGCCTGCTCCGCCTGCGCCCACGCCCCCCGTAGTGGTGACGCCCGAGGCCCCGGCCCAGACGCTCACGGTGAAGGGCAGCTGCGTCGGGCGCGACGAGACGTCCAGCTCGACGTGGCGGAGGGGCAGGTGCGGCAGTTCGACGCGCGCATCGACGTCCCCAAGCGGGGCAGCTGCCGCTTCCAGCTCGCCGAGTTCTCGCAGACCCGGCGGCAGCCCTACGTGGAGCTCGCAGCGCGCTCGAAGACGGCCTGCGCGATCCGCATGTGGCAGCAGGGCAGCCGGGTGACGGTCACGGCGACCGAGTGCGAGGAGAAGTGCGCCCGCGGCGCATTCGAGTACATCTGGCCGATTCAGATCGACGAAAAGATGGGCGGCTGCTATTGATCCGGCGGTGCGGTGGCCGGTGAGAGGGTCCCCGTCGGTAGCGGCGCCGGCGACCGTTCGATCGCGCCCCGGTATCATCGTGCGGTCGACCACGGAGCCCTCGCGATGAACTTACCGCTCGTCCTGCCGTCCTCCGGCATTCAGCCCGAGATCGCGATCGATGCGATCCCCGACGACGAGCGCGTCTGGGTGCCGCAGGCGAAGGACGTCTGGTTCCGACCGCTCCTGCTCAATACCGTAACCGGTGGCTGGTGCAACCTGCTGCGCGTGCGCAAGAGTGGGGTGCTCCACCGCCACCGTCATCCGATGATCGTGGTCGGCTATGTCATCAAGGGGAAATGGCGTTATCTCGAGCACGACTGGGTCGCGACCGAGGGCAGGTTCGTCTACGAGCCGCCGGGCGAGATCCACACGCTCGTCGTCCCCGACGACGTCCCGGAGATGATCACCTTCTTCAACATCTCGGGCGCGATGATCTATCTCGACGAGCAAGGGCGCCAGACCGCCTACGAGGACGTGTTTTCGAAGATCGAGATGTGCCGGAAGCACTACACCGAGGTCGGGCTCGGCGCGAGCTACGTCGACCAGTTCGTCCGGTGAAGTTCGGCATTCCCGACCTGTCCAAGGCCCTCGACGCCGGCCTGCTCAAGACCGTCGAGGCGCTGCTGCGCGCCGGCCAGTTCAACCGCGTCGCCAACCTGGTTGCCGCGAGCGAGCCGCTCGCGAACTTCGCGCTTCGCCGGTTGCGCGAGCTCGTCGGCGACCCGCTGCTCGTCGCCCGCGACGGCGGCTTGCAGCTCACCAAGCGCGCGGAGCGCCTGGCGGCGCCGTTCCGGGACCTGCTGGAGCGCATTGGCGAAGTGCTCGCGGGGCGCGACGTGTTCGACCCCGCCTTCTGCGAGCAGACGTTTCGCATCGCCGCGAGCGACTACGCATCCTTCGTAGTCGGTCCTGCCCTCGTGCGCGCGCTGACGCAGGCGGCGCCACGCGCCGCCCTCGCACTCGAGCCGTTCGAGCCTGCGCAGGCGCGCAAGGGCCTGGAGAGCGGGGCGATCGACCTCGTGGTGGCGACGGGTCTGCGCGGCGCGGCCGGAAAGCTGAGATCGGAGACGCTCTACGCCGAGCGTTTCGCGTGCATCGCGGCGAAACACCACCCGCGCGTCGCGAAGCGGCTGACGGCGACTGCCTACGCGGCCGAGCGTCACGTCGTCATTCATGCGCCGGCCGGGGCCGCGAAGGCCGATCCCGCCCTAGCCGACCCGGGACGAAGGCGCCGCGCCGGCGCAACGGTCCCGCACTTTCTCCTCGTGGCCGCCGTTGTGGCGGAATCGGAACTGATCGCGACGCTTCCCGAGCGGGTCGCGGAGCGGTTCGCGGCACGCTATCCGCTCGTGGTGCATCGCTCGCCGGTGCGCCCGGCCGGATACACGCTTGCGATGACCTGGAGCGCGCGCACGGACGACGAGCCCGCGCAGCACTGGTTGCGCGAACGGGTGGCCGAGGCCGCTGCGGCGGCTTGACGGGCAGGCCTCTCCCTAGATCGTCACCGGCAGGCGACGCAGCCCGCGGAACCGCACCCGCCGGTCGCGCTCCGGCGCGCCGTCGAGCCGGATCCCCGGGTAGCGCGCGAGCAGCCGTGCGAACGCGATCCGGCCCTCGAGGCGCGCGACGTTCATGCCCGCGCACGCGTGCGCCCCGTGGCCGAACGCGACGTGCCGGTTCGGATTGCGCCCGACATCGAGGCGGTCCGGGTCGGGGAACTGCGCCGGGTCGCGGTTCGCGGCGCCGATGCCGAGCGTGAGGAACGTTCCCGCCGGAAACGCGCGCCCGCCGATCTCGGTGGGGGCGGTGGTGACGCGGTTGTTGAGCTGCAGCGCGCTCTCGAAGCGCAGCAGCTCCTCGACCGCGGTGCCGACGAGCGTGGGGTCCCGGGCGAGGCGCTCCAGCTCGCCGCGATGGGTGAGCAGCGCGTGCATGCCGTTGCCGATGAGGTTCGTCGTCGTCTCGTGCCCTGCGTTGAGCAGGAAGATGCAGTTGTGGAAGAGCTCCTTGTCGGTGAGGCGCTCGCCGTCGGCCTCGCCCTGGATGAGCCGCGTGAGCACGTCGGCTTCCGGATCGCCGGGGTGCCTGCGCCGGTCCGCGCAGAGCACCGCGAGGTAGTCGAGGAACTCTGCGGTAGCGCGGTTCGCCCGCGCGAGGATCTCGGCGCCGGGCGCCGGCTCGAGCGCCGACAGGATCGCCAGCGACCAGCCGCGCAGGGGAGCGCGCTCGGCCTTGGGGACGTCGAGCAGGTTGCCGATCACCTCGACCGGGATCTGCGCGGCGAAGTCGTCGATCAGGTCGACGCGGCGGCGTCCGGTCATGCGGTCGAGGAGGGCGTCGACCAGGTCGACGAGGCCCGGTTCCATGCGCGCGATCGCGCGCTGGTTGACCGCCCCCATGATCAGCCGCCGCACCCGCGTGTGCAGGGGAGGATCGTTGAAGACGAGGCTGGTGGTGTGGTGCTCGTAGATCGGGCCGTCGCCGAGCTTGGGCTTGAATTCCTGCTTCTTGTCGGAGCTCATCCGCGGGTCGCGGTAGGCCGCGGCGACGTCTTCGTAGCGCGTCAGGAAGAACGAGCCCGGCGCCAGCTCGTGCACCGGGTCGTGCTCGCGCAGGCACGCGTAGTACGGGTACGGATCGTCGATGAAGTCGGGCGGGACGTCCGTGAGCCGGAACGCGCGTGCCTCGCGGGCGCCGAGCTTCATTCAGAACGTCCCCGGATAGGCGCCGCCGTCGATCAGGAAGTTCTGGCCCGTCACGAAGCTCGCCTGCGCGCTGCAGAGATATGCGCAGGCGTCGCCGAACTCCGCCGGGTCGCCTTGCCGCCCGGCCGGGATCGTCTTGACCCGTTCGGCGAGCGCTTCCTCGACCGTGATGCCCCGGTCCTTGGCGAAGGCGGACAGCGTCGCTCGGTTGCGTTCGGTGGAGAAGAAACCGGGCAGGAGGTTGTTGATCGTGACGTTGTGCTTGACGGTCTGACGGGCGAGCCCGGCGATGAAGCCGGTGAGGCCGGCCCGCGCGCCGTTCGAGAGCCCCAGCACCTGGAGCGGGGCCTTGACCGCGCTCGAGGTGATGTTGACCACGCGCCCGAACTTCTTCGCGATCATGTGATCGACGGTCGCCTTGATGAGCTCGATCGGCGTGAGCATGTTGGCGTCGATCGCCTTCAGCCAGTCATCGCGCGACCAGTTACGGAAATCGCCCGGCGGCGGCCCGCCGGCGTTGTTGATCAGGATGTCCGGCTGCGGGCAGGCGGCGAGCAGCTGCGCGCGCCCGTCTGCCGTCGTGACGTCGAGCGCGAGCGCGTTGACCTTCACGCCGAACGCCTTGCGCATCTCGGCTGCAGCTTGTTCGAGCGCCTCCTTGCCGCGCGCGCAGATGGTGAGATCGACACCCTCGCGCGCGAGAGACCACGCGCATGCGCGGCCGAGGCCCTTGCTCGCCGCGCAGACGATTGCTGTCCTGCCTCTGATGCCGAGATCCATTCTTTATGCCCTTTCGGGGAACGAGGTTAGCGGCGCTTGCCGCCGAGGATCGAGCCGAGGATGCCGCGCGTGATCTCGCGCCCGAGCGACGTTGCGACCGAGCGCGCGGCGCTCTTCGCCGCCGCGTCGAGCACCCCTTCCTTGCGGCCGCCGCGCGGGCCGGTCTTGCCGAGCAGCACCTCGCCGAGGATGTCCATCATGCCGCCGCCCTTCCCGGCCTCCGCGGGCGCGCCTCTGCCGGCGGCCGGCGCCCGGGCCGGCGCGGCCTCCGCCGCGGCCGCGCCTTGCAGCTTCTCGAACGCCGACTCGCGGTCCACCGCCTTCTCGTAGTGCCCCGCGACGAGCGACGACGCGATGATTTGCTTACGCTCCTCCGGCGAGACCGGCCCGATCTTCGAATGCGGCGGGGCGACGAATGCGCGCTCCACGACGCTCGGCCGCCCCTTCTCGTCGAGCATCGACACGAGGGCCTCGCCGACACCGAGCTCGGTGATCGCTTTCTCGGTGTCGATCTTCGGGTTCTGGCGCAGCGTCTGGGCGGCGGTCTTCACCGCCTTCTGGTCGCGCGGCGTGAACGCGCGCAGCGCGTGCTGCACGCGGTTGCCGAGCTGGCCGAGCACGCTCTCCGGGATGTCGAGCGGGTTCTGCGTCACGAAGTACACGCCGACGCCCTTCGAGCGGATCAGGCGCACCACCTGCTCGATCTTCTCCACGAGCGCCTTCGGGGCGTCGTTGAAGAGCAGGTGCGCCTCGTCGAAGAAGAACACCATCTTGGGCTTCTCGACGTCCCCGACCTCCGGGAGGTTCTCGAAGAGCTCCGAGAGCATCCACAGCAGGAACGTCGAGTAGAGCTTCGGCGAGTTCATCAGCTTGTCGGCGGCGAGGACGTTGACCATGCCGCGCCCTTTCGAGTCGGTCTGCATCAGGTCGCCGATGTCGAGCATCGGCTCGCCGAAGAACTCCTCCGCGCCCTGGTGCTCGAGTTCCAGCAGCCCGCGCTGGATCGCGCCGATCGAGGCGGCCGAGATGTTCCCGTACGCGGTCTTGAACTTCGCGGCGTTGTCGCCGACGAACTGCGCCATGGCGCGCAGATCCTTCAGGTCGAGAAGGGGGAGCCCGTTGTCGTCGGCGATCTTGAAGACGAGCGTCAGCACGCCCTGCTGCACGTCGCTCAGGTTGAGGAGCCGGCCGAGCAGCAGCGGGCCCATATCGGAGATCGTCGTCCGCACCGGGTGGCCCTGCTCGCCGTAGACGTCCCAGAAGGTCACCGGGCAGCCTTCCCACTTCGGCTCCTCCAGCTTCAGCATCGCGAGCCGCTCCTTCATCTTCGGCGACGCGGCGCCCGGCGCCGAAATGCCGGAGAAATCGCCCTTCACGTCGGCCATGAAGGAGGGGACGCCAAGGCGCGAGAACGATTCGGCGAGCACCTGCATCGTCACGGTCTTGCCGGTGCCCGTGGCGCCGGTGATCAGTCCGTGCCGGTTGGCGAGGGCAGGGAGGAGAACGAGCTCGGCGTCGGCGGTCTTGGCGACGAGGATCGGATCGGCCATGGGGCGTTCCTGGTGCTGAAAAGGTGGGGACGGGTCCGACGAGGCGCTAAAATTACAGTCTTTCAGCGAACTCCGCAGCAGTCGGCACGCGACGAGGAGGTGGTGCCCTCGCGCTCCCCGCTGCCGGAGAACTCCACATTGGTAACGAGACACCATGGCCGGACATTCCAGATGGGCGAACATCAAGCACAAGAAGGCCGCCTCCGACGCCCGTAAGGGCAAGGTCTTCACCAAGGTGATCAAGGAGGTCACCGTCGCGGCGAAGCTCGGCGGCGGCGATCCGGCGATGAACGCGCGCCTGCGCCTCGCCCTCGCCAAGGCGCAGGACGCGAACGTCCCGAAGGACAACATCGACCGCGCGATCAAACGCGGCACGGGCGAGCTTGAAGGGGTGGCCTACGAGGAGATCCGCTACGAGGGCTACGGCATCGGCGGCGCGGCGGTGATGGTCGACTGCCTGACCGACAACCGCACCCGTACCGTCGGCGAGGTCCGCCACGCGTTCACCAAGAACGGCGGCAACCTGGGCACCGACGGTTCGGTCGCGTTCATGTTCAAGCACTGCGGCCAGTTCGTCTTCGCGCCCGGCGCCACGACCGAGGACAAGCTGATGGAGGTCGCGCTCGACGCGGGCGTGGAGGACGTCGTCACCGCGGAGGACGGCACGCTCGAGGTGCTGTGCGCGCCAGCCGACTTCGAGGCGGTCAAGGCCGCGCTCGACAAGGCGAGTCTCAAGCCCGAGGTCGCTGGGATCACGATGCGCCCCTCGACCGAGACGGCGCTCAAGGGCGACGACGGCGCGCGGATGCAGAAGCTCCTCGACGCGCTCGAGGGGCTCGACGACGTGCAGGACGTCTACACCACTGCCGCTATCGAGGTGTGACGGGCGCAGGCCCCCCTATAATCGGGTCATGTCCGCATCCGCCCTCCGCATCCTCGGCATCGACCCGGGGCTGCGCGTCACCGGATTCGGCATCATCGACAAGGACGGGCAGAGGCTCGCGTACGTCACGAGCGGTTGCATCCGGACGCCGCAGGCCGGAAGCCTGCCCGAGCGCCTCGCCGTGATTCTCGACTCGCTCGCCGAGGTCATCGCCGTCCATCGCCCCGGGCAGGTCGCGCTCGAGAAGGTCTTCGTCAACGTCAATCCCGAGTCGACGCTCGCGCTCGGCCAGGCGCGCGGCACCGCCATCTGCGCGGCCGTGTCGGCAAGACTGCCGGTCGCCGAGTACACCGCGCTGCAGGTGAAGCAGGCGGTCGTCGGCAACGGGCTGGCCAAGAAGGAGCAGGTGCAGGAGATGGTGAAGCGCCTGCTCCGGCTCGCGGGCGCGCCGAGCGCGGACGCCGCCGACGCGCTCGCGTGCGCGATCTGCCACGCGCACGGTGGACAGGGGCTCGGCGGGATCGCGACGGCGGGCTACCGCGTGCGGCGCGGGCGGATCGTCGGGCGGGCGGCAGCGCGATGATCGGCCGCGTCCAGGGCGTCCTGCTGGAGAAGAACCCGCCGCAAATCATCGTCGACTGTCACGGCGTCGGCTACGAGGTGGAGGTGCCGATGAGCACCTTCTACAACCTGCCGGCGACGGGCGAGCGCGTGAGCCTGCTCACGCACCTGGTGGTGCGCGAGGATGCGCACCTCCTGTACGGCTTCGGCACCGAGGGCGAGCGCCGCGCGTTCCGCCAGCTCCTCAGGATCAGCGGTGTCGGCGCGCGCACCGCGCTCGCGGTCCTGTCGGGACTCTCGGTGTCCGAGCTCGCCGAGGCGGTGACACTGCAGGAAAGTGGCCGGCTCACGAGAATTCCCGGAGTCGGCAAGAAGACCGCCGAGCGATTGCTGCTCGAGCTGAAGGACAAGCTCGGCGTCGAGCTCACGAACCTTGGGATTACAACCAGCGTGGCGACGGCGCGCCCCGCGGCGGCGACCGGCGACATGCTGCGCGCGCTGCTCGCGCTCGGCTACAGCGAGAAGGAGGCAGTCGCCGCGGTGAAGCAGCTGCCGGACGGGCTCTCGGTCGCCGACGGAATCCGGCAGGCGCTGAGGGCGCTCTCGAAGGCGTAGCATCCGCACATGGCCATCGAGACCGACCGTCTGATCGCGTCGACGAAAGCCTCAGCGCAGGAGGAGGCGTTCGAGCGGAGCCTGCGCCCGAAGCAGCTCGCCGAGTACGTCGGGCAGGAGAAGATCCGCGGGCAGCTCTCGATCTTCATCGAGGCGGCGCGCTCGCGGCGGGAGGCGCTCGACCACGTGCTCCTCTTCGGCCCGCCCGGCCTGGGCAAGACGACGCTCGCGCACATCATCGCGCGCGAGATGGGCGTGAGCCTCCGGCAGACCTCGGGGCCGGTGCTCGAGCGGCCCGGCGATCTCGCCGCGATCCTCACGAACCTCGAGCCGAACGACGTGCTCTTCATCGACGAGATCCACCGGCTCAGTCCGGTCGTCGAGGAAATCCTGTACCCCGCGCTCGAGGACTACCAGATCGACATCATGATCGGAGAAGGGCCGGCGGCGCGGTCGGTGAAGCTCGACCTGCCGCCGTTCACCCTGGTCGGCGCGACGACGCGCGCGGGCATGCTCACCAACCCGCTGCGCGACCGCTTCGGAATCGTCGCGCGGCTGGAGTTCTACACGCCGGTGGAGATACAGCGCATCATCGACCGCTCGGCGCGGCTGCTCGCGGTCGAGATCGCAGGCGAGGGCGCACTCGAGATCGCGCGGCGTTCGCGCGGCACGCCGCGGATCGCGAACCGGCTCCTCCGCCGCGTGCGCGACTATGCGCAGGTGCGGGCCGGCGGCACGATCACCCGCGACGTCGCGGACGCCGGGCTCACGATGCTCGACGTCGACGCGATCGGTCTCGACCTGATGGACCGCACGCTGCTGCTCGCGGTGATGGAGAAGTTCGCCGGCGGTCCGGTCGGCGTCGACAACCTCGCCGCCGCGATCGGCGAGGAGCGCGACACGATCGAGGACGTCCTCGAGCCGTTCCTGATCCAGAGCGGGTACCTGCAGCGCACCCCGCGCGGGCGGGTCGCGACGCTCCTCGCCTTCCGCCATTTCGGGCTCGCTGCACCCAGCCGGCCGGCTTCCGGAGAGCTCTTCACGGATGAGTAACCCCGAAAGCGGGGCGCAGTCGTTGAAGGCGGTGACCGGAGACTGGGACGGCCGGACGTACACCTGGCCGGTGCGCGTCTACTACCACCACACCGATGCGGGCGGCGTCGTCTACCACGGGACCTACCTCGACTTCATGGAGGCGGCGCGCACCGAGCTCCTGCACGCGCACGGGTTCGACCTCGCGGAACTCGTGCAGAGGGAAGCGGTCCTGTTCATGGTGCACCGCCTCGCCGTCGACTACCATAAGAGCGCGCGGCTCAACGACGCGCTGCATGTCACCGCAACGATCGCGCACGCCGGCCGCGTGCGGCTCGACTTCGACCAGCGCGTGATGCGCGGCGACGAGCTGCTCGTTTCGGCGCGGGTCCGGGCAGCGTGCGTGGATCCGCGCACGTTCAGGCCCGTGGCCATGCCCGAGGCGCTCAGGGAGAAACTCATTACATGACCGTTACCCAAGACCTGTCGATCCTCGCGCTGATCTTGAACGCGAGCTGGGCGGTGCAGGCGATCATGCTGCTGCTCGTGGCCGTCTCGGTGATGTCCTGGTACTACATCTTCCGCAAGATGTTCGCGATCCGGCAGGCGCGCAAGCAGACCGACGAGTTCGAGCGTACTTTTTGGAGCCGGCCCGACCTCAACGCGCTGTACCAGAGCGCGGTCAACGCGCGGCATCGCACCGGCAGCCTCGAGCGCATCTTCGAGGCGGGCTTCCGCGATTTCGTGAAGCTGAAAAACCAGCGCGTCGAGTCAGCCGACCTCGTCGACGGCGCGCGCCGCGCGATGCGCGCGACCTACCAGCGCGAGATGGACCACCTCGAGTCTCACCTCGCCTTCCTCGCGTCGGTCGGCTCGGTGAGCCCGTACGTCGGCCTGCTCGGGACGGTGTGGGGCATCATGCATTCGTTCCGGGGCCTCGCGAACGTCGCGCAGGCGACGCTCGCCGCGGTCGCGCCGGGCATTGCGGAGGCGCTCGTCGCGACGGCGATCGGTCTCTTCGCCGCGATCCCGGCCGTGGTCGCCTACAACCGCTATTCCTACGACATCGAGCGCATGGCGGTGCGGTTCGAGAGCTTCATGGAGGAGTTCTCCAACATCCTCCAGCGGCAGGCGGCCCGGTAAGGCCCGCGAAGGCAGCGCCATGCGTCGACCCCGCAAGCTGATGAACCAGATCAACGTCGTGCCGTACGTCGACGTGATGCTGGTGCTGCTCGTGATCTTCATGGTCACCGCGCCCCTCGTGTCGCCGGGGCTCGTCGAGCTGCCGAGCGTGGGCAAGGCGTCGCAGCCGCCCGAGGCGCCGCTCGAGGTGCTGATCCGCACCGATCAGTCGATGGTGCTGCGCGAGCGCGTGAAGGGGCAGTCGGTGGACCGCAATGTCAGCATGGCGCAGCTCGTCATTGCGGTAAGGCAGAAACAGGCGCAATCCCCCGAGCAGGCCGTTGTGATCTCGGCCGACAAGGACGTGCGCTACGAGGCGGTGCTGAAGGTCATGGACGAGCTCCAGCGCGCGCAGGTGAGGCGCGTCGGCCTCATGGTCAAGCCCGCGCAGGTGGAGGCGAGGTAGCCGTGCGGGCGATGCGGTACCGCGACCCGGGCACGGGCGCCTCGGCGTGGCTCGCGATCGGCGTGCACGTCATGCTGTTCGCGGTGCTCTTCTTCGGCATCCGCTGGCGCACGAAGCAGCCCGAGCCGGTAACGGCCGAGCTGTGGCGGGAGCTCCCGGCGATCGAGACGCCGCGCGCCGCGCCACCGCCGCCGGTCGTGGCGCCGAAGCCCGAGCTGAAGCCCGAACCGAAGCCCGAGCCGCCCCCGCCGCCCAAGGTCGAGCCGAAGCCGGAACCGAAACCCGACATCGCCCTCGAGGAGGAGAAGAAACGCAAGGAGGAGGCCGAGAAGAAGAAACGCGAGGAGGAAGCGCAGAAGAAGAGACGCGAGGAAGAAGCGCTGAAGAGAAAGCGCGAGGAGGAGCTGAAGGCCAAGGCCGAGCAGGAGCGCAAGGAGAAGGAGCTCGCCGAGAAGCACCGGCGCGAGGACCAGGAAGCGGAGCGCAAGCGAGTACAGGATCAGCTCTCGCGCGAGCTTGCGAGCGCGGCGCCGAAATCGGCTGCGCCCGTCACCGGCGCGCCCAGGCCGGCGGGCGACCCGACTGCCGTCGCCGGCTGGCGCGAGCAGATCTCGGCCAAGGTCAAGTCGAATATCGTCCTGCCACCCGACCTCGCGGGCAACCCGGAGGCAGTCTTTGACGTCTTTCTCCTGCCGACCGGCGAAGTGCAGAGCGTGAAGCTGGTCAAATCGAGCGGGAGCAGCGTGCTCGACGACGCGTGGGAGCGGGCGATCCTCAAGTCCTCGCCGCTGCCCAGGCCCGCCAAAGCCGAGGTCTTCCGGCGCGACCTGCGGCTCGTGTTCCGTCCCCGCGATTGACCGATTTGGCCAGGCTTGTCGCCGCGTCCCGACACAATTCGCCATGGGCCGGCCCCGGGTCGGCCGGTATAATCCCGCAACGCATCGCGCATACGACGCCTTGAACCGACTTCTCCGCGCTTTTCTCGCCTGCCTGATCCTCGCCGCGGCAGGCGCCGCGCAGGCCCAGCTCACCATCGAGATCACGGGCAGCGGCGGCAACCAGATCCCGATCGCGATCGTGCCGTTCCAGGGCGAGGCGCAGCTCCAGGCGCGCCTGAGCGACGTGATCGAGGGCGACCTCGCGCGGAGCGGCCGCTTCCGCACGCTCTACACCGGCGGGCAAAGCCTCAACGAGGCGAGCAGCGTAGACCTCGCCGCCTGGCGCAGCCGCACTGCCGATGCGCTCGTAGTCGGCGGTGTCTACCCGGCGGCGGGCGGTCGCTACGACGTGCGCTTCAGGCTCTACGACGTGGTCAAGCAGCAGTCGCTCGGCGGCGTCGCCTACACTATCGCGCCGCAGCAGGCGCGCGCGACGGCGCATCGCATTGCCGACTTCATCTACGAAAAGCTCACGGGCGACAAGGGCGTGTTCTCGACGCGCATCGCTTACGTAGTTAAGACCGGCCCGCGGTTCCAGCTCCAGATCGCCGATGCCGACGGGGCGAACCCGCAGATCGCGATGACCTCGAACGAGCCGATCATGTCGCCGAACTGGGCGCCCGACGGCACGCGCATCGCGTACGTGTCGTTCGAGGCCCAGAAGCCGGTCGTCTACGTGCACAATCTCGCCACCGGCCAGCGGCAGGCGGTCGCGAATTTCCGCGGCTCGAACAGCGCGCCCGCCTGGTCGCCCGACGGCCGCAACCTCGCGGTCGTGCTCTCGCGCGAAGGTGGCTCTCAGCTATTCGTGATGAATGCCGACGGGTCGAACGTGCGCCGGCTCACGAGCTCGACCGCGATCGACACCGAGCCGTTCTTCTCGCCCGACGGCCAGTGGATCTACTTCACGTCCGACCGCGGCGGCGCGCCGCAGATCTACCGGATCGCGGTGTCGGGCGGGGGCGTCCAGCGCGTCACGTTCGACGGCGGCTACAACGCGTCCCCGCGGCTCAGCCCGGACGGAAAAATCCTGGCGTTCGTGCAGCGGAACGCCGGGCGGTTCCAGGTCACGGCGATGGATCTCGCGTCGCGCCAGACCCAGGTGCTGACGGACGGTGCGCGCGACGAGTCGCCGAGCTTCGCACCGAACGGAAAGATGATCCTGTATGCCACGGAGGTCGGCGGGCGCGGCGTGCTCGCCGCCACCTCGAGTGACGGGCGCGTGAAGCAGCGCCTTTCGGTCCCGGCCGCGGACGTCCGCGAGCCGGCATGGGGCCCCGCTCCTGCCAACTGAGAAGGAGGTCGAATATGAAACGAATCGTCGCAGTCATGGCGCTCGCCGCCCTCGTCGCGGCGTGCTCCAGCACGCCGGACTCCGAACAGGCGCCGGCATCAGTCGAGGACCGCACCGGCGGCAAGCCGTCCACGACCGACGTCAAGCCGATCACGCCCACCGTGATCCCGGGCACGCAGTTCAGCGACCCGGCCAGGGATCCGCGCCTGAAGGACCCGAACAACGTGCTGTCGAAGCGCAGCGTGTACTTCGACTTCGACTCCGACGCGATTAAGCCGGAGTACGTCCCCGTCGTCGAGGCGCACGCGGCGTTCCTGCGCCAGTACAAGAACGCCAAGATGCTGATCCAGGGCAACGCCGACGAGCGCGGCAGCCGCGAGTACAACCTCGGCCTCGGCCAGCGGCGCGCGGATGCGCTCAAGAAGCGGCTGGTGCTGCTCGGCGCGCAGGAGTCCCAGGTGGAGTCGGTCAGCCTGGGCGAGGAGAAGCCGGTCTGCACCGACCATGCGGAAGACTGCTACGCGAAGAACCGCCGGGACGATATGCTGTACGGTCACGAGTTCTGAGCAGGCGCCGCCCGGGGTGGCGCCCGGGAGGAATCACCATGAAGGCTCGTCTCATTCTGCTCGTCGCGGCACTCGCGCCGCTGCCGGCGTTCGCGCTCTTCAACGACGACGAGGCCCGCAAGGGTGTCGCCGAGCTGCGCAAGCAGCTCGATTCCCAGCAGCAGGTGCTCCAGCGCATCGAGCGCGACGCCACCGACAAGCGGCCGATCATCGAGCTGTCAAACCTGATCGACGGCCTGCGCCAGGACATGGCCAACCTCCGGGGGCAGATCGAGGTGCTCGCCAACCGGATCGACGGCCTCGACAAGCGCCAGAAGGACCTGTACGTCGACCTCGACACGCGGGTGCGCAAGTTCGAGCAGGGGCAGGCGGAAAAGGAGAAGGCCGCGCAGGCCGCAGCGGCCGAGCAGCAGGCCTACGAGGCCGGCCTCGCGCAGTTCAAGGCGAACAACTACGGTGCCGCGATCCAGAGCCTGCAGTCGTTCATGGCGAGCTATCCGCAGAGCCCGCTCGCGCCCTCGGCGCAGTACTGGATCGGCAACGCCTACTACGCGCTGCGCGACTACAAGAACGCGATCGCCGCGCAGCAGAAGGTGATCGCGACCTGGCCCGACAGCGCCAAGGCCTCCGACGCGCTGCTCAACATCGCGTCCAGCCAGGCGGAGGCGGGCGATGCAAACGGCTCGCGGAACACGCTGCGCACGCTCGTCTCCAAGTACCCCAACACCCCGGCGGCCGAGCAGGCAAAGCAGCGGCTGGCGAAGAAGTAGCCGTGCGATAGACGCCCGCTATCCCGTGCTAAGCAGATTCGCTTGGCGGGGCAGGCGGGGTCGGTGAGAATGCCCCTCCACGGCGTGCGGAGGGTGAATGAGCGACGTCAATCCTGCGAGCCTCGTGCCGGCGGTGGCCTGGGGCGGCTTCATCCTCGCTTTCGTCTTCGGCTTCGTCGGCAACAGGACGAACTTCTGCACGATGGGTGCGGTCTCCGACGTCGTCAACATGGGCGACTGGAACCGCATGCGCATGTGGCTGCTCGCGATCGCCGTCGCCATCATCGGGGCGAACGCGCTCGAGCTCTCCGGCGTCATCAAGCTCTCCAACTCGATCTATCCGACGCCAAACTTCACCTGGCTCTCGTACGTCGTCGGCGGCCTGCTCTTCGGCATCGGCATGACGCTCGGCTCCGGCTGCGGATCGAAGACTCTGATCCGCGTGGGCGGCGGCAATCTCAAGTCGCTCGTGGTTCTGGTATTCATGGCCATCGCGGCCTACATGACGCTGCGCGGTCTGTTCGGCTCATTCCGCGTCGGCGTGCTCGAGCCGGTGAGCGCGCAGTTCGCGGGCGGGCAGGACCTGCCGTCGCTGTTCGCGAAGTGGTTCGGCGGCGAGCGGCGCACGATGACGATCGCCGCGACCGTGATAGTCGGCGGCGCGCTCCTCGTGTTTACGCTCGCGAAACGCGAGTTCCGGCAGTTCGACTACCTGCTCGGCGGGATCGTCGTCGGCCTGGTGATCGTCGGCGGCTGGTACGTGAGCGGCAAGCTCGGCTACGTGCAGGAGCACCCCGACACGCTGCAGGAGGCGTGGGTCGCGACCAACACTGGCCGGATGGAGTCGCTCTCGTTCGTCGCGCCGCAGGCGTTCGGGCTCGAGCTGCTGATGTTCTGGACCGACAAGTCCAAGATCGTGACGTTCGGCATCGCTTCGGCGCTCGGCGTCATCGTCGGGTCGGCCGCCTACGCGCTCGCCGCGAAGAGCTTTCGGCTCGAGGCGTTCCGCGACTCGGGCGACATGCTCCGCCACATCGTCGGCGGCATCCTGATGGGCTTTGGCGGCGTGGTGTCGCTCGGTTGCACGATCGGGCAGGGCATCACCGGCTTCTCGACCCTTGCCCTCGGTTCGATCATCACGTTCTTCGCGATCGTCGCGGGCGCGGCGGCGACGATGAAGTACGAGTACTGGAAGATGATGCGCGAGGCGTGATGCGGCGAATTGCTGCGCCGCGTTGACGCCTCTCCGGCCGGGCCGGTAAAATTCCGCCTCTTCCCCGGGGGCGTTAGCTCAGTTGGTAGAGCAGCGGACTTTTAATCCGTTGGTCGCAGGTTCGACCCCTGCACGCCCTACCAAGCCCATCAAGGGCTTACATCAACCGCAAGCGTCACCCCGAGCGCCGAGAGCGCTGCGACCGCCGCAAGGGTGCCGTAGCACGCGACGACCGACAGGACGAGCGGCACAGTACCCCGAGCCTGCGGCGCCCAATCGCGCGCCAAAGCTCGCGCGGATCGACGGTCATTGTTTCTTCCTCGGATCGTCCGCCGGGTTCAGGTAGGTCAGGCCCCACGGGCCGACACCGTGCAACTGGATGACGGTCTCCTCCTTCGTATAGCCGAACATCGGCGTGCCGGGCGGCATGATCGCGACGCTGCCCGGTTGAAGCGCCCGGGCCTTCGCTGGCTCGTAGGTGTCCCCGGCAGCGAAGTAGAAGGTGCCCGAGAGCACAGTTACCCGCTCGTACGCCGGATGCGTATGGGGCGCGATCTTGGCGTTCTGCGGCAGCCTGAGGCGGAAGGTGAATGGGACCGCCTTGGTGAGCGGGCCCTCGATGACCGCGATCTTGGCGCCCGGCGCGATGGCCGGGGCGTCCGCCCATGTGAGCTCGCCCGGTGCCACCATGAGGTGGTCGGTATCGGCTTGGGCGCGCAAGGCCGCCGGACCAAGTGCGCCGAGCGCAACCGTGACCGTGGCCAATGTCGCAACGATTGATGCCTTCATGGCGTTCTCCTTTGAAGTCGGTTGATGTCTCCCTGGTCAGCGCGCTCGGACTGACGCAGGGACGCGGACCACCAGCGCCGCAGGAAGTGCGAGAACCCCCCAGCGACACCATGGGGGCTCAGAACGAAAACGTCTGGCGCTCCTGGGCAGCGGCGAGCACCGCTGCGGCGCCCATCCACTCGCCGTTCTTGACCATGTTCTCGTCGGTCACGCCGTGGGTCTTGCCGCAAGGCGGGCACACGCCGATGCGCCCGCCGTTCTCGGTGAAGGTATTCAGGAGCTCTGCGACCGGCGGGAAGCTCTTCGCGATGACCCGGTTGGCGGCGCCGCGCTTTCCGAGCTCCGCGCCGTCGACGCTGAGCCACAGCAGCACATCGCCGCCGGCCGCGAGAGCATTGTTGGCGAGCACGAACGGCGTCGCCACGCGATCGGGGTCGCCATCGTAGTTGGTGACGGTGAACAGGTACTTGGTCTTCTGCGTCATGGTCTGGATCCTCCTGGGTTGGGTTGAACATCGCCGGCGGCCCGGGGTGGTACCGCGCCGCCGACGGCCGAGACTCATCCTTTGATTGCCACGAGCGAGACGCTCTTGACGCCGTACTTCCGCGTTGCGCCCTGCGCGTTCGTAGAGACGAACTGGTACTGCGGGTTCTCCTTCAGCCTCGTCACCCGGAGCCCCGCGGCCTCGATTGCCGAGCGGTAGTCGCCGACCTGCATCGCACCGCCGATGCAGGCGGCCCACAGTGTCGCGTCGCAGGTGATGCCTTCGGGAAGCTGCGCTTCGGTGACGATGTCGGCGAGCGCCAGCCGACCGCCGGCTTTCAGTAGGCGCGCGGCCTCGCGGAAGACCTCGCCTTTGTCCGGCGCGAGGTTGATCACGCCGTTGCTGATGATCGCATCGCACCACGCATCGGCAAGGCCGGTGGCCTGGATGTAGCCCTTGCGGTAGGTGACGTTGCCCCACCACAGCGCGGCGCGCAGGCGCTCGGCCTTGGCGAGCTGCTCGTCGGTCATGTCGATGCCGATGACCGTGCCGGTCTTTCCGACCTTGCGCGCGGCGATGAAGCTGTCCATCCCCGACCCGCTGCCGAGATCGACTACGGTCTCACCTGCCTTCAGGGCGGCGAGGTCGAAGTAGTAGCCCACGCCCGCGAACGAATCGATGGCTTCACTCGGGATCGCGTCGAGGTCGGCGGCTGCATAGCCGAGCCGCTCCGCGAGCGCGCGACCCATCTCGAAGTGGAACTCGCCGTGAGGATCGAGGGCTACGTCGCGGTACATCGCCTTGACTTTCTGCTCGAGCGAAACGGTGTCGACGCGCCGCGTCACCCCTGTTGCCGTAGTCATCGTCGGCATCTCCCTGGTGGTTGGTGCGAAGGACGGTGCGCCCTTCATCGGCAAAGACGCGGTCGTCGCGAATTCGGTTCCAGCCGGTCACCGCGTCGCGCACTGAACCACGGTCGGCAAACGCGCCGTGCGGTCCGGCTCCCGCGTGCGATGCGCACCCTGGAACCGATCTCCGTTACCACGCGTCACTTGTTCGATGCGCGACGGCGCGACGCGCCGGTGCAACGCCGCAGGAAGCTCGAGCGGTGTCGAAGCGGTTGGCCTCACCCTTCGGCGTGGCGCCGACGGGAAACGGTGTCAATCTGCTTAAGGCCCGACGGAATGTCCCTTGTGGACAAAACCTTACAATCTCGGCGCCCCCAGGAACCGGGGCGGCACCGGGCGGTGGATGGAACCGATTTGCCGGCCGGCGCGTCCTTGCATTCGAGGAGGCCGGATGGGCATCTCGCGGAAGGCTTTCGAAGAGCAGGTCCTTGCCCTGCTGGGGAGCCTGAACGGTGTTGCCCGGCGGCTCACAGCCAATCCCACCGACGCGGAGGATCTGGTTGCGGAAACGGTAGCGCGGGCGTGGCGCGCGCTCGATAGCCTCGAGAGCGAGGCCGCGTTTCGAGCGTGGATCTTCCGCATCCTCCACAACACCTTCGTGAGCGAGCTTCGCCGCGCCGGCGCGCGGCCGCGGCTCGAGTCCCTCGAGTGCGACGAGGCCGATGAAGAGGAAGTGCCGTTCTCGATCTTCGAGCAGATGCATCAGCCCTTCCTGCTCTGGTTCAGCAATCCGGAGCAGGCGTTCGTCGACAAGCTGCTGCGCCAGGATCTCGACCGGGCGCTCGCCAGCCTCCCGGATTGTCACCGCGTGGTGGTGATCCTCTCCGACCTCGAAGGGATGAGTTACGGGGAGATCGCCGAGACGCTCGGCATTCCGGTAGGAACGGTGCGCTCGCGACTGGCGCGCGCCCGCGGGGCGCTCCAGAAGATCCTCTGGCAGCAAGCGCGCGAGTACGGGCTGCCCGCGTCGCGCCAAGGGAGAGAGGGCAGCAAGGATACGCCGCGACAAGCAACGGCCGACGCGAGAGTGCGGGAAGAGAAAGGTTCCATCCGATGACAAAGCACGAGATCGAGTGCGAACAGGCGCTCAGGCAGATCTTCGAGTACATCGACCATGAGCTCGACGACACCGAGCGCACGGCGATGGAACACCACTTGCACACGTGCCACAGCTGCTATTCGCGCGTGGAGTTCGAGCGGCGGCTGAAGGTGAAGCTGGGCGAGCTGAAGAAGGACGACGTGGACCCGACGGTGCGCGAGCGCATCAAGAGGATGCTCGAGAGCTTCTAGGCCCGCCAACCAAGATGGAGGGAGGTCGAATTGCGGAGGTAAGTTGAGCCGTAGCGCCGGATGAAGGGCCCGTTCGAGAGCCCCAGGCGCGCGGATGCAAATGACCAGGAGGATACGCCGTGGTCGCCGTCTACAGCGACAAGAAGGAGTTCATCTTCAAGGCCGTGGCCGACATGTACACCGATGTGGCTACGCATCCCGGCAAGACGTTCCATTTTCCCACCGGACGGCTCGCTTGCTTCTTCGTAGGCTACCCGGGTGAGCAACTCGACCTTCTTCCCGCCACCGCTCCCGAATCGTTTGCGGGCGTCGGGTACCCGTTCGCCGCGGGTGTCATTCGGGAGGGCGACCGGATCCTCGACATCGGCTCGGGCTCCGGAACCGACACCCTGATCGCGAGCGCCCTGACGGGCTCGCGCGGCAAGGTCTACGGCCTCGACATGACGCGCGCGATGCTCGACAAGCTGCGCCGGAACATCGCGGCGATGGGTGCAACCAACGTCGAGCCGATCG
>DATIDG010000014.1:0-17528 GCA_035456405.1 Burkholderiales bacterium | reverse complement strand
CCCCGCGCCGGCGCCGCGGGGGCTGGGAGCCATGGGCCGCGCCGCCTGCGGCGGCCGGCGGCCGCTTACGTCGCCCCCCGCGGCGAATATGGCTGCCCTTGATCGGGTGCAGCTCGGCCGTGCGCGTGGCGTCCTTCCGATCTCGCTGGGGCTCTCAGCCGGCGGCAGCATCAGCTTCCGGTAGCGGGAACCGGCGTCCGCGATTCGGCGCGCGGCTTGCAGGCCGCGCAACGAGCCGGAGAGCTGCTATGTCCGCGACACGACGCGCGCTGCATTCGCTCCCGCGGCGCCGACGATCCCGGCGCCGGGATGCATCGCCGGCCCGCAGAGCCAGAGACCGTCGATCGGGGTGCGATAGCGCGCGAGCGCCGGCGTCGGCCGCATCCACAAGAGCTGGTCGAGGGCGAGCTCGGCATGATGCGCCTGGCCTTCGGGCCAGCCGCAGTCGGCCTCGAGGTCGCGCGGCGAGCGGGCTTTGCGCTCGATTACCGTGGCGCCGAGGTGCGGCGCGAGCAGGTCGACGACGCGGTCTCCCAGCGCCGCGCGGCACGCCTCGTCCCATTCGCCGTCGGCGAGCGAGTACGGCGCGTATTGCAGGTGCACTTGAACCCGCCGCTCACCGTCGGCGTGCGCCTCGAGGTATGGGTCCTGCGAGACCCGGCGGTATTTCGCGTCGTCGTACGCGCGCTCCAGGTAGTCGAGCGAGGGTGCGACGACGAGCGTGCCCGGCTGCGGTGCGCGGTCGAGGTTGAGCGTGACCTGCGCGACGACCCCGCGCGAGCGGATGCTGCGGATCGCGCGGATCGCCTCGGGGTCGAGCCAGCCCGGCTCGACCAGGTCGAGCAGCGTGCGGCGCGGATCCGCCCCCGAGACCACGAGGGCCGCGGCGATCTCCTCGCCGCCCGCGAGCACGACGCCGCATGCGCGGCCATCACGCACACGGATGCGCTCGACCCGCACGCCCGTGCGGATCTCGATGCCGGGCCGCTCGCGCAGCACGCGCACGAGGTTCGAGCGCGCAGGACGGAACACGCCCGGCGGACTGCCGACGTGGCGGTGCAGCAGCGCGAACGCGGTGCCGCCCGAGCGCGGCCCCTGGTGCAGGTACATCACCCCGCCGGCCGCGAGCACGCCCTTGAGCGCATCGCTCTCGAACCAGTCGTCGAGGAAGTCGGCAACCGACGTCGGCGCGAGCCGCAGGAGATCGGTCATCCCGCGCCGACCGAGCGCACGCACCCGCAAGCCCGCAAGCGCGAGTCGCGCGAGATCGCCGGCGCCGCGTGCGAGCGGATCGGGCGGCGGCGTCGCGTATAGGGGCTCGAGCACGCGCGCGAGGCGCGCCATGAGCGCGCAAAACGCCGGCCACTTCTCCGCGTCGCGCGCGCTCAGGCGCCGGATCGACGCCGCCGAGCGCGCGGGGTTGTGCCACAGCTCGAGGCGCCCGCCGTCGGGTAGCGGCGCAACCGCCCACGGGTCGGCGCGCTCGATTTGCAGGCCCCGCTCGGCGAGCCCGAGGTCGCGCACGACGCGCGGCGGGATCCAGCCGCCGTCGTCCGGCGCGTCGTCGTGGTGCTCGTCGAGCACCACGACGCGGCGTCCGCCGCGCGCGAGCGCGTGCGCCGCGACGAGCGCGTCCGCGGTGGCGCCGATGACGACGACCGGCGCGTTCATGCGCCTTCCCTGAGAATCTCGAGCGCCGCCAGCCTTCCGGCTGCGCCCATCACGCCGCCGCCCGGATGCGTGCCCGAGCCGCACTGCCACAGCCCGTGGATCGGCGTCCGGTACTTCGCCCACTCGGGGACCGGCCGCAGGAAGAACATCTGCTGCAGCGACAGCTCGCCGTGGAAGATGTTGCCCTCGGTGATGCCGACGATGCGCTCGATGTCGGCCGGCACGACCACCTGCCGGTGCAGGATGATCGACTTGAGTTTCGGCGCGTACTCTGCCATCGTGTCGATCACCGCGTCGCCGAATGCCTCGCGCCGCGCTTCGGTCCAGCCGCCGTTGAGCCGATACGGCGCGTACTGGGCGAAGATCGACATGACGTGCTTGCCCGGCGGCGCCATGGCGGGATCGATCATCGACGGGATCACGATGTCCATGTACGGGCGGCGCGAAAACTCGCCGTACTTCGCCTCGTCGTACGCGCGCTCGAGGTAGTCGATGCTCGGGCTGATCGAGATCGCGCCGCGCAGGTGCGCGCCCGGGCCGGGGAGGCAGGTGAAATCCGGAAGCGCGTCGAGCGCGAGGTTGACCTTCGCCGAGGTGCCGCGGAAGCGGAACCTGCGGATGGCGTCGGTGAACTCCGCGGGCAGGTGCTTCTCGCCGACGAGGTCGATGAAGGTGCGCCGCGGATCGGCGTTAGAGAGCACGCGCGGCGCCCGGACTTCCTCGCCGCTCGCGAGCGCGACGCCGGTCGCGCGCCCGTTCTCGACGACGACGTTCATCACCGGTGCCTCGGTGCGGATCTCGACGCCCAGCGCGCGCGCCGCGCCGGCGATCGCCGCGCTCACCGACCCGTTGCCGCCCTTCGCGAATCCCCAGGCGCGGAACACGCCGTCGAGCTCGCCCATGTAGTGATGCAGCAGCACGTAGGCGGTGCCGGGCGAACGCGGGCCCTGCAGCGTGCCGATGATGCCGCTCGCCGACTTGGTCGCCTTGAGCGCCTCGGTCTCGAACCACTCGTCGAGATAGTCGGCCGAGCTCATGGTCAGCAGCTTGTGGAGCGCGTGGAACTGCTCGCGCCCGAGGCCGCGTAGCTGCCGTCCGAGACGCGCGAGCGCGGCGAGCTCGCGCGGCGCGAACGAGCCCGGGTTGGGCGGCGCCACGCCGAGGAACGGCTTCACCGCGCGCGACATCTGGTGCATTAGGCGGCCGAACTCGTCGTAGGCCTCGGCGTCGCGCAGCGAATGGCGCGCGAGCTCCCTCCGGTTCTGGTCGTGGTCGTTCCACTGCGCGAGGTAGTCGCCGTTGGGCAGCGGCGTCAGCGTGCTCTCGAGCGGGAGTACGTGCAGGCCGTGGCGCGGCAAGTCGAGGTCGCGGATGATCTCCGGCCGGAGCAGGCTCACCACGTAGGAGAACACCGAGAAGGTGAAGCCCGGGAACACTTGCTCGCTGAACGCAGCGCCGCCAACGCGCTCGCGCCGCTCGAGCACGACGACGCGTTTGCCGCTGCGCGCGAGGTAGGCGGCGGCGACCAGGCCGTTGTGGCCGCCGCCGATCACGATCGCGTCGTAGGCGTTCGCCATGGCTACGATCGCTTCCGCTCCGGGTCGAAGAACGGCTTCTTCACCGCGCGCGCGGCGGCGCGCCTGCGCCGGTGCTCGACGGTGACCTCCATCTCCAGCGCCGTCCCGGCCGCTCCCCGGCTCGACTGCACGTGCGCGAGCGCGATGTATTGTTTGAGGAGCGGCGACCAGACCCCGCTGGTCGCGTAGCCGACCTGCTCGCCGCCCGAATAGAGCGGCACGCTGCTGCGCCACGCCGTGATCGGCACGCGCGGCGCGAGCCCGACCGCGGTGAAGAGCCGCTCGAACGAGTCCCACTCGAGTTGGATGCCGACGAAGCGCCAGGCCGGTCCGGTGCGCGCCTCGGCAGCGAGCGCCGGCTTGCCGACGAAGTTCGGCTTGTCGAGCTTCACCGCCCACCCGAGGTCGAGCTCGTACGGCGAGGAGGTCTGGCTCTCGATCAGCGTCCGGTTCGCCGGCACGTAGTCCACGTCGAGCAGCATCAGCCCGGCCTCGATTCGCGCCACGTCGAGCGCGAGGATGCCGGCCGGCGTGACCCCGTAAGGCGTCCCGGCGTCGATAAGCGCGTCCCAGACCGGCAGCGCGTCGGCCGCGCCGAGCCAGATCTCGTAGCCGAGGTCGCCGGTGTACCCGGTCCGCGAGATCGTGACCGGGACGCCGCCGAGCTTCGCCTCGGTCAGCCGGAAGTACTTCAGCGCGCCGAGGTCGCGATCGCAGCGTTGCTGGAGAATCGCGCGCGCGTTCGGTCCTTGCAGGGCGAGCGCCGCGGTCGCGGCGGAAACGTCCTCGATCGTCGCCTCGAAGCCGAGCGCGTTGTCCTGCAGCCAGCGCAGGTTCGGCTCGGCCGAGGTGAGCCTGAACGTCGCGTCGTCGAGCCGCGCGACCGTGCCGTCGTCGATGACCTTGCCGCGCTCGTCGCACCAGGGCGTGTAGAGCATCTGGCCGACCGACAGGCGGCCGACCTCGTGCGTGACCACGTGGTCGAGGAGTCGCGCGGCGTCCCGACCGCGCACGAGGTACTTGTAGAGCGGCGAGACGTCGAACAGCGCGGCGGCGCTCCGGATCGCGTGGTACTCGCGCTCGTGCGAGAGCTCGTAGGAGCTCGCGACGACGTAGCCCGCCCAGCGGCGCCAGGCGTGGCTCCGGCACAGCGCGGCGGTGCGCGGGTGGAAGGGCGTGGACTGGAGCATCGCTAGGGCGAGCGGAGTTTACCTGTGCCCGCCAGCTTGACGGGGGTCGCGCGCGGCGGTTAACTCGCCGGAGGAGAGCGACATGCCCGCGACCGATGTCCTGATCAGCGAAGTCGGCCCGCGCGACGGGCTCCAGAGCATCCAGCGCACTATGCCGACCGCTGCGAAGCTCGAATGGATCCGCGCGCTTGCCGGCGCCGGGATCGCCGAAATCGAGGTCGGCTCGTTCGTCCCGCCGAAGCTCCTGCCGCAGATGGCCGACGCGGAGGAGGTGGTGCGGGAGGCCCGCAAGATCCTCGGGCTCACGGTGCTCGCGCTCGTGCCCAACCTGAAGGGCGCCGAGCGCGCGGCGGCCGCCGGGGCGCACAAGTTGACGCTGCCGATCTCCGCGTCGCGCCAGCACTCGCAGTCGAACCTGCGCAAGACGCCCGAGCACGCGATCGAGGACGTCGGGCGCGTCTGCGCCCTGCGCGACGCGCAGCCGGCCGACTCGCGCTTCGGCGTCGAGGCGAACGTCGCCACCGCGTTCGGCTGCACGATGGAGGGCGCGGTGTCCGAGGACTGGGTGATGGAGATCGCAACGCGACTCGCGCGCGCCGGGGCGGACGCCGTCGGCCTCTCCGACACGACCGGCTACGGCAATCCCGCGCAGGTGAAGCGCATGTTCGCGCGGCTCGCGGGCGAGATCGGGCGCGAGCGGGTCGGCGGCGCGCACCTCCATAACACGCGCGGCCAGGGTCTCGCGAACGTCGTCGCGGCGCTCGACGCTGGCGTGACGACGTTCGACTCGTCGCAGGGCGGCATCGGCGGCTGCCCCTACGCTCCCGGCGCGACCGGCAACATCGTCACCGAGGATCTCGTGTTCATGCTTGAGTCGATGGGCCTCAGGACCGGCATCGACATCGACAAGCTGATCGCTGCGCGCGCGATCGTCGCGCGGGCACTGCCCGGCGAGCCGCTCTACGGCCACCTGCCGAACGCCGGCCTGACCAAGGGGTTCGTGTACGCCTCCGCGAAGAAGGCGGCCGCATGAGGCTCCCGCTCGAAGGCATCCGCGTCGTCGAGTTCGTGCACATGGTGATGGGCCCGTCGTGCGGGCTCGTGCTCGGCGATCTCGGGGCCGAGGTGATCAAGGTCGAGCCGACGCCCGACGGCGAGAACACGCGTCGGCTGACCGGCTCGGGCGCCGGCTACTGGCCGACCTACAACCGCAACAAGAAGAGCCTCGCGGTCGATATGAAGTCGCCGGAGGGCATGGCGATCGTCAAGAAGCTGCTCGCTACCGCCGACGTCGTGACCGAGAACTTCCGTCCCGGCGCGATGGAGAAGCTCGGCCTCGGCTACGAGGGCGTGAAGCAGCTCAAGCGCGATGTCGTCTACTGTTCGCTGAAGGGCTTCCTGCCCGGGCCATACGAGCATCGCACCGCGCTCGACGAGGTGGTGCAGATGATGGGCGGGCTCGCGTACATGACCGGCCCGCCCGGGCGGCCGCTGCGCGCGGGCGCGTCGGTGAACGACGTGATGGGGGGGATGTTCGGCGCGATCGCGATCCTCGCGGCGCTGCACGAGCGCGCGCGGACCGGGCAGGGCCAGCTCGTCCAGTCGGGCCTGTTCGAGAACAACATCTACCTCGTCGCCCAGCACATGATGCAATACGCGGTGACCGGCAAGCCCGCGGCGCCGATGCCCGCGCGGCTCTCCGCGTGGGCGATCTACGACGTGTTCGACACCGCCGACGGCGACCAAGTGTTCGTGGGGGTGGTCAGCGACTCGCAGTGGAAGGTCTTCTGCGAGTCCTTCGGGCTCGTGGACCTCGCCGCCGACGCCGCGCTCGCGGCGAACAACCAGCGCGTCCACGCGCGCGATCGCATCATGCCGCGGGTGCGCGAGCGCTTCGCGCAGATTACGAAGGCGGACCTGATGGCGGCATGCGAGCGCGCCGGGCTGCCGTTCGCGCCGATCACGAAGCCCGAGAATCTGTTCGACGATCCGCACCTGAACGACTCCGGCGGGCTCACCGACATCCGGCTTGCCGACGGCAGGACGACTAAGGTCCCGACGCTGCCGTTCGAGATGGACGGTCGCCGGTTCGCCGCGCGGCTCGATCCGCCGGCGCCGGGGAGCCATACGCGGGCGCTGCTCGCGGAGCTCGGCTACTCGGCGGAGTCGATCGACAAGATGGTCGCGGGGGGCTGCGTCGCCGGTTGACCCGGGCCAGGGAGCCAGGACGTCAATGAAGGTGCTCCGACTCGTGACCTGGGCCGTGCTCATCGTCCTCGGCGCGAGCGCAGGCCGCCGGACGGGCCGAGAACCACTTCGGCTCGATCTACATCGACGGCAAGAAGGCCGGGCAGATTCACTACACGGTCGAGTACCGCGAGGCAGGCGACATCGAGACGCTCAAGACCCGGGCCTCACTCTCAATCGTCGGCGTGAAGGTCTTCAACTTCGAGCACAACCTGCACGAGGAGTGGCTTCGCGGCGACCTGCGCAACATGCGCGGGCGAACCGACGATGACGGCAAGATCTACGAGGCCTCGCTGGAACGCGCTTCCGCGATCTACAAGGGCGCCCTCAACGGCACGCCGATCGAGCTTCCGGGCAAGGCCTTCCCCACCTCGGTCTGGCACTACGCCATTGTCGACCGGTCGCTGCTCTTCGACCTCAAGACGCTGAAGCTCATGAGCGTAAAGGTCGCGCGCTCGAACGAGACTCTGACGATCCAGAAGAAGACGGTCCCGGCCGACCGGTTCGACTTCTCGGGCGAATGGCAAGCCTCCGTGTGGTTCGACCGGAACCGGCAGCTCGTGCAGTTCAAGTACATGGTCGACGGGCACGAGGTAACCGTGCAGCTCGACGAGTGAGCACGCATCGTGCCGCGCAGCATTCGCGCCTCGCCGCCGACGAGGCGGGGCTCGGGGGCTTCGACGGCGCGTCGTGGTTCTGCCTGCTCGCGCCGGCGCGGACACCGCCGGAGATCGTGGAGCGGCTGTCGCGCGACCTGGCGCGCATCGTGAGGGAGCCGGCTGTGCGCGCGAAGCTCGTCGAGCTGGGCGCCGAGCCGGCGGGCGGCACGCCGGAAGAGCTGGCGGCCTTCGTCCGCGCCGAGCAGGCGAAGTGGGGCGCGGTGGTGCGCGACGCGCACATCAAAACCGGATTGAACCGGGAGGGCGCCGGGCCGCGGGACGCGCGCGTGTTGCGAGCCGGCCAACAGGCGGCGCGCGGCCTGTTGGCGCGTGCCCACCAAACGCCGCGCCTCGCAACGTTCGCTCGAAAAACCCTCGCTGTCGATATCTGGATTCCGTACAGGCAGTTACGGATCAATTCGCGATGCCTTCCGGGGCCTGGCACGCCCTGTGCTGTACAGGCTGCCGAGCACGGAAACATGCTCAACGTGATTCGAGAAGCTTTTTTTCAACTTAACCTTTTAGGAGAGCTGTCATGTTCATCAAAGATCTGGAAGTCAGCAAAGAGTTGTCCCGCAAAGAGCTCGCCGCCGTGCGCGGCGGTTTCAACATCGGCATTCAAGGCGGCCAGCTGGTTTCGCAGGCCGGGCTTCTGAACTTCGCGAGCCCGGTCACTGCGGCGAATGCGCCGTCGATGCCGCAGACCTACACGGACGTCGGCATCAACTCCGCCGTGATCGCGAACTCGCTGGCGCTGGTGGGCCAGTCGGCGTAAGTGACGCACGGCAAAGCCGAAGCGGCACGAGAGCCGCGCTTGGAGGGGAGCGACCCGTTCCCCTGCAAGTGCGGCTCTCCGCCGTTCCGGAACACGATTCGACGCTGGTGGTTCTGCGCTGGTGAATAAGTCGCTGATCCCGCGGTAATCCGTGCCGGTCTCGCGGCCGCGCGACTGGGTAGAGTCGCCCCATCTCAGTTCCCCTTCGTTCGGTGTGGGCTAGGTAGAGACGATGACCGTCGATCGTGTTCGTCGCCGTGCGGGCCCTGCCGTCTACCGGTCGCTGCTCGGCGCGCTCCTCGCCGCTTGCCTCGCGAGCTGCGCCGATCTCGGAGGCCCGCCATACCAGCGTCCGGACGCACCGACCAAGTCGTCGTGGTCGGGACCCGTGGCCGGAGTCTCGGCGTCCGAAACGATCACGCCCGACTGGTGGCAGGCGTTTCGCGACCCCACTCTGGACGCGCTGGTGAGCAAGGCCATCGCGGGGAACTTCGACCTGCGAGTTCTCGCCGCCCGGACGCAGGTTGCCGCCGCGCTGATCGGCGAGGCGCGGGCCGGGGGAATGCCGATCGTGGACGTCGGCGCCGGCGCGATCTTCGAGAAGTCCACCGGACGGAAGACCTCGCAGCGCTACGACCTGGGCACCCAGGTCAGCTGGGAGCTCGACATCTGGGGCAAGTTCGAGAAGGGCGTCCAGGCGCAGACGGCGGAGTACCGCGCGACCGAGGCCGACTGGCGCGCGGGATACCTGACGCTCGTCACCGCGGTGTCGACGACGTACTTCCAGATCCTTCAGCTCGACGAGCAGATCGGCGAGCAGCGCAGGGCGCTCGGCAGGAACCGGGAGATCCTCGCCATCTACGAGGCGCAGCTCGCGCACGGACTGGCGCCGCGGACGCAGGTCGTGCGCCAGCGGGCGGAGATCAACCGGCTGACCGACGGCTTGCTGGAGCTCCAGCGAGCGCGCGACCTCGCGGAGAACGCGCTGGCGACCCTGACGGGCGTGCCCGCGGGAGAGCAGAAGCTCCCCATCGGCCGCCTCCAGGACAGAGTGCATCTGCCGGAGGTGCCCGCGGGCCTTCCTTCTCAGCTGCTCGCGCGGCGGCCCGACATCGTCGCCGCCGAATACCGCGTCCTGCAGGGCTACGACCTCGCGGGTCAGGCCAAGCTCGCGCAGCTGCCCTCGATCAACCTGACCGGGCGCGCGGGGACCGCCAGCCTCGCGCTCGGCGACCTGCTGAAGTCGTTCACGCTCAGCTTCCTGCCCAGCATCAACATCCCGCTGTTCGACCCGAGCATCAAGGCCCGCATCAAGACGACCGAGGCGCAAACCGGCGCCGCGGAGGCGGAGTACCGGCGCACCGTCATGGTCGCCTTCGAAGAGGTCGAGAACGCGCTCACCAGCCTCGCCGCGCGCAAGGCTCAGCGCGCCGAGTTGCTGCAGCAAACCGGCCACCTAAAGATCGTCGCCACCGAGGTCCGGGCGCAGCTGAAGGTGGGCGTCGTCTCGCAGCTCGAGGTGTTCGAGACCGAACGGCAGCAGCTGGCGGCCGAGCTCGCGTTGCTTGCGAACCACCAGCAGATCCTCTCCGACACCGTGACCCTCTACAAGGCGCTGGGCGGAGGCTGGTCGGCCGTCGACGTCCGCAACGAAAGCAACTAGGCCGACCATGGCTGCCCCCGCAACCCTGACGACCGATCTGCGGGGGACAGTGCCCCAAGCGTTCGACGTCGTGCTCTGGCCGATCTCGCACCCGGAGCTGGGCGAGATCCGCATCGCGGACGACCTCTTCGCCATCGGGCGGGCGGAACCTCCGTTCGCCGCGTACGACGCGCGCATCGTGTCCAGCCTGTCGCGCCGGCACGCGAGGATCTTCGTCGAGGACGGCGCCGCCTATGTCGCCGACCTGGAGAGCAGCAACGGCACGACCGTGAACGGCGTCGCGGTGCGCGAGAAGCCCGCCAGGCTGGGCAACGCCGACGAGGTACGCCTCGGCGGGACGCTCTCCTACCGGATACAGCTCGTGCCGCGCACGCGTGCGCCGCGCGGCGTCGAGAGGCTCCTCAGCCTCACGCTCACACCCGTCCGCGGCGACTCGGGTCTCCAGCCGATCGTGCTGGGCCACTTCCCGTTCCTGATCGGCAAGTCCGACAACACGTTCTCGCGCTACCAGGACCGGTATCCGCACGAGGTCGGCTACATCTCGCGCCGCCACGCGCACATCTTCGTCAAGGGCGCGACCCCTTTCGTCGAGGACCTGGGCAGCAGGAACGGCACGTTCGTGGGCGGGAGGCGGCTCGCGGAGCACGCGGTCGCGCTCGAGGACGGGGCGGTGGTGGGGTTCGGCGGGAATCACTTCCTCTACGAGGTGAGGCTCGAGAGGTCCGTCGACGAGGCGACGCTCATGAAGGAGGACTCGATCGCATCCGGCCCGGCGGTCGGTGCCGCCAATCCGGAGAGGACGACGTTCGTGTCGGCCGCAGCCTCGTTCCTCGACATCTTCTGCGTCGATCAGCCCGCGCAACCGCCCGATGCGGTCGACGACGAGGCGCCAGGAGCCGCCGCAGAGGCCGCCCCGGACGCGGACGCACGGCGAAAACGCGGCCGGTTCGCGATCCTCCTCTCCGAGGTGACGACCGCCGTCGCGGGCAACGAGCGCGCCGCGATGCGGGGACTGGCCCGGTGGGGAACATCGGTCGCGGCAGTCCTCGGGATGTTCGCGCTCACGCTCTACCTTTGGGGCGCGCCCGAGCGCGAGGTGAAAGACCTCTTTGCGCGCGGCGAGTACGCGCAGGCGGCGGCGGCGGCCAACGAGTACCTCGGGCAGCACCCCGACAGCGCCGAGATCAAGGCGCTCGGCACCGAAGCGCTCCTCAGGGGACACGTTCCGAAGTGGTTGGGCCTTCTCGAAGCAGGCGATTTCGATCGCGCGCGGGCCGCTCTCGCCGCGGCGAAGCGACTCGGCGCGCACAACCCCGAGGCGCAGTCATTCTTGAGCGAGCTCGAATGGATCGCCGAGCTCCAGGAGTTCGTCGTCGCGCGCGGCGGCGTGGACGCGCCGGTCCGGATCTACGCCGACGAGGAAAAGATACGACTGCTCGTCAAGCGCTGGAACGACGACACGCCGCGGCACCAGCGGGCGCTCGCCACGATCGCGTCCTACGTCCCGGAGTTCAGGGACGCGTACGCCGAGGCGCTCAGCCGCCTGCGCAAGCTCCAGAACGACGACTCGGTGTACCTCGCCGCCATCGAGCGCCTGAAGGCCACGATTACCGCCGAGCTCGAGCGGGACACCCCGGCGGCGCTGGAGGCGGTCCTCAAGGATTACGCGGAGAAGTATCCCCGGCTCGGCGGCCTCGACGGGCTGCACAGCGACCTGCGCGGATACCTCGAGATCGAAGCCGAGCCGCGCGCGCGCCGGCTGGGCCGGCCGATCGCGCTCCTCACCAGCGCCCGGTTCTCGACGCCGCCGTTTCAGGCCAAGTTCCGCGCGGTGACGTCGAGCGAGCGGTTTCCGCCCGCGGAGATCGTCCAGCAGTACGGCGCCGTGTCCGAAGCCTGGCGACAGGGCGACGCAAAACAGGCGTTCGCCGGCCTGCAGAAGATGGTCACCGGTCCGTGGGCGGATCCCGCCGCGCGGGAGCTGCAGCACAAGCGCGCCATTGCGGAGCAGTACGCCGCGCTCCAGCGCGCGCGCGGCAGCGCCGGATACGAGGAGCGCCTGCTCGCGTTCTACTCGTCGCTCGATCCGTACGAGGACGCTTACTTCGTCCGGGCGACGGAGCCGGAGGTCGGCCTGCACAAGAACGGGGCGCTGGCGCGCGCCCGCGAAGCGCTCGAGCGCGCCGAGATGCTGTGGCGCCAGTATCGCGAGAACGGTGCCATCGACGGCAGGCAGCGGCTCAAGGCAGTGGTCTCGAACGAGTTCAGGACGCAAGCGCAGTCGCTCGCCGAGGCGCACGAGTGTGCGCAGCGCGGCGTGCGGGTGTACGCGCAATTCAAGGCGGCTCCGCCCGCGCGCCTGAGCAAGGTCCAGGAGGAGATCGCCGCCGAAGCGGAGCTGCAGCGCAGGGCGCTGCTGGAGCTGCGCTACGTCCTGGAGCCGGAGTTGCTGAAAGCGAAGCTCACGCTGCTCGGAGGCCGGAACGATGGCGAGAGAAGATCGTCTTAGGCCGTTCCCCCAGGCGCTCGGCGATCACTCCGCCGAAGGCATCGCAATCCTGACCGCGGAGCCTTCGCGGTTCATGCTGGCCGTGGTCGTGACGATGGCGGCGCTCGTCGCTTCCGCGCTCGCATGGTCGTTCTTCGGGCGCGCCGACGTGCTGGTCACGGCGCAGGGGGCGCTCCAGCCCGATTCCGAGGTGCGGCGCTTCCATGCGCCGGTCGACGGCGAGCTGGCGAATCTCTACATCGCCGAAGGCCAGCCGGTGTCGAAGGGCGACGTGCTGGCGCGGCTGAACGCGCGCGGGGCGATCGAGGCCGCAGCCAACGCCCTGCAGGCGCAGCTCCGCTTCGAGGATGCGGAGCGCGAGTGGAAGGAGTTCCCGGAGAAGAAGGCGCTGATGGAGCGCAGGCTCGCCGCGTTGAAGCAGGCGCTGGAGCTCGCGGAGCACCAGCACGAGCGGCGCCTCTCGGAAGGCATGGCGAAGTTCGCCGCCGCGCAGCGCGCACAGCTCCAGGAAGCCCGCACGAAGCTCGAGGACGCGCGTCGCGCGCGCGAGGCCGCCAGGCAGGAGGCGGACAAGTTCGCGCGCCTGTACGCGACGCCCGGCGGAGGCGGAGTGTCGCAGCTCCAGGTCGAGGCGAAGAAGGACGCGCTGCTCGCGGCCGAGAACGCCCTGGTGGTGGCGCAGTCGCGGCTGAGCGAGCTCGCCGCCCGACAGGGCCAGGAGGAGTCGCAGGCGAGGGCGCAGATCGAGACCGGGGGGCAGGAGCTCACGCGGCTCCAGGTCCAGTACGATGCCGCCACGAAGGAGATCTCGATCACCGAGGAGAAGCTGCGGCTCCAGCTCCAGACGGCGCGTCTCGTGGCCGAGGCGGCGGCGCGGATCCGGTTCGAGAACATCGACAAGGACAACTTCCTGCTGATCGTCGCGCCGGTCGACGGCGTCATCACCGACGTGACCTCCACCCAGCCGGGGGACAAGGTCCAGGCCAATACTCCGCTCGGCGGGATCGCGCCCAAGGACGCCCGCCCGGTCCTCAGGATCGACATCGCCGAGCACGACCGCGCGTTCCTCCGCGAAGGCCTGCCCGTCCAGCTCAAGTTCAATGCGTTTCCGTACCACCGCTATGGCCACATCCGCGGCACGCTGAGCTACATCTCGCCCGCGACCAAGCTGTCGGCGCAGACCAAGCAACCCGTCTACGAGGGGCGCGTGACACTCGAGCGGGACCACTACCTGGTGGCGGACACGAGGTACCCGCTGCGCTACGGGATGACGGCCACGGCGGAAGTCGTCGTCCGCGATCGGCGCCTGATCGACCTCGCGCTGGATCCCTTGCGGCAGATCGGCGGGTAACTCGTCACCCGCGCGCGCGGCGCTTGTGCGCTGGTACGACCCGGGAAGGTGAATAAGCAGCGGATCGCCGGGTAATACTCGCCGCCTTTGCACCCTTGCCCCCCTCTAGACTCGGAATCGAAGCGGTCGAGTTGGTTCAGCCGAGAGATCGTCAAGGAGGCGTCATGCAGGCGATAGTGCGAATCGACGATGAAGTGATCGGGATCGAGCAGTTCGTGCGGATCTGGAAGCTGACGGGGCAATTCGAGAGCCTCGTCGAGCAGTTCGTCCGGGACCGGCTCACGGTGCGCGCGGCGAAGAAGCACGGCCTGCGCATCGCGCCCGAGGAGATCCAGGAGCGGGCGGATCGCTACCGACGGGTCAAAGGCCTGCACCGGGCGGCCGATACCAACCGCTACCTCGACCACCTGGGCGTCAGCCTGGACGAGTTCGAGGCGTTCGTCACCGACGACCTGTACCAGGAAAAGATGATGGAGCAGGTGTGCAGCGCGAAGGCGGTCGAGCAGTATTTCGCGCTCAACTCGCCGCGGTTCGACGCGATCGAGGTAAGCCACATCGTCCTCGACGCGGAAGGCAAGGCGAAGGAGATGGTGTCGGTGCTGCGGGACGATCCCTGCTGCTTTGCCGAGATGGCGCGCGAGCACTCGATCGCCAGCACGCGCGAGCAGGGAGGCGTCATCGGCAAGGTGCTGCGCGGCTCCCTGAAGACCGACGTCGAGGCCAAGGTCTTCAACGCCGCCGTCGGCGACGTGCTCGGGCCCTTCGCGTCCGCCGACCGGTCCTTCTACGAGATCTTCATGGTGAACGCGAAGCACCCGGCCACACTGGACGAGGACACCGCAGCCGAGATACGCCGCCTGCTGCGCGAGGAGTGGCTCGCGGCGCGGGCGCAGGAACACGTCATCGAAGCGCGCTAGGGCGGGCCGATGAGCGCGCCGTCGAACCTGGCAACGCTCGCCGACTTTCTCGCCTCCGTCGAGATCCTGTCGCCATTCGCGCGGGCCGAGCTCGAGCGGCTCGCCCAGCACGCCGAATCCCGGTTCTTCTCGTTCGGCGAGACCGTCTGCAACGCCGGCGAGCCGGCCGATGGTCTCTTCGTGATCAAGTCGGGCTCGGTGCGCATCTTCACCGAGGAGCACGGCAAGGAAATCAGCATGGGGGTGCGCCGGGAGCGCGGCGTGTTCGCCGAGATCGCCATGCTGCGCGAGTGCCGGCACGAGTCGTCGGTGCGCGCCTCGGTGAAGTCCGAGCTGCTCTTCATCCCCCGCAACGTCATCGCCGCGGTGCTCGCCCGGAACCCCGCAGCCGCGGCTTTCGTCACCAGTTACGTCGCGATCAACTCTGCCGGCGGGTTCGTCGCGCGCCTGTTCGACCTGCGCGCCAAGGTGGACAAGAGCGAGATCGAGGAATTCGTCCGCAGCGTCGGCGTGAAGCGGGTCGCCGCAGGCAAGGAGATCCTGAAGCAGGATGCGCGCGAGGACCGGCGCCTCTACGTGGTGCGCCACGGCGAGGTCCGCATCGTGCGCCGCGAGGTAGGCACGGAGTATCCGCTCGCGACACTGCGGCAGGGCGAGATCTTCGGCGAGAAGGCCTGCCTGATGCGCCAGGAACAGACGGCCTCCGTGATCGCGTCCACGGATGCGACGCTGCTGGTCATCCCGGAGAAGACCGTTCACTTCATCCTGGAGCGCAACCCGAAGCTGCGTGAGGTGCTCGAGGAGCGAATCCGGTTCCTGGAGCGCGAGCTGGAACGCCAGAAGCGGCTGGCGGAGAGGCGCCTGCTTCCGGTCAGGCTCGATCTGCAATCCGACCCGCAGATCGGTGAGAAGGTGCTCAAGCGCTTCGCGCTGGTCGAGCAGGCCGAGGAGATGGATTGCGGCGCCGCCTGTCTCGCGATGGTCTGCAAGCACTACGGGATCGCCATGACCCTCGGCAAGCTGAGGGACCTGGCCAACGTCACCGCCCAGGGCGCCACGCTGGACAGCCTCGCGCGCGCGGGCGAATCGCTCGGATTCACCGCGCGCGGAATGCAGTGCACGTTCGAGTCGCTGCGGGTCTTCGAGCTTCCCCTCATCGTGCACTGGGAAGGCTACCACTACGTCGTGGTGTACGGCATCTCCAAGCGGCTCGTCTGGGTAGCGGACCCGGCGGTCGGCTTCAGGAAGATGAGCGTGGAGGAGTTCGAGCGCGGGTGGAGCGGCACCTGCCTCGTCTTCACGCCCGGGCAGAACCTCGCCCAGCTCGACGCGTCGCGGTCGCCCTGGGTCCGGTTCGCGGGGTACCTGAAGCCCTACGGGAAGATCCTCGCGCATCTCTTCCTGGCGACCTTCGTGATCCAAGTGCTGGGAGTCGTCCCGCCGGTAATCATCCAGAACGTCCTCGACGGTGTCATCGTTCACCAGAACGTGAGCCTCCTGCATCTGCTCGTGGTCGGCCTGGCCGTCTCCAGCGTCTTCACCCAGGTCATCTCGACGATCAGGGCGTTCCTCGCGAACTTCATGATGCGCAACATGGACTTCGCGATGATGTCGCACTTCTTCAAGCACACGATGTCGCTGCCGCTCGCGTTCTTCGCGAGCCGGAAGACGGGCGACATCTTCGCGCGCTTCCAGGAGAACCAGACCATCCGCGCCTTCCTGACCGAGTCGACCGTCACCACGGTCCTCAACCTGCTGATGGTCTTCATCTACTTCACGATCATGTTCCTGTACAACGTGAAGCTGACCCTGCTGCTGCTCGCGTTCGTCATCCCGATCGTCGCGCTGACGGTGGCGGTGACGCCGAAGATCAAGAACTACGCGCGCGAGTCATTTGTCGCCGCGACCGATGCGAAGTCGTTCCTGATGGAGGCGCTCGGGGGTGCGGAGACGGTGAAAGGCATGGGGATCGAGCGACCCGTCCGTCTCAGATGGGAGAAGAAGTACGCGAAGGCGCTCGACGTCCAGTACCGCGGCCAGCAGTTCAACATTCTGGTCGCGCTCGGAAGCCAGTTGCTCAACGCGGCGACGACCATCGCGATTCTCTGGGCCGGGACCCATCTCGTGCTGGCGCGCGAGCTGACGATCGGCCAGCTCATCGCGTTCAACGCGCTGATGGGAAGCGTCCTCGCACCGCTGATGGGGCTGGTCGGGCTGTGGAACCTGCTGAACGACGCCAGCGTCGCCATGGAACGGCTCGGCGACGTGCTCGACATCGCGCCGGAGCAGAAGCCGGAGGCGCTCCCTTCGCGCATTGTCCTCCCGGAGCTCCGGGGCGAGGTCCGGCTCGACGGCGTCTACTTCCGCTACGGCGGAAGCGAAACGCCCTACGTGCTCGAGAACGTCAGCTTCGACATCAAGCCCGGCGAGCTCGTCGCGATCGTGGGCCGCAGCGGCTCGGGAAAGACGACGCTCGCGAAGCTGCTGGTCGGCTTCTATGCGCCCACCGAGGGCAAGCTGACGGTGGACGGTTACGGCATCGGCGTGATCGACAAGGAGTACTTCCGCGCCCAGGTCGGGTACGTGATGCAGTCGAACCTGCTCTTCTCCGGCACCATCGCGGAGAACATCGCGAGCGGCGACGCGAGCCCGGACCGGCGGCGCATCGAGGAGGCGGCGAAGATGGTCGATGCGCACGCCTTCATCGCCAAGATGCCGCTCGGATACGAGCAGGTCGTGGGCGAGCGCGGCGTCGGCCTATCCGGCGGCCAGGTCCAGCGGCTTTGCATCGCGCGGGCCCTCTATCACGAGCCGCGGCTGCTCGTCTTCGACGAGGCGACCTCCGCGCTCGACACACAGTCCGAGAGCAACATCCTCGCGAACATGCACGACATCCTCAAGGGCCGCACCGCGGTGATCATCGCGCACCGGCTGAGCACGATCATGCGGGCGGACAAGATCCTGGTCCT
>DATIDG010000013.1:0-72898 GCA_035456405.1 Burkholderiales bacterium | reverse complement strand
GCGCAACTGGTGAAGCGCGCAGATGCCGTCGGCGTCGCCGTTGAAGACATCGATGCGTTGCATCGCGCCAGCTTAATCTGGAAACGTGAAACGCGGAACATTCGGCCAGACAGTAGGCCGCTGCCGAAGTAGGCGGTCTTGCTGGCTTGGGGGAGCACGAGGAGGTGCGGCCCCTTGTCGCTAAGACAATCTAGGCGATACGCTCCTCGAGCGCTCGGACCGCGGTGGCGATCGCATCTGCGCCAGCCACGGTGTCGAAGACCACCGCGTCGGACTGCTCGTCCGCGCCGAGCGGCTCCTGCGCCGCGAGCTGGAGGTCCAGCACCGCGGCCGTCGCCTCGGAGGCGTCCGCGCCGGCCTGCTCGCGCGCCGAGATGCGCTGCCGCAGTACCGCCTCGGGTGCGGTGCACGTCGCGATGAAGAACCGGACGCCGAGCGCGCGCGCCAGCTCGCGCATCGCGTCGCGCTCCGGGCGGCGCAGCGACGCCGCGTCGACGATCGCGGGGAAGCCGGCGTCGACGATGGCGCGCGCCGCCGCGGCAAGGCGGTCGTAGGTGCGCTGCGTGGCCTCCGGCCCGTAGAGACCGGCGCCAAGCGCCTGGCTCGTACGCGCCAGCGGATCGAGGCCGTGCAGACGCTTGCGCTCGACGTCCGAGCGCACGCGGATCGCGCCAAGCGACTCAAGGAGCAACTGCGCGACAGTGGTCTTTCCCGAGCCCGACAGGCCGTGCATCAGCACGATCGCCGGGCGGACCGATTCGGCGAGCCGGCTCGCGAGCCCGAAGTAACTGCGGTACTCGTCCGCGAGCCGGGCGTGCGCGGCCGCGTCGAGGCCCGGCTGCCGCGCGCGCATGCAGGCGACCTTTGCGCGCACCATCGCCCGGTAGACCAGGTGGAAGCGCAGCACCGCGATGCCGGTGTAGTCGCCGGTCAGCTGTAGATACCGGTCGAGGCAGCGCCATGCGAGCGCGTCCAGCCTGTGGTCGAGGAGATCCATGACGAGGAACGCGACCTCGCTCATGACGTCGATCCAGCGCAAATCGTCGTTGAACTCGATGCAGTCGAACGCGACCGGCCGGCCGTCGATCAGCGCGATGTTGCCGAGGTGCAGGTCGCCGTGGCACTCGCGCACGAATCCGTCGCGCTTGCGCTCCGCGATGATCTCGCGCCGCGCGCTGAACTCGAGGCCGGTCCAGGTGCGCAGCCGGTCGAGGTGCTCGAAGTCCGCGGGCGCCGCGACCAGCGCGTCGAGCTGCTCGAAGTTCTGCTCGGCGAAGGCCGCCACCCGCTCAGGCGAACCGCATCCGCTCGCGCGCGGGACGCGCTCGATGCGGGCGTGAAAATCCGCGACCGCGGCGGCAATCGCATCGACGTGCGCGGCAGTGAGGGCGCCGCGCTTCGCCATCCGGTCGAGGAGCGCATCCTGCGCGAACCGGCGCATCTTCACCGCGTACTCGATCGCCGGCGTCGCGCCGAGGCGCGGATCGTCCGGCGTGCCGCCGATCGGGACGGCCTCGAGATAGAGCTCCGGCGCGGTGCGGCGGTTCAGTCGCAGCTCCTCCTCGCAGAAACGCTTGCGCGCCGCGAGCGCGGTGAAGTCGAGGAAGCCGAGGTCCACCGGCTTCTTGACCTTGTACGCGAACTCGCCCGCGAGCAGCACCCACGAGATGTGCGTCTCGATCAGCTCGACGCGATCGACGGGGTGGGGGTAGCGCGCGGGCTCGCGCAACCGCTCGATGAGGCGCGCCGCTACGTGGACAGGATCCATATGCCATTCACGCTACCCGCGCTGCGCGTCCGGGCGTTGACGCAGCGCAAGTGCCCCCCTTGGTGCAGGCCTGCCCGCCGCTTTCGCTAGAATCGCGGAATGCACAACGGCACCCCTTTTGTCCTCGAGGTCCAGCCAAAGATTCCGCGCCGGCTCGCGCGCCTGCGCGACCTCGCCGGCAACCTCTGGTACAGCTGGGACCACGCGACGCACGAGTTGTTCGCGCGCCTCGACCCCGAGCTGTGGCAGCTGGTGGGCCACAACCCGAAGGCGTTGCTGAAGCGCATCGACGAGCAGCGGCTCGTCGATGCGGCCGACGATCCCGCATTCCTGAGCGCCTTCAATCGCGTCCTCTCGGCGTACGACACGTACCACACCGAGCCCCTGCGGCGCGAAGGCGCCGAATGGCTGCGTGCGACCGACCTCGTCGCGTACTTCTGCGCGGAGTTCGGGTTCCACGAGAGCCTGCCGATCTACTCTGGCGGCCTCGGCATCCTCGCCGGCGACCACTGCAAGGCGGCGAGCGACATGCTGCTGCCCTTCGTCGGCGTGGGCGTGCTGTACCGGCAGGGCTACTTCTTCCAAACGATCGACTTCGAGGGCAACCAGCACGCGCAGTACTTCGACTCCGACTTCGACGACCTGCCGATCGCGCCCGTGACCGACGAGCACGGCCGCGAGCTGCGCATTCCGATCGAGCTTCCCGGGCGCACGATCAAGGTCAAGGTGTGGCAGGCGCGCATCGGGCACGTCACGCTCTACCTGCTCGACACCGACCTCGACGAGAACGGGGAGCGCGACCGCGACATCGCGCACCGCCTCTACGGCGGCGATCGCACCACCCGCATCGAGCAGGAGATCGTGCTCGGCATCGGCGGGGTGCGCGCGCTCGCCGCCGCCGGGGTGAAGCCGAGCGTGTGGCACATCAACGAAGGCCACGCGGCGTTCCTGATCCTCGAGCGCATCAGCAACGCGATGACGCAGGGCGCCGACTTCGCCACCGCGGTCGAGGCGGTCGCGGCGAGCACGGTGTTCACGACGCACACCGCGGTGCCCGCCGGGCACGACCACTTCGGCGAGGACGTGATCCGCACGTATTTCGAGCGGCTGTGCAGCGAGCGCGGCGTCGATCCGGCGCGGATCGTCGAGCTCGGCCACATGCCCGGCACGCACGAGTTCAACATGACCGCGCTCGCGGTTCGCGGCTCGCGCCACCACAACGGCGTTTCGCGCATTCACGGCCACGTCTCCTCGCGCATGCTGGCGCCGCTGTGGCCGCAGGTGCCGCCGGAGGAGAACCCGTTCGACTACGTGACCAACGGCGTGCACGTGCCGAGCTTCCTCGCGTCGGAATGGATGGACGTCTTCGACCGTACGCTCGGCCCCGATTGGGCGCAACGCCTCAACGAAGGGCACACCTGGGGGCGGCTCGCCGAGATGCCCGACCACATCTTCTGGAGCGTCCGGCAGCACCTGAAGGCGCAGATGCTGCACCTCGTGCGCTTCCGCATCCGCGAGCAGCACCTGCGCAACCAGGGCAGCGAGGCGCACCTCGACCGGCTGCTGCGCCTCGCCGACCCGGACAACCCGAACGTGCTGACGATCGGGTTCGGGCGGCGCTTCGCGACCTACAAGCGCGCCGGGCTGATCTTCGAGAACCTGGACGAGCTGCGCGAGATCGTGAGCGACCCGGCGCGGCCGGTGCTGTTCGTCTTCGCCGGCAAGGCGCACCCGGCCGACACGCCGGGGCAGGACATCATTCGCCAGCTCGTGCAGTTCGCCCGCATGCCGGAGTTCGAGGGGCGGATCCTCCTCGTCGAGGGCTACGACCTGCGGCTCGGCCGGCGCCTGGTGTCCGGCGTCGACGTGTGGCTCAACAACCCGATCTATCCCCTCGAGGCATCGGGCACCTCGGGCATGAAGGCCGCGATAAACGGCGTCGTGAACCTGTCGGTGCTCGACGGCTGGTGGGGCGAGGGCTACCAGGGGGACAACGGCTGGGCGATCAAGCCGGCGTCGCAGGCGCTCGACCAGTACAAGCGGAACCGCGAGGAGTCGCAGACGCTGTACGAGATCCTGCAGGACCACGTGCTCCCCCTCTACTATGCACGCGGAAGCCAGGGCTACTCGCCGGAGTGGGTGCGCCTCGCCAAGCGCTCGATCGCGACGCTGCTGCCGCGCTTCAACACCGCGCGGATGCTCGACGAGTACGTGGCGAAGCTCTACATGCCCGCGACGCAGCAGGGCCGGCGCTACGTGGCGGACGGCTTCGCCGGCGCACGCGCGGTCGCCGAGTGGAAGGCGCGGGTGCGCGCATCGTGGCCGAAGGCGAAGATCCGCCGCCTCGACGCGCCGCAGAAGCGCATCGTGTTCGGCGCCAGCGTGCGCATCGAGGTCGCGCTCGAGCTCGACGGGCTGGCGCCCTCCGACGTCGTGGTCGAGCTGCTGCTCACGCGCGAGGGACGCGGCCCGGGCGAGGCCCGCGCGCGCCAAGAACTCGTGCACGACGGCACGCGCACCGAGCGCGGCGAGCACCGCTTCGTGCTCGAGCTCGAACCGGAGCTTTGCGGCCGGCTCGACTACCGCATCCGCGCGTATCCGTGCCACGAGCTGCTCACGCACCCGTTCGAGCTCGGGTTGATGATCTGGGTCTGACCCCGCCGGGGGGCGCGCATGTACCTGTCCGCCGAAGCGATCGCCGCACTCGAGGGTGTCCGCAAGGTCCACTACCTCAACGCGGATGCGCAACGCATCAACAAGTCGCTCGGCGACGCCGCCGGCCTGAAGAACATCGGCGTGCACCTGATCTCGGTGCCGCCCGGGCATCCGTCGACGGAGTTTCACGCCCACCACTACGAGGAGGAGTGCATCTTCGTGCTCTCCGGCCGCGGCAGGGCGACGATTGGCGACGCGTCGCACCGCATCGGTCCCGGAGACTTCATCGGCTGCCCGGCGAACGGGGTCGCGCACGAGATGATCAACGACGGCGCCGAGCCCCTGGTCTGCCTGGTCATGGGCCAGCGCCTGCAGCAGGACATCACCGACTACCCGCGCCTCGGCAAGCGGCTCTACCGTCACAGCGGCGAGTGGGACCTCGTCGATCTCGCGCGGGTGGAGCACCCGAAGCGGTGAGCCGCGGCCGCTCAGCGTCGCGCGGCCTGCACCAGTCCCGCGTACACCTCGGCGTACTTTCTCGCCGCGGGGCCCCAGCTGAAGTCCGCCGCCATGCCGGCGCGCTGCAGCTGGCGCCACTCTTTCGGCTCGCGGTAGAGCTCGATCGCGCGCTCGACGGCGGCGAGGAGCGCGGCCGGGCTCTCCTCGTCGAAGAGGAACCCTGTCGCCGTGCCGTCGGCGAGCGTCGCGCGCGTCGCATCGACGATCGTGTCGGCGAGCCCGCCCGTCGCGCGCGCCACCGGCGGGGTGCCGTAGCGCTGGCTGTACATCTGGTTCAGCCCGCACGGCTCAAACCGCGACGGCATGAGGAACATGTCCGCGCCGGCCTCGATGAGGTGCGCAAGCGGCTCGTCGTAGCCGAGCCGCACCGCGCTGCGCTTCGCATTGGCCTTCGCGACGTCGGCGAGCGCGCTCTCCAGCTCGCGCTCGCCGGTGCCGAGCACGACGAGCTGTGCGGGCAGGCCGACGATCTCGCGCGCGACCTCGACGACGAGGTCGATCCCCTTCTGCAACGTGAGCCGGCTCACCATGCCGACGAGCGGCACGCGCGGCTCGAGCGGCAATCCGAGCCGCTCCTGCAGCGCCTCCTTGTTGAACGCCTTCGAGGTGAGTCGGTCCGCATCGTAGCGCTGCGCGATCAGGCGGTCGGTGGCGGGATCCCATTCCTCGATGTCGATGCCATTGGCAATGCCGTGCAGCGCGGCGCTCCGCGCGGCGAGGAGCCCCTGCAGCCCGAAGCCGAGGGGCTCGCCCCGGATCTCGCGCGCATAGGTCGGGCTGACCGTCGTGATCGCATCGGCGTACTGGAGGCCCGCCTTGAGAAACGACATGCGGCCCCAGAACTCCACGCCATCGATCGAGTAGGACTCCGCGGGCAGTCCGAGCCGCGCCACCTCTTCCGGCGGGAATAGGCCCTGGAACGCGAGGTTGTGGATCGTCATCACCGTGCGGGCGCGCGCGCCGCCCGCGAAGCGCAGGTACGCCGGCGCCAAGGCGGTCTGCCAGTCGTTGCAGTGGAGCACGTCCGGCCGCCAGTCGAGGGGGTTCGACGCGCCCGCAAGCAGCGCGGCGACGCGCGCGAGCTGGCCGAAGCGCTGCGCGTTGTCCTCCCAATCGACGCCCTCGCGGTCCTGATAGGGCCCGCCGTCGCGCTCGAAGAGTTCCGGGCAGTTGAGGAGCCACGCCGGCACACCGCTCGGCAGCGGTGACTGGTGCACCGTGCACGCCGGGAAATGCGCCATCGCGGGGACCTCGACGAATGCGCGCCGATGCGCCGCCGCGGCGAGCACCGACGGGTACGCCGGCAGGAGCACGCGCACATCGTGCCCGAGCGCCTCGAGCGCCGCCGGCAGCCCGGCGCTGACATCGGCGAGACCGCCCGTCTTGACCCACGGCGCGCACTCGGGTGTGGCGAAGAGGATGCGGAGCGGTTCCAAGGACGCGGCGGCTTTCTTCAAGGCGTCGTAGGATAGCAGTGCTAAGCCGCACCTTACCCGCCCCGATGCAGCCCGCCGCCGCGCGACAGGAACCTCCGCCCGATGCCGCGGCGGACGCCGACGAGATCGCGCGCCGGCTGCTCGGGATCATCAGGGCGCTCGTGGCAGAGTCGGCGCCCGAGGGACGCCTGCCCGTCGAGCCGACGCTCGACACCCTGCTCGAGCGGGACCTCGGCATCGACAGCCTCACCGGCGTGGAGCTCGGCCTGCGCATCGAGCAGGCGCTCGGCGTGCGGCTGCCCGACGAGACGCTGACCCACGCGGAGACGCCGCGCGACCTCGTGCGGGCGGTGCTGCGCGCATTCGGCGCGGCGCACGGGCCGCAGCCGACCGAAGTGATCACGCTCGTCACCGAACGCGCGGCCGCCACGCCCGAGGCCGCGACGACGCTCGTCGAGATGCTCGAGTGGCACGCGGAGCGGCATGCCGCGCGCACGCACGTCACGCTGCTAGAGGGCGACGACCGCACGACCGCGTGGACGTATTCGCAGCTGCTCGGGCAGTCGCGACGCGTCGCGGCCGGGCTGCAGTCCGAAGGCGTCGAGCCCGGCCAGTCGGTCGCGATCATGCTCCCGACGAGCCTGGAGTTCTTCTCCGCGTACTTCGGCATCCTGATTGCCGGCGCGGTGCCGGTGCCGATCTACCCGCCGGTGCGGCTCGCGCAGCTCGCCGACCACATGCGCCGGCAGGCGGGCGTCCTGACGAACGCGGTGGCGCGGCTGCTCGTCACAGTCCCGGAGGCGAAGCCCCTGGGCACGCTCCTCAAAGGCCAGGTGCCGAGCCTGAAGCGCGTCGTAACGTGCGCCGACCTCGGCGAAAGCGGCGGGACGCTCACCCGGGTTGCGTGCTCACCCGAGGACATCGCGTTCCTGCAGTACACCTCGGGCTCGACCGGCAACCCGAAGGGCGTGATTCTCACGCACGCGAACCTGCTCGCGAACGTACGTGCAATGGGGCGCGCGGCCGGCGCAACTGCAGGCGACGTGTTCGTGTCGTGGCTGCCGCTCTATCACGACATGGGACTCATCGGCGCGTGGCTCGACAGCCTCTATTTCGCGCTCCCGCTCGTGGTGATGTCGCCGCTCGATTTCCTGGCGCGTCCGCCGCGCTGGCTGTGGGCGATCCACCGCTACCGCGCGACGATCTCCGCGGCACCGAACTTCGCCTACGAGATCTGTGCGACGAAGCTCGACGCGCGCGACCTCGAGGGGCTCGACCTTTCGTCGCTCCGCTGGATGTTCAACGGCGCCGAGCCGGTGAGCGCGGAGACGATGGAGCGCTTCGCGGCGCGCTTCGCTCCTTACGGCCTCGACCCGAGGTCGCTGGCGCCGGTATACGGTCTCGCGGAGTGTGCACTCGACCTCGCGTTCCCGCCGCCGCTCCGCGGCGTCGTCACCGACAGCGTCGACCGCGCAAAGCTCGCAGCCGAAGGGAACGCCGTGCCGGCAGCTGCGGACGACCCGCAGCCGCTGCGCATCGTCGGCTGCGGCCAGCCGCTCGCCGGCTACCAGATCCGCATCGCCGACGACGCGGGGCGCGAGCTGCCCGAGCGCGCCGTGGGGCGCGTCGAGTTCAAGGGGCCGTCGGCGACCAGCGGCTACTTCAGGAACGCCGAGGCGACGCGGCAGCTCTTCGACGGCGACTGGCTCGACTCGGGCGACCTCGGCTACATCGCCGCGGGCGAGCTCTATCTCACCGGCCGCTCGAAGGACCTCATGATCCGCGGCGGCCAGAACCTCTACCCGTACGAGCTCGAGGAGGCGGTCGGCAACGTGCCGGGCGTGCGCAAGGGCTGCGTCGCGGTCTTCGCCGTGCCCGATCCCGGCAAGGGCAGCGAGCGCGTCGTCGTGCTCGCCGAGACGCGCGAGGCCGACGCGGCGAAGCGCGCCGCTCTGCGCACGCAGATCAACGCGCTCGCGGTCGAGCTGGTCGGCGGCCCGGCCGACGACGTGGTGCTCGCGCCGCCGCACACGGTGCTCAAGACTTCGAGCGGCAAGATCCGCCGCGCCGCGAGCCGCGACGTCTACCAGCGCGGCGCGATCGGCCACAGGGCCGCGCCGGTGTGGCGGCAGCTCGCGAGCCTCGCGGCAGCGTCGGCGCGCGGGCGGCTCGCGCAGCTCGTGCGTACCGCGGGCGAGCTCGCCTACGCGTGCTATGTGTGGTCCGTGTTCGGCCTGCTCGGGCTCGTGGCGGTCGTCGCCGCGCTCGTGGTGCCGACCGCGGCGTGGCGTCGCGCCGCGCTGCACGGCCTCGTGCGGCTGATGGCGCGCCTGTCGGGGCTGCCGATCTCGGTGACCGGCCTCGAGAACCTGCCCCTCGCAGGTCCAGCGGTCGTGGTCGCGAACCACGCGAGCTACGTCGACGGGCTGCTGCTCTATGCGCTGCTGCCGCAGCGCTTCGTCATCGCGGCGAAGGAGGGGTTCGCGCGCAGCTTCTGGACGCGCCGCCTCTTGGGCGCGGCGGGCACCCGCTTCGTGGAGCGCTTCGACCCGCAGCGCGGCGTCGAGGACGCGCGCGCGCTTACCGCGCTGGCCGCGACCGGGCAGGCGCTCGCGTTCTATCCCGAGGGCACGTTCACGCGCTCGCCCGGCCTCGCGCAGTTCCGCATGGGCGCGTTCGTCATCGCCGCGCAGACCGGCGCGCCGGTCGTGCCGGTCGCGTTCCGGGGAACGCGCTCGGCGCTGCGCGCGGAGTCGTGGATCGTGCGGCGGCATCCGGTGAGCGTCACGTTCGGCGCGCCGATCGCGCCGACGGACACCGGCTGGGCGGCAGCCGTGCGGCTGCGCGACGCGGCGCGCGCCGAGATCCTGCGCCACTGCGGCGAACCGGACCTGGCGTGACGCGGTAAGCTCGCGGTCGTCGCAGCACGAGGTGACCGATGGACAGTAAAGTTTCCGAATCCGGCGCGCCGCTTCGGGCGCTTGCCGCGCTCGGCCAGTCGATCTGGCTCGATTTCATCAAGCGCGATCTCATCGAGAGCGGCGAGCTCGCGCGCCGCGTGGGCTCGGGCGAGCTCGCCGGCATGACCTCCAACCCCGCGATCTTCGAGAAGGCCATCGCGGGCTCGGGCGACTACGACCGGCTGCTAGCGGAGGCCGCCCGCGACCGCGCGGACACGAAGACCGTCTACGAGCGGCTCGCAGTGCGCGACATCCGGGACGCGGCCGACGCCCTGCGGCCCGTGTACGACGCGACGAAGGCGCGCGACGGCTACGTGAGCCTAGAGGTGTCGCCGCATCTCGCACACGACACTCCGGGCACGGTCGAGGAGGCGCACCGGCTGTGGCGCACGGTCGACCGCCCGAACCTGATGATCAAGGTGCCCGGCACCCCGGCGGGCGTCCCCGCGTTCGCCGCGCTCATCGAGGAAGGCGTCAACGTCAACGTCACGCTCCTCTTCTCGCGCGCGGCGCATCGCGCCGTGGCGGACGCGTACGTCGGCGCGGTCGGGAAGCGCGCCGCGCGGGGGCGCGAGGTCGGCCGCATCGCCAGCGTCGCGAGCTTCTTCGTGAGCCGCATCGACACCGCCGTGGACAAGTTGCTCGGCGCGCGGATCGCGGCGGCGCGGAGCGACGCCGAGCGGTCGAAGCTCCAGGGGCTGCTCGGCAAGGCCGCCATCGCCAACGCCAAGCTCGCATACCAGACCTACCTCGAGGTGTTCGGCGCGCCGGGCTGGACGGCGCTCGCGGCCGCCGGTGCGCAGACGCAGCGCGTGCTGTGGGCGAGCACCAGCACCAAGAACCCGGACTACCGTGACGTTGTCTACATCGAGGAGCTCATCGGTCCGGACACGGTGAACACGGTGCCGCCGGCGACGCTCGACGCGTTCCGCGACCACGGGCGCGCGCGCGCGAGCCTCGCCGAGGACGTCGCCGGGGCACACCGGGTCATGGACGACCTCGCGGCGGCCGGCATCGCGCTCGAACAGGTGACCGACGAGCTGCTCGACGACGGCGTCAGGCTCTTCGCCGACGCGTTCGACCAGCTCCTCGGCGCGATCGGCAAGCGGACCGGGCGCTGAGGCGAGACCACCCCGGGGCTCCGCGTCACCCCCCGGGGCGGTGACGCGAGGAGGCTCGGGACCGGCCGCGATTGAGTGCACGAGGTGAACCATGAAGGACCATAGCGACGCGACCGCGGACGCCGCCCCGATTCATGCGCACATGGAGTACGGGGACGAGATGCCGGAGCGGCACGCGCCCGCGGTGGCCGATGCGATCGTCCGCGACGACAGCTCGGTCCGCCACATCTCGCAGTTCACGCGTCAGACGCTCGCGATCGTGCTCGCCGGCGGGCGCGGCGAACGGCTCAAGGCGCTGACCGACTGGCGCGCGAAGCCGGCGGTCCCGTTCGGCGGCAAGTTCCGCATCATCGACTTCACCCTGTCGAACTGCGTCAACTCCGGCATCCGCCGCATCGGGATCGCGACCCAATACAAGGCGCAGAGCCTCATCCGCCACGTGCAGCGCGGCTGGGCGGGCATGGACGGGCGCATGGGCGAGTTCGTCGAGCTGCTGCCGGCGCAGCAGCGCATCCACTCGTCGTGGTATCTCGGCACCGCCGACGCCGTGTACCAGAACCTCGACATCCTGCGCCGCCACGCGCCGCGGTACGTGCTCGTGCTTGCCGGCGACCACATCTACAAGATGGACTACGGCAAGATGCTCGGCGAGCACGTCGCACGGCAGGCCGACCTCACGATCGGCTGCGTCGACGTGCCGCGCAGCGAGGCGCGCGCGTTCGGCGTCATGGGGGTGGATGGCGAGGGCCGCGTCAACGCGTTCCTCGAGAAGCCGCCCGATCCGCCGCCGATGCCCGGCCGGCCCGACCGCACGCTCGCGAGCATGGGGATCTACGTGTTCAGTGCGGGCTTCCTCTACGAGCAGCTCATCCGCGACGCGGACGCGCCGGGATCGAGCCACGACTTCGGCAAGGATCTCATCCCGCATGCGGTGGCGCGCGGCTACCGGGTCTTCGCGCACGACTTCCGGCGGAGCTGCGTCAACATGAGCGAAGGGGCCCCTTACTGGCGCGACGTCGGGACGGTCGACGCGTACTGGGAGGCCAACATGGAGCTGACCCGAATCACGCCGCCGCTCAACCTGTACGACCAGGACTGGCCGATCTGGACCTACCAGGAACAGCTGCCGCCGGCGAAGTTCGTCTTCGACGACGACGACCGCCGCGGCATGGCGATCGACTCCATGGTGTCGGGTGGCTGCATCATCAGCGGCTCGCTCGTGCGCCGGTCGCTGCTCTTCTCGAACGTGCGCGTGCACAGCTTCTGCACCATCGAGGACTCGGTCGTGCTGCCGAACGTGGAGATCCACCGCAGCGTGGTGCTGAGGCGCGCGGTCGTCGACCGCGAGTGCACGCTGCCCGAGGGCATCCGGATCGGCGTGGACCCGATCGAGGACCGCAAGCGCTTCCACGTGACCGAGCGCGGGATCGTGCTCGTGACGCCCGAGATGCTCGGGCAGAACGTGCACCACGCGCGCTAGAGGCACCATGGCTGTCGACCTCGTCCTCCTCTGGCACATGCACCAGCCGGAATACCGCGACTACGCAACCGGCGAGTTCACGCAGCCGTGGGTGTACCTGCACGCGATCAAGGACTACGCGGACATGGCCGCGCACCTCGAGCGCCACGCAGCCGTGCGCGCCTTGGTGAACTTCGTGCCGGTGCTCGTCGACCAGATCGAGGACTACGCCGACCAGTTCGCGACCGGCCGGCTCCGCGACCCGCTCCTGCGCGTCCTCGTCCGCGATCCGGCGGCGCCGCTGACGGCGGGAGAGAAGGAGCTCATTCTCGACCGTTGCTTTCACGCGAACCACGAGAAGATGGTGCAGCCGTACCCGGCGTACCGCGGGCTGCACGACCTTTTCACGAATCTCGAGCGGCAGGGCCGCGCCGCGCTCGACTACCTCTCCGACCAGTACTTCCACGATCTCGTCACCTGGTACCACCTCGTCTGGACCGGCGAGACGGTGCGGCGCGGGTCGGAGCTCGTCACCCGTCTCATGTCGTCCGGAATGAGCTTCACGTTCGCGGACCGCAAGGCGCTCCTAGCGCTGCTCGGCGACGTCGTGCGCGACGTCATTCCGCGCTACGCGCGGCTGGCGGCAAGCGGGCGCGTCGAGCTCTGCACCTCGCCGCACTTTCATCCGATCGCGCCGCTCATGCTCGACTTCCAGTCGGCGCGCGAGGCGCGGCCCGAGTTGCCGCTGCCCGCCGCGAGCGGCTACGCCGGCGGAACCGGGCGCGTCGGCTTCCACATCCAGTCGGCGCTCGAGAGCCATGCGCGGCGCTTCGGCGTGCGGGCCGCCGGCGTGTGGCCCTCCGAGGGAGGGGTGTCTGCGGCGCTGCTGCGCCTGCTCGCGACGCACGGCGTGCGCTGGACGGCGACGAGCGAAGGCGTGCTGCTGCAGAGCCTCCGCGCGGCGAACGTGCTCGCGGCCGACCGCGCGCGCTATCTGTATCGCCCGTATCGCGTCAGCGATCACGGCGTCACCTGCTTCTTCCGCGACGACCGGCTCTCGGACCTGATCGGCTTCGAGTACGCCAAGTGGCACTCGCGCGATGCGGCGGCGCACCTCGTAGGCGAGCTCGAGCGGATCATGGCCGAGGCGCGCGCGGACGACCCGCCGCTCGTGAGCGTTATCCTCGACGGTGAGAACTGCTGGGAGTACTACCCGTACAACGGCTATTACTTCCTGGACGAGCTCTACGGCATGCTGGAGCGGCACCCGCACATCCGCACCGCGACCTACACCGACACGCTGCGCGCTGAAGAGTCGGGGCGGCCGCGCGCCGAGAGGGGGACCTTGCCACGGGTGGTCGCGGGAAGCTGGGTGCACGGCGACTTCACCACGTGGATCGGGTCGCCGGAGAAGAACCGCGCCTGGGACTTGCTCTGCGCGGCGAAAGCGAGCTTCGACCTCGTCCTCGACAGCGGCCGGCTCCCGGGCGACCGGCGCGAGGCGGCGCTCCGGCAGCTCGCCGCGTGCGAGGGCTCGGACTGGTTCTGGTGGATGGGCGACTACAATCCGGCGCACGCGGTCGCGAGCTTCGATGCGCTGTTCCGCGAGAATCTGCGGCGGCTCTACGCGCTGCTCGGCCTGCCCGCGCCTGCGTCGCTCGACGAGCCGATCAGCCGCGGCGGCGGGCATCCCGAGATCGGCGGGGCGATGCGGCGGGCAAGCTGACCCTCGTTCCTGCGCGCTCACCGGATGGAGGCGAAATGAAGACCCAGACCACGGTCATCCTCGGTGGCGGCTTCGGCGGCATCGCCGCCGCCAACACGCTGCGCCGACTGGCGCCGCAGGACCATGCGATCGTCCTCGTGGACCGGACGCCGCGCTTCCACGTCGGCGCGGGGAAGACCTGGATGATGCTCGGCGAGCGCACCTTCGAGCAGATCTCGCAGGCGCGCACCGCCCTGCTCGCCGCCGGCGTGCGCTTCCTCCAGGCCGACGTGACGGGGATCGACCTCGCGGACCGCAGTGTCTCGGCGGGGAACGAGAGGCTGCGATGGGACTACCTCGTGATCGCGCTCGGCGCGGACGTCAACGAGGCGGGCGTGCCGGGGCTGGCGGAGGCGGCCCACACTTTCTATACGGTCGAGGGCGCGGAGCGGCTGCGGCCGGTCCTCGAGCATTTCGCGGGCGGCGACATCGCGATCCTGATCGCGAAGACGCCGTTCAAGTGCCCGCCCGCGCCGTACGAGGCCGCGATGCTCCTGCATCACACTTTCGCGCGCCGCGGCCTTGGGGACAAGACGCGCATCGGGATCTACACGGTCGAGGGCGCGCCGATGGCGACCGCCGGCCCGGAGATGGGCAACGCCATCAAGGCCGAGCTCGCGCAGCGCAGCATCGCGTTCCATCCGCAGAGGAAGGCGGTGCGCGTGGACGGCGCCGCGCGGCGCATCGCCTTCGAGGACGGCACCGAGGCGGGCTACGACCTGCTCATCTCGGTCCCGCCGCACGAAGCGCCGAAGCTCGTGCGGGACGCCGGGCTCGTCAACGCCTCCGGCTGGATCCCCGTCGACCCGCAGACGCTCGAGGTCAAGTCGGCGGACATCGGCGGCCGCGTGTACGCGGCGGGAGACGTGACGGTCGTGCCGCTGCCCGGGCGATACAAGCCGGATATGCCTCTCGTGCTGCCCAAGGCGGGCGTGTTCGCGCAGGCGCACGGCGAGGTGATCGCGCAGCAGATCGTCGCACGGCTCGCCGGCACCGCGCCGGGCGCGACCTTCGACGGGATCGGCTACTGCTATCTCGAGACCGGCGGCGGGCGCGCGGTCAAGGCCGACGGCTCGTTCTTCGAGCTGCCCAATCCGGTGATGCGCAAGCAACCCCCCGACGAGGCACAGCTCCGGGACAAGCTCGACTGGGTCGCGCGGCAGCTCATCCCGGTCGCGTAGCGCCGGCGCTACGCCGGCTTCGCACACCAGAACTGGTACATCCCCGCGAACACCTCGGGGTGCTCGTCCTCGAACCGTCCCCAGTTCTCGAGCGAGGTGGCGGCCCGGTCCTCGGGGAAGCGGTTCAAGTAGGCGGCCGGCACGCTCGGATCGCCGAATTCGAACCCGAGCAACTCGAGACCGAGCGTGCGCAGCATCTCGGCGAGCTGCGCGGTCGTGAAGCGGTGCTCCTGGACGTGCATCACGAGGTCGCGGGCGCCGGAGGCGGAGTAGAAGTCCCTGCCAAGGGTGACCGTGCGCGCAGGGCTGGCCTCGGGCGCCGCGAACACGAGCTGCCGCGCCGCGCGGACGCCTTCGAGGTCGGCGCCGAGGCCGTGCCGCGCGATCAGCTCCCGCGCCGCCACGACGCCCTGCCGGGCCCGCTCGCTGTAAAGCGCGATCTTCATCACGCCGCCCGGCTTCAGCAGCGACTCGAGCACGCGCCAACCCGCGAGCGGGTCGCGGAGATGATGCAGCACGCCGGCGCACTCGATCAGGTCGAAGCGGTCCGGCAGTGCGCCGAGCTTCAGGATGTCCGCCTGCCCGAACCGGACGTGACCGATCTGCAGCTCCCGGCAGCGGCGCATCGCATAGGCGAGGCTCGTCCGGGAGAGGTCGATCGCGAGGATGCGCGAACCGGGGTTGCGAAGCGCGGTGATCACGGCCTGGTATCCCGACCCGCAGCCGGCAATGAGGATGCCGGGCGACTCCCCGACGCGCAGCCGGGACGGATCGGCGTGCGGGAAGTGTTCGCGCAGCGCGCGGCGCAGCGGAAACGGCGACGAGAGCGACGCCGGGACGCGATGCCAGCGCGGATACGGGTTCTCCTCGTACTGCTGCTGCACCGCGCGCGAGGTGTCGTCGTCGATCGGCGTCAGGGCCTCGATCTGGTCGCGCAGCCGGCGCTCCGCGGCGGGCTCCTCGACCTGGCGTTGCCACAGCCGCTTGAACGACTCGCCGGCGCCTGGAGGGGGCGCGAGCCCCGGCATCGCCCCGAGCGGCCGGTACGCGGCGACCAGCGCGACCGCGAGCGCGTCCGGCGCCGTGCGGACGGACTCGGCGAGCTGCTGCACCTCGGCCGCCTCCGCGGCGCTCTCCGGCCAGACGTACTCGTTGAGGAAGCATTGCTGGGCGAGCGCACACGCGAGATCGATCGATCGCGGCGTCGCGGTCAGCGCGCCGCTGCGCCAGTCCTCGAGCGCGCGGCGCCGCAGCGCGCACAGGAACGCCTCGAACGCCGGGTCGGGCACGAGCGCATTCTCGATCAACGCCAGCAGCATCGGGTGCGCGAGGGCCTGCACGCTCGCTTCCGGGGAACGCACGTCGCGGAACACCGGCGCGAAGGCCGGGTCGAGGACGAGGAGGCTCGCCGCCGCCTCGGCGAGCGGCCCGGGGTCGATCGACGGATGCAGCAGTGCGCGCGCGAGGTCCTGCGCCGCCTGCGGGTCCCAGGCGAGGAAACGCGCCTTCGCGAACGCGTCGGCGTACGCCTGCCACGCCGGCGCGAATTCCGGCCCGGCCTGCACCGCGCGACGCAGCGCCTCGATCGACCCGTCGTCGTCGCCGACCGCGCGCAGGCCGAGGCCCAGGTTGTACCAGCCCGGTGCATAGCGCGGCTCGACCTCGACCGCCTTGCGATACGCGGCGATCGCGCCGCGCACGTCGCCGGCGGCGTTCAGCGCGGAGCCGAGGTTGTTGTGCGCCACCGGATTGCGCGGCTCGCGGCCGACCGAGCGCCGCAGCAGGTCGATGGCCGCCTCGACCTCGCCCTTGGCGAGCAGGCAGTTGCCGTAGTTGCTGGCGACGAGGGGGTCGTCCGGCGCGATCGCGAGCGCCGCCCTGTAGGCCGCGGCGGCGTCCTCGAGCCGGCCGAGCTTCTGGCGCACGATGCCGAGGTAGTTGTGCGAGGTGACGTTGCCCGGCTCGAGCGCGATCGCCTCCTCCAGCTCGCGCTCGGCGGTCGCCGGGTCGCCCGCCTGAGCGAGCATGAGCGCGTAGTTGTGCCGGAACCGCGCCTGGCGCCCGAGCGCGCGCATCGACTGCGCGAGCGCCGCGAGGCCCTCCTGCGTCCGGCCGGTCTGCACCATGCAGATGCCGAGGAAGTGCGTCGCGACCGCGTGGTCGGGCGCGCGCGCGAGGATCTCGCGGTACGCGCCCTCGGCGGCGCGGTGGCGCCCGGCCTGCAGGTCCGCCGACGCCTGCGCCAGGAGCGGCTGGAAGGGATCGGGCGCTGCAGCCATCACTGCTCCGGGCCGGTCAGCGCGCCGGTGCGAGCCGACGCGCGCGCACGAGCAGCCATGTTGCGATCGACACGCACAGCACGTTCCACGCGATGCCGTTCACGAACGCCGCCTTGTACGAGCCGGTGAGGTCGAAGATCGCGCCCGTCATCCAGCCGCCGAGCGCCATGCCGAGCAGCGTCGCCATCAGCACGGTGCCGACGCGTGCGCCTGCCTCGCGCGGAGTGAAGTACTCGCGCACGATGATCGCGTAGGAGGGCACGATGCCGCCCTGGAAGAGGCCGAAGAGCGCGGAGATGACGTAGAGCGAGACGAGCCCGTCGAACGGCAGGAAGAGCAGCAGCGCGACGCCCTGCAACCCCGCGCCCAGCAACAGGGTGCGCAGGCCCCCGATGTGGTCGCAGATCCAGCCGGACGCGAGCCGGCTCACGACGCCGAAGCCGAGCATCAGCGACAGCATCTCGGCGCCGCGCGCCGCGCCGTAGCCGAGGTCGCCACAGTACGCCACGATGTGCACCTGCGGCATCGACATCGCCACGCAGCACGCGATGCCGGCGGCGAAGAGTACCCACTGGAGGCGGGCGGGAGAGAAACCGAGCGGACGGTCCGACCACTTCGCCGCGCGTCCAGCGCCCGGCGCAAGCTCGAGCGCGGGCGGGCGCCGGCGCAGCGCGGCCGCGAGCGGCAGCATGGTCGCCACGCACACGATGCCCAGGCCGAAGTAGGCGTGGCGCCAGCCGACGGTCTCGACGAAGTGCTGGATGATCGGCGGCCAGATCGCCCCGGCGAGGTAATTGCCGCTCGCGCAGATCGCGACCGCGATGCCGCGCCGGCGGGTGAACCAGAGCGACGTGTCGGCCACGAGGGGCCCGAAGCTCGCCGAACTGCCGAGGAGGCCGATCAGCAGCCCCTGCACCGCGGCGAAATGCCACAGGCTGGTTGCCGCGCCAGCGGCGAAGAACCCGAGCCCGAGCGCGACCGCGCCGACGACGACCGGGACGACGATGCCGAAGCGATCCGAGAGCCGGCCCATCAGGATGCCGCCAAAGCCGAACCCGAGCATCGTCAGCGTGTACGGAAGGGAGGCGGCGGACCGCGCGACGCCGAACTCCGCCTGGACCGTGGGCAGAACGACCGCGACCGACCACATCCCCACGCCGCCGATGGTGGCGATCGCGACCGACGCGGCGAGCCGCAGCCACGCATAGGCGGACTCCGCCTCGCCGTGCGAGACGTGACCCGCCTGCTCGGCGATGCCGGCGGCAAGTCCGTCGGCAGTCCGCGCCTTGGTCATCGGGTGTTCCAATCCTGTATTAGAGTCGCAGGCGCGAAGTTACCCTAGAAGCGTGATGCCGGCCTGTGCAGCAGCCGGGCATCGCGCTGCCACCACCAGGCAAATGCGCATCCACCACACGGACCTCCGCGGCGTCAACCGGCTGACGATCGATGCGGTTGCGGGGCTCACCGATCTGGTGGAGGCCGTCCATCACACCATCGCGCGAGCGCCGGCTCCACTCGGCCCGCCCGCGCGGGGAACGACGCGCGGCATCACAGGGCTGGTGTACCGAAGCATTCGCACGGTCACCGGGCTGGTTGGCCACGGCCTGGACCGCCTGCTGGCGCAGCTCGTGCCGGAGCTCGGCGAGCAGAGCTCGTGGCCGGCACGCGAAGCGGTGCTGGCCGCGCTCAACGGCGTGTTGGGCGACTACCTCGCCGCCAGCAGAAATCCGCTCGCGATCCGCATGCAGCTGCGCCGGGATGGAAAGCCCCTGGTGCCGGATGCGCGCTCGCTCGCCAAGTCGATCTCCCGGCCGGGTGGCAAGCTGGTCGTGCTAGTGCACGGTCTGTGCACCAACGATCTGCAATGGAACCGGCGCGGGCACGACCACGGTGCCGCGCTGGCGCGCGATCTGGGCTACGCGCCCGTCTATCTCCACTACAACAGCGGTCTGCATGTCTCCACGAACGGACGCGCATTCTCCGAGCTCCTCGAAACCCTGGTCGGGGAGTGGCCCGTCCCGCTGGAGGCGCTGGCGATCGTCGGGCACAGCATGGGCGGGCTGGTGGCCCGCAGCGCCCACCATTACGGGACGATCGCACGGCACGGCTGGGTGCGGCAGCTGCGCAAGCTCGTCTTTCTCGGGACGCCGCACCATGGCGCGCCGCTCGAGCGCGGGGGCAACTGGATCGACGTCATCCTGGACGTAAGTCCGTACACCGCGCCATTCGCCCGCCTGGGGAAGATCCGGAGCGCCGGTATCACGGACCTGCGCTACGGCAACCTGCTCGACGAGGACTGGGAAGGTCGTGATCGCTTCGCGCGGTCCGCTCACCGTCCGCGATCCGTGCCGCTCCCCGACGGCGTGCAGTGCTTCACGATTGCAGCGACGACCGGAAAGAAGGTCGGCGATCTTGGCGGTCGGCTCGTTGGCGACGGGCTCGTGCCGCTCGCAAGCGCCCTCGGTCGCCATGACGACCCGGGCCGCTCCCTGGCATTTCCCGAGTCGAGGCAATGGATCGCTCGCGGCACGAGCCATCTGGACCTGCTGAACCGGCCGGAAGTGTACGCGCGCATCCAGGAATGGGTGGCGCTCTGACGCGCCCTACGCCGCCCCACCGTTCCCGTCGCGGCTGCCGGCGCGGAAAAACCCTCCGCACCCGTTGAGAGTAGGCTGTGGGGGTGAACGTCGTTGACGTTTGCAGTGATCTCGAAGGGAAGCGCTATGCAATGGTGGGGTTATAGCAAAGAGCACGGCTGGGTGGTCCTCGATCGCAGCATTTCGTCCAACAGGCCCGGAGTCAAAGGAGACCTGTTGTTCTTCCGCTGCCGGGATTCCACGACGTTTCTCGCGAAGCGGGCGAGCTGGGAGGCGCCGGCCTACACGTTCGCCCGGAACTACCTGCGCGGACTGGCGCCCGAAGAATCGGCCCAGGCGGCCGCGGAGCTCGAGGCGCTGGAGTCCCGCTGGCCGGAGTTCGAGCTGGAGATCGGGCGGCAGCAGCACGAAGCCGAGGCGCGCGCCGAAGTGGCCCGGCTGGAGGCGGAGCGCCTGCAGCAGCAGCGCGAGCTCGCGCAGCGCAAACAGGACACGATCGCGAAGCATCGCGGGTTCCTGCAACGTCTCGGTCTCCCCTATGGCGGAGTCGCCGAGGTGGCGCCCACGAAGTCCCGCCGCGCCGTGCGCTGCGCGGCCTGCGGGAAAACGATCGATCGGGCGATCGGCGTGCAATGCGCGACTTGTACGGAGCCCGTCTGCGCGTCGTGCGGTGCCTGCGGCTGCGGGAGCAAGCCCCAGCCGGCATAGCGCCGGGTCCGTCGCCGGTGTCAGTCGAGATGTTCGTCGAAGCCGCCGGCAGCGGCGTGCCGGAGATGGTCTTCGTGCACGGCTTCGCGTGCGATCACACCGACTGGGCGGCGCAGGTCGCGGCGTTCCGCACGGCGCAGACGGTCCTCGCGTGCGACCTGCGCGGCCACGGGCAGACGCCGGCCGGGCCGGACGCGTGCTCCATCGAGACGCTCGGCGCCGACGTCGCGCGGCTCCTGGCGCAGCGCGATCTCAAGGAGCCGATCCTCGTCGGCCACAGCATGGGCACGCGCGTCGTGCTCGAAGCGTACCGCGGCGCGCCGGAGCGCGTCGCGGGGCTCGTGCTGATCGACGGCAGCCGGCTCGGCACCGGCGACCCCGCGCAGGCCGAGGAAGCGATGCGCTCGGCAATCGACTTCATCGGCTATCCCGCGTTCGCGGAGGCGCTCTTCAAGGGGATGTTCTTCCATCCCGGTGCCGACGCCACGCGCATCATCGGACGCGCGAAGCGCCTCCCGGGCGCGGTCGGCGCCGTGCTCTTCCCGCGCATGGCGCGCTGGGACGCGGGCGAGATGGACGCGGCGCTCGACGCGGTCCGGGTGCCGCTGATGGTCATCCAGTCGACGACGTTCAGCGCCGACCGCAGGCGCGTGCCGATGCAGGCGGGCGAGACCACGCCGTGGCTCGACCTGGTGCGGCGCCGCGTCCGGTACGCGCGCATCGAGGTGATCCCCGGCGTCAGCCACTTCCCGCAGATCGACGTGCCCGAACGGGTCAACGCGCTGCTCGCGGACTTCGTCGGCTCGCTGGCCGAGTTCTGACCCTCAGGGCTGCGCGGCGCCGAAGGCGAGCAGCGTCGCGTAGAGCACCAGCAGCCGCGCCATCTGCGGCGTCATCGGCACCAGCGCCTCGAAGCGGTCGAGCGTCAGCACCGCGCGCGCCGTCGACGCCATGTACGGCAGCGACGCCAGCGGCAGCAGCAGCCACGCGCCGTAGCCGAGCCCGGCGACGAGCCACAGCGGTGCGAGGCAGGCAAACGCAAGGAGCGCCATGAACTCCGCGCGGCTCCACTGCGCGCCGAACCGCACCGCGACCGTGTTCTTGCCCTTCACCGCGTCGAACTCGCGGTCGCGGATGTCGTCGATGATCAGGATGCAGGTAGTGAGCGCGCCGATCGGGAGGCTGAGCGCGAACGCCTTGAGCGGCGCCGCAGCCGGCACGAACTGCCAGAACTCGACGGGCCCGGCCGCCGGAGCGGCCTGGACGTAGTAGGCGCCGACGACGGACACCGTTCCGAAGAAGGCGAAGAACAGCGGGTCGGCGAGCCCGCGGGACCCGAGCGGGGACGGGCCTGCGGAGTACAGCACCGCGGCGGCGATGCTCGCGAGCCCGATCACGAGCACCGCCACGCCGGCGAGGTGGACGAGATATGCGCCGATGGCCAGCGCGACGCCGAAGCACGCGAAGATCGCCGCCTTGAGGCCGAAGAGCGTGAGCGACCCCTGTCGCAGCGCGCGGACGAGCTGCGGATGCTCCCGGTCGCTCGGGTGCCACACGAGGTTCTCATGGTGGTCGGTCAGGACGCCGCCGAGCTGGACCAGCCAGCCGGCGAGCAGGGCGAGGAGCGCGGGCCCGGCCGCGAACACGCCGTCGTGGACGGCGAGCCCGACCGCGACGAGCACGGGCGCGAGCGCGGTGGGCAGCGTGTGCCCCGGATACAGCAGCATGTGGATCCAGATATCGCGCCGGCTCGGCAGTGCGGCCTCGTTCATCGGTGACTCCTGCCCGGTCCCTCATCCAAGCTACCGGGAGCCGCACGCCCCGGTTTGACGGAGGTCAACGGGCCGGTTGCGCGGGGGCCTACGCTCAATTCGAGGAATACAGCGCGAAGGACAGTACAGGTGCAGCCATGACACAGAAGATTCCGGAAACCCCTCCCGAGTACGATCGCACCCGCATCATCGAGCGGCCCGATGGCTTCTACTGGCAGGCGAAGGACACCGGCCGGGAGTACGGGCCGTTCCCGACGCTCATCGAAGCGGTCACGGACATGCAGGCCGCCGCGGAGACGCCCTACGAGCCCGGCGAGTCGGTCGAGGAGGCCGAGGCCGAAATCGGCATCGCCGACTGGATCGACGCCGAGACCGGTGCGCCAGCCGAGGAATCGGTGCCGCGCATCGAGGATCACTGAACCGGCGCGGTCCACCGTGCTCGATTGACGAAGGTCAACGCCCCACGCGCACGAAGGTGAATACTGAATTTAACGCCCCTTTGGCGCCTAGGAGGCGTAGCCCCCGGAGGTCGCGGGGGCTGGGGCGTAATCCTCTGCACGGGGCGGCATGATCTGGGGTGCAGCGCCGTGTTGCGCGACCATCTGCGCCTCTTCGCCCTGAACGCCACCGCCGGCTTCGGCCGCGACGTGGCGTCCGCGCTCGGCGTCGCGCTTTCGCCGCACGAGGAGCGCGACTTCGAGGATGGCGAGCACAAGGTGCGGCCCCTCGTCAGCGTCCGCGGCAAGGACGCGTTCGTCGTCCACTCCCTCTACGGCGAACCGGAGCGCGGCGTGGACCAGAAGCTGTGCCGGCTGCTGTTCTTCGCCGGCTGCCTCAAGGACGCCGGCGCGGAGCGCGTCACCGCGGTCATCCCCTATCTCTGCTATGCGCGCAAGGATCGCCGGACGCAGCCCCGCGATCCGGTGACGACGCGTTACGTCGCTGCGGCTCTCGAGGCGGTGGGCGTCGACCGGGTGGTGGCGATCGACGTGCACAACCCTGCCGCGTTCGAGAACGCCTTCCGCTGCCCGACGGTGCATCTCGAGGCGCGGCCCCTGTTCGCGCGCCACTTCGCGTCGCTGTTCGCCGCCGACGACCTGGTCGTCGTCTCGCCCGACGCGGGCGGCACCAAGCGTGCGGAGGCGCTGCGCCGGAGCCTGGCCGCGGCGCTCGGCCGGGGCGTCGCCGGCGCATTCGTGGAGAAGCATCGGGCCCTCGGGGTGGTGAGCGGCGAGGCGTTCGTCGGCGAAGCGCGCGGCAAGGTCGCGATCATCGTCGACGATCTGGTCAGCACCGGCGGCACGCTCGCCCGCGCCGCCGCGGCGTGCCGCGCGAACGGCGCCACGGCGGTGTACGCCGCCGCCACGCACGGGTTGTTCGTCGGCAACGCGGCGGAGGTGCTCGGCGATCCGGTGCTGCGGCAGGTCGTGGTGACAAACTCGGTGCCGCCATTCCGCCTCGGGCGCGGGCCCGCGGCGGACAAACTCTCGGTGCTCGACGTCGCACCGCTCTTCGCCGAGGCGATCCGGCGGCTCCACGAGGGCGGATCGATCAACGAGCTGCTCGCGGACCCGTCGAGCGCTCAGCCGCGGGCTTGAGCGTACGTCGCGGCGAGCGCGAGGTACTGCCGCGCCCGCGTGTGCCATTTCGTGATCTCGGCCGGAGGCACGTCCTTGCTGTGCCACGCCGCGATCTTGGCGCGGACCAGCGCCCGGTAGGCGCGGTAGAAGCCGAGGAGCTGCGGCGGCACGCGGTCGCCCATCCGCTCGCAGCACGCCGCGAGAATCGCATCGCCGACCGCCGGCGCGCCGAGGCGCGCGCACTCCATCGCAAGATAGGCCAGCTCGTCGGCGACGTCGAGCACTCGGAACTCGCGGTTGAACTCCAGGCAGTCGATGACCACCGGCCGCTCGAGCAGGCACACGTGTTCGGGCCGCAGGTCGCCATGCCCCTCGACGATGCGGCCGGCGTCGAGCCGCGCTTCCAGCAGGTCGGACTCGTGCGCGACGAAGGCGAGGAGGGTGTCCGCCGTCGCGGCGAACGAATCGCCGGGGAGCCCGTGCGAGCGGTCGCCGAGCTCCTTCCGGCACGCCTCGATGTCCGCCATGAGGCGGCTGCGGTACTCGGCGAGCGACAGCGGGACCGGTGCGAGGCTGCGATAGAACGCCGACAACACCTCGGCGAGCGCCGCGACCTGCTCGTCGCGCACGTCTCCGCGCGCGAGCGCGGCGTCGAGCATGCGGTCGCGCGGCAGGCGGCGCATCCTGACGAGCCACTCGACCGGCTCGCCGTCGCCGGAGATCGCGAGTCGCCCCGACGCATCCGCGGTCAGCGCCACCACGTCGAGATACACGTCCGGCGCGAGGCGCCGGTTGAGCCGGAGCTCGTCCTCGCAGCGGACTTTCCGCGCGTCGAGCGTCGAGAAGTCGAGGAAGGCGTGGCGCACCGGCTTCTTGAGCTTGTAGGCGTTGCGGTCGGTGAGAAAGACCCACGACATGTGCGTCTCGACCGCCGCGACGCTTGCGGTCGGCTCCGGATAACTCTCCGCGCGCCGCAGGCACGCGACCTTGTCGGCCAGGGCGACGGCGCGGCCCGCGCGCGCGGCCGTCGGGTCGGCGCCGCGGGCAGCACTCACGCCGCTTGCTCCGCCTGCGGCCCACCGGCAACCGACCGCGCGACGATCCACCGCAGGATCTCCGGCCAGAGCCGCGCGTGCGCGTGCCTGCCGACCAGCACGCCGACGTGCTGAAGCGAGACGCCGACGTCGCCGTCGTAGTGGAGCAGCGTCTTGTCCGCGCTGCCCGCCGCGGCGTAGAAAGGCATGACGGCGTCGGGCGGCACGACGCGGCAGCGCTCGTCGAGCACGCAGACGAGCGGCGCGGTCACCTGCGACGGCCGCGCCGTGCGGCCGCCGATCTCCAGCGTCCCGCGCACGAACGCATCTTCGCGCGCGATGCGCTGCGCGAGCTCCGCGAAGAGGCGGCGGGGCAGCGCGAACTCGTCCAGCGTCCAGCGCTCGACGCGCAGGTGGGTGCCGAGCGCCGCGGGCTCGGGCAGGCTCGACAGGAAGTCGGCCCACCGGTCCCAGCCGAACGTGCCGGGCGACGCCCGGAAGCTCGCCGAGCTCAGGAACGAGCCGGGGATCGAGGCGGGCAGATCGTCGGGCCGTACGCCGTCGACCATCGCGCCGAAGATGCCGACGTCCCGCGCGAAGTGGAGCGGCGCGGCGAGCAGCACGAGGCCGCGCACGCGGTCGGGATGAAGCGCCGCGAACACGGCCGCGAACAGCCCGCCGAGCGAGTGCGCGACCAGCACCGCGTCCCGGCTTCCCGTCGCGTCGATGCAATCGAGTATGAGGCGCTCGGCGTACGCCGCGAGGCCGAAGTCCCGCTCCGCCGGCTGCCACTCGATGAGGAACGGCCGCACCCCGGCGGCCAGGCAGCGCTGCACGACGCTCACCTCAGGCGCGAGGTCCCAGATGTAGGGCCGCTTGATCGGCGCCGGCACGAGCAGCACCGCGGGGCCCCTATCGCTCCCGCGGCCATACCGCCTCAGGCTCACGCCCGGCTCGCTCAGCACCGTCTCGTACGGTGTCTCGATCGGCCCGAGCCCCAGCGCGTCGAGCGCCGCGCCCTGGGCACGGCGGACGCCGTCCAGGAGCTCGAAGGCCGTCCACTCGATCCGATCGCCGTTCATCGACAGATCGATGCCGATCTCATCGCCATGTGCGGTCTCACGAGGAAACCCTCTACACTGTAAGTGCGCTGGCCGGCTCGAAGTTGAGCGAGTTCAAAGCGGTCCGGACCGGGTTGACCCCCGTCAACACGGCCGCGGGCGACCGGGATAGGTTGAAGCGTACGCCATTGCGGCGCGCCGTTTGCACTTCGCATGCAGCCCATTACGCTCTTTCTCTGTGGCGACGTCATGACCGGCCGGGGGATCGACCAGATCCTTCCGCACCCCAGCGACCCGACCCTGCACGAGTCCTTCGTGCTGAACGCTCTGGGGTACGTCGCGCTGGCGGAGTCGGCACACGGCGCGATTCCGCGGCGCGTCGCGCCGGAGTACATCTGGGGCGACGCGCTCGCCGAGCTCGCGCGGGTGACACTGGACGCGCGCATCGTAAACCTCGAGACGTCGGTCACGACAAGCGACGACTGGCTCGACAAGGGCATCAACTACCGCATGCACCCGGCGAACGTCACGTGCCTGACCGCGGCCGGCATCGACTGCTGCGTGCTCGCGAACAACCACGTGCTCGACTGGGGGCGCGCGGGGCTCGTCGAGACGCTCGACACGCTGGGCGCCGCGGGGCTTCGCACCGCGGGCGCGGGGCGGAACCGCGCCGAGGCGCGTGCGTTCGCGGAGCTTCCGCTCGCCCGGGGCGGGCGCGTGCTCGTTGCCGCGTTCGGGATGCCGTCGAGCGGCGTCCCGCCGCAATGGGCCGCGACCGACGATGCGCCCGGCGTCGAGGTGCTCGAAGACCTGTCGGACCGCAATGCGGACCGGATCGCGCGCGGCGTGCGCGCGGTCAAGCGGCCGGGGGACGTCGTGGTCGCGTCGATCCACTGGGGCGGGAACTGGGGCTACGCGATCGGCCGGGCGGAGCGGCGCTTCGCGCACCGGCTGATCGACGCGGCGGGCATCGACGTCGTCCACGGCCACTCGTCGCATCATCCGAAGGCGATCGAGGTGCACGCGGGCAAGCTCGTGCTCTACGGCTGCGGCGACTTCGTGAACGACTACGAGGGGATCAGCGGGTACGAGTCGTATCGCGGCGACCTCAGCTTCATGTACTTCCCGACCCTGGATGCCGCGACCGGCGCGCTGGTGCGGCTCGAGCTCGTGCCGACGCAAATGCGGCGCTTCCGCGTACAGCGCGCCTCGCGCGAGGACGCGGAGTGGCTCGCGGCGCTCCTCTCGCGCGAAGGCCGGCAGTTCGGCACGGGCGCGCGCGTGCGCGAGGACGGCCGAATCGAGCTCATCGACGGGTGAGCGGCCGCGGTGAACCCGCTGCTGCTCCTCACCGGACCGCCCGGCGTGGGCAAGACCACCGCGCTGCGGCGGGTGTGCGATGGGCTTCAGGTCGGGCCGTTGAGCGGCTTCTACACCGAGGAGGTGCGTGAGCGGGGCGTGCGTCAGGGGTTCCGGCTCGTGACGTTCGACGGCGAAGAGCGCACGATTGCCGACGTGCGCCGGCCCGGTGCGCCGCGCGTGGGCAAGTATGGGGTGGACGTTGCGGCGATCGACGTGGTCGCGCGGCGCGTGCTGGCGCCCGACGCGGGGGTGGCGTTGTACGTCATCGACGAGATCGGCAAGATGGAGTGCCTCGCCCGGGGGTTCGTCGAGGCGGTGCGCGGCTTGCTCGCGCGCTCGCGCCCGCTCCTGGCGACGGTGGCGCTCCGGGGCGAGGGATTGATCGAGGAGGTGAAGCGCGATCCCCGGGCGCGGCTCGTGCACCTGACACGCGAGAACCGCGACCGACTGCCCGGAGAGATCGTGCGCATGCTGGAGCCGGGGTCGGGGTGAAGCACCCGCCCGCGGATGGAACCGCGGGCCGTGTCGACCTTGTCTAACCGGTCGCAAGTGGACTTTCGAGGAGGGGAACTATGCCGACTTACGAATATCGCTGCGAGAACTGCGGACACACTTTCGAGCGGCACGAGCACGTGGCGGAGCACGCGGCGCACCAGGCCCGGTGCCCGAAGTGCGGGAGCGAGCGGGTGGCGCCCCTGTTCTCGGCGTTCTACGCCAAGACAAACAAGAAGAGTTGACCGCCGCGCTCGAATCCCGGCTCAGACGCCACGTCGAAGCGCTGGCCGGCGAGATCGGTGAGCGCCACGTCGGCCGGCCGAAGGCCCTGCACGCGGCGGAAGGCTTCATCGCCGGCGAGCTCGCCTCGCTCGGCTATGAGGTCGCGCGGCAGACCTATCTTGCCCAGGGCGTCGAGTCGTCGAATCTCGAGGTGACGGTGCCGGGCGCGCGCCGTGCGTCCGAGATCGTGCTCGTCGGGGCGCACTACGACACCGTGCCCGGCTCGCCCGGCGCGGACGACAACGCGAGCGGGGTGGCGGGGGTGATCGAGATCGCGCGGGCGCTGAGCGATGCGCGGCCCGCGCGCACCGTGAAGCTCGTAGCGTTCGTCAACGAGGAGCCGCCGTTCTTCTACTTCGGGGAGATGGGAAGCCGCGTGTATGCGCGCGCGGCGCGGAAGCGCGGCGACGACATTCGCGTGATGCTTTCGCTGGAGATGCTCGGGTGCTACAGCGACGCGGCGGGGAGCCAGGCGTATCCGCCGCTCTTCGGCTTCTTCTATCCCGAGGCCGGCAACTTCATCGCCTTCGTCTCGAACCTGCGCTCGCGGGGTGCGCTGCGCCAGGTGGTGAGCGCGTTCAAGGGCGGGTCGGACTTCCCGGCGGAGAAACTCGCCAGCCCGGGGATCGTGCCAGGCGTGTCGTGGAGCGACCAGCTCTCGTTCTGGCGCGAGGGCTATCCCGGGGTGATGGTCACCGACACGGCGTTCTACCGCTACCGGCACTACCATCAGGCGACCGACACGCCCGACCGGATCGACTATGCCCGCATGGCGAAGGTCGTCGAAGGGCTGGGGAACGCGGTAGTGGCGCTTACCGCGGGTCGAGCGTAGTCAGCCCCTGATGTTCGACCGACGCGCATGAACACGGGATACGTGCGCGCGGCGAACACGCTAGAGTCCGCGCCGGGCACCTACGCGCTGATCCTCGGGAACGCTCGACCTGCGCGACTCGCGGTGGGTAGGCTAGGGTCAATCCACCTGCGTTCTGGCGTCTACGTCTACGTCGGCAGCGCCCTCGGACCGGGCGGGCTTCAGGCGCGTGTCGGCCGCCACCTTGACCACACGCGCGCGGCTCACTGGAACATCGACTATCTGAAACGCGCAGCCGACATCGTCGAGGTCTGGTACGTGCTCGACTCCGTCCGCCGCGAGCACGTCTGGGCGGAAGCGCTCGGCGGACTCGCCGGCGCATCGATTCCGATGCCGGGATTCGGTGCAAGCGACTGCAGGTGCACCGCCCACCTCTTCTACTTCCCGAGTGCTCCCCGGCTCACGGCGTTCGCGCGGGCGCTGCGTCAGGTGGACGTGGCGGGCGGAGGGGGTGGTCAGTCGCTCCGCAGGCTGCCCATCGTGAACGCGGGCTGAACGTCCGGCGGCACGGGCCGGATCCACGTCGCGCCGGCCGCCTCAGCCCAACGTGCCAGCTCGCCGCCCGCGAGCGCCCGCTCGATCGCGCCGTTGCCTGCGGCGATCGCGGCGGGCTCGCTCTCGAGTCCCACGACGCCGAGGTTGATTCGCAGCGGATGAACGAACGCCGCGCGCACAAGCTTAGTATCCGGATGAGCGAGGCGGTAAGCGTCGTACCGGCTCAGCGGCGTAAGGGTCGCGTCGAACCGCCCGGCCTCGAGCGCCGCGAGCAGGTCCTCGCGCTGCGACAGCGTGACGAGCCCCTTGATGAGGATGCCGTTGCGGTACAGGACGAGCGCGGAGCCGGCCATCGTCCCGGTGACCGCACCGACGCGCACGCCCTGCAGGTCCGCGAGGGTATTGACGCGGAGCGCAGAGTCGCGCGTGACGACGCCCATCGCCATCGCCTGGTACGCACGCGTCGCGGCCAGGCTCCCGAGCGGAACGAACGGCCTTTGGCGTCGCGGCTTCGCGCCGTCGAAATCGGGCGTGCGTGCGGTCGGTCGGCTCGGCGCACCGAGATCGGACGCGAAGAGCGCGTAGCCGGTCGCCAGGTCGCACACGCCCGATGACAGCAGCGCGTTCACTTCGTGCGCGAGCGACTTGTCGCGCTCGAACTCGGATTCGAAGAACACGACCTTGAGCGGACGGCCCGCCTCGGACGCGATCCCCTGCGCGAGCGCTACGTCGAGCCCGCGCGGCTCGCCGTTCACCCGGTACGAGAGCGGCGCATTGCCGTCCGCCATGCAGACCTTGAGCGGCGCGGTCGAATCGGCCGCAGCCGCTGCGCACGCGAGCACGCACGCAGCCGCACACGCGAGCCGCGCAGTGATGCCGCGATACCTGATCGACATGCTTACTGCGGGGCCTTGCCCCGCCGGCTGACGTACACCCAAATCGAACGCATCTGCTCCGCGTCCAGCGCGTCGCGGAACGACGGCATGTTGCCCTTGCCGTTGGTGATCGAAGCGAAGAACCGCTCCTGTTGGTCGAGCGGAAACTTGCGCAGGTCGTACACCGTCACGCCCGAGTTCACCATGTTGAGGCCGTGGCACTGCGCACACGTGCGATGGTATTGCCGGCGCCCGATGTCGAACTCGGCGGCCTCGCCCGGCGCATCCGCCGCCGCGGGACGCACGACTGATGAAACGACGAGGACGGTCAGTGCGAGCCCGGCGGTCCCCGTCGCGATCCTCGAGCGGGGTCGGCGCAGACCCGACGTCATCCAGCCAGTCCTTACGATCCGAGGGGCCACACCCGCTCGTGCTCCCCAAAGTCAGCCGCCGCGTCCGGCGGCGGTCCTCTCCCTACCGCACGGCGAACGTCCAGACCGATCCGCCCGCGGGGACCGCCGCGAAGCGCTCGTCTCCGAGCAGCGTCCATACGCCGCCCGCGCCGGACACCACCGTCACGTACTGCTTGCCCTTGTGCTCCCACGTGACCGGCAGACCGATGATTCCCGACCCGGTCTGGAACTGCCACAGCTTCTTGCCGGTCTGCGCGTCGAAGGCGAGGAACTCGCCGGTCGCCGCGCCGGTGAACACGAGCCCGCCGCCGGTCGACAGCGTGCCGGCCATGCTCGGCACGCTCGGCCAGGCGACCTTCCACTTCGACTTCCCGGTCATCGGATCCAGCGCCGAGAGATAGCCGTGCGGTTCGTCCTTCGGCATCGTGACGCCGCGGAAGTCGATCCCGAGGTACCACTCGCCCTGCTTGAACTCGGGCTTCACGAGCTTGTACGGCCAGCTCATGTTGAGCGTGTTGGCGTACGCGAGGCCGGTGGCGGGATTCCACGACATCGGGCTCCAGTTCTTGCCGCCGAGCACCGACGGCCAGACATCCTCGTCGCTGCCCGCGCGCACGCGCTTGGTGACCTCCGACTCCACCGGCCGGCCGGTCTTCATGTCGATGCGGTCGGCCCAGTTGACCTTGACGTACGGGTTCGCCGCGAGGAGCTTGCCGCTGGCACGGTCGAGCACGTAGAAGAAGCCGTTGCGGTTCGCCTGGATGAGCACCTTGCGTAGCGCGCCGCCGACCTTCATGTCGACCAGCATGCCGACCTCGGTCGCGTCGTAGTCGTAGGGGTCGTTCGGCGAGAACTGGAAGTGCCAGACGAGCTCGCCGGTCTTCGGCCGGAACGCGAGCACCGAGCAGATGTAGAGGTTGTCGCCCTTGCGCACCTCGGCGTTCCACGGCCCGCCGTTCCCGGTCCCCCAGTAGACGAGGTCGAGCTCGGGATCGTAGGCGCCGGTGAGCCAGGTCGGGGCGCCGCCCTTCTGCGCCGTGTCGCCCGGCCACGTGTCCGCGCCTTTATCGTTCCCGGCCGCGGTGGTGAAGATCCGCCAGAGCTGCTTGCCGGTCTCGGGATCCCAGCCGTCGATGAAGCCGCGCGTGCCGTACTCGCCGCCGGCGATGCCGGTCATCAGCACGCCGTTGGCGACGAGCGGCGCGCCGGTCATCGCGTGGCCGAGCTTGTAGTCGATCACCTGGCTTTTCCAGACCTGCTTGCCCGTCTTGGCGTCGAGCGCGATCACGTGCGAGTCGAGCGTCGTGCGATAGACCTTGCCGTTGTAGATCGCCGCGCCCCGGTTCACCAGCCCGCAGCAGGCCATCTTGAACACATCGGGCGCGAACTCGAGCTCGTGCTTCCACACCTGCCGGCCGGTGAGCGCGTCGATCGCGACCGTCGAGGTGTGCGTGGTGACGTACATCACCCCCTGGTGGAGGACCGGCTGGGCCTCCTGCCCCTGCGAGTTGTTCAGGCTGTAGTTCCAGACCGGAACGAGCCGGGCGACGTTCTCCTTGTTGATCGACTTGAGCGGGCTGTACCGCTGGTTGCTGTAGCCCATGCCGTAGGTGAGCACGTCACCCGCGGTGCGCTGGTCGTTCCTGAGATCGTCGAGGCTCTGGGCGACGACGGGACCGGCCGAAACGACCGGGATCATCGCGAACGCGAATGCAATCGCCTTGTTGCGCATGCCGTCCTCCTATGATGATCGACAACGCACGGGGAGAATCCGTGCAGAGTCTAGATCAAGTGCAGCGGGCGGGAGGAGGGTGGGCCGTGCCGCATCGCCGCATGCCTACCGTCCGCCCTGCGCAGCGAACCGCGGCGCGCCCACCGGCACGAGATAAAGCGGCGCCTCGCTCCGACCGAGGCGCAGGAGCTGCGCCACGCGCGCGTCCTCGAACGCGCCCACCGGGTACCCCGCCAACCCCAGCGCGGTCGCGGTGAGCAGCGCGTTCTGTGTGGCGTGCCCCGCCTCCATGTGCACGTAGCGCTCGCCCCGCTCGCCGTACTTGCGCGTGGTGCGCGTCACCACCGCGACGAGCGCGAGCACGCACGGTGCTTCCGCGATCTCCTGCTGGCCGAGCGCGGCGGCGGCCAGATCGCCTCGCAGGTCGCGCGAAGAGACCCGCTCGAGCGCGTGCTCCTCGACGACGTAGCGGAACACCCCGTTCGCCGTTGCGGCGAAGAGCACTAGCGGGTAAAGCGCCCCGGCCGACGGCGCGGTGCGCACGCCGTCGCGGGCGTCGGCCTCACCCTGCGCGGCCCACAGGAGCTGTCCGAGCTCCGCCGGCGAAAGCGCACGAGCGGCGAACGCGCGCACCGACCTGCGGCTTTGGAGCGCAGCGGCGAGCGGCATCCCGCCGTCGCGGTCGGGCGGGGGAAGCCTGATCCGTTCAGCAGCCATGGGCAGCCTCCTTCACGCCCCGGTCCTCCGGTAGATCGACCGAGCGCCCGGCCAGGGCGCGAAGCCGGTGACATCCTCGGGCAGCGCCTCGTGAACGCCGAGTACGAGCGCCGCGCCGGGCCGCATGCGGCTCGCGACGCGGGTCATGATCTCGCCCTGGACCGCCGACGCATAGTAAGTCGCGACGACGTTGCGGCAGAGGACGAGGTCGAACGGGCCCGCCGGCATCCCCTCGCGCAAATCCTGGCGCACGAATTCGACCGCGCGGTACTCGGGGCGCACGCACCACCGCCCGTCCCGGGGCTCGAATGCCGCGCCGCGCAGGTCCGGCGGCAACTCCTTCAGGCTGCTCGCCGCGTAGCACCCGATGTGGGCCCGCTCGAGCAACTCGGCGTCGCGATCGGTCGCGACGATCCGCAGCACCAGCCCCGGAAACGCCGATTGCACGCGCAATCGCCACAGGATCGCCAGCGTGTAGGGTTCCTCGCCCGAGGCGCAGCCCGCGCTCCAGCAGTCGAGCGTCGTGCGCGACGCTTCGCGCGCGGCCCGCGCGAGCGTCGGCAGCACGTCGCGTTCGATGGATTCGAAGACGCCGCGGTCGCGGTGGAACCGCGAGATCGGAATACCGAGGAGCGCATCGAGCTCGGACCACTCCGCAGGATGCGACTCGAGCCAGCCGCGGTACGCATCGAAGTCCGCGAGGGCCAGCGCACGCAGCCGCCGGCCGAGCCGCTTGCACACCAGGCTCCGCACCTTGCGGTAGCCGGCCCAGCGGCGCTCGAGCCGCGGCAGCGCCCACTGAAGGAGCTCCGTGCAGGCACGGTCGTTCACGCCGCCGCCCGCGCCATCTGCTCGGCGTAGAGCGCGCGCACCGTGTCGATCGTGTCGGCCTCGCCGGGACGCTTGTCGGGGCGGTAACCCTTGACGCGCGCAAACCGCAGCGCGAGGCCGCCCGGGTACTGCGGGCTCGCCTGCAGGTCGTTGAATGCAATCTCGACGACCAGCTCCGGGCGCACGTGCACCGTGTAGTCGTCGCGCGCGATCTCCCGCGCAATCAGCTCGCGGGTCTGCCATTCGAGCACCTCGTCAGTCATGCCCTTGAACGTCTTGCCCAGCATCACGAACCCGCCGCCCGACGGGTCGCGCGCCCCGAGGTGAAGGTTGGACAGCCATCCGCGGCGCCGACCGTGCCCCCATTCCGCCGCGAGCACGACGAGGTCGAGCGTGTGCGTGCGCTTCACCTTCAGCCAGCTCGCGCCGCGGCTGCCCGCCTCGTAGGGCGCATCGACCGCCTTCGCCATCACGCCCTCGTGCCCGCGCCGGAGCGCCTCCGCGTAGAACCCCTCCGCGTCGGCAATGTCGCTCGTCACGAGGCGCGGGACCACCAGCCCGGACGGCAACGCCTCGCCCAGCGCCGCGAAACGCTCGCGCGCCGGCCGGTCGACGAGCGCGTCGCCGTCGCGGCGGAGCACATCGAAGAAGAAGGCGGCGAGCGGAAGCTCGGCGCGCAGCGCCGCGACGTCGAGCTTGCGGCCGAAGCGGCGCATCGTGACCTGGAACGGCTGCGGGGCACCGCCCGGACCGAGTGCGATCGCCTCGCCGTCCAGGATCAGCTCGCGCGCCGGCACGGCGCGCACGGCGTCGACGATCTCCGGCACCGCGGCCGTGACGTCGTTCAGGTTGCGCGTGTACACGCGCAGGTCGCCGCCCGCCTTGTGCACCTGCACGCGCGCGCCGTCGAGCTTCCACTCGAGCGCGGCGGTGCCGAGTCGCGCGAGCGCGTCGCCGACGTCCTCCGCCGGCTGCGCGAGCATCGGCTGCACCGGCTGCAGCAGCCGGATCGAGAAGCGCGCGAGCCCGGGGCCGCCCTCGACGAGCGCCGCGCGCGCAACTGCACCGAGGTCGCCCGCGAACATCGCGGCGCGCCGCACGTCGCCGACCGGAACGCCCGCGGCGGCGGCGATCGCCTCGATCATCACGCCTTCGAGCGCGCCCTGGCGCAGCTCGCCGACCAGCAGCCGGACGAGGAAGTCCTGCTCGGCGCGCGTCGCGCGGGCGAACAGGGCGCCGAGCTGCCGCGCGCGCTCGCCCGCCGCGCCCTTGCCGCGCGTCGCCGCCACGCCCGCGAGCGCACCGTCGACTTCGGCGAGCGTGAGCGACGGCGAGGGCGACGCGGGGCCGCCGCGCAGCTCGCTCAGGGTCGCGTAGCCGATCCCGAGCCGGCCCTGCCGCGCCTCGCCGGAGAGGAACGCCACGGCGATCCCGATCTCGTCGGGCGCCGCCGCGCGCAGGCACGCCGCGATCGCGTCTCGCTTCGCGAGCCGGCTGCCCGTCTCGGCGACGCGGCTCGAGGCATCAACAAGCGTTGCAAGCCGGGTCATCGCGGTGCCGGTTGAGGGATGTCAAACACGCGGCCGCCCGGTCCGCTATGTTGAAGAGGAAGCACATCGGCGCCACCCGGAGGTTCCGTCCATGACCGGCTCCCTGCAAGTTCCGCTCCAGATCACCATCCGCGACGTGCCCCGCTCGGAGGCGCTCGAGGCGCACATCCGGCAGAAGGCAGCCAAGCTGGAGGAGTTCCACCCGCGGATCACGAGCTGCCGCGTGACCGTCGAAGAGCTCCGCAAGCACCACCATCAGGGCCGCCATTTCCGAGTGCGAATCGACGCGCGCGTGCCCGGCCACCAGGAGCTCGTGGCCAACCGCGACCACGACGAGGACGTCTACGTCGCGCTGCGCGACGCGTTCGACGCCATGGGGCGCCAGCTCGAGGAGGTGGCGCGCGAGCAGCGCGGCGACGTGAAAGCCCACGCGCTTCCGCAGCACGGCAGGGTCACGCGCCTGTACACCGACCAAGGATACGGCTTCATCGAGACCGGCGACGGCCGCGAGCTGTACTTCAGCCGCGAGAACGTCGCGCATCCGGGCTTCGACGAGCTCGCGGCCGGCACCGAGGGCCAGTTCATCGAGGAGTCGGGCGGCGAGGGCCGGCAGGCGAAGCGCATCAGCGCGGGCAAGCACCACGCCTAGCCGCTTGCGCCCGGATCACGGGCGCGGTGTCTCGTTCTCCTCGACGCTGTCCACGCGCGGCTCGTCGCGCAGCGGGTGCTGCTTGATGATCCGCTTCACCTCGTCGTCCTTGACGCGGCTGCGCCCGTGGCCCTCCTGAATCTCGGGCTCGGGCGGCGGTGCGGGTTCGGGGGATTTGCGCTCGGGGCTCATCGGTGCCTCCTCCGGTGTTGTGGTCACTCCTCCCGCGTTCAGCGATCCGGCATCACCCGAATGGCGTGCTCGAACGCCCGGCGACCGGAGCGCTGTCGACGCGGATCAGCTCGGGTCGAGATAGCCTTCCCGGTTCTGACCCTTGCCTTCGAACAGATGCTTTCCACCGGCCTTCCTCATCCGGAAGGTCTGCACGCCGCACTGCGTCTTCGGCTCGAGCTGCGCCGTGACCTTCAGCTCCGTCCCGTCGAAAGTTCCTGTCATCGGGGCTTCCTTGGCGCTGCATTGCGGGCCCGCGAAGCTCATCGTGCCCTCGATCGACCCGTCCGGGTTCTGCTTCGTGATCTGGATGGACCAGGCAAAGTCGATGGGAATCTTGCCGCCCTTCTGGCCCATTCCGAGCCACCGTCCCTTCAGCGCGGCGGGTAGCTGTTCCTGCGCCGCAGTCCGGGTAAACGGAAGCAGGCCGATAACGGCGCACAGCGCCAGAAGCAGAGTTCTGCGTGTCATGAGTGTCTCCTCGATCGTCACGGTCCGTTCTCCTGTATTTCGAGCTCACGCCTCGCGCTCGTCCCGCGGCGGCGCGGGGGCCAGGTGGCGCGTGAACCATGTGGTCGCGAGGCGCGCGACTTCGTCGAGCGCGCCCGGCTCCTCGAAGAGGTGCGTCGCGCCCGGCACGATCGCGAGCTCGCGGCTGCAGTGCACGAGGGCGCCGCGCGCGGCCTCGTTCAGCTCGATCACGCCGTGATCCCGCCCGCCGACGACGAGGAGCGTGGGCGCCCGCACCGCTGCAAGCAGGCGCTCGCCGGTCAGGTCGGGCCGGCCCCCGCGCGACACGACCGCGCCGATGTCGTCGGGTCGGCGCGCCGCGACTCGCAGCGCCGAGGCGGCGCCGGTGCTCGCGCCGAAGAGGCCGACCGGCAGCGCCCGGGTCGGCGCATGCGCGCGCACGAAGCGCACGGCGTGCTCGAGACGCCCGGTGAGAAGATCGATGTCGAAGCGGTTCCCGACGTCCCGGTCCTCTTCCGTCGTGAGCAGATCGAGGAGCAGAGTGCCGAGCTTCCCGCGGCGCAGCGCCTCGGCCACGAGGCGGTTGCGCGGCGAGTGCCGTCCCGATCCGCTGCCGTGCGAGAACACCACGATGCCCTGAGCGCCTGCCGGCAACTCGAGCACGCCTTCGAGCGCGACCGTCCCCGCGGGGATCGTGACGAGCGGCGCGCTCATCGCGCGGTCCCCGGGGACTCCGGCAGGCGGGCGAGCAGCGCGACGACCTGCTCGTCCTCGACCTGCGCGAACTCGCGATAGAACTGGCCCACGGCGTAGAACTCCGGCGGTGCCTCGAGGCAGACCACTTCGTCGCAGCTTGGGCGGACGAGCTCCAGGCTGTCGGGAGCGGCAACCGGGACCGCGCAGACGAGACGCGCGGGCGCTTGGGCGCGCGCGGCGTGAAGCGCTGCGAGCATCGTGGCGCCCGTCGCGAGGCCGTCGTCGACCACGATAACGACCCGGTCCTTCCGATCGATCGGCGGGCGCGACGGCGTGTACTCCGCCCGGCGCTTGCGCAGCGTCTCGAGCTGCACCCTTTGCTCGTGCTCGAGATAGGCCGCATCGGCGCCGTAGCGCGCCGCGTACGGCGCGACGTACGCCCAGCCGGTCTCGTCGATTGCGCCGACGGCGAACTCCGCGCTCGTCGGCGAACGGAGCTTCCGCACGAGCACGACATCCAGCTCGCCGCCGAGCGCGTCGGCGAGAACGCGTCCCATCTCGACCGCGCCGCGCGGGATCGCGAGCACAAGCGGGTTCCTGCCGCGGTAGCGGCCCAGCGCCTCCGCGAGCCTGCGAGCCGCGTCCGTGCGCGATGCGAACATGACGCTCATGGAGAACATGATCCGCCCACGCCGGGCGGACGGTTTGCGGGATGTCAACTCCAGTCGACCGGCTCGGCGAGAATGGGCGCCTGCGGGGTGCAGCGAGAGCGGGCGCGGGTGATCGAGATCGACGGTTCCTACGGCGAGGGCGGCGGAGTCCGCGGGAACAAGGGGGAGCCCCCTTGTAGATCCCCCAAGTCAGACCGCCCTCGTGTCACGCATGATTGAGATCGACGGTTCCTACGGCGAGGGCGGCGGACAGTTGGTCCGCACCGCCGTCGCCCTGTCCGCGATCACCGGGACGGGCGTGCGCCTGCTGAACGTCCGGGCGAAGCGCGACAAGCCGGGCCTTGCGCCCCAGCACCTCGCGGCGGTGCGCGCGGTCGCGAGCCTGTGCGGCGCTGCGTGCACTGGACTCGAGCTGCGCTCGCAAGCGTTCACTTTCGCGCCGGGCGCATTGCGCGGCGGGGAGTTCCGATTCGATGTCGGCACCGCGGGCAGCGTCACGCTCGTCCTGCAGGCGCTGCTGCCGGTGCTCGGCTGTGCGCCCGGACGCTCGCGCGTGACGGTCGTCGGGGGCACCGACGTGCGCGCCGCGCCGCCGCTTGATTATCTGCGGCATGTGCTCCTCGCGCTGCTCCGCCAGATGGGCGTCGCAGTCGAATGCCGGGCCGGCCGGCGCGGCTACTACCCGCGCGGTGGTGGCGAGGTCGAGGTCGCCGTCGTGCCCGCGCGGCCGCGCCCGTTCGCGCCGGATGCGTCCGAGCGGCCCCGACGCATCGACGGCATCGCGCACGTGGCGAACCTTCCGGCGCACATCGCGGAGCGGATGCGCGCGGCGGCGCTCGCGCGACTGGGGGCGTTCCCGGCGCACATCGACAGCGCGACGCTCGGCGGCGCGGAGGCGGTCGGACAGGGCGGTGCGATCGTCGTATGGGCGCGCAGCGCGCGGTCCGTGCTCGGCGCTGGGCGCGTCGCCCAGCGCGGCGTGCCTGCGGAGATGCTCGGCGACGAGGCGGGCGCGGAGCTGGCCGACGACCTCGCGGCCGGCGCGGCGCTCGACATCCACGCCGCCGACCAGATCCTCGTGTACCTCGCGCTCGCCGGCCGCGGCAGCTACACCACGCGCCTCGTCACGAACCACGCCCGGACCGCGATGGGGCTGATCGAGCAGTTCCTGCCGGTGCGGTTCGAGGTCGGCACGAGCGGGAGCCTCGCGCGGGTCGAGGTGCGCCAGCGATGATTCCCATCCAGGATCTCCTGCACCGCATCCAGTGGGACCCGGAGTTCGGGAAGGCCGATTTCGAGATCGGGTACTTCGATCGCGTGGCGCGCGAGATCGTGCGCGTGCCGTTCCGCCACGTGCGTTTCGAGAAGGGCGAGCACTTCGCTCTCGAGGCGGTCGAGGAGAACGGCAGCATCCACGCCGTTCCCCTGCATCGCGTGCGTCAAGTGTGGCGGAACGGCAAGCTGATCTGGCAGCGCGCGCCGCCCCCCGACCGCCGCTGAGCGGGGCCGCCGGCTACTTGATCGCGATGCGCTTCGTCTCCGCGCCGGGCTTCTTCGGCAGCGTCAGCTCGAGCACGCCGTCGGCGTACTTCGCCTCGGCCTTCGACTCGTCCACCGCCTGCGGCAGCGTCAGGCTGCGGTACTGCCTGCCGTAGTAGCGCTCCGCACGCAGCGTCTTCCCGCTCTTTTCCTCCTTCTCGCGCTTCACCTCGGCATTGATCGCGACCTGGTTGCCGTCGATCGACACGGAGATGTCCTCCTTCTTCACGCCCGGGATGTCGGCGGTCACCTTGAACGCGCTATCGGTCTCGGAGACGTCGAGCCTGATGTCGCCGAGCGTCTCCATCTCGCTGAAGAGATCGGGTCGCCAGAAACGCCGCATGAGCTCGGTCACGCCGCGGAAGGGGTCGGTGCGGGTGATGTCGAAGAACGGATCGTAGCGCTCGATTTTGGCCATGTCGGGTCGTCTCCTTTGCGGCATTCAGGATGCGACGCGCGGTTGGCGCGCCTTCGCCAGGGCGGATGAGGGGCAATGCCAAATGCCATTCCGCCGCACGATACGTTACCCCCGGCGTGCGACGGGCTGTTGACGGCGGTCAAAGAATCGCCGCTGGCGCCGGGTAGTGTCGATCGCATCATGAACATTGTGACCCGGACGGCCGGAACGGCCCGCGCGCGCGACGCGCGGGTCGGGTTCGTCCCGGCCTATGCGCCGCTGCTGGAGTCGGGCGAGCTCGCGCGGCGCGTCGCGACAGCGTGGCGCCATCTGGAGGACTGCGATCTCTGCGCGCGTTACTGCCACGTGAACCGGCGCACCGGCGTCGAAGGCGCGGTCTGCCGCACCGGCGAGCGCGCCGTGGTCGCGAGCTGGGGGCCGCACCACGGCGAGGAGGACGTGCTGCGCGGGTCGGGTGGGTCGGGGACGATCTTCTTCGGCTGGTGCAACCTGCGCTGCGTCTACTGCCAGAACTGGGACATCTCGCAGCGCGGTGCCGGGCGCGAAGTCGAGCCGGCGGATATCGCCGGCATGATGCTCGAGCTGCAGGAGGACGGCTGCCACAACGTGAACCTCGTGTCGCCGAGCCACGTCGTCGCGCAGATCATCGCGGCCGTGGAGATCGCGGCGAAGAGGGGCCTGCGCCTGCCCCTCGTGTACAACACCGGCGGCTACGAGAGCTTCGAGGCGCTGCAGCTGCTCGACGGTATCGTCGACATCTACATGCCCGACATGAAGTACGGCGACTCGGGGCTCGCGCGCAAGTACTCGAAGGTCCGCGACTACGTCGCAGCGAACCGCCAGGCAGTGAAGGAGATGCACCGTCAGGTCGGCGACCTCGTCGTGGACGAGCGCGGCATCGCGCAGCGCGGCCTGCTGGTCCGGCACCTCGTGCTGCCGGACAACATCGCCGGGACGGAGGGCGTGCTCGAATTCCTCGCCGAGGAAGTGTCGTCGGCCACGTACGTGAACCTGATGGACCAGTACCGGCCGTGCTACCGGGCGGACGAGTACCCCGAGCTCGAGCGGGGGATCACTCGCGACGAGTACGAGGCGGCGCTGGCGTCCGCCCGGCGGCATGGCCTCACGCGGCTCGATCACCGCGCGCCGCGGCGGCACGCGCTCTGAGCGTCACCACACCGGGCACTCGCCCGCGAGCACCTTCGTCCACAGCCCGTGGATGCCGGCGAGCTCGTCGTGCGCGACGGCCTCGATGCGCGCGCGCAGGCTGGCTAGGGCGTCGGGATCCGCCAGGCGCAGCTTCACGTCGAACACCTGCGGCGCGTCGATGGGCCTTCCGATCTGGCTGAGAAGGTAGCAATGCGCCTCGCTCACGCCGGGCACGGCGTCGACGAGCGCATGAGCAATCCGCGTCGCCATGAGGTTGTAGAGCTTGCCGACGTGCGTCACCGGGTTCTTGCCCGCCACCGCCTCCAGGCTCATCGGCCGGTAAGGCGTAATCAGGCCGTTCGAGCGGTTGCCGCGCCCGACCTGGCCGTCGTCACCGCCTTCGGCCGAGGTCCCGGTGACCGTGAGGTAGACGCTGTCCGCGGTCTCGCCGTCGGCGGTGTTCACGTCGACGTCGATGCTGGCCGTTCCCGCCACTTCGCGCGCCGCCTCGAGCGCGAGCGCGCGGACGTGCGCTTTCGAGGCGAAGTAATCGGGAAGATCGCGCACGTGCCGGCCCACCATCGCGCAGGCGACCGTGAGCCGCAACGCCTCGCCGCCGCGCGCGCCCATCACCTTCACGTCCGGGCCGATGGCGGGATGCGCGGCACGGGTCGCGGGCGCGTTCAGGCGCCGCTCGACGGCGAGCACGGCGCGCTCGAGCGGATCGAGCGGCGCGAACCCGACGCCGACGGACGTGTCGTTTGCGAGCGCGGCGCCCGCGGCGCGCTGCCGCTCGAACAGCGCCACCAGGTCGGGCGAGCTCGGCCGGATCAACGCGTGGATGCGGACGTGGCGCTCGGGGTCGAGTGCGGGGAGGTTCGCGCGCAGCCATGCGCGGCTCGACTCGACTGCGAGCGCCTCGACCGGCACCGTGATGCCGCGCGCCTCGCGCGTCGCCCGGCCGGCGATGTAGATCTCGATCGGCTCCAGCACCTCGCCGCCGCCGAACGCGGGCCGCGCTGCGCCGCCCCACAGCAGCGCCTTGTCGACGTTGTGGTGGAGAATCAGGCCGAAGCGCTCGATGTAGAAGCGGCAGAGTGCATGGCTCAGCCCCTCGGTCAGCGCATCGCAGATCGTGTCCGGATGGCCGACGCCCTTGCGCTCGACGATCTCGAAGGGTGCGGTGGCGGGCGACGGCGATCCGAGCAGGCTGAGCTGGGCTCGCATGGCGGACAATGCTCCAACCAAAGCGTGCGCCCGCCGTCGCGGCGGGGCTTGACTGCGGTCAATGGCGTGTGATGCCGTCGCCGCTCACGGCCCTGCCGGGGCCTACGAGACCGGCGAGCTCCCACTCGCCGGACCTGCCGTCGTGACGCAGGATGAACTGCCGTCCGTCGTCGACGCGCACCTTGAAATAGCGATGCCCGGGATGCAGCCAGCGGTCGACGAGCTCGCGCACCTCGAAGCGCCGCGCGCCGAGCGTGAATGCCCGCGGCTCCTGCTCCCCACGGTACCCGGAATAGCATTCGACGGCGATGCGCATGGCCCCATAATAGACCCGATCGTCGTTTTGCTTCCCGGCACGGTCCCGCTTCCGCAATGCGCGCCATCTTCGACGCCCGTCTCGTGAACGACCCGTTCGGCGACCCCGGCGTGTACGTCGACTTCCGCTTCGAGCGGCGCGCGCTGCTGTTCGATCTCGGCGACAACGCCGTGCTCCCGCCGCGCAAGCTGCTGAGGCTCACGCACGTCTTCGTGTCGCACACGCACATGGACCATTTCATCGGCTTCGACCGGCTGGTCCGGATCTGCGTCGGCCGCCACGCGGGCATCCGGCTGTTCGGTCCGCCGGGCTTCGTGGACCAGGTCGAGCGGCGCCTCGCGGCCTACACCTGGGACCGCGTCGATCGCTACGACGTCGAGCTCGTTCTCGACGCGACGGAGATCGACGCCGAAGGCGAAACGCGCGCCGCGCGCTTTCGCACGCGCACCGGCTTCGCCCGCGAGCCGCTGCCGGCGGGCCGCGTCGCGGGCGGCGTGCTCGCAGACGAGGCGTCGTTTCGCGTGCGCTGCGCGCTGCTCGACCATCGCACGCCCTGCCTCGGATTCGCGGTTGAAGAGAAAACCCACGTCAACGTCTGGAAGAACCGGCTCGTCGAGATGGGTCTCAAGGTCGGGCCGTGGGTGGGCGAGCTCAAGGCCGCCGCTCTCGCCGGCGCCACCGACGATCAGCCGGTGCGCGCAAGGTGGCACGGCGGCGACGGTACGCACGAGCGCATGCTCGCGTTCGGGGAGCTGAGGCACGCACTCGAGTTCGTTCAGGGCCGGAAGCTCTGCTACGTCACCGACGTCGTCTTCCATGAAGCAAACGCCGCGCGCATCGCCGCGCTCGCCCGGGACGCCGACCTGCTGTTCATCGAGAGCGTGTTCCTGGAAGAGGACATCGCGCACGCCGGGCAGAAGCAGCACCTGACCGCGCGGCAGGCGGGGACGATCGCCCGCCTCGCCGGCGCGCGGCACGTGGTGCAGTTCCATTTCTCGCCGCGCTATGCCGAGCGCGAGGAAGAATTGCGCGCCGAGCTCATGGTCGCTTTTCGTGGCGAGGCGGGGCAGAATGTCAAGTCCGTCCAGGCAGTTGCGGCCGGGGCGACCGGTTTGACGGAGGTCAAACGTCCGCCGGTACCCGGGCAGTAAGGTGAAATCGAGGTGGAGACGGTTCCATCCCTTCCAACGAGAGAAACCATGCAAGTCCCGATCCAGATCAACTTCCATGATGTTCCGCAGTCGGAAGCGCTCGAGACCCGCATCCGCGAGAAGGCGGCCCGGCTCGGTTCGTTCCACCCGCGCATCATGAGTTGCCGGGTGGCCGTCGAGGCGCAGCATCGGCACAAGCATCAGGGCAAGCACTACGCGGTGCGCGTCGACGTCCGGGTGCCGGGCAAGGAGATCGTTGCGAACCGCGACCATCACGAGGACGTGTATGTCGCGCTGCGCGAGGCGTTCGACGCCGCGCGGCGCCAACTCGACGAGTACGCGCACGTGCAACGCGGCGAGGTGAAGGCGCACGCAACGCCGCCCGCCGCGCCGGGCGAGGGCACGTGACGAAACGCCCGGGCGCGGCGTACCGGAAAGGAGTGAGCAATGAAAACTGAACGTGGTGGATGGCGCCCGTTGCGGCGGGAGCAGCTGATCCAGGAGCTGGTGCACGACAGCTACAAGTCGAAGAAGAAGCTCTCGGAGCCCACGCGCTGCCCGGACTGCGGCGCCGTGTACGGCGGCGGGCGCTGGACGTGGGGAACGGCTCCGGCAGGCGCGCACGAGGCGCGCTGCCCGGCCTGCCACCGCATCCACGACAGGTTTCCGGCGGGTTATGTGACGCTGCGGGGCGAGTTCCTCGGCACGCACCGCGACGAGATCCTGCACCTGGTGCGCAATCGCGAGGCGACCGAGAAAGCCGCACACCCGCTCGAGCGGATCATGGCGATCGAGGATGTCGAAGGCGGCGTGCTCGTCACGACCACCGACACCCACCTCGCCCGGAACATCGCCGAGGCGGTGCAGGCGGCCTACAGGGGCGATCTCGACTTCCACTACAACAAAGAAGAGAACCTGCTGCGCGCGACGTGGTCGCGGTGAACGGAGGGCCGCCCGCGCGGCGGGGCGCTGGTCGAGTAGACTTCGCGCTGCGACCCGATCTGGCGGGAGGACGTACAACGTGAAAGTACTGGTGCCGGTAGACGGCTCGGCTCACTCCGAGCGCGCGGTCCGCTTCGCGGCGCAGCTCGCGCACGACCTGACCCGCCTGCGCATCATTCTGGTGAACGTCCAGCCTGCGCCGAGCGACGTCGACACCCTCCACATGGCGCAGCAGTCGATTCTCGACCACCTGCGCGTCCGCGGCGACGACACGTTGGCGCCGGCGCGGAAGATCCTCGCCGACGCCGGCGTTGCGCACGAGGCGAAGGTGGAGCTCGCCGAGGACGCGGCGGTCGAGATCGCCCGCGTCGCTCGCGAACAGGGCTGCGGGCACATCGTGATGGGCACGCGCGGCCTGGGAGCGCTGGCGGGCCTCGCGCTCGGGTCGGTGGCGACCAAGGTCGTCCACCTCGCCGAGGTGCCGGTCACTCTGGTGCGCTGACCGGCGACGCCTCCAGGAGGCGCACCACGTCGTCGTCGGTCACCTGGCTGAAGTCCCGGTAGAACACGCTCACGCCGTAGAAGTCGTGCGGCGTCGCCAGCGTCGAGCGCGCGGGCGAGCCGCTTGCCGGCGTCGAGTCGGTTGACGAACACCCCGCCCTTCTACCACGCACCGGAGCGCAGGCGCGCAAAACTCTGTCACATCCGGGCCGCGCCGTGCGCTGGCCCGCGTTCGGACGGATAATCGAGGGCGTTCCGCCGCCGGAGAGTCCGCATGCGTCGCGCCACCATCACCCAGTACCTCATCGAGCAGCAGCGGCAATACGGGAACGTTCCGCCGGAGCTGCGCCTGCTGATCGAAGTGATCGCCCGCGCGGTCAAGCGCATCGGGCACTCGGTCACCAAGGGCGCGCTCGCCGACATCCTCGGCGCTGCCGGCACCGAGAACGTGCAGGGCGAGGCGCAGAAGAAGCTCGACGTCATCGCCAACGAGGTGCTGGTCGAGGCGAACCTCTGGGGGGGCCAGCTGGCGGCGATGGTGTCCGAGGAGCTGGAGCGCCCGTTCCCGATCCCGAGCGAATACCCGCGCGGCAAGTATCTACTCCTCATGGACCCGCTCGACGGCTCGTCGAACATCGACGTGAACGTATCGATCGGCACCATCTTCTCGGTGCTGCCGTGCCCCGACGGCGTGGAGCCCGACGAGAAGGCGTTCCTCCAGCCCGGCCGCAACCAGGTCGCCGCCGGCTTCGCCGTGTACGGCCCGTCGACCATGCTGGTCCTCACCGTCGGCCACGGCACGGCCGCGTTCACGCTCGACCGCGATCTCGGCACTTTCTTCCTGACCCGCGAGCCGATCGAAGTCCCCGCGGACACCGCCGAGTTCGCCATCAACATGTCGAACATGCGCAACTGGGAGCCGCCGGTGAAGCGCTACATCGACGAGTGCCTCGCCGGCAGGACGGGTGCGCGCGAAAAGGACTTCAACATGCGCTGGGTCGCTTCGATGGTGGCCGACGTGTACCGGATCCTGTCGCGCGGCGGGATCTTCATGTACCCGCGCGACGCCAGACAAAAGGACGGCCGCCTGCGGCTCATGTACGAGGCGAACCCGATGGCGATGATCGTCGAGCAGTGCGGCGGTGCGGCCACCGACGGCAGTACGCGAATCCTGGACGTGCAGCCGACGGCGCTCCATCAGCGCATCGGCGTGATCCTCGGCTCGAGAAATGAAGTCGACCGGGTGACGCGATATCACGCATGAAGGGGCTCGCAGGCGCGCATCCGGCGCTGACGCCCGACCCGAGCGAGAGCAGAGTGGACGCATTCGCGGAAGAGCTGATCGCGGCGCTCGACGCGCCGCAGCCGATGGCGCCGTTCACGACGCGCGACCCGTCGTTCGACGTGCGACGCGCGTACGAAGTTGCTGCCCGGGTGCACGCGGCGCGCCGCGCGCGCGGCGAGCAGCCGGTGGGGCGCAAGATCGGCTTCACCAACCGGAACATCTGGGACGAGTACGGTGTGCACGAGCCGATCTGGGGATTCGTGTACGACACCACGCTGTTCCGTCCGCGCGGCGGGCACGCCTCGGTCGCGATCGGGGGCTTCGCCGAGCCGCGCATCGAGCCCGAGATCGTGCTGCACTTCAAGTCGGCGCCGCCGGTGACGCGCAGCGAGGCCGCGATCCTCGACTGCATCGACTGGATCGCGGCCGGCTTCGAGATCGTGCACAGCCCCTTCCCGGACTGGAAATTCAAGGTCGCGGACACGATTGCGGGGAACGGGTTGCACGGCATCCTCGTGGTCGGCGACCCCGTGCCGGTGGCATCGATCCCCGACTGCGCGAAGCGGCTGCGCGAATTCCGCATCACGCTGAAGAAGGGTGCAGCGGTGGCGGCCGAGGGTGGCGGCGCGAACGTGCTCGATTCTCCACTGCTCGCGTTCGCGCACCTTGCGGACGTGCTCGCGCACCTGCCGCAGTCGCCACCGGTCGCGGCCGGCGAGGTGGTGACGACCGGCACTCTGACCAGCGCGCTGCGCGTCGCGCCCGGGGAGACCTGGAGCACCACGATCGCCGGGATCGGGCTGCCCGGGCTCTCCATCACCTTCAGGTAGGAGCGCTGCAATGCCGAGCCGTTACTTCGTCCGCGGTGCCGAGGCGCCCGGCTATCATCCGGCCAACCACACCGGCACGACCAACCGGCGCCTGATCCACGCCGAGAACGTCGGCGCGAAGCGCGTCGAGGTCGTGCACGGTACGATTGAGCGCGGCCACGGCGCGCTCCCGCACGCGCACCCGGGCATCGAACAGGTGTGCTACATGCTGGAGGGCACCGCGATCGCGGAGGTGGGCGGCGAGCGCTGCGAGCTCGGGCCCGGCGACGCGTGCTACTTCCCGCCGGACGAGATGCACGTCTTCACCGTGACGAGCGAGATGCCGGCGAAGGTGCTGGTGATCTACACGCCGCCCTACGGCGAGGACCCGAAGAACGTCGTGCGCCAGTGAACGATCGAGAAAGAGGAAGAGCGATGAACCGCGCCAGCCGGACCATTGCCGCGGCTTCACTCGCACTCGCGGCCGCGACCGTTGCCGCCCAGGACTATCCGGCGAAGCCCATCACGCTGGTCGTGCCGTTTGCGGCCGGCAGCGGCACCGACGGCGTCGCGCGCATCGTCGGGCAGAAGCTCGGCGAGCGGCTCAAGCAGCAGGTGCTCGTCGAGAACAAGGCGGGCGCGAGCGCGCAGATCGGCGCCGAGTACGTCGCGAAGGCGAAGCCGGATGGCTACACGCTGTTCATGGCGACCAACACCCCGTTCTCGGCCAACCCGAGCCTGTTCAAGGCGCTGCGCTACGACCCGATCAAGGACTTCACGCCGATCGTGCGCGTCGGCGAGCTGCCCTTCGCGCTCGCGGTGAGCCCGAAGCTGCCGGTGAACACCACGCGCGAGCTGCTCGACTTCGCGAAGGCGAACCCCGGCAAGATCTCCTACGCCACGCCCAACAGCACGTCGCTGGTCGCCTCGGAGACGATCAAGCGTCAGGCCAACGTGGACATCGTCGGGGTGCAGTACAAGTCGAGCCCGCAGGCGCTCACCGACCTGGTCGGTGGGCAGCTCGAGATGTACGTCGTCGATCTCGGCTCCGGGCTCTCGACGCTCAAGGGCGGAAAGGTTAAGACCCTGGCGGTGACCCCAGCCCGCGGCACGAAGATCCTGCCGGGCGTGCCGCCGATCGCCCAGGCGCTGCCGGGGTTCGACCTTACCTCGTGGAACGGCATCTTCGCTCCGGCGGGCCTGCCGCGGCCGATCGTCGACAAGCTGAACGCCGAGGTGCTCGCGGTGCTCGCCGAGAAGGACGTGCAGGAGAAGCTCGCCAACATCGGGTTCGAGGTCTGGCCGTCGAAGTCCCCCGACGAGTTCGTGAAGTACGTCGGCGATCAGCTCGCGCTCTGGACCCGGCTGATCAAGGAAGCCGGCATCAAGCCGGAGTGAGCGGGTAGGCTCGCCGTGCCCGGTCCGCTCGCCGGCGTCCGCGTCCTCGATCTGACCACGGTCGTGCTCGGCCCGTACGCGACGCAGCTCCTCGCCGAGCTCGGCGCCGAGGTGATCAAGCTCGAGCCGCCCGAGGGCGACAACATGCGCCACGTCGGCGAGATGCGCCATCCCGGCATGGGCCACATCCACCTCAATCTCAACCGCGGCAAGCGCAGTCTCGTCCTCGACCTCAAGAAGCCCGCCGCGCGCGAGGCGGCGCTGCGGCTCGCGGCGCGCTCGGACGTGTTCGTCTCCAACGTGCGCCCGGCGGCGATGAAGCGCCTGGGTCTCGGCTACGAGGACGTCGCGCGCCGCAACCCGCGCATCATCTACGTCAGCGCGTGCGGTTTCTCGCAGAAGGGGCCGTACGCCGACAAGCCCGCGTACGACGACCTCATCCAGGGCGCGACCGCGATTCCCTGGCTGATGGAGCGCTACGGCGAGCCGGAGCCCTGCTTCACCCCGGTGCTGGTGGCGGATCGGGTGACCGGGCTCCACACCGCGTTCGCCATCTCGACCGCGCTCTACGCGTGCGAGCGGACCGGCAAGGGCCAGGCGGTCGAGGTGCCGATGTTCGAGTCGGTGACGCAGTTCGTGCTCGGCGACCACAGCGGCGGGCTCACCTTCGTGCCGCCCACCGGCGAGGCGGGCTACGCGCGCGTCGTCTCGCGCGACCGCCGCCCGTATCGCACGAAGGACGGTTGGCTCTGCGTGCTCATCTACAACGACAAGCACTGGAAGAACTTCTTCGCCGCGATCGGCGATCTGGACCGCTACACGCGCGACGAGCGCTTCTCAACGCACGCCGCACGCGGGCGCAACTTTGCCGCGATCTACGCCTGGGTGGGCGAGATCATGAAGACGCGCACGACTGCCGAGTGGCGCAACCTCTTCGACGCGGCCGACATCCCGAACCAGCCGCTCAACTCGCCGCAGGAGCTGCTCGACGACCCGCACTTCGCGGCGACCGGCTTCGTGCGCGAGGAGCGCCATCCGACCGAGGGCACCTTGCGCGCGCTCGGCGTGCCGAGCGGCTGGTCGGCGACCGCGCCGGACGCGCCGTTCCCGGCGCGACGGCTCGGCGAGGACTCGCGCACGATCCTCCGCGAGGCCGGCTTCGGCGACGCGGAGATCGACGCGATGGCGGCGGACGGCGCGACGGTGCTCGGCGGCGGCTGACGGTGGACTTCGCGCTCACCGCCGAGCAGGAGCAGATCCGCGACGCGGTCGCGAAGATCTGCACGCGGTTCCCGGACGAATACTGGCTCGCGCGCGACCGCGAGGGCGGCTTCCCCGACGACTTCCACCGCGCGCTCGCCGAAGCCGGCTGGCTCGGCATCGCGATGCCGCCCGAGCACGGCGGCGCCGGGCTCGGCATCACCGAGGCGGCGCTGATGATGGGGGCCATCTCCGAGTCGGGCGCGGGGCTCTCGGGCGCCTCCGCGGTGCACATGAACATCTTCGGCCTGCATCCGGCGGTGGTGTTCGGCACGGACGAGCAGAAGCGCCGCTGGCTGCCGCCGCTGATTGCGGGCCGGGACCGCGCGTGCTTCGCGGTCACCGAGCCGGACGCGGGCTTGAACACGCTGAAGCTCAAGACGCGCGCGGTGCGCGCGGGCGACGACTACGTCGTGAGCGGGCAGAAGATCTGGATCTCGACCGCGCAGGTCGCCACCAAGGTGCTGCTCCTGGCGCGCACGACGCCGATCGAGGAAGCGCGGGGCACGCGAGGCCTGTCACTTTTCTACACCGACCTCGACCGGCGCTTCGTCGAGGTGCGCGAGATCGAGAAGATGGGGCGCAAGTGCGTCGACTCGAACCAGGTGTTCTTCGACGGCCTGCGGGTGAGCGCCGCCGACCTGATCGGCGAGGACGGACGCGGCTTCGAGTACATCCTGCACGGCATGAACCCGGAGCGGATCCTGATTGCCAGCGAGGCGGTCGGCCTGGGACGCGCGGCGCTCGCCCGGGCGGCGAAGTACGCCGGCGAGCGCGTCGTGTTCGACCGGCCGATCGGACGGAACCAGGCGATCCAGCACCCGCTCGCGCGCTGCTGGATGGAGCTCGAGGCGGCGCACCTCATGGTGCTCAAGGCTGCGGCGCTCTACGACGCCGGGAAACCCTGCGGCGCCGAGGCGAACGCGGCGAAGTACCTCGGTGCCGAGGCGGGATTCCGCGCGTGCGAGCAGGCAATCCTGACCCACGGCGGCATGGGCTACGCGAAGGAGTACCACGTCGAGCGCTATCTGCGCGAGGCGTGGATCCCGCGGCTCGCGCCGGTGAGCCCGCAGCTCATCCTGTGCTTCATCGCCGAGAAGGTGCTCGGCCTGCCGAAGTCGTACTAGAGTGAAAACCGGCGCCGGAGGTGTCGGTTTTGCTGAATTTGCGGTGGCCGAGGGGCTGTGGCCCTTCGGGTCGTAACAACTAGGCAGATCGGTGCCTTGAACCGCAGGGGATTTCTCGCCGCATCGGTTGCCGCCGTCGGCGCGGCGTGCGTCTCGCCCGCCCGGACCCCGCGGACTGCGATTGCAGGCAGCCGGACCGTCGCGCTGGAGGACGTGCGGCGGATCGCGGTCGAGCGCGACGACCCCACCCTCGGCCGCTGCCGTTACGTCGTGGATACGGGTGTGGAGCGGGTTCCGCGGCCCGTCCTCGTCGCGCGCACGGGGGACCGGTTCGACGCAGTGATCGAGAACCGGCTGCCGCAGCCCACGACCATTCACTTTCACGGCTTCACGCTCGCGGAGGCGCAGGACGGCGCGGGATTCGATCCGATCCCGCCCGGCGGTTCGAAGGCGCTCGCGTTCCGGCTCCGGAACCGCAGCGGGCTCTACTGGTTTCATGCGCACCCGCACGGGTTCACCGCGGAGCAGGTCTATTCGGGGCTCGTCGGCTTGGTCGTCGTTGCCGACAAAGATGACGCCGCGGTCGACGCGGCGATGGCTCTGGCGCCGTCGAACCGGCTCGCCCTGGCGGTGTCCGATCTGCGCGTTGCGGGCGACATGATCCGGCCTTACGGACCGGACGCGAACGAATGCCACTTCGGCTGGCTCGGCAACCGCGCGGCGGCGAACGGCGTGCTCGACGCGCGCTTCGCAGTTGCGCCCGGCTGGGTGCGACTGCAGGTGCTGAATGCCTGCAACGCGCGCGGGCTGTTGCTCGCCTTTTCGGACGGCCCGCGCACGATTCCGTTCCACCTGCTCGGCACCGACGGCGGGTTGCTGCGCTCGCCGGTGCCGCTCGACCGCGTGTTCCTCCATCCTGCCGAGCGGGTGGACCTGGCGCTCGATACCGGCGCCCACCGCGCAATCGCGGCCGTCAGCGTCGAGTTCGATCCGCGGCTGCACGCGCCGGCCGGCGCTGCCGCGCACCGCCACCCGGCGCGGGAGCGCTTTCCGACGCTTGCGGAAGCCGACATCTGCGGGCGCGGCACCACGGTGGCCGTCGCCCCCGTTCCCGAGGGCGCCCGGCTGCCGCTCTTCTCGCTCGCGGTCACCGGTGAGGGCGGGGAGGCGCCGCCGCTACCCGATCGCCTTTCCGCGCTCGCGGAGGCCACCGCGCCGCCCGGCGCCGCCGTGCGCCGCCTTCGCCTCGATTTCGACGAGCACCGCGGCTTCCTGATCGACGGCACGCCGTACGCCCCGGCGGAGATCGCGTTCCGGGTCGCGCGCGGCGCCCGCGAAGTGTGGGAGGTGAAGAACAGTCCAATCTCGATGCCGCACCCGATGCACCTGCACGGCTTCGGTTTCCGGGTGCTGCGAAGGCAGGGGACCTTCGGCCCGGCGCGCGCGCTTGCCGATGCGGGTGCCGGACGACTGCCGACCGACCTCGGGGTGAAAGATACGGTGGTCGTGTGGCCGAACGAGACGCTGCAGCTGGCGGTGGATTTCGCGCTGCCGGACGATCCCGCGTTCCTCGGCCCGCAGCGCTACATGTTCCACTGCCACAACCTGGAACACGAGGACGGGATGATGATGCGGAACTTTGCGGTCGTCTGAGGCCGCCTCAGTCGAGGATGTGCACGCCCCAGGGCGTCTCGCCCACCGCGATGTCCCTGATGCGAGCGCTCTTCTGCGTGTCGATCACCGAGATGCTGTTCGAGCGGCCGTTGGCGACATAGAGCTTCGTTCCGTCGCGGGTGATCGCCATGTTCCACGGCCGGCGACCGACCGGGATCGTCGCGACGACCTGGTCGGTCGCGGTGTCGATCGCCATCACGGTGCCGTCGCCGCCGTTGCTAACGTATACGCGCCTGCCGTCCGGGTGCATCGCGACGCCGTTGGAGCGCACGCCGGCCTTGATCGTGCGCAGGATCGTGTGGGTGCGCGCATCGATCACGTAGACCGTGTGGGCGCGCTCGCAGGCGACGTAGGCCTTGGCGCCGTCCGGCGTGAATGCGATGCCGCGCGGACGGGTGCCGACCGTGAGCTGCGCCACCAGCGAGCGCGCTGCGACGTCGATCACCTCCAGCTTGTCGTCCTCCTCGGCGCTGACGTAGACGAACCGACCGTCCGGGGAGAACACCGCGTGCTCCGGATTCTCGCCCTTGATCTTGACGCGGAAAGCGACCGCATCGGTCGCCGTGTCGATGAATACGACGCTGTTCGTGAGCTCGACCGCTGCCGCGACGTGCCTGGCGTCCGGGGAGATGTACACCCCTTCGGGCGATTCTCCGAGATCGATCTTCCTCACGACCGCGCGCTTTTCCAGGTCGACGACGAGCAGCGCGTTGTTCGGCTGATCGGACACGTACGCGACCTTGCGGGCGGCATGGATCGCGGTTCCGCGCGGCTTTCCTCCCGTCCTGATCTCGCCGATGAGCTCGTCCTTCGCGGTGTCGATCAGCGAAATCGTGCCGCCATTCTCGTTCCCGACGAGCGCGGTGCCGCCGATGGCCGTCGTCGTCGCTGCACCCGCCGCGAACAGCGCGACGCCGGTAACCCACGCCGCGGCGGAAGTTCTGGCCGGCCGCATGCGCTTCACTCGGAACGGCCGCGACCCGGGGCCGATCCGCCGAGCAGCGCCGCGACCGCGGCATGCTTCTCCTCCGTCGCGATCGCCGCCGCGGTCTTGCCGCGGCTGTCTGTCGCCGCGGGTTCCGCGCCGCGCGCGAGCAGGAACTTGACCGTGTCCGCGTGGCCGTACGCCGCCGCCCACATCAGCGCTGTCGCGTCGTTCGCGTAGCGCTGGTTCACGTCCACGCCGGCGCCGAGCAGCGCGTCGACGCAGGGCGTGCAGCCCTGGCCGGCGGCGTACACCATCGCAGTCTTCTGGACGCGGTCGGCAGGCGCGACGTCGGCCTTCGCGGCGAGCAGGAGTTTCACGATGTCGGCGTGGCCGCCGTACGCCGCGCCCATGAGCGGCGTCACCCGCGCGAGGTTCCCGAGGTTGACGTCCGCCCCCCGCTCCAGCATGAGCTTCACCATTCCGAGGTTGCCGGTTCGCGCCGCGCTGTTGAGCGCGGTGTCGCCGAAGCGATTGCGCGAGTTCGGGTTCGCGCCCTGGTCGAGCAGTGCGCGCACCGTGGCCTCGCTTCCGGTCCGGGCGGCCTGCAGCATGTCGAAGTTGATGTTGCGATTTTGCGCTGCGGCAACGGCAGCGAGCACGAGCAGGCTGCCAGCGACGGCGACGCTTCTTGCAAGGCGCATGTAAGCCTCCCGGTCAAACGCGGCCGGCGCGGACTTGAGTTGCCCTGTCCGTGACCCTAGCCTATGATGCAGCCGGCCGAAGAATAATACGCAAGTCGCGGCAGGGGGAGTTTTCCGTGCCGGTTCGTACGAAGCATGCCGGCGCCGGTCTTCTCGCTGTTCCCCGCGCGGCCCGCGCGGTCGCTCCGTCCTAGCCCGCCAAAGGAGACTCACATGCAGAACAACACGTTTGCTTTCGCAAGGGGTGCTGCGCTCTTAGCCGGGATCGCGTTCGCGTTTGGCGCGGGGGCGCAGGAGGTGAAGCAGAAGCCCGCCACCACCGGGGGGGGCGCGCCGAAAAGCGTCAACGTCTCGCAGGAGGCGCTGACCAAGGCCGGCGGACAGAGCGTGAACTGGCTGCACACGAACGGCAGCTACGACCAGCAGCGCTTCTACCCCGGCAGCCAGATCAACGCGCAGAACGTCAAGAGCCTGCGGCCGGCGTTCGTCTTCCAGACCGAGGTGGTCGAGTCGATGGAGACCGCGCCGATCGTGATCGACGGCGTGATGTTCCTGACCACCTCCTACAACCACGTCTACGCGATCGACGCTGCGACCGGCCAGGAGTTCTGGCACTACAAGCACACGATGGGGCCGGTGACGACCTTCTGCTGCGGCCCGAACAACCGCGGCGTCGCGATCTCCGGCGGCAAGGTGTTCATGGGCACGCTCGACGCCAAGCTCGTCGCGCTGGACGCGAAAACCGGCGCGCTGCTGTGGGAGACGCAGATCGCGGATCCGGAGAAGGGCTACAGCGAGACGATGTCGCCGACCGTGATCGACACCATGGTCCTGATCGGCACGAACGGCGGCGAGTACGGCATCCGCGGCTTCGTGAAGGCGTTCAATGCGGACGACGGCAAGCTGATCTGGACCTTCTACACCATCCCGGAGAAGGGCCACGAGGGCAAATGGGACCCGAAGGACGCGACCGGCCGTGACATGAAGCGCGACATTGCGGCCGAGAAAGCGGCGTTCGCCAAGGACAGCTCCTTCTACCAGACCCTCGGCGGCGGCGTGTGGATGAACCCGTCGGTCGACCTCAAGACTCGCACGGTGTGGTTCGTCGTCGGCAACCCCTCGCCCGACCTGTACGGCGCGGAGCGTCCGGGTGACAACCTGTACACGGACTCGCTGGTCGCGATCGATCTGGACAAGGGCACCTACAAGTGCCACTCCCAGTACGTTGCGCACGACGTGTGGGATCTTGACGCCGTAAGCCCGCCGATCCTGGTCGACGTGAAGGACAAGGCCGGCAAGACGATCCCGGGCGTGATCCACGGCGGCAAGACCGGTCACGTCTACGTCCACGACCGCAAGGATTGCTCGCTGATCCGCTTCTCCGAGGCGATGGTGCCGCAGGAGAACATGTGGGTGCTGCCGACCACCGAGGGCGCGCGCATGCTGCCGGGCGCGAACGGCGGCGTCGAGTGGTCCCCGATGGCGGTCAACGCGAAGCTGCGCCTCGCGTACGCGCTCAACCTCCACCAGCCGATGACCTATCACGTGGAGCCTGCGAAGTACCCCGGCGGCTCGAAGCTGTGGCTCGGCGGCGCATTCAAGGTCATCCCCGGCGAGAAGCAGTGGGGCCGCGTCGCGGCCGTCAACATCGACACGGGGAAGATCGCCTGGAAGTACGACACCGAGCAGCCCCTGATCGGCGGCGGGCTCGCCACCGGCGGTGGCCTCTTTTTCTTCGGCGAAGGCAACGGGCTCTTCAAGGCGCTAGACGCGGCGAACGGGAAACTGCTGTGGAGCTTCCAGTGCGGCGCCGGCGCGAACGCGATGCCCGTCTCGTACACGGTCGGCAAGAAGCAGTACGTCGCGATGGGCTGCGGGGGCAACACCCAGCTCGACTTCAAGCGCGGCAACAGCGTGTTCGTGTTCGCTCTGCCCTGATCGTTCCATCCTACTTGACCTCGAGGCCGCCGACGGGCGGCCTCGTTTTTGTAGTGTCCATGAGGCGAGTTCAGTGAGACTACAGGCAGTCATCGTCGCCGCGGTCGCGCTCACGGGCGCGGCCGTCGCGCACGCGCAGGACGTCGAGAAGGGCCGCAAGAAGGCCGAAGCGTGCATCGCATGTCACGGTCCGAACGGCAACTCCACGCAGCCGCAGTTCCCGATCCTCGCGGGCCAGACCGCGCGCTACATCTACCTCCAGCTCAAGGACTTCAAGGAGGGGCGCCGGGCCGAGCCGCAGATGGACCCGTTCGTGAAGGATCTGTCGCGCGACGACATGTTCGACCTCTCCGCGTTCTTCGCCGCGCAGAAGCTGCGGCCGGCGGCCGACTTCAAGCCCGACCCGGCCAAGGTCGCGCGCGGCAGGAAGAAGGCGGACGAAGTGCTGTGCACGATGTGCCACCTCGGGGGCTTCATGGGCCAGAACGAGATTCCGCGCGTCGCGGGCCAGCACCACGCGTACGTCGTGAAGCAGCTCAAGGACTTCAAGACCGCGAAACGAACCAACGACGCGGGCAATATGGCGAGCGTGTCGAAGACGCTTTCCGACCAGGACATGGACGACCTCGCCCACTACCTGGCAAGCTTGTACTGACCGGACGCCGGCGATGCTCGCCATCACCCTCGCCGGCGGCGCTCATGGCGCGGACACGCACAACTGACGGGCCGCGCGAAAGCAGGACTAGAATCGCACTCCCTTGCGCGATGGTCATCCACGGCCGACCGATTTTTGCCGCCCTCGCGGCCCTTACCGCGCCGCACGCGTTCGCGCAGGCGCCCACCGTGCAGGCCGATCCGGTCGTCGTCACCGCGACGCGCATCGAGCAGAAGAGCTTCGACCTGCCGATGTCGATCGACGCGGTGGACGCGGCGGCGATCCAGGATCAGCAGCTGCGGGTCAACATCAGCGAGAGCCTAGGCCCCGTGCCCGGCCTCGTTGCGAACAACCGCTACAACTACGCGCAGGACATCCAGATCTCGATCCGGGGGTTCGGCGCGCGCGCGAGCTTCGGCGTCCGCGGCGTCAAGCTCTACCAGGACGGAATCCCATTCACCATGCCCGACGGCCAGGGGCAGACCGGGAGCTTCGCGCTCGACACCGCGAAGCGCATCGAGGTGCTGCGCGGCCCGTTTGCGGCGCTTTATGGCAACGCGTCGGGCGGCGTCATTCAGCTCTTCACCCAGGACGGGCCGCCGCAGCCGACGCTCTCCGCCGGGTTCGCGTTCGGCAGCTACGGCACGTGGCGTGCCAACGCACAGTTCGGCGGCCAGGCCGGCCGGCTCAACTACATCGCGGACGCGTCGCGGTTCATGACCGACGGCTACCGGGATCACAGCGCCGCCGAGCGCAACCTCGGAAACCTGAAGCTCACGTATGCTCCCGATGCCGACTCGACGCTGACCGTGCTCGCGACCACGCAGAACCAGCCGGACTCCCAGGATCCGCTCGGCCTCACCGCGCAGCAGCTGCAGCAGAATCCGCGCCAGGCAGGGGCCGGTGCCGAACTGTTCAATACGCGCAAGAGCGTCGGACAGACGCAGGGCGGGCTCGCGTACCAGCGGCGCGTCACGGGCAAGGACACGATCAGTGCGATCGCGTACGGCGGCCATCGCGACGTCAACCAGTATCTCGCGTTCACCGGCGCGGCGCCCACGTCGTCGGGCGGCGTGGTGGATCTCGATCGCGACTTCTACGGCGGCAGCCTGCAATGGAACCGTGCCACCGAGCTCGCGGGCGGACCACTCACGTTCACGCTCGGTCTCGACTACAGCAACATGGCGGAGGACCGTCAGGGCTTCGTGAACAACTTCGGCGTGCAGGGTCCCCAGCGCCGCAACGAGCGCGACACGGTGTACGCGTTCGACCAGTACCTGCAGTTCCAGTGGGAGTTCGCGACGCGCTGGCAGTTGTCGGGGGGCGTGCGCCACACGTACGTTCCATTCAAGGTGCAGGACAATTTCGTGACCGCGGCGAACCCGGACGACAGCGGCTCGATCAACTACAGCGGGACGAGCCCGGTCCTCGGTCTGCTCTACAAGGTCACCGATACGGTCAACGTATACGGGGCGGTCGGGCGAGGCTTCGAGACGCCGACGTTCGCCGAGATCGCCTACCGGCCCGACGGGCAGCCGGGCGTCAACTTCAGCCTCCAGCCCGCGATCAGCACGAACTCGGAGATCGGCGTGAAGGCCTACCTCGGCGCGAACACGCGCGCGAACCTGGCGCTCTTCTACATCGACACCGAGGACGACATCGTGAACGGCCCGCAGATCCAGCCGGGGCGCAACACCTTCGTGAACGCCGCGAAGACGAATCGGCAGGGCGCCGAGCTCGCGGTAGATAGCGTGCTTGGCGCGGGGTTCTCGACGCTCGTTGCCTTCACCTGGCTCGACGCCCAGTTCAAGGACTTCAGCGCCGGCGGCGTGAGCTTCTCGGGAAACCGCATCCCGGGCGTGCCGGCCACCTCCGCTTACGCGGAGCTCGGCTGGGCGTACGCACCGCTCGGCTTCTCGACCGCGCTGTCCGGCCGCTGGGCATCCCGGGTCTATACGGACGATGCGAACTCGTCCTACGCCGCGGCCTATACGGTCTTCAACTGGCGCGCCGGGTTCCAGCAGACGGGGCGCGGGTGGCGGCTCGCGGAGTTCGTGCAAGTGAACAACCTGACCGACAAGCAGTATGTCGGCTCGGTCATCGTCAATGCCGCGAACGCGCAATTCTTCGAGCCGTCGCCGACCCGCAACTGGCTGGTCGGCATCAACGCGAGTTTCGCTTTCTAGCGCTCCAGCCGGAACACGACCGGGACCAGCACGGCGAACTCGCGGTCGCGCAAGCCTTCCGGCGGGGGTGGGAGCTCCGGGACGCGTTTGACCATCTCGAGCGCTTGCGTGTCGAGCACCGCGTGGCCGCTCGACGAGTCCACCTTGGCCTCGAGCAGCCGGCCGGTCGCGCCCACTCTCAGGCGCATCGTCACCGTGCCTTCCCAGCCGCGCATCGCCGCGATGCGCGGGTACTCGCGATGGCGCGCGAGCATGCGCGAAACGCTGCTGCCGTAGCCCGCGAGGAGATCGGCGGAAGGTGCGGCGACGGGCGCCGGCTCCGGCGTGCGCGTGAGGAGCGGCGGCGCGGGTTCGGCGCGCGGCGGCGCGCTCGCCGGCGGTGCGTACTCCGGCGGCGCGACCGGCGCGGACTCGCGTGCCATCTCGGGGTCCACCTTCGGCGGTTGCCGCGTCGCCTCGACCGGGCGCGGCTTGCGCGCGATCGGCGCCGGCTGCGCCGCCGGCGTGGGCCGCGCCTGCTCCACGAGAGGCGGCGGCGCCTCGGGTTGCGCGACGAGCAGCACCTCGAGCGTGCGCGCGAGCGGAGCGATCTGAGTGCGGATCGGCGGCAGCAGGTGCCACGCCAGCGCGTGCAGCGCGAAAGACGCCACGACGGCCACGGCGAGCCTCCGTTGCGCTGCCCCGAAGAGACGCGAGTGCCCGGCGCCGCGCGTCGTCACGCCGCGTTCCCCCGCGTGAACCACATGCGCCGCACGATGCCGTCGCGGTCGATCGCCGCGTGCTTCAGCGCCGCGAGCACGTGAATGGCGATGAGCGCAATGAAGATCATCGCCAATACCTTGTGCGTGCCGTTAAACAGAGCATAGATCTGCTTGTCGTCGTGGCCCCAAGGCGGAAGCTCGACGAGCCCGAAGTACTTGATGCCGAACTTGCTGTAGTTCGTCGCGAGGTAGCCGGCGGCCGGCATCCCGACCATGCATCCGTAGAGGAACGCATGGTTCGCCCGCGCGGCGACCCGCTCCCACGCCGGCATCGTCGCGGGCAGCGCAGGTGGACGGTGCGTCAGCCGCCAACAGAGGCGAACGACGATCAGCGCGCCGAGCGTGATGCCCACCGACTTGTGGAAGTTCACCCACACGGTGCGCGGCGGCGTGTTGCGCGGCACCTCGCCGAGATAGAGCCCGAGCGCGATCTGGCACAGGATCCCGACGGCGAGGACCCAGTGCAGCGCGACGGCGACGTTGTCATAGCGGCCGCTCATCGGTCGGCGCAGTGTGCTCTTGGTACCCCCGGGCCGGCGTCGTTCGAGGAGAGGCGGCGCGGTACGCCCGATGGGAGATCCAGTCTAGCACTGCGCAGCGCGAGTCTTCCGGCGCCGCGGCGCACCCGGGTGTTCGGCCCGCGCAAGACGGACGCGACCGGGGACCAAGGTCCCGGGCCGACCGCATTAGGCACACGGATTACGCGATCCTACGGATTCACCGCAGCGGGCGACGCGCCGACACTGGCGTCGTCATCTCGATCCACGGAGGAGAGGGAGACCTGGGCGCCGCGCCCGCGTGAAGGCGATGGCACCCGGTAACCGCTTCACACTTCTTGAAAGGAACTGCCATGCTAAAACGCATCATCGCCGCGGCCCTCGCCGCCTTCGCCCTCGCCGGCGCTTCGATCGCCATCGCCGACACGATGGAAGATCCGAACTCCACCGAGGCGCGCAACAAGGTCCTCAACGGCTACAACTACTAACCGTTAGGCCATGACGGGCGCGCGCAGCGCACGCCGCCGAGTCGCATGACTTCAACGCTGACCCGTGAGGCGCGGCAATATGGTCTGCACCAAGAATCCACCGGCGGCCCTGCGGCTGCCGGTGGCCCTATTCGCGTTTGCGCTCGCATCGGCCGTAACGGCGGACGATCCCGTTACCCTCCCCGGCCGAGCCGAGATTCCGCCTTACGTCACGCAGCGCATCGATCTGCTCATCCACGAGCCGACCAGTGCGTCACCCGACCCGGGGCGCACGACGGAGCGCAAGCAGGAGCGCACACCCCCCATCCGCACGGGCGGATGACCCGGGCAGGGGGCAGCGTCAGTGGTCGCGTCGCACGATCCCGGCGCGGACCACCGCCGCGGTGCGCGTCTCCACGCCGAGTTTCTCGTAGATTCGCTCCAGGTGCTTCTCGACGGTGCGCGGGCTCGCGCCCAGGATGGCGGCGATGTCGCGGTTGGTCTTGCCGGCGGCTACCCAGTCGAGCACCTCGCGCTCGCGCGGAGTGAGTGGCGCGGCGGCGCGGTCGAAGGGCGCGTCGGCGGGAAGCTGGCGCATGCGCTCGCTCGACACGCCGAGCCGGTAAAGGTTTGCTAGGTGCGGCCGCACGACCTCGGCGAGGTCGCGGTCGCGGTCACTGAATGCGGTTCCGCTCCGGTTCAGGACGAGGCTTACCAGGAACCGGCGGTCCACGTGGATCGGCACCGCCATGACGTGGTCGATGCCGATCTTGCGGTAGTACTCGTTGAAGAGCGGCGTGTGCCGGAAAGCGCCGTCGGGCAGCAGGTCCTCGATGCGCTTCGTCGCGGCCGCGGGATTGCGCCCGTGCTCGCGCACGAGCGGATGGACGTGAAAGTAGTGGTCGAACACGTCGATCTCGCGCCGCGAGATCGTGGCCGCGTGATCGCTGACCACTGACCGGTGCCCGCCGTCGAGGTCGCAAGTCGAGAGTGTAGTGAGATCGGCGTCGATCAGCTTCGGCAGGCATTCGACGCCGCGGCGGGCGAACTCGTCGGCACCGGCGCACGACTCGCCGATCGCGTGCAGCACGTCGAGCGCTGCACGCAGCTCACGGGTGGTGAGTTGCTCCATGCCGTCCCCCCGCATGATCGAAATCGGAGAAAAACCGCGCCGCCACCCTACCAACTAGTAGATTACTTGTCAACCAGTAGGTAGATAGGGTGTAATGCGGCTGTCACGCCCCGCCGCAGCGGGGCGCAATGGACGGGAGCCCGCATGCCCCGCGCCGCAACGGCCAACGCACATACGCCGCAACGGATCCTGGATGTCGCCGAGCGTCTAGTCCAGACGCGGGGGTTCAACGGCTTCAGCTACGCGGACATCGCGGCCGCGCTCGGCATCACCAAGGCTAGCCTCCACTACCACTTTCCCACGAAGGCCGAGCTCGGCCAGCGGCTGATCCAGCGCTACGAGCAGCGCTTCCTCGACGCCCTCGCCGCGATCGACGGGAGCGGAGTCGACGCGCGCGAGAAGCTCCGGCGCTACGCCGCGATCTACACGAACGTCGTGCGCAGCAACCGCATGTGCCTCTGCGGCATGCTGGCATCCGACTACGCCACGCTTGCGAAGCCGGTCAAGGACGGCGTGAAGCATTTCTTCGACCGCAACGAGGACTGGCTCGTGGCGGTGCTCGAGGAAGGGCGCAAGGCCGGCACGCTGCGGTTCGCTGGACCGCCCGACGTGGTCGCCCGCGCGATGGTCGGCGCTCTCGAGGGCGCAATGATGCTCGCGCGCTCCTATGGCGAGGTCGCGCGCTTCGAGTCCGTCGCCGATCGGCTGATCGCCGAGCTCTAGGTTCCCGCCTCCCGCAACACCCGGGCGCGGCCGCGCTGGCCCGCGCCGAGCGTCCGTTTCCTTCCGCTCCGATGCCGGCGATTGCACCGCTCGGATACGTAGGCCTACGCATTTCCCGCTCCCGGGACGGCGCCTACAAATAGCGTGCACGCCGGCGTCGAAGTCGGCGGCTATCAACGAACCGGAGACGCGACATGGAAAAGGCTGAGTGCAAGGACTTCCGCAAGCCCGACGAGGTCCGCGAGTTCCCGAATGGCAGGCTCGAGCTCATCAAGATCGGCGGCGCAACCGTCGGCCGCGCGGTGTTCGAGCCGGGCTGGAAGTGGTCGACCTCGGTCCAGCCGCTCGTGAACACGAAGAGCTGCGAGGCACCGCACTTCCAGTACCACGTCTCGGGGGTGCTGCGGATCCTGATGGACGATGGCACGGAGTTCGACTGCCGCCCGGGCGAGGTCTCGCTGCTGCCCTCGGGCCACGACGCCTGGGTCGTCGGCGACGAGCCGGCGGTGGTCGTCGATTTCCAGGGAATGATCGACTACGCGAAGGCGCCCCACGCACACGCGTGACATGGAGGCCGACATGAAACGATTGAACCTGATTGCCGCCGGGATCGCGCTCGCGCTGGCGGCCCCGCTCGCCGCAGCGCAAGGCGCGCTCGACGGCAGGAAATACATCGGCGACATCGGTCCGGCCGGCAAGTCCGCCGAAGACAGGGACGCGGTGATCACTTTCTCCGACAACCGCCTGCACTCGTCGGTCTGCGACAAGTACGGCTTCGACCGGGGGATCTACCTGACGAGGAAGGACGGCGATGCCGTGCGCTTCGAGGCGGTGACCTACAGCTACGAGTACGGGCGCAACCACTGGCAGGGCGTGATGAAGGGCGACGTGATCGAAGGCACGCTCACCTACCGCGGCAAGCCGACGCTCTTCGACAAGAACCCGCCGCGGGTGGAGAAGTGGTTCAAAGCGAAACTGATGTGATCAGAGGAGACAGACCATGCTTACTCGTGCACCAGTGATGACGATGCTGCCCGCCAAGGACATGGAGCGGGCGCGCGATTTCTACGTGAACAAGCTCGGCCTCGAGGCCGAGGGGCTCGCGGCGGACGGCAAGTTCGTGGTGCGCGGGAATGGCACCAAGTTCGGGTTGATCCCGAAGCCGGAAGGCACCAAGGCCGAGCACACCGCCGTCGGGTTCGAGGTCGACGACGTCGCCGCGGAGATCACGGCGCTCGAGGCGCGCGGTGTCAAGTTCCACGACTACGACTATCCGAACTTCAAGACCGTCGACCACATGATCGTCCTGGGAACCGACAAGGCGGCATGGTTCAGCGACTCCGAGGGCAACATCCTCTGCATCCACCAGGACCTGCGCAAGTGACGCGGACAACGTGACAGGAGGAGACGGCACATGCTCGCCCACGCCCCGATGACCACGATCCTGCCGGTGAAGGACCTCGACCGCGCGCGGGATTTCTACCAGAACAAGCTCGGCCTCGCGCCGGACGGCCTGCAGCCCGACGGCAAGTTCCTGTTCCGCGCGAACGGCGGGGCGCTGCTCGCGCTGTTCCCGAAGCCGGGGGGCACGAAGGCCGAGCATACGGCGGTCTCCTTTCTCGTCCAGGACATCGTGGGCGAGATCCGCGCGCTGGAAGGCCGCGGCGTGACGTTCCACGACTACGACCTGCCGGGGTTCAAGACCGTCGGGCACGTGTGCGTTCTCGGCTCCGAGAAGGCCGCGTGGTTCAACGACACCGAGGGGAACATCCTGTGCCTGCACGAAGCGGTTGGCGCGAAGCAGTGAGGCGCCACGCATGAAGCCGCTCGTCTATCACGCCGGCCAGCGCGCCGTGCAGGACGAGGCGCAGACGCGCCGCGTGGCCGACAAGCTCGCCGACTGGGTCGGACCGGTCGCCGAGTTCGCGCGCGGCGCCGACCTCGTCGTGCTCGCGCTGCCGGACAACGGGCAGGGATTGCGCTTCTGCCTGCTGTCCGGCGGGGCGCCCCTCGTCGCGCTCGCGGCCGGGCCGGACCTTCGGCTCGCGCTGCCGGCGGAGCTCGCGGGCCACGTGGGCGGGCCGACCGCATGCGGCGGGCTCGTGATCAGCCTGGCGCTCGCGCGGCGCGCGCGGATCAACGGCTTCCTGTACCGGCGCGCCGCAGGCCCCGAGCTGGTCGCAGCCGAGACATTCACCTTGTGTCGCAAGTATCTTGCGCCGTCGGTCGGGGTGGTCGAGGGGCCCTTGCGCGTCGGTCCGGCGATCCGTGAGCCGCTCGCGCTCGACCAACCGCTGATCGGCGACGTCCTGGCGCGCACGGAGACCGCCTTCCTCGCGAGCGTGAGCCCGGACGGCATGCCGGACGTCGCACATCGCGGCGGCGCACCCGGCTTCCTTGCGTACGATGCGGCGGCGCGCCGTCTGACCTGGAGCGAGTACGTCGGCGACGGCGTGTTCAAGAGCGCCGGCAACATTCGCGCGACCGGGAAGATGGCGCTGCTGGCCCTGGATCTCGCGAGCGGCGACGGCGTGTGCCTGTACGGGCGCGGCGGCTATCGCAACACGCGCGCCGACCGCGGGCGCGAGGACGCGCTGGTGCAGCACCGGGAGGACCATCCGCAGCAGGGCGTGATGAGGTGCGAGATCGTCCGGGCCGAGCGCCTTCGCGACGTGCTGCATCCGCGCCGTCGCGTGGAGCGGGTGCCACGCATTACTTCACGCTCGACGGTGCCCGAGCAGAAGCCGCAGTGAGCCGCGCCTCCAGGAAGGCCACGCGGCACGCGCCGCGCGAGCTCGCCGGGTTGATCTGAAGAACCAGCGGGCGAAGCCGGTCTCGCTTCCGCGCAAACCTAGTTCAGCTTCGCCCCTGAAGCTTTGACCGCGGGCGCCCAGCCGGTGACCTGCTCCTGCACGAACTTCTGGAAGTCCGCGGTCGACATCTTGCGGATGGCAAACCCGAGATCGTTCAGCCGCTTCACGAAGTTCGGATCGTCGAGCGACTCCTGGATCGCTGCGTGCAGGCGCTTCACGACCGGATCGGGCAGCCCCGCCGGTGCGGAGATGCCGATGAAGTTCTCGGCGACGAGATACGGCATGCCTTCCTCCACGACGGTCGGCACCTCGGGCGCGATCGCGGCGCGCGCGCGCGAGGTCACGGCGACCGGGCGGAGCTTCCCGGACTTGATGTGCGGGACGTTCTGCGGGAGCGTGTCGAACGAGAAGCTGAGGCTGCCGCCGATCAGGTCGGTGATCATCGGCGCGCTGCCCTTGTATCCGACGTGCTCGATCCTGAGCCCGGTCTCCTTCTTCCACATCTCGCCGAGGATGTGGCCGATCGAGCCGATGCCGCCGGAGCCGAAGTTGACCGGGTTCGGCTGCGCCTTGATCCACGCGACGAGCTCCTTCATGTTCTTCGCGGGCACCGACGGATGCACCATGACCACGTCCGGCACCACCGCGACGAGGCTCACGTGGGTGAAGTTCTTCAGCGAGTCGTACGGCGGGGGCGTGAGCATCGTCGGCGCGAGGGAGATCGGCGTGGTGTTCGACACCAGCAGGTTGTAGCCGTCCGGCGCGGCGCGCGCGATCTCGGCGCCGGCGATCGTGCCGCCGGCGCCCGGCTTGTTGTCGACGATCACCGGCTGCCCGAGCTTCCCCTGCAGCGGCACGGCGAGCGCGCGCGCGACGATGTCGCTCGAACCGCCCGGTGAAAAGGTGACGACCAAGCGCACCGGTTTCACCGGCCATTGCTGCGCGAGCGCGGGTCCGGCGGCGAGCACCGAAGCGGCGAAGAGGCTGCTGGCGAGCGGCTTGAGCATGGACGTCCTCCGCAAGGATCGCGCGGCACTCCGCTGCGCCGACGAAGCGCGCAAGCTACGCCTGCCGCCCGCCGCGGTCAATATTCGCAAGGCCGTCCCGGATGCCGGGAAATCAGCGCTTTCCGGGCGCAGGTCCCGGGCAGAGCGCCGCGGGGCAGGGGAACTTGTAGTAGCGGTCGTTGAGGTACACCGCGACGTCGTCGGTCTGCGCGTCGTTCCAGCCGGCATCGAGCTGCGCGCCGAAGCCGGCCACGCGCCGACGCGCCTCTTCGAAGTTGCGCGCCTTGCGCGAGTTGTCGTTGTGGACGCTTTCGTTGTGGCATCCGCCGCAGCGCGCTTCGTAGAGCGCGCGCCCGCGCGCGGGGTCGGCGGCGTACGCGTCGCCTGCGCCGAGGACGGCAGCGAGGGCGACGGCGGCAAGTGCGCGCCGCGCGGTGTTTTCAGTCATCGGATGGTCCTTTGGAGGGTGGTCTGAAGCGGTCCCGCAGCAGCGGCCGCCGAACGTCGAAGTCGAGGAACATGAACTGGCTTGCGGGATCGGTGATCAGGCCGTGCGTGCGCTCGTACGGATGCTCGCGCGCCGTCCGCCCCTCGGGCACGAGCGCGTGCTTGCGGTACGGGTCGAGGAGCAGGATCTCGCCGGTGTCGTGAGCGACGGCGCGACTCGCCCTGTCGACCGCGCCGAGCCGGCCGGAGTGTGCCACAACGATCACGAAGTAAACGCCGGGGAAGCGGAACCGGTCGTCGTGGAGTGCGATCGGCCCGCAGCCGTAGATCTGGAAGAGATCCATCGGCATCCACGCCACCGGGATCGCGAGCTTCGTCGCGATCTCCCTGCGCAGCGCGTCCACGAACGCGAACGACGTGTGCGCGTACACCTTCTCCAGCGTGACGGTCTCCTCGGCCGGGAAGCCCTCCGGATAAAGCTCGACCGCCCGCGCATAGAGATCGCGCAGCGCGTCGTCGAAACCGTCCACGCGCAGGCCCGTGCGCACGAGTGTGGCGTAACGATGTCCCATAGCGCGGATTATCGGTTACAGTCCTCCGCCGCGAACAAGAGCCGATGACCACGGACCGCAAGTCGCTCGACCCGCTCGCCTTCGGCCTCATGACCGTGCTCTGCATGTCGTGGGGCTTTCAGCAGGTCACGATCAAGTGGGCGGCGCCGGACATCTCGCTCGTCATGCAGGCCGGGTTGCGGTCGGTCATGGCAACGGGCCTGCTGCTCGTCTGGGCGCGGCTGCGTGGCATCCCGCTCTTCGCCCGCGACGGCACGCTCGGGGCCGGGCTGGCCGCGGGAGCGATGTTCGCCCTGGAGTTCGTGTTCATCTATGCGGGGCTCGCGTACACGGGCGCCTCGCGGATGGTGGTCTTCATCTACACCACGCCCTGCATGACTGCGCTCATGCTGCCGCTCTTCGTGAAGAGCGAGCGGCTGACTCCGCGCCAGTGGGCGGGCGTGCTGCTCGCCTTCTCCGGGATCGTCGCGGCGTTCGGGGAGGGGTTCGCCTCCGCGGGCGCGGAGACATTCCTCGGCGATCTCTTCGGCGTGTTCGCCGCGTTCCTCTGGGCCTCGACCATCGTCCTGATCCGGGCGACCCCCCTCGCGCGTGCGAGCGCGACCAAGACTCTGTTCTACCAGCTTGCAGTGTCTGCGCTCGTGCTCGTCGCCGTGTCGATCGCGATGGGCGAGCCTGGCGTGGTGCGTGTCACACCGCTCGCGGTCGCCGTCATGGCATACCAGGGCGCGCTGGTCGCCTTCGCGAGCTACCTCGCGTGGTTCTGGCTGCTGACCAAGTACTACGCGGCCCGGCTGTCGGTGTTGACCTTCATGACGCCGCTCTTCGGGGTGGCCGCCGGCGTGATCTTCCTCGGCGAGCGGCTCACTCCCGCGTTCCTCGCCGCCGCGCTGCTCGTCGCCGCGGGGATCGTGCTCGTCAACCTGCCGCAGCGTGCCGCCGCGGGCCGCTGACGGACGCGCCGCGGCCGACCACCGGCGCGCCGTGGGAGCAGGGTTACGCGCCGACCGGCTGGAGCTGCGCGCTCTGGGGCTGCAAGCGCGGCGATCCGACGTGCGCATCCAGATGCGCGCGGATCAGGTCGTTCACCGCGTCGGCATGTGTCACCGGGGCCATGTGGCCCGCGCCGTGCAGCGTGACCAGGCGGGCGTTGGGCAGCACCTGCGCGACGCGCCCGGAAACGCGGCGCCCCGCGAACGGCGAGCGCTCCCCGGCGACGACGAGCGTCGGCACGTCGACGCCGGCGAAATGTCCGGCCCGCGTCGGCTCGTTGAGGCCAGCCCAGAAGTTCAGCGCGACGGTCCCGAGCGAGCCGGCCATGGCCGCATGCTTGGCCGCTGGAACGGCCGCCCACGCTCCGGGCCCGCTCCAATAGTCGACGAAGCGGCCGAATCCTGCGAGGTAATCGCCCGATGCGACCGCACGGGTGACCATGTCGGCGACGTCCGAGATCTCGCGCAGCGCCGCGGCGTCCCGGTCGTCGCCGTCGCGCAGCAGGTGGAAGGCGACGGGCTCGATCAGCGCGAGCGACCGGACGTGCGGCGTGTGCAGGCGTGCGGCGTGCAGCGCCACAGCGCCTCCGAACGAATGACCGACCAGATGCGCCGCCCCGCCGCACGCCTGCAGCAGGGCGCCGACGATCTGCGCCTCGTCGGCGAACGTGATCGGCCGGTGGCCCGGCCAGGGCGCGGTACGGCCGCAGCCGTGCAGATCGGGCGCGAGCACGCGAAACCGCCCGTCCAGTGCGTCGGTGAGACGGCGCCACTGGCCGCCGGAGCTGCCGGAGCAGTGAAGCGCGATGACTGGCTCGCCGCGGCCGCAGTCGGTGTACTCGAGGCGCGTTCCGTTTAGCTCGACAGCGGGCATTCGTGTCGCTCTCTCTGTGGGTTCAGGCGGCCGCCGCGAAGCGGGGTGCGTCCGCGCGCGGATTCCCCCGCCCGCGCAGGAAATCGAGCAACGCGCGGTCGTGCGCGGCACGAACCGCGCGCGGGCTGGACGCGGCGGCGCCGCGCGGACCGTTCAACTCGACGGCGTCCATTGCCATGCTCTCAGCTTGCGAACGCACGCAGCACACTGCCCCTCGCCGGGGGCGAGAGAAAGGTGCGCCGGACGAGCTCGAGCGTGAAAGGCCGCGTCCGGTTCCACGGCATGAGCGACATGATCCGTGCAAGGACGCAGTAGTCGACGAACACCGAGCCGCACGTGCCGGTGAGCTGGAGCCAGTGCATGAAGGCGAGCGGCGGTGCTGCGCCGACCGCGAGGAGCAAGAGATACGCGGTGCGCGTCTGCACCGGGAATGCACGGAATGACCCTTCGCGTGCGAAGAAGTGGAGGAGCTGCACGGTGACGAAGGCCATGGTGAGCCACAGGCCCGCACGCCAGCCGGCGAGCGACGCGGCAAGGAGGCACACGGTCGCGAGCCAGTACCACCAGCTCAGCCGTCGCCCGTTCACGGTCGCGGTGCGCCGAGCAGCAGGAACGCGCGGCGAGAATCGGGTCCGGGGAAGCGCGATTCCACGGCGCTCACCACCTGGCCGGCGCAGCAAGCGCCGGCGCGGTGAGCGCCGCCGGCCGCCCCGTGACCAGCCGCTGCAACGGCTCCAGGAACCACGCCGGGCGCGGCGGTAACAGCGGCCGCTGCACGCGCACCGAATCGGGGTGGCCGTCTCCCGAGGCATCGAATCCGAGCTTCGCGGCGAGCGCGAGCATCGGCCGGTTCTCGGCGAGGACGGACCCGCTCATCGACCGCATGCCCGATTCCGCGGCGCCCGCGAGCAGCATCTCGAGCAGGCGCTCCCCCAGGCCCTGGCGCTGCCAGGCGTCCGCGACGACTACTGCGAACTCCGCCGGCTGTGGATCGGCGGCTGCGTACTGCGCCATGGCGACGATCCGGGACGCGCCCGCGTTCGCCGACAGCGCGACGAGCGAGAGGTCCCGGGGGTCCTGCACGCGGGTGAGCCGGTCCAGCTGGCCGGGCGACAGCTCGCTCACCGCGCCGAAGAAGCGCCGGCGGCGCGCGAGCGGGGAGAGCTCGCGCACGAACTGCTGCACGGCCTCGCGGTCAGCGGGCCGCGCCCGACGGACCAAGGCCGACCGTCCGTCGCGCAACCGGACGATGCCCCCGGGGCGGGGGCGGAGCCGGATGCGCGCGCGGGGCGCGCCGGGGAGGGCGTGCATGGCGCGCTCCGGTTGGGGGCGTGCGTCAGCCCATGATCGGCGCGAGCGCCGCGCCGATGCGCTCGAACTGCGCCGGGGTGATCATGCGGCCGAGCACCTCGCTGAAGCGCCCCTGCACGCCGGAGACGATGTACTGCCACCGGTATGCGGCAAGCATCGTCGCGCGGATCTTCTCGACCTCGGCGCCCACGAACGTGCGCCCGCAGATGCGCAGGAAGTAGCTCGCATCCGCGGCCGACTGGGCCTGCAGGATCCCGTCCACCGCGCCGACGAGATCGATCAGGTCGTTCACCGCCTGGTCGCGTTCCGCGGGCGAAAGCTTCGCGTCCTCGCGGACCCACTCGAGTTCGTCGAGGATCGCGTGCTGCGACTCCTCCCGCGCGTGGTGCAGGAACACGTCCTTCCACAGCTCGGAGAGGTTCTGGTCCGGGTCGATGCTCTCCCGATAGTGCGCGAGGACGAAGATCTCGATGTGACAGGTCAGCGCGAGCACCGCCCAGGTCGACTTGCCGAGCACCGCCGCAGCGACCGCGTTCGGCTCGGGCATGAAGGAGTAGCCCTCGGGCATGCCTTGGGCGATCATCCGCTCGATGCGGCGGAACATCTCCTGGTGCTTGATCTCCTCGTCGGTGAAGCGCACCAGCGCCTCGAGCGCGACCTGGTCGCCGAACCAGTGTTCGCGGCTCACGTCGAGCACCTTCGCGGCGATGAAGCGCTCGACCAGGCCGAAGATGTTCGCGTAGCTGCGGCCCTGGATCTGGCTGACGAGGCGCTTTTCGCGCTCGCTGAGGAAGCCGAGGGTCTGGACTTTCGAGAGGCCGTCGGGCAGGAACTTCTTCGTGAAGTCGAATGCGCGGCCGCGGATCACGTCCATATCGATGTCGAACCGGATGCGCTTGGACGCCTCGACGCACTTCGCGTAGCGCTTGGCTGCGGAGGGTTGTTGCACGGCTTGTTGCATGACGGGTCTCCTGTTGGCGGGGGTTGGCGAGGAATTCGGCGTCACATCCCGACGAGCCGCGGGGTGAAGCCGCGATGGCGCACGGCCTCGACGAGCGCGCGGGCGCTGACGACGCGCGGGTCGTAGTCGATGAGCAATAGCTGCCGCAGCTTGCGGCCGGCCTCGACGCGCGCGACACCCGCGACCGCGGCGAGCGCAGCGCGGAGGTCGTCGACCTGCCGGTCGTCGAGCCGCGCCGCGAAATGCATCAGTACGTTTGCGTTGTGCATGACGGTTCTCCTCGATCGATGACGAGCGTGGGCGGCGCGCCTCAGGCGCACCGGGTGATGTCCAGCGCGGCCGCGGCGCGCAGCTCCGCGGCGGGGTCCCGCGCGATGCGCCGGCCCGGCCCGACCGGGTCGACCAGCCGCAGGAGCGGCGTCGCGCGCTCGGGCTCCATCCGGATCTCCCACGGCCGGGGCCGCGCGTGACGGCGATACATCCGCAGGACGATCGCCCACATGCGCCGCACGAGCGGGTGGCCGCGACGCCGAGCCGGGGCCGGCGCGACGCGGAACGCCTCGGGCCCGTCGTCGCCCAGCGGGGCGGTGACCGTGATCGTCGCGGAGCGGTGCGCCTGCACCAGCGCTAGGCCGTCGCGGTCCAGCCGGAACGACCCGCCGGCCGGGACGAGCACGTCACGCACGTCGTTCTCCTGGGTGATCCAGACGGTGCCCGACTCGACGAATACCAGCGCGCGGCGCCCGTCGCGGATGCCGACGACGTCGTTGCGCGAGAGCTGCATGCCCTCGACGACGATGCGCGCGTCGAACGGTTCGGTCCAGAGCTTGCGTTCCATGACGGTCTCCTTCAGGCGGTGAGCGCGAGCGGCGCTTGCGCGTTGTGTTGGACGCGGATGTAA
>DATIDG010000012.1:0-60308 GCA_035456405.1 Burkholderiales bacterium | reverse complement strand
GCACGGCGCGGGGCACACGCGGCCGGTGAACTCGGGGAAGTTGTTCGTCGAGTGCAGGGTCTCGATCGCCCGCTGCCAGTCCTGCCGGTAAACGAGATCGTTGAAGTCGGGGATGATGTTGTTGACGGGGCAGCCGCTCATGCAGAACGGGGTGCCGCAGTCCATGCAGCGCGCGCCCTGGATCTTCGCTTCGTCGTCGGTGAGGTGCGCGATGAACTCGCGCCAGTGCTTCTTGCGCGCCTCGGGCGCTTCCGCCGCCTCCTGGAGGCGCCGATACTCGAGAAATCCCGTTACCTTGCCCATCGATCAGATAAACCCGAATGCAGCCACAGAGATCACAGAGGACACCGAGCAGACCGGTCGAGAGGGTTTTCCCCTCTGTGATCTCCGTGTCCTCTGTGGCTATTTGTCTTAAGCGACAGCCTTCCGCGAGGCGGCCGCGTTCTCGGACAGCGCGCGCCGGTATTCCTTCGGGAACACTTTCACGAACTTCGTCCGGTAGCCCGCCCAGTCGGCGAGGATCTCCTTCGCGCGCTTGCTGTCGGTGTACTTCGCGTGGTTCTCGATGAGCCGCTTGACGATCGCCTCGTCCGAGTGGCCCATGTGCCACAGGTCGCGCGAGACCTTGCCCTGTTGCTCGCCCTCGGAGAGGACCGGCTCCAGGTCGACCATCGAGGTATTGCACTTCTTCGCGAAGGTCCCGTCGAGATCGAGCACGTACGCGATGCCGCCCGACATGCCCGCCCCGAAGTTGCGGCCGGTCTGCCCGAGCACCGCGACCGTGCCGCCGGTCATGTACTCGCACCCGTGGTCGCCCACGCCTTCGACCACCGCGTGCGCGCCGGAGTTGCGCACCGCGAAGCGCTCGCCCGCGACGCCGCGGAAGTACGCTCCGCCCGCGATCGCCCCGTAGAGCACCACGTTGCCGGTGATGATGTTCGCGGTCGGCTCGCCGCGGAACTTCGGCGAGGGCTGCACGCTGATGCGCCCGCCCGACAGCCCCTTGCCGCAATAGTCGTTCGTGTCGCCGCGCAGGTCGAGCCACACGCCCTTTGCGAGGAACGCCCCGAAGCTCTGGCCGGCCGAGCCCGCAAACCGCACGTGGATCGTGTCGTCGGGCAGCCCCTCGTGGCCGTAGCGCTTCGCGATCTCGTAGGAGAGCATCGTCCCGACCGTGCGGTTGATGTTGCGGATCGGGATCTCAATCGTCACCTTCTCGCGGCGCTCGATCGCCGGCTCGGCGAGCTCGATGAGGCGGTTGTCGAGCGCCTTCTCGAGGCCGTGATCCTGCCGCTCGCTGTTCCAGGTGGCGACCTCGGGGCCGACCTGCGGGCGATAGAAGATCTTCGAGAAGTCGAGGCCCCGCGCCTTCCAGTGCTCGATGCCCTTCTTCATGTCGAGCAGGTCGGAGCGGCCGATCAGCTCGCTCAACGTGCGCACGCCGAGCCGCGCCATGATCTCGCGCAGCTCCTCGGCGACGAAGAAGAAGAAGTTGATGACGTGCTCGGGCTGGCCCCGGAACTTCCGGCGCAGCACCGGATCCTGCGTGGCCACGCCGACCGGGCAGGTGTTGAGGTGGCACTTGCGCATCATGATGCAGCCCGCGACCACGAGCGGTGCGGTGGCGAACCCGAACTCGTCGGCGCCGAGCATCGCGCCGATCGCCACATCGCGGCCGGTCTTCATCTGGCCGTCCACCTGCACGGCGATGCGGCCGCGCAGACGGTTGAGGACGAGCGTCTGCTGCGTCTCCGCGAGGCCGAGCTCCCACGGCGTGCCGGCGTGCTTGATGGACGACCAGGGCGAGGCGCCCGTGCCGCCGTCGTGGCCGGCGATCGTGACGTGGTCGGACTTGGCCTTCGACACGCCCGCGGCAATGGTGCCGACGCCGATCTCGGACACGAGCTTCACGCTGATCGACGCGGCCGGGTTGGCGTTCTTGAGGTCGTGGATGAGCTGCGCCAGGTCCTCGATCGAGTAGATGTCGTGGTGCGGCGGCGGCGAGATCAGCTCCACGCCCGAGGTGGCGTAGCGCAGCTCGGCGATGTACTCTGAGACCTTGCGCCCGGGGAGCTGGCCGCCCTCGCCAGGCTTCGCGCCCTGCGCGATCTTGATCTGCAGCTGCTCGGCCGACGCGAGGTATTCCGCGGTAACGCCGAAGCGGCCGGAAGCAACCTGCTTGATCTTCGACTTGAGCGAGTCACCCGCCTTCAGCTCGAGGTCGCGCTCGACCCGGTTGCGGCCGAGACGTCCCGCCAGCGTCTCGCCGGCCTTCACCGGCGCGTAGCGCTTGCGGTCCTCGCCGCCCTCGCCGGTGTTCGACTTGCCGCCGATGCGGTTCATCGCGATGGCGAGGGTCGTGTGCGCCTCGGTCGAGATCGAGCCGAGCGACATCGCGCCGGTCGAGAAGCGCTTCACGATCTCCGCAGCCGGCTCGACCTCCTCGATCGGGACCGGCTGCGCCGCGTCGAACCGGAACTCGAAGAGCCCGCGCAAGGTCATGTGGCGCCGCGACTGGTCGTTGATGATCTGCGCGTACTCCTTGTACGTCGCGTAGCTCTTCTCGCGCGTCGAGTGCTGGAGCTTGGCGATCGCGTCGGGCGTCCACATGTGCTCCTCGCCGCGCACGCGATAGGCGTACTCGCCGCCCGCGTCGAGGGCCTGCGCGAGCACCGGGTCGTCGCCGAAAGCGGCCCGGTGGATGCGCAGCGCCTCGTCGGCGACCTCGAAGACGCCGATGCCCTCGACGGTGGTCGTCGTGCCAGCGAAGTACTTCTCGACGAACTGCCGGCGCAGGCCGACCGCCTCGAACTGCTGCGCGCCCGTGTAGGACATGTACGTGGAGATGCCCATCTTGGACATCACCTTGCGCAGGCCCTTGCCGATCGCCTTGACAAAGTTCTTGCAGGCTTGCTTCCCGTCCTTGTCCTCCGCCACGAGGCCCTTGAGGTCGAGGAGCGTCTCGAACGCGAGGTAGGGGTGGACCGCCTCCGCGCCGTAGCCGCCGAGCAGCGCGAAGTGGTGCACCTCGCGCGCGGAACCCGTCTCGACCACGAGGCCGGTGGAGGTGCGCAGGCCCTTGCCGGTGAGATGCTGGTGGATGGCCGAGAGCGCGAGCAGGGCCGGGATCGCGACGCGCTGGCGGTCCATCTTGCGGTCGGAGATGACGATGATGCTGTAGCCCGAGCGGACCGCATCTTCGGCCTGCGCGCACAGGCTGGCGAGCCGCGCCTCGACCGCCTTCTTGCCCCATTCGACCGGGTAGCTGATGTCGAGCTCGAAGCTCCTGAACTTGCCGTCGGTGTACTTCTCGATGTGACGGATGGTCTCCATTTGTTCGAAGTCGAGCACCGGCTGGCTCACCTCGAGGCGGAGCGGGGGGTTCATCTCGTCGATGCCGAGGAGGTTCGGCTTCGGCCCGATGAAACTGACGAGGCTCATCACCAGCTCCTCGCGGATCGGGTCGATCGCGGGGTTGGTGACCTGCGCGAAGAGCTGCTTGAAGTAGTGGTACAGCGTCTTGTTCTTACCCGACAGCACCGCGAGCGGCGAGTCGTTGCCCATCGAGCCGACCGGCTCCTCGCCGTTCAGCGCCATCGGCGTCATGAGGAACTTGATCTCCTCCTGCGTGTAGCCGAACGCCTGCTGGCGGTCGAGAAGCGCCTCGCGCGAGGGCACGCGCTTCTCCTCCGGCGCGGGCAGGTCGTCGAGCTTGACGCTGATGCGCTCGATCCACTCGGCGTAGGGCTTGGCGGAGGCGAGCGTCTCCTTCAGCTCCTGGTCGTCGACGATGCGACCTTTCTCGAGGTCGACGAGGAACATCTTGCCCGGCTGCAGGCGCCACTTCTGGACGATGCGCTCCTCGGGGATCGGCAGGCAGCCGCACTCCGAGCCCATTACGACGAGGTCGTCGTCGGTGACGATGTAGCGCGCCGGGCGCAGCCCGTTGCGGTCGAGCGTCGCGCCGATCTGGCGGCCGTCGGTGAACGCGATTCCCGCCGGGCCGTCCCACGGCTCCTGCATCGCCGCGTGGTACTCGTAGAACGCGCGGCGGCGCGGGTCCATCAGCGCATGGTTCTCCCACGCCTCGGGGATCATCATCATCATCGCGTGGGCGATCGAGTAGCCGCCCATCACGAGCATCTCGAGCGCGTTGTCGAAGCTCGCCGAGTCGGACTGGCCGTCGTAGATCAGCGGCCAGATCTTCGCGAGGTCGTCGCCGAGGATCGGGCTCGAGATCGCGCCCTGGCGCGCGCGGATCCAGTTCACGTTGCCGCGCAGGGTGTTGATCTCGCCGTTGTGGGCGATCATCCGGAACGGATGCGCGAGATCCCAGGTGGGGAACGTGTTCGTCGAGAACCGCTGGTGGATCATCGCGAGCGCCGAGACGACGCGCGGATCCTGCAGGTCCCGGTAGTACTGGCCGACCTGGTAGGCCATCAGCATGCCCTTGTAGACGACCGTCCGGGCGGACATCGAGGGCACGTAGAACTCCTTGCCGTGCGCGAGCTGCAGCGCCTGGATCGCGTGCCCGGAGGACTTGCGGATGATGTAGAGCTTGCGCTCGAGCGCGTCGGTGACGGTCACCCCCGCGCCGCGGGCGACGAAGACCTGCCGGATCACGGGCTCGAGCTTCTTGGCCGGCGCGGCAAGGTCGGAGTTGTCGACCGGCACGTCGCGCCAGCCGAGCAGCACCTGGCCCTCGTCCTTGATCGCGCGCTCGATCTCGTACTCGCACGCGAAGCGCGAGGCGGGCTCGCGCGGCAGGAACACCATCCCGACGCCGTACTGGCCCACCGGCGGCAGGGTCACGCCCTGCTTCTTCATCTCCTCGCGGAAGAACTTGTCGGGGATCTGGATCAGGATCCCCGCGCCGTCGGAGAGCTTCGGGTCGTAGCCCACCGCCCCCCGGTGGGTGAGGTTCTTGAGGATCAGGAGCCCGTGCTCGATGATTTCGTGGCTCTTCTTCCCCTTGATGTTCGCGATGAAACCGACGCCGCACGCGTCGTGTTCGTTCGCCGGGTCGTAGAAACCCTGGGCCTGGGGCGGAAGGACCAGATCGCTCACGGCACACCTCGATGGCGAACCCGTGCGGGAGCCCCGGCGGGGCGGACCGTTTTTCACGGGGGGAACTTGGAAATATACCCGTGAACCCCTGCACGCTCAACCGGTTACCGCAGCGCGGCAAAACGGGCCAGGCAAGGCCAAGGCTACTTTGCGGAACAGGCGCTTAGCGTCGCCCGCAGGCCGTCGGGCGGGATCTGGTCGGTGATGCGGGCGGCGCCGAGGCGATCGAGAAGGATGAACCGGATGCGCCCGGCTTCGGCTTTCTTGTCGACTGCCATCAGCTCGAGATAGCGGTCCGGGCCAAGCGCGGGGCCGGTCACAGGCAGGCCGGCACGCTCGATGAGCCGGCGCAGCCGTCCGGCGGTGGCGGATTCGAGCATCCCGAGACGCGCCGAGAGGTCGGCCGCCATGACCATCCCGGCGGCGACCGCTTCGCCGTGCAGCCACGCGCCGAACCCCAGTCCCGCCTCGATCGCGTGGCCGAAGGTGTGGCCGAAGTTGAGGAGCGCGCGGAGGCCGGTCTCGCGCTCGTCGAGGGCGACGACCTCGGCCTTGATCTCGACCGAGCGCTTCACCGCGTAGGCGAGCGCGTTGCGATCCAGCCGGAGCAGCGCGTCGAGATTCGCCTCCAGCCAGTCGAAGAACACGGCGTCGCGGATCGCGCCGTGCTTGATCACTTCGGCGAGCCCGGCGCGCAGCTCGGCGGGCGGCAGGGTCGCGAGCGTGTCCATGTCGGCGAGCACCGCGAGCGGCTGGTGAAACGCGCCGATCATGTTCTTGCCGCGCGGGTGATTGATGGCGGTCTTGCCGCCCACCGAGGAGTCAACCTGCGCGAGCAGCGTGGTCGGCACTTGCACGATGGGCACGCCGCGCTGATAGGTCGCCGCGGCAAAGCCCGCGAGATCGCCGATTACGCCGCCCCCGAGCGCCACAATCGCAGTCTTGCGGTCGCAGCGGTTCGCGAGCAGGGCGTCGAACACCTTGTTGAGGGTCGGCCAGTCCTTGTGCGCCTCGCCGTCCGGGACGACGATCCGCACGGCCGCGACGCCGGCGGCGTCTAGCGCCCGCGCGACCCGATCGAGGTAGAGCGGCGCGACCGTCTCGTTGGTGACGATGGCGACGCGCCGCTGGGGCAGGAGCGGAACCAGCAGGTCGGCGCGCTCGAGGAGCCCGGCGCCGACGTGGATCGAGTAGCTGCGCTCCCCGAGCGCTATGCGGACAGTCTGCATGTCTCGGGCAGGCGCTTGAGCAGCTGGCCGACGAGCGCCGTGACGCTCTGCCGGCCGGTGTCGACGACGAGGTCGGCGACTTCGCGGTAAAGCGGGTCGCGGATGACGAACAGCTCCTCAAGGCGCGCGAGCGGGTCGCCCGTCCGCAGGAGTGGCCGGTTCTTGTCGTGGCGCGTGCGCATGTAGAGATCGCGCGGGAGCGCCCGGAGATAGATTACGAAGCCGCGGGACTTTAATCGCTCGCGGTTCTCCGGCCGCAGCACGACGCCGCCACCGGTGGCGAGCACCACATCCTCGAGCTGGGTCAGGCTCTCCAGCACCTGCGCCTCGCGCGCGCGGAAGCCCTCCTCGCCCTCGATCTCGAAGATGGTGCCGATCCGCACGCCAGTGCGAAGCTCGATCTCGTGGTCCGCATCGATGAATCGCTTGCGCAGGCGTTGCGCGAGCTGCCGCGCCACGGTGGACTTTCCGGCCCCCATGAGCCCGACGAGGAAGATGTTGCGGCTCGAATCCATGCGCGCATTGTAAGCGGAGGACCACCGTGGCCCGCTGCGCCGGCCGCCCGTACTCCTGGCAGGAGCCGGGCCAACGAAAAAGGCCGGGCAGCGCCCGGCCTCTCTCGGGGAAGCTCTGCAGCTACCGGACGCTCAGCCGCTCGTCGATGATCCGCGGCGTGAGGAACACCAGCAGCTCGGTCTTGTTGTCCACGCGCAGCGTGTTGCGGAACAGCGGTCCGACCGCGGGCAGGTCGCCGAAGAACGGGATCTTGTTGACATCGTTGCGTTCGTCCTGCGTGTAGATCCCGCCGATCACCACCGTGCCGCCGTTTTCGACCAGCACCGCGGTCCTGACGTGCTTGGTGTCGATGGCGAAGCCGGCCGTCGTCTGGATCCCGACCGCGTCCTTGTTGATGTCGACGTCCATGATCACGTTGCCGTCGGGCGTGATCTGCGGCTTCACGCGCAGCGCGAGCGTGGCCTTGCGGAACGCGACGCTGGTCGCGCCGCTCGAGGTCGCCTGCTGGTAGGGCAGCTCGGTGCCCTGCTCGATCAGCGCCTCAACCTGGTTCGCCGTCACCACGCGCGGGCTGGAGATGATCTTGCCCTTGCCGTCGCTCTCGAGCGCAGTGATCTCGAGGTTGAGGAACTTCGTCGCGGCGCTGTTGAAGAGCACGACCGAGAACTGGCCCACGTCCGCGCCGGTCCCGGTCGGCGTCGCCGGCAGGTTGATCATGTTGGCCTGCGGGAAGGTCGGGAGCGGGCTGGTCAGCATGCTCGTGTTGGTCGCCCCGCTCACGTTCGTGGCCCCCGTGGCCGTGGTGACCGGAGAAGTAATCCCGCCGCCGACGTTGAACAGGGGTCGTCCCCCGAAGAACTGATTGCCCGCAATGTTCTGGTACCCGAGCCGCACGCCGAGGGTCCGGCTGAACTTGTCATTCGCCTCGACGATGCGCGCCTCGATCATCACCTGGCGGACCGGGATGTCGGTGGTCGCGATCATCTTGCGCACCGACTCCAGCCGCGACGGGATGTCCTGCACGAACAGCGTGTTGGTCCGCGGGTCGGCCACGACGCTGCCGCGCTTGGAGAGGATCGGCACCGCCGCGCCGCCCCCGCCGCCGGCAGGCGCGCCGCCGCGCAGCAGGATCACGAGCTCGGCGGCCTTCGTGTAATTGAGGACGAAGGTCTCGGTGCGCAGCGGCTCGAGCTCGGAGATCTGTTGCGCCGCTTCGAGCTCCAGCTTCTCCTTGGTGGCCAGCTCGTCGCGCGGCGCGATCCAGATCACGTTGCCGTTCTTGCGCATGTCGAGCCCGCGCGTCTGCATGATGATGTCGAGCGCCTGGTCCCATGGCACGTCCTTCAGCCGCAGCGTCAGGTTGCCGCCGACCGTGTCGCTCGTGATGATGTTGAGGTCGGTGAAGTCGGCGATGACGTTCAGGACGCTACGCACGTCGACGTTCTGGAAGTTGAGCGACAGCTTCTCGCCCCGGTAGCCGCCGCGCGTGCCCTGCACCAGCTTGTTCGGGTCGTACTGGACCGGCTTCACCTCGATCACGAACTGCGTGTCGGTCTGGTAGGCGTTGTGCTCCCACAGCCCCTTCGGCTCGATCACCATGCGCACGTTGTCGCCCTGGGTGAACGTGCTGATCGTGGAGACCGGGGTCGCGAAGTCCTGCACGTCGAGGCGCTTCCGCAGGTTCTCGGGCAGCTGGGTCTTCAGGAAGTCGACGACGAGCTGCTGGCCCTGCTGGCGGATGTCGATGCCGGTGGTGGTGTCGCCCAGGTCGACGACGATGCGGCCCTCGCCGGCCCTGCCGCGGCGGAAGTCGACCTCGCGGATGGAGTGCTTGACGTCGGCGGTGCCCTCCGCGAAGCGCTCGGCGCGCGCGCCCGGGCGCGCAGCAGCCCCCGGGACGGGAGTGAGCACGACGCTGAGGACGTTGCCCTCGACCTGGCTCTCGTAGGTGACCATGTTGCGCAGGTTGAGCACCATCCGCGTGCGGTCGCCGACCTGCACCATCGACATGCTGCGCAGCTCGCCCTCGTTGATCTCCTGGCTGTTGCGCCCGAGCGCGTTCGCCGTGCCCGGGAAGTCGAATGCGATGCGCGCGGGCTGGTTCACGGTGAAGCTCGCGGGCACGGCGGTGAGCGCCTGCTTGGTGGTGATGCGAACGATCACGCGCCCGCCCTGGGACGCGACGTTCAGAGCGTCGATCGAGTTCTGCGCCGCGGCCTGGGCGTGCGCCAGCCCGGCCCAGAGCCAGGCGGTCGCCGCCAAGAGCAGCGTGATGAAAGGCGTCTTGTAGTTGCTCATTACTTCGCCTCCTTGGCGTCGGCTTCCTGCAGCAGCAGAGTGCTCTCGCGCTCGGCCCAATCCCCGCCGGCGTCCTGAACGAGCTCGCGCAGGGCGATCTCGCTGTCCGTGATCTTGGTGATCACGCCAAAGTTCTGTCCGAGATAGTTCCCGACGCGGACCCGGTACAGCCCGCTGTCCGCCCTCACCAGCGCGTACATCCGCCGGGCGCGCTCGAGGGTGCCGACCATCTTCAGGGTCTCGAGCGGGAACGCCTCGAGCGGCTCCTTGGGACGGTTGAGGTCGGGCTGCAGGCTGCCACCGCCCGCCCCGGGACCCTTGGCGGCGACCAGCTGGATCTTCGCCGGCCCGAAGGGGTCGGGAAGGTCGTAGGCGGTGTACGGCACCGGCTCGTAGGGCTTCACGACCGGCAGCGGATCGACCTTCCCGCGCAGGTCCTTGGTCATGCTGGCGAGCTCGGCGCGCAGCTCCTGCTGCTCGCCGCTCTCGCATCCGGCGAGCGCCAGCGCCACGCCGAGAGTGAGCGCGATCCGCTTCATTTCTTCGCCGCCTTCGCGGCCTTCGCGGCGGCGCGTTGCGCGGCAATCTCCTCGTCGTCGAGGTACCGGAAAGTCTTGGCGACGGTGTCCATGGTCAGGGTCCCGTCCTTGCCGACGTTCAGATTCATGTCGTTCAGTGTGACGATCCGCGGCAGCTGGCCGATGTCGCTCGCGAAGGCGCCCATGTCGTGGTAGTTGCCGGTAACCTTGACGTTGATCGGGAGCTCGGCATAGAAGTCGCGCACCGTCTCGCTCTGCGCAGGCTTGAAGAGCTCGAACTGGAGACCGCGGCCGAGGCCCGCCTGGTTGATGTCGACGAGCAGCGCTTCCATCTGCGACCTGTTCGGGAGCTGCTTCAGCAGGGTGCCGAACGAGGTCTCGATCTCGCGCTTCTGGTTCTCGAGGAGATCGAGGTTCACCGCCTGCTTCTTCTTGTCGACGTACTCCTGCTTGAGCTTCGCTTCCTGCGCGCGCCCGGCCTCGAGCTCCTCGAGCTGGCCCTGCCAGTCGAAGAAATAGGCGACCGCCAGGATCGCCGCAAGAAGCAGCAGGAGCAGGCCGAGCTTGGGCAGCGGCGGCCACGAGCCCGGGTCGCGGGTGTTCAGGTTCTTGAACTGGTCGAGGACGCCGGCCATGGACTACCCTTTCCTCGCGGCGCCGGCCTTGCCGGCCTTGGCCTCGTCTTCCGCGGTCACCGGGCGCTTGATCGTGAAGTTCATGTTGAACTCCGACAGCCGGCGCTTGTTGACGTCGGACGCCTTGATCTCGACGAGCTGGGGCGAGGTCGCGGAGTTCTCGACCAGCGGGGAGCTCTGCAGGTTGCGCATGAACGCCGACACGCGCGCGTTCGACTGCGCGTAACCGGTCATATGTACCTTCAACCCGTCCTGCTTGATGGTCTTGAGGTACACGCCGTCGGGGGTCTGGCGCACAAGCTGGTCGAGCAGGTCGACGGTGCGCGAGCGGTCGGTCTGCAGCGTCTCGATGATCTGCTTGCGCGACAGGAGCGCACGGATGTCGTCGCGCAGCTTCCTAATCTCCGCGATCTGCTTGTCGAGCTTCGCATTCTCGGCCTTCAGGAATTCGTTGCGCTCGTTCTGCGCCGAGACGTAGCCCGCGATCACGCCGTGCACGGCGGCGGCGATCGCGATTGCGAGCACGGCGAAGCCCGCCGCGAGGATGCCGAGCTGCTGGCGGCTCGCCTTGCGCCGCTCCTCGCGGTGCGCCAATAGGTTGATGCGGATCATTCGTCGAACCTCCGCATCGCGAGCCCGCAAGCGATCATCAGGGCCGGGGCGTCGGAGATCAGCTTCTTCAGCTGAATGCGCGGCGAGATCGACATGTTGGCGAACGGATTCGCCACCATCGCGTTGATGCGCGTGCGCGAGCTGACCACGTCCTCGAACCCGGCGAGCGTCGAGGTGCCGCCGGTGAGGAGGATGTGCTCGATGGAGTTGTACTGGGTCGAGGTGAAGAAGAACTGCATCGCCCGCTGGATCTCGAGCGCAGCGTTCTCCATGAACGGCCGCATCACCTCGGCTTCGAAGCTGTCGGGCAGCCCACCGGAGCGCTTCGCGTTCTCGGCTTCCTCGCTCGAGAGCCCGTAGTGGCGCGCGATTTCCAGCGTGAGCTGGTTGCCGCCGAACTGCTGCTCGCGCGTATAGACCGCCTGATCGTTGCGCAGCACCGTGATGTTCATGATGCTCGCGCCGATGTCGACCACCGCGACGTTCTGGTCGCGCCCTTCGTTGGGCAGTTGCTGGCGCACAAGCTCGAATGCGGTCTGCATCGCGTAGGATTCGACGTCCATCACGAGCGCCTTGAGCCCGGCCGCCTCGGCGACGGCGACGCGATCCTCCACCTTCTCCTTGCGGGAGGCGGCGATCAGGACCTCGACCTCCTCCGGTCCCGACGGCGCCGGGCCCAGGACCTGGAAGTCGAGGTTCACCTCGTCGAGGGCGAAGGGGATGTACTGGTTGGCCTCGCCCTCCACCTGGAGCTCGAGGTCCTCCTCGCGGAGACCCGCGGGACAGATGATCTTCTTGGTGATCACCGCCGCGGTGGGCAGCGCCAGCGCGACGTTCTTCGTGCGCGTCGCGAGCTTTTTCCAGGCGCGCCGCACCGCTTCGGCGACCGACTCGAGGTTGGCGATGTTGCCGTCAAGCACGGAGTCCTTGGGCAGCGACTCGATTGCGTAGCGCTCTACGCGATAGCCGCCCTTCCCGGCGTCGGCCAGCTCCACCATCTTGACGGCAGAGGAACTGATGTCCATCCCAAAGAGCGGAGGCGCTTTGGGCTTGAAGATATCAAGCTGCAACCGGATCCCCCTCGGAAGGAATTTCCCCTTAAGTTTTGGCCACTTAGGCCATCTTCTAATACTTTGCTTGCGATGCTAGCGACAAGCCTAGGGGAAGTCTAGTCAATTTTTCACGGTTGTCCTGGTAAGGGGGGGCCTATAATGGGCGGGCCTCCTTCCCGGAAGATCCGTCCCTTGAAGTGGTTACGCTGGACCGCCTTCCCCTTTGCGGTGCTCGCCGCGTTGGCGGTCGTCGGGGTTTTGCTGGGCGCTTTCCTGCTGCTGGTCGCCCTGACCAAGGTCCCCTCGATTGACGCTCTAACCGACTACCAGCCCAAGATCCCGCTCCGCGTATACACCTCGGACGGCGCCCTGATCGGCGAGTTCGGAGAGGAGCGCCGTGCCGTCGTGCGGATCAACGAGGTGCCAGAGATCATGAAGCACGCCATCCTCGCCGCCGAGGACGAGCGCTTCTACCAGCACCAGGGCGTGGATTATGTCGGTGTCATAAGAGCAGCCTACTCCAACCTCATCGCCGGAGGCAAGCGGCAAGGGGCGAGCACGATAACTATGCAACTTGCCCGCAACTTCTTCCTGTCCAGCGAGAAGACGCTGACCCGGAAACTCTACGAGGCCCTGCTCGCCTACAAGATCGAATCCGAGCTGACCAAGGACGCGATCCTGGAGATCTACATCAACCAGATCTATCTTGGCCAGCGCGCTTACGGCTTCGCCGCGGCCTCCCAGATCTACTTCGGCAAGGCGCTGAAGGACGTCACCCCGGCGGAGGCGGCCATGCTCGCCGGCCTGCCCAAGGCGCCGTCGAGCTTCAACCCAGTGGTGAACCCGAAGCGCGCCAAGGTGCGGCAGGAGTACGTGCTGCACCGCATGCAGGAGCTCGGCTACTTGAACGACCAGCAGTTTGCCGCAGCGCAGAAGCAGGAGCTGAGGGTGCGCCGCGACATCGACGACTTCTCGGTCCATGCCGAGTACGCTGCCGAGATGGTCCGGCAGCTGCTGTACGAGCGCTATCCGAACGACGTGTACACGCGCGGCTTTCGCGTCTATACGACGCTGTCGAAGCGCGACCAGGAAACCGCGTACCAGCAGGTGCGGCGCGGCGTGCTGGACTACGACCGCCGGCACGGGTATCGCGGGCCCGAGGGCTACGCCGAGCTGCCGCCCGGGGCGGCGGAGGAAGGGCTCGAGGACGTGCTGCAGGAGTTCCCGGACAGCGACGAGCTGCTCGCGGCCGTCGTCCTCGAGGCCGGGCCGAAGCAGGTGCGGGCGTACCGGCGGGGAGGGGAAACGGTCACCATCCCGGAGGCGGGCCTGCGCTTCGTCGCCAGCGCCCTCGTGGAGAAGACGCCGCCCAACCGCCGCATCCGCCGGGGCGCGGTGATCCGGATTCTGAAGGACGAGAAGGGGAGCTGGCAGATCCTGCAGCTCCCCGACGTCGAGGCCGCCTTTCTCGCCCTCGACCCGCAGAGCGGCGCGATCCGCGCGCTGGTGGGCGGCTTCGACTTCCACCGCAACAAGTACAACCACGTCACGCAAGCTTGGCGCCAGCCCGGATCGTCTTTCAAGCCGTTCATCTACTCGGCCGCGCTGGAGAAGGGTTTCACGCCGGCGACGATCCTCAACGACGCGCCGGTCGTCGTCGACGCCGAGCTAACCGGCGGGCAGGTTTGGGAGCCCAAGAACTACGACAGCAAGTACGAGGGGCCGATGCGCATGCGCACCGCGCTCGCCAAGTCGAAGAACATGGTGTCGATCCGCATCCTGCAGTCGATCGGCCCGCAGTACGCGCAGGACTACGTGCGACGGTTCGGCTTCGACGGCGACAAGCATCCGCCCTACCTCACCCTGGCGCTCGGCGCGGGTTCGGTCACGCCGTGGCAGATGGCGCGCGCATACGGCGTGTTCGCGAACGGCGGCTATCGCATCGATCCGTTCCTGATCGAGCGCATCGTCGACGACCGCGGCAACCTCTTGGCCCAGGCCCAGCCGACGAAGGCGGGCGACCCGAGCCTGCGCGTCCTCGACGTGCGCAACGCCTTCATCATGGATTCGATGATGCAGGACGTGACGCGCTTCGGAACGGCGGCGCGCGCCGCCTCCCTCGGCCGCAAGGACCTCGCCGGCAAGACCGGGACGACGAACGATCACGTCGACGCGTGGTTCGCGGGATACCAGTCCGAGGTCGTCGGCGTGGCCTGGATCGGCTTCGACCAGCCGAAGAAGCTGGGCGCGAACGAGACCGGCGCCCTGGCCGCGCTCCCGATCTGGATGGGCTACATGGGGCGGATGCTCAAGGGCGTCCCGGAGACGCGGCAGGCGGTTCCCGAGGGCGTGATCAGCGTGCGGATCGACCCCGACACCGGTCTCCAGGCAACCGACGGCAAGCTCGCCGAATACTTCTACCGCGAGTTCCTGCCTGCCGACGAGCCGCGCACCGCCACCGTGGAGCAGGCGGGCACGCGCAGCCCCGAGGAAGTCCGCAGCCAGCTGTTCTGACCGCGCTCGGGCGATGAGCCGGGTGCGTCCTGCAGGTATCATCGTGGACGCTCCGGATTCCGCCATGCGCCTCCTAGCCGCCCTCCTGTTCGTCCTCGCCGCCGCGGCTTGCGGCACGAAGGGCGCGCTCTATCTCCCGCCGCCGGAGCCTGCGGACGACGCGGCCGCCAAGCAGAAGCGCTGACAATGCAGTTCTTCTCGCGCCGCGACGGGCGGTTGCACGGCGAGTCCGTCCCGCTCGACGCGATCGCTGCGCGCTTCGGCACGCCCTGCTACGTCTACTCCCGCGCCGCCCTCGAAACCGCGTTCCGCGCGTTCGCTGCCGCGCTCGCAGGGCGCGAGCACCTCGTGTGCTACGCGCTGAAGGCGAACTCCAACCTCGCCGTGCTGGACGTGCTCGCCCGCCTCGGCGCCGGCTTCGACATCGTTTCCGGCGGCGAGCTGGCCCGCGTGATCGCCGCGGGCGGCGATCCCGGCAAGGTCGTGTTCTCGGGCGTCGGCAAGAGCGCGCCCGAGATCCGGCAGGCGCTGGAGGCCGGGATCCTGTGCTTCAATGTCGAGTCGGCATCCGAGCTCGGTCGCATCGAGCGGATCGCCGCCGAAACCGGCCGCGTCGCGCCTGTGTCGTTCCGCGTGAATCCCGACGTCGACCCCGGAACGCACCCCTACATCTCGACCGGGCTGAAGGAGAACAAGTTCGGCGTGGCGTTCGAGGACGCCACGCCGCTCTATCGTCGCGCCGCCGCCTCGCGCAGCCTCCGCGTCGTGGGCGTCGACTTCCATATCGGTTCCCAGCTGATCGAGACGGCGCCGTTCGAGGCGGCGCTCGAGCGGATCCTCGAGCTCGTCGACGCGCTCGGGCGCGAGGGCATCGTGCTGCACCATCTGGACCTCGGCGGCGGGCTCGGGATCCGGTATCGCGACGAGGCGCCGCCGCCCGTGGCGGAATACCTCGGGGCGATGCTCGCGCGCGTCGGGGCACGCCCGCTCAGGATCCTGCTCGAGCCGGGGCGCGCGCTGGCGGGGAACGCGGGCGCGCTCCTGACGCGGGTCGAATACCTCAAACCGGGCGCCGAGCAGAGCTTCGCGATTGTCGATGCGGCAATGAACGATCTCCTGCGACCGGCGCTCTATGATGCATGGCACGACGTCGTACCGGTTGCGCCGCGGACCGGCCCGACGCGGCGCTACGAGGTCGTGGGGCCGGTGTGCGAGACGGGCGACTTTCTCGCACGCGGCCGCGATCTCGCCCTCGAGGAGGGAGACCTGCTCGCGATCATGTCGGCGGGCGCGTACGGCATGACCATGAGCTCCAACTACAACACCCGCCCGCGCGCCGCCGAGGTGATGGTCGACGGCGCAGCGATGCACCTCGTGCGCGAGCGGGAAACCGTGCAGGCCCTGTTCGCAGCCGAGCGGACCCTGCCTTGACCGCCCCTCGCGCCGCCGCTACCGTCGCGACACCAGGAAGGTCCGGGCAAAGAGCCCACCGGGAGTCAGGAGAATGAAAGGTTCGATCGCAGCGGGCATCCTCGCCGCGCTGCTCGTGGCGGGCTGCAGCGACAGCAAGTCAGACGCCAAGAAGGCGGCCGGCCCGCAGGCGACCCCCGTTACTGCGACCAAGGCCGAGGTGCGTGCGCTCGAGCTCACCGAGGACTCGGTGGGCTCGCTCGAGCATTTCATCGACCCGCGCGTCGGCGCGGAGGTCGCCGGCCGCGTGGTGAGCGTCAAGGGGTTCGTCGGGAAGAAGGTCCGCCGCGGCGACCTGCTGGCCGAGATCGACCCGCTCGACTTCGAGATCCAGAACCGCGCCGACGCCGCCGAGGTGGCGCGGCTCGAGACGCTGGTGGCGAACCAGGAGCGCATCGTCGCCAACCAGCAGAAGCTCGTCGAGAAGAACTACATCTCCCAGAACGCGGTCGACGACTCGATCGCGCAGCGCAATGCGCTCGCCGAGCAGCTCAAGAGCGCGCGCGCGCGGCTCGACGCCAACCGCAACGCGCTGCGCAAGACCAAGGTCGTCGCGCCGATCGACGGCGAGGTCGAGGTGCAGATCGTCGCGCCAGGGGACTACGTCAAGGTCGGCGATCCGCTGTTCCAGCTCGTCGGCACGAGCCGCGTGCACGCGCACCTGCCGTTCCCGGAGAGCGCGGGGCCGCGGCTGCGGATCGGGCAGCCGGTGCGCATCACCTCGCCGCTCGTTCCGGGCGTCGTGGTGCAGGCGAGGATCGACGAGATCCGGCCGTCGATCACCGCCACGACGCGGGCGCTCGACGTGATCGTCAAGTTCGACACCGACGGCAAGTTCCGCGGCGGCGGGACGGTGAACGCCCAGGTCGTCACCGGTCGCAAGGAGAACGCCGTGGTCGTGCCGGAGCAGAGCGTCGTGCTGCGCCCCGCAGGCAAAGTCGTCTACCTGGTCGCGGACGGCAAGGCGATTCAGCGGGCCGTCGAGACGGGGATCAGGAAGGACGGCTTCATCGAGATCCTGTCGGGCCTCGCCGGCGGCGAGACGGTCGCGGCGGACGGCGCCGGCTTCCTGACGAACAACGCGCCGGTCGCAGTCGCCCGGCCGCGCGAGGAGAAGCCGGTTGCAGCGCCGGCCGACAAGGGCGCCGGCAAGATCGACGGCGGCGAGAAGGCCGCTAGAGGGGGCGCAACGTGACGCTGCCCGAACTGTCGATCAAGCGCCACGTCCTCGCTGTGATGCTGAACGCCGTGCTGGTGCTGTTCGGCATCATCGCCTACCAGCGGATCGGCATGGACAAGCTGCCCTACATCGAGTTCCCGGTGATCTCGGTGCAGACCACGCAGCGCGGCGCAAACCCCGACGTCATCGACTCGGCCATCACCACCGTGATCGAGAGCGTGGTGAACGGCGTTCCCGGCATCGAGCACATCCAGTCGACCTCGTCGCCCGGCGTTTCGCAGATCAACATCACCTTCAACCTCGACAAGCGCATCGACGTCGCCTTCAACGAGGTGCAGGCGAAGGTCAACCAGATCCTGCGCCAGCTGCCGAAGGACGCCGATCCGCCGGTCGTCGCAAAGGTCGAGACCAACACCACGCCGATCTTCTGGATGGCGATCTCGGGCGACCGCACCCAGCAGCAGCTCAACCAGTACGCGATCAACGTCGTCAAGAAGAAGCTCGAAACGATCGACGGCGTAGGCGAGGTGCGGGTCGGCGGGCGGCGCGACCGCACGATCCGCGTGAACCTGCTGCCCGCGCGCATGGCCTCCTTCGGCATCGCCGCGCAGGACATCCAGGACGCGTTCAGCCGCGAGCATCTGCAGCTCGCCGGCGGCTTCATCGTCGGGTCGAGCACCGAGCACCTGGTGAAGCTCGATCTCGAGTTCCACAACCTCGACGAGCTCGAAAAGATGATCGTGGCCTACCGCGATGGCGCCCCGGTTCGCCTCACGGACATCGCGGAGATCGAGGACGGGCTGTCCGACTTCCGGCAGCTCGCGCGGTTCAACGGCCAACAGGCCATCGGGCTCGGCATCGTCAAGATCCCGAACACGAACACGGTCGAGATCGTGAACAAGGTCCGCGCGCGTCTGGACAGCGACATCGTCCCGCAGCTGCCGCCGGGGATGCAGATCGACATCGTCCAGAACGACGCGGTGTTCATCCGCGAGATCATCAACTCGCTCAAAGAGCACCTGGTCGAGGGGACGCTGCTCGCCGCGCTCGTCGTGCTGTTCTTCCTGCGCAGCGTGCGCTCGACGATCATCATCGCCATCGCCATTCCCGTGTCGCTGATGGGCTCGGTGGCGGTGATGTATTTCTTCGGCTACACGTTCAACTCGGTCACGATGCTCGCGCTGCTGCTCCTGATCGGCGTGGTCGTCGACGACTCGATCGTCGTGCTGGAGAACATCTTCCGGCATCGCGAGCACCTCGATCCCGATCCGGTGTCGGCAGCGATGAACGGCAGCCGCGAAGTGACCTTCGCGGTGCTCGCGGCGACGCTCGCGCTCGTGTCGATCTTCGCGCCGGTGATCTTCATCGGCGGCATCATCGGCCAGTTCTTCAAGTCGTTCGCGGTGGTCGTGACCTTCGGAGTGCTGGTTTCTTGGTTCGTCGCGCTCACGCTCACCCCAATGCTGTGCTCGCGCTTCCTGCGCGTGCAGAAGCACGACGGCCGCATACATCGGACGCTCGACCGGTTCTTCGCGGGAATGGACAAGGGATATCGCTGGTGCCTGGAGCTATCGCTGCGGCACCGGTGGAAAGTGCTCGGCGCAACGCTGCTCATCGTGCTCTCAAGCCAGTACTTCTTCAAGAGCGTCGGCAAGGAGCTCGCACCGCAGCAGGACGAGGGCCGCTTCCTGATCTCGATGCGCACGCCGCTCGGCTCGTCGATCGAGTACACCGATCGCAAGCTCCGCGAGGTCGAGGCGATCACGAAGAACTATCCCGAGATCGTCACCGAGTGGGGCATTATCGGGCTGGGGAGCGCGCAGCAGGTTAACCAGGCGACGCTGGTCATCCGCATGCTGCCGAAGGCCGAGCGGCGCGCGCAGGGAATGCGCTCGCAGCAGCAGGTGCTTGCCGCCATGCGGCGCGAACTCACCCAGGTCGCCGGCATCCGCGCATTCCCGCGCCCGTTCGGCGTGTTCCGCGGTCAGCGCACCGAGCCGCTCCAGTTCGTCGTGACCGGGCCCAGCCTGATGGAGATGGGCCGGCACGCCGCCGACATCCAGCGCACGCTCCAGGCCGATCCGGCGATCGGCCGCATGGACACCGACCTGCAGCTCGAGCTCCCGCAGTACATCCTCGCACCGGACCGCACGCGCGCGCAGGCGTTCGGCCTCAGCTCGCAGGACGTCGCGGCCGCGCTCAACATGCTCACCGGAGGCATCGACATCGCGAAGTACAACGACGACCCGGGCGACGGCCAGCGCTACGACGTGCGCGTCAAGGCGGCGGACGGCGAGTTCGTGCAGCATTCGGACCTCGCGAAGATCTACCTGCGCAACCGCCAGGGCCAGCTGATCCGGCTCGACAGCGTCGCGAGCTTCAAGGAGGTGCTCGGCCCGGCGGTGATCGGGAAGTTCGACCTCGAGTACGCGGCGACTTTCTTCAACATCCCGAGCATCACGCTCGGCGCAGCAATCGACAAGGTGAACGAAGCCGCGACTATGCTCCCGCCCGGCTATCGCGTGCAGTTCATCGGCGAGGCGGCGGAGCTCGGCAAGACCGAGCGTTACGTCATGTTCGCATTCGTGGTCGGTTCGATCCTGCTGTTCATGGTGCTCGCGAGCCAGTTCAACTCGTTCGTGCAGCCGCTGATCATCATGCTCGCGGTGCCGCTCGCGATCATCGGTGGGATCTTCGCCCTCTGGGTGAGCCAGCCGATCGCGCAGTTCGCGACCTGGCTCGGCGCCGAGGTGACCCCGCTCACTCTCAACATCTTCTCGATGATCGGGCTGGTGCTGCTGATCGGCCTCGTGGCGAAGAACTCGATCCTGCTGGTGGACCTCACCAATCAGCGCCGCGGCGAGGGGATGGGGGTCGACGCGGCACTGCGCGATGCCTGCCCTACTCGAATGCGGCCGGTTCTGATGACCTCGGCCACGATCGTGCTCGCGCTCCTGCCGGCCGCGCTCGGCTTCGGCTCGGGCTCCGAGACCAACCAGCCGCTCGCGGTGGCGGTGATCGGAGGCATGATCACCTCGACCCTGCTCACCCTGGTCGTCGTCCCTGCGGCCTATTCGCTGGTGGAGACACGCGACATCGCGCGGCCGCTGCGCAGGTGGCTGCCCGCGCGCGCGACTTGAGCGGGGCGCAGACCGATCTCAGGCGTTCGGGCGCGGCTGGGGCAATGGCGCGCGGCCGCCGCGGGCGGTGCGCCGCCGCGATTCCCCGACCTTCGCGACGACGCGATAGCCGAGCAGGCACGCGACGATCACCGCATAGATGGCCGGCTCGGTGACGTCGGCCTTCACCATCCACCAGAAGTGGAGCACCCCGAGCGGCGCGATGACGTAGACGACGCGGTGCAGCGCGAGCCAGCGCTTCGCGCCGAGCCGCCGGACCATCCTGTCGGTGGAGGTGATCGCCAGCGGCAGCATCAGCACGAGCGACAGGAAGCCGACCGTGATGAACGGGCGCTTCACGATGTCCTTGAGGATCTCGGCGAGATCGAACACATGGTCGAACGACACGTAGCTCGACAGGTGCAGGAGGCCGTAGAAGAAGGCGTAGAGCCCGAGCATCCGCCGGAAGCCCGCCAGCCAGTGCCAGCCGAGCATCTTCCGCAACGGCGTCACCGCGAGCGTGATCAGCAGAAACCGCAGCGTCCAGTCGCCCGTCGAGCGGGTGATGAACTCGGCCGGGTTCGCTCCGAGCCATTCGGGGTAGAACGCGACCGCCACGGCGAGGCGCGTCACCGGCACGAGCGCGGCGACAAAGACGATCGCCTTCAGGACGGAAGTGGCCTGCGCGGTAAGCCGCATCGCCGGTTTCAGTAGAGCTTCTTGAGGTCCATCCCGGCATACAGGCCGGCAACCTGGTCGCCGTAACCGTTGAAAAGGACCGTCTCGCGCCGGGCGAAGAGCTCCGGGATGCGGCGCTCGCGCCTTTGAGTCCAGCGCGGATGGTCGACGCCGGGGTTCACGTTCGAGTAGAAGCCGTACTCGTTGGGCGCCGCCTTCTCCCATGCCGTCTTCGGCTGCTTCTCGACGAAGCGGATGCGCACGATCGACTTGCCCGACTTGAAGCCGTACTTCCACGGCACCACCAAGCGCACCGGCGCGCCGTTCTGGTTCGGCAGCACCTCGCCGTAGAGGCCGACCGCCATGATCGTGAGCGGATGCATCGCCTCGTCGATCCGGAGCCCTTCCAGGTACGGCCAGTTGAGCACGGGCAGGCGCACGCCCGGCATCTCCTCGGGGCGGTAAGCGGTGACGAACTCGACGAACTTAGCCTTCGAGGTCGGCTCGACGAGCTTCGCGAGCGCGTTGAACTCGAAGCCCATCCACGGGATGACCATCGACCAGGCCTCGACGCAGCGCAGGCGGTAGACGCGCTCTTCGAGCGGCAGTTTCAGCAGGTCCTCGATGCCGAAAGTGCGCGGTTTCGCCACTTCGCCCTCGACGGCGACGGTCCACGGCTTCACCTTCAGCCGCTTTGCATACTGCATCGGGTCGGTCTTCTCGGTGCCGAACTCGTAGAAGTTGTTGTAGGTCGTGACGTGCCTGTACGCGGTCGGCGGCTCGGTGGTGCTGAGCCTGCTCTTCGCGACGTTCGGAAGCTTCTCCAGCCCCAGGGTCTCGTTCTGCGCGCGCACCGGCCGCGCAAGCGCTCCCACGGCCCCGAGGATCGATCCGGCGGCGGCGACCTTCATCAGCTCGCGCCGCCGCTCGTAGAACGCGCGAGGGGTGATTTCGGACGGCTTGAGGTCGTCGGGGCGCTTGATGAGCATGGCGATTCCTGGCGCCGAAAGGGGCGCGTCGTTATACGAGTCGCACCGGGACCCGGATTCCTTACGCGCGGCGGCCGGCGCCAAGCCGGCGCGAGCTCAGGGGTTGATCTGTTTGTAGACCGAGGTTGCGATCTCGAGCAGCTGCGGCTTCCCCAGGTCACCCGAGAGCGCATAGCCGAGCGGGCCGTCGATCCAGTAGAAGACCGCGACCTTCTCCTCCTGGCTGAAGCGGAACGCGGTGTCGCGCTGGGCGCCCTCGATGCGCGACACGTATAGCGTCAGGCGCTTGCCCTTGGCATCCTGGTACATGAACTGCGCCACCGCGCCGCTCTGCCCGGGGAGTAGCCGTCCGCCGACGAGGTCGAACCCCTCCGCGGTGAGCACCGGCGCCTTGAGCTTCGCGCCCAGGCGCTTCGAGAGCCAGTTGACGAGGTGCTCCTGTTCGGCGGCCAGGACCTCGACTGGGTGCCGGATCTCGGGCGAGTACACCGCGTGCGCGACCGCAGCCTGCCGCGCCAGCGAGACCGGCGCCGGGCCGCCGCGCGTGCCGACGAGCGTATTCGCGAACCAGCCGACGAGCACGCCGACGACGAGCCAGCCCGCGGCCACCGCGAAGCGCGCCGAGCGCCGGCTCGTGTCGATGCGCCGCAGCCGGTCGGGCACCGGCTCGTTCAGCACCGGATCGAACGCCGCGTGAAGCGCGGCGTTCTGCTCAAGGTAGGCCTGGACGCGCGCGACGTCGTCAGGATGCTCGGCGAGGTGAGCGTCGACCTCGCGCCGCGCCCCCGGCTCGAGCCGGTCGTCGACATAGGCCTGCAGGTCGTTTTCGGTGACCTTCATTTCACGACCTTCAGCGACGGTGCGGGCGTCGCCCCGGTGATCAGCACGCGCAGCCGCTCGCGCCCGCGAAACAGGCGCGACATCACGGTGCCGATGGGGATGTCGAGCGTCTTCGCCACCTCCGCGTACGAGAGCTGCTCGAGGCCGACGAGGAGGACGATCTCGCGCTGCTCGGGCGGCAGCAGGGCGAGCGCGCTCTCCAGGTCGCGGATCTCGAGCCGCACGCCCTGGACGGACGGCACCGCGGGCAGCTCGTCCTCGTCGATCGCGGCCTCCGGATGCGCCTGCCGGGCACGGAGCTGATTGACGAACACGTTGTGCATGATCGCAAAGAGCCACGCCCGCAAATCGCTACCCGGCCGCCAGAGGTGGCGCTTGTTGATCGCGCGCTCGACCGTGTCTTGCACGAGGTCGTCCGCGGCGTGCTGGTCGCCCGCGAGCGCCCGCGCGTATCGCCGCAGGCGCGGGATGTGCGGGGCGATCGCCTGGAGATCCACGGGCGGAGTGCTGGGCTACTTGACGACGCGCCAGACGTTGTTGAACCCGTCGCCGGTCTTGTCGCCGGGCTTCTGGTCCTTCACCCAGAAGTAGAGCGGCTTGCCCTTGTACGCCCACTGCAGCGTGCCGTCGTCGCGCTTGACCTTCGTGAAGCCAGCGACGTTCGGGTCGGCTGCGCCGGCGATGAACGGCGGCCAATTGGCGGCGCACGGACCGTTGCAGACGCTCTTGGTGCCGTCGCCGGGGTCTTTGTCGAACGTGTAAAGGGTCATCCTTTTCGAGTAATCGACAAGCACGCCGCCCTCGTACTCTGCGGGCGCACCTTGCACCCGCAAGCTGGCGCAGCCGGCTACGATCGAGACCGTGCATGCGAGGACGAATGTAGTCAAGAGCATGTCTCTCATGGCCTCTTCTCCCGTTCGATTGAGTGACGAATACTGGACGGCGGGCTCCCGTTGGCCCGGCTGGGCGTCCGCGCCCCCTTTACCGATCCCATCATTAAACAATCGTGTCCGGGTCTTATTCCGTCCCATGACCCGCGCCCCCGAAGACCACCGCGCCGAGACCCCACTTGGAAGCGAGCGTCTCGGTCGCGTTCAGGATTTCTTCGGCGAGGGCCGGATGGTTGTACCGGATGCCGGCCAGCCGGGCGAGGGCGTCGGGCGCGCGGAAGGTCGCGCCTACCGCATGGATCCATTCGCCTGCGTGCGCGCCGACGGCCTCCGCGCCCAGCAGGGCGCCCGAGTCGAGATCGGCGACGACGCGCACGAAGCCGCGCGGCTCGCCGATCGCGAGCGCTGCCGGGCTCACCTCGAGCGACGCGAATCCGGTCGCAGGTTCGCGCCCAGCATCCTCGGCCTGCGTCTCGGAGAGCCCGAGGCGCGCGAGCTCGAGCGCGGAGTAGATGACCTCCGGCACCGCCGCGGCGTCGCGGCGCGCGCTCCCGGGGGAAATGATGTTCTCGACCGCGACCGCGGCCTCGGCGAGCGCGTGGTTCGACGTCATGCGGGCGTTCGCGCAGTCCCCGATCGCGTAGACACCGGGCGCCGCGGTCATCGTGCGCTCGTCCGTCGCGATGAAGCCGCCCGCGTCCGTGGCGACGTTCACCGCTTCGAGACCCAATGACCTGACATTGGGCCGCCGTCCGCTCGCGACCAGCGCCCAGTCGACGCGCTCGTCCGAACCATCCGGCAGCTGCAGCGTCACGCCCTCGGCGTCGATCGTACGGCCGCGGGGGCGCCCCGATCGTCGCGGGCGAATGTCATGTTGACCGAGCGCGTCGGCAAGCAACGCGAGCGCAGGCGGAGTGAAGCCGACGCGTGCGAGTGGTTCCGACTGCGTGAGCCAGACCACTTCGCACCCGAGCAGCGCGAGGATGAACGCCATCTCGGTGCCGATCACGCCGCTGCCGATCACCGCGACTCGCCGGCCCGGCGGCGGCGGCGCATCGAAGAGCTCGTCGGTCGTGAGAACGCGCCCCGCGTGTAGCGCGAGCGCCGGCGGCACGAAAGGCGAGGAGCCCGTGGCGAGGATCACCGCGCCAGCCGAGATAGTGCCCGCACCGGCGATGTCGATGTCGCGCGCCGTGCGCAGGGTCGCGCGGCCGGTGAAGGCCGTCACGCCCAGCCGCTCGAGGTAATCGACATAGCTCGCGCGCACCGCGGCGACGACGCTGCGCTGATGGCGCCACGCCTGGTCCAGGTCGGGCGTGAGCCGGCCGGCCAGGCCGCGCGCGGCGTAGCCGCGGTTCGCGGCCACGAGCCGCGCAGATGCGTACCAGGCCTTCTTCGGGACGCAGCCGCGGTTGAGGCAGGTGCCGCCCCACACACCCTGCTCGATGATCGCCACCTCGAGGCCACGCAGCGCGCCAAGCACGGCGGCGCGATAGCCGCCCGGCCCGGAGCCGATGACGGCGAGGTCGAAGGTGCGACTCGCCGTCATTGGCGCTCGGGGAGCGCCGGCGCGAGACTCCGCCGGCGGGAGGAACGGGCGCTGCTAGCGCAGCCCCGCGATGTAGTCGGCGACCGCTTTGATTTCCGCGTCGGTCATCTTCGCGACGGTCATCCGCATCATCTTGTTCGGATCGTTCGCGCGCTCGCCGGAGCGGAACGCCTTGAGCTGCGCGTCGATGTAGTCGGCGAACTGGCCAGCGAGCGCCGGGTATTGCGCCGGCACGCCCTCCCCCTTCGGACCATGGCATGCGCCGCATGCCGCGACGCCCTTCTCGGCGATGCCCGCACGATAGATCTTCTGTCCGAGCTCGATGGTGTCCTTGTTCCGCGCCGTCTCCGGCTTCAGCGGCTGCGCCGCATAGTAGGCCGACACGTCGCGCACGTCGTCGGGCGAAAGCGTGACGGCGAATCCGGCCATCACCGCGCTCGGCCGCTCCGCCGGCTTGCCGGCAGCCGCCGGCTTGAAGTTCGCGAGCTGCTTGGCGAGGTAGTCGGGAATCTGTCCGGCAAGCTTCGGGTTGACCGGGGCGACGCTGTTGCCGTCCTGGCCGTGACAGGCGGCGCAGACTTGGGTGGCAATGGTCTGGCCCTTGGCGGCATCGGCCTTGGGTTCGGCGGCGGGCGCGGCGCCGCTGGCAAGCGCGGCGAGAATCAACGCGCAGCGAAAGCTCATGGATCCCCTTTCTTCCAAGTTCTTCTGACCGGCGCGGAGATTGAGGCGAGGCGCCGCGGCGAAGCTGCTATTCTAACTGCGTTCGACGCGCCGTTGCGACCGGATGTCCTTGTTTCAGAACGCAACCTATCTCGCGTCGGCACACCGCCTCGAGGACCTCCCGCCGCCGGGCGAGCCGGAGGTGGCCTTCGCGGGCCGCTCCAACGCCGGCAAATCGAGCGCGATCAACGCGCTCGCGAATCGGACGCGCCTCGCGTTCGTCAGCAAGACGCCGGGGCGCACACAGCAGATCAATTTCTTCCGGCTCGAGGGCGGCGGACTGCTCGTGGATCTTCCCGGCTATGGCTACGCCAAGGTACCCGAGACCCTGCGCCGCCACTGGGAGCACACGCTGAGTCGCTTCCTCCAGACCCGCACGAGCCTGTGCGGCTTGGTGGTCGTCATGGACGCACGGCATCCCCTCACGGAGCGGGACGAGATGATGCTCGGCTGGTTTCGGCCGACCGGTCGCCCAGTGCACATCCTGCTCACGAAAGCGGACAAGCTCACGCGAAGTGAGGCGGCACTTACTCTCAAGAATGTCCGCAGCAGGCTTGAGACGCTTGGTGGAAACGCTACAGCGCAGCTATTTTCGAGCCCGGGCAGATCGGGCGTCGCCGAAGCCGAGAGCGTGATCATGGCGTGGCTCGCAGCGGCGGGCGCCAGAAATAAAGAAGCCCCAAGCCAAAGGGGAAAGCTTGGGGCTAAAGGCCTTAAAAGTGATTAAGGCACCCGCTCAGGGAGGAGAAGCGGGAGACGGCCGAAGCCGTCTCCCCCTGAGAGCACTCCGCGCAAGAAAGGTTCCCGCTGGTTTGTTCCCGATGGTTTTGTTCCCGATGGTTTCGCCCGAGCACTGACCCCGCGGTAATCTGTTGGACAGGGCGGTAAAGACCTTACTGGAGACCGCGTCATGAACGTCTACGGCAGTTACCCGTCGGTGCGGATGCGGCGCATGCGGCGCGACGACTTCTCGCGTCGGATGATGCGGGAGCACCGGTTGGGCACCGACGACCTGATCTACCCAGTGTTCGTGTTCGAGGGCCGGAACGCCGAGCAGCCGGTGCCTTCCATGCCGGGGGTCGTGCGCTACACGCCGGACCGCCTGCTGGCGGTCGCCGAGGATGCGCTCAAGCTCGGCATTCCGACCATGGCCCTCTTCCCGGCGATCGAGCCGTCGCTCAAGACCTCGGACGGGAAGGAGGCGATGAACCCGAAGGGCCTCGTTCCCCGCGTCGTCGCGGACCTCAAGAAGCACTTCCCCGAGCTCGGCGTCATGACGGATGTTGCCCTCGATCCGTATACGAGCCACGGCCAGGACGGCCTGATCGACGACGCCGGCTACATCATCAACGACGAAACCATAGCGGTGCTGCGGAGGCAGGCGCTCACGCAGGCCGAAGCAGGCGTGGACATCGTCGCACCATCGGACATGATGGACGGGCGCATCGGCGCGATCCGTGCCGCGCTCGACGAGAAGCAGTTCATCTACACGCGGATCATGGCGTATTCCGCGAAGTACGCCTCGGGCTTCTACGGCCCGTTCCGCGACGCGGTCGGATCGGCCGCGAACCTCGGCAAGGGCAACAAGCTCACCTACCAGATGGACCCGGCCAACACCGACGAGGCGCTCTGGGAGGTCGGGCTCGATCTGCAGGAGGGCGCGGACATGGTGATGGTGAAGCCCGGCATGCCCTATCTCGACATCGTCCGGCGCGTGAAGGACGAATTCAAGGCGCCGACCTTCGTGTACCAGGTGAGCGGCGAGTACGCGATGCTGAAGGCCGCCTTCCAGCAAGGCTGGCTCGACGAGGAGAAGTGCGTGCTGGAAGCCCTGCTCGCCTTCAAGCGCGCGGGCGCGGACGGGGTGCTGACCTACTTCGCGCGCGACGCCGCGCGGCTGATGGCGAAGGCGAAATAGCTGGTTGGCACGAGCCGAGGGGCCACGGCTCCATTGGGAACCCCAAGGTCAGGAAAACCACTGCCTCCGCGTTTCTCTCTCTACTGCGCGGCGTCGGCGAGCTCGAGCCGCGCCTCGCGGATCACCTGCTCGAGCACCATTCCTCGGCGATCGACCGAGTGGATGCGCGCGGGCAGGAGGCTCCGATCGAGGTCGAGCCATACGTCCATCCTCGCTCCGTCGGGATCCTGCCGGCGCATCTGCAACGCGCGCACAAGCCCGAGCGGCGTCTCGATCTGCGTCTCGCCGACGATCCGGTAGAGATAGCGATAAAGCTTGCGGCCGGTCGCGACGTCGAGCTGCGCAGCCTCCGGGATCGGCTTCATGAAGTAGAGCTGGTGCAGCATCGACAGCGGATCCTGCGCGCCGGCGGGCAGATCCACGAGCCGGCTCTCACCCTTGGACGTGAGCGCGATCTTGCCTTCCGCCCAGTCGAAGCGCGCGACTTCCGTGCGGCTGCGCGACCCGAGCTCGGCGCGGTACACCGTCGGCAACAGTCCGTCTGCGGTGAATACGCCGCTCGAGTGCTGCACCAGGCGTCCGTTGAAGAGTAGCGAAACGAATCCGACCGCCTCGGCGACCGTCTCGACCCGGTACTCATGGCCGTCCTGCGCCCAGGTGTGCGTGACCTGCCCCACCTTGCTCGGCTGCGCGCCGTAGTACAGGTCGAACACCAGCTTCGCGTGCCGGAGCGGATACTCGGCGGGCGCGGGAGCGGCCTCGGCCACCGCATAGGCCTCTCCTGCTGGAGCGCCAGCGCTGTCACTCGGCGCATCGCTCGCTGCGCTCGCGATTCCCTCGAAGGGTCCCTCCGGGTACTCGTATTGCGGCACGACCGCCTCCTGCACGAGCGGAAGCAGCGGCGGCGCGCGTCGCGTCGGGCGACGCGCGTCGGGCGCGCGATTGGGTGGCGCTGCTGCCGGTGCGGGCGGCGGCGGCGGGAGGAGCCGCGCCTCGAGCGGCGGCGGCGGAGGCGAATCGTCGATCCGCGCGCCGAGATCGAAGCGCGGAATGCCCACGAGCGCCATCAAATGCAGGCCGGCGGACGCCCCGACGGCGAGGAGGAGGACCCGGTCGCTGCGACGCATGGCCCTATTAACGCATAAGTGCGTTACCCGAACACCAGCGCGACGCCGTGCGCCGCGTCCGCGCCGAGCGCGACCGAGCCGTCAGGCACGCGCGCTGGCTTGAACCCGCCGGCCTTGAGCGCAGCCTCGGCCACGTCGCGGTCGGCGACACGGACGAACAACGCCGCCATCAGCGGTGCGGACCGCGTGCTCATCTGGACGTTCGGCAGCTTCGCCGCCAAGCTGCGCGCCGTCACGAACGCGAGCGGCGCGTCGCCGGTGTGGACCTTGAGGCCCTCGGCGATTGGCTCGGCTTGCCGCGCGAAGAGCCGTTCGTAGGGCCGCGCAGCGGCGACCACGTCGTCGGCGACGATCGCGACCGCGGCGATCTCGGTCGCGCCGTTCGCGTGCCGCTGGTACTCCGGCCGCCACACCAGGTCGCGAGTGAAGTGCTCGACGACGAACACCTGGCCGCCCGGCGTGCTGTCGCGCGCCGCCATCGACACCCGGAAGCGTGCGTCGCCCTTGCCCCCGGGAACCTCGACCGGACGCGAGAGGTCGACCGGATCGCTCGGCGCGAACCCTGCCCAAAGCATCTCGGTGTAGGCGCCCTTCACGTTGTCGGTCTTGAGCGCGATGGCCGCAAGCCCCGCGCCCGCACGCGCAAACTCGGTGTAGTACTGGCGCGCCGGATGCGGCTCGCCCTCCGGGCTCCAGAGCAGCTCGATGTAGTCGTGCCCGAACATGACGCAGTGGTTCCGGGAGCCGATCGTGTGGTGGCCGCGCGACGTCACGGTGAAGCCCATCCTGCGGAACGCATCGCGCGCCGCGTCGAGGTCGCGCACCACGATGACCACGTGATCGATGCCGTCGATGTGCTGTCGCATGAGTCGATACCCGGGGGAGCGGAACGCGTCCGATGATACGCCACCGTTGCTGCATTGCACAATCCGACTTTGATTGTTGACGTCGGCTACACTCGGTCGCCTCGCAGCACGAGGTGACACCGCATGCCGCTTATCGATCGCATCAAGGGCCTGCACACCGAGATGACCGCCTGGCGGCGCGACATCCACGCGCATCCGGAGACGGCGTTCGAGGAGACGCGCACCGGCGGGATCGTTGCGGACCGACTCGCGTCGTTCGGCATCGAGGTGCATCGCGGCCTGGCGAAGACCGGCGTAGTCGGCAGGCTGCGGGCGGGCAACGGCGCGCGGGCGATCGGACTGCGCGCCGATCTCGACGCCCTCCACATCGACGAGCAGAACACGTTCGCTCACCGGTCGCGCCACGAGGGTCGCATGCACGCGTGCGGGCACGACGGCCACACGACGATGCTACTCGGCGCGGCCAAGTATCTCGCCGAAACGAAGCGGTTCGACGGCACGGTGTACTTCATCTTCCAGCCCGCAGAGGAGAACGAGGGCGGCGGGCGCGCGATGCTCACTGAGGGCCTTTTCGACAAGTTCCCGGTCGAGAGCGTCTACGGCATGCACAACTGGCCCGGCATGCCGGCCGGCAAGTTCGGCGTGCTGCCCGGCCCGATGATGGCTTCGTTCGACATTTTCGAGATCGTCCTCACCGGGCGCGGCGCGCACGGCGCGATGCCCCACGACGGCATCGACCCGGTGGTCGCCGCGAGCGCGCTGGTGCAGGCCTTGCAGACGATCCCGAGCCGCACACTGGACCCGATCGAACCCGCGGTCGTGACGGTGACGCAGCTCCACGCCGGGGATGCCTGGAACGTGATCCCCGAGCAGGCGGTCCTGCGCGGCACCACGCGCGCATTCCGTCCGGAAGTGCAGGACCAGATCGAGGCGGGCATCCGCCGCGTGTGCGCCGGCATCGATGCGACGTACGGCACGACGAGCGCCGTGCGTTACGAGCGGCGGTATCCGCCGACCATCAACCATCCGCGCGAGACCGCGATCGCCGCGGAAGCGTTGGCCAAAGTGGTCGGATCCGAAAATCTGATGACCGGCCTGCAGCCGACGATGGGCTCCGAGGACTTCGCCTTCATGCTGCAAGCGAAGCCGGGCTGCTACGTCTGGATCGGCAACGGCGCGGGCACCGGTGGCTGCATGCTGCACAACCCGCGCTACGACTTCAACGACGATATCCTGCCGATCGGCGCCAGCTACTGGGCGACGCTAGTCGAGCAGGTGCTCGCCAAACCCTAAGCGAGTCGCGCGGCGTCAGCCGCCCGGCCGCACGTGGAGGAAACAGCAGCCCTCGTCGCCGGGGCGCCACGTGTCGGCGCTGAACGCGAATCCGGCCGCCTCGAAGGTGCCGTTGTCCACGACGCCGGCGATGTGGCAGAGCTTCGCCACCTTCGCCTCGCTCAACCCGGCCTCGAGCCACGCCTCCTTAAGCGGGCACGCGTGGAACTTGATGTCCAGACCGCCGGCGTCGCAGCCCCTCACCTCCGGCTGGAACACCCGGCCGCCGTCCGGCACGAACGCCAGAAAGGCGTCGCGAAGCCCCTCGAGATCGCGCGGGCCGAAGCGCTTGAACTGCTGTCCGATCGCGAGGCCGCGCTTGTAGATCGCGCGCTTCAGGATCTCTTCCGCCTTGGCCGCCCCGAGCTCCGCCTCGAGCTCGTCGTAGACCGCGGCATAGACGAGCGCGCGCGCCTTCATCGCATTCCTGAGCTGCAGCCGCAGCTCGTCGACCTCGCTCATGCGCATCTCCTGGCGAATCCGAGCATGTTAGGGGCGAGCGCGCGATTCGGCTACCATTTGCGCCTTTTCCGGAACGATCCCCCATGCGCTACATCGACCACGGACAGGGCGGTCCCGCGAACGTGATGGAACTCGCCGAGGGGCCGCGCCCGACCCCAAAGGCGGGGGAGGTGCTGATCGAGGTTCAGTACGCCGGCGTGAACCGGCCGGACGTGCTGCAGCGCTCGGGCGCCTACCCGCCGCCGCCGGGCGCGTCGCCGCTGCTCGGGCTCGAAGTGGCGGGAAAGGTCGTCGAGGTCGCGTCCGACGTCACGCAGTGGAAGCCCGGCGACATCGTCTGCGCGCTCACTCCGGGCGGCGGGTACGCCGAGTACTGCACCGTGCCCGCCGCACACTGCCTGCCGGTGCCGAAGGGGCTGTCGGAGAAGGAGGCGGCGACGCTGCCGGAGAACTGGTTCACCGTGTACGACAACGTGATCACCCGCGGCCGGCTCAAGGCGGGCGAGACCTTCCTCGTGCACGGCGGATCGAGCGGCATCGGGCTGGCGGCGATCCAGCTCGCGAAGGTGCTCGCGGGCGCCACCGTGTACACGACGGTCGGCAGCGCGGAGAAGGCCGATTACTGCAGGAAGATGGGCGCCGACGTCGCGCTCAACTACCGCGACCAGGACTGGGCCGCGGAGGTCTGGCAGCGCACCGGCAAGCGCGGCGTCGACGTGATCCTCGACATGGTCGCCGGCGAGTACGTGATGAAGAACATCCGCTCGCTTGCGCTCGAGGGGCGGCTGGTGCAGATCGCGTTCCTCAAGGAGAGCAAGCTCGCGGACTTCGACGCGATGCCGATCATGATCAAGCGCCTCACTTTCACCGGCTCGACGCTGCGGCCGCGCACCGTCGAGCAGAAGGCGGCGATCGCCAAGGCGCTGCGCGAGAACGTCTGGCCGCTGTTCGAATCCGGCCAGCTGCGGACCTACCTCTACAGGACCTTCCCGCTCGCCGAGGCGCGCGCCGCGCACGAGCTGATGGAGAGCTCGACGCACATCGGCAAGATTGTGCTCGAGGTGCGCCCCGCCTGAGACAAGACGGCCTCTCCCGGGTGGAAAGGGGCCGAAACCCCGGTCTTGGGAGTGGGCTGAGGAGGCCCGGAAGTCAGTGGGCGAGCCGGCCTCGGGGCTGGTTCTGAGCGTGCTCCGCCGGCGTCCAGCTGCGCCGCTTGCCGGCAGCGAACATCTCGCCCAGCGTCAGGACCGCGCCCCACACGAGCAGCGCGGCCGAGCCCCAGAAGAACAGGTCCGCGAAGTTGTTCAGGATCGATTCCATCGTCCGCTCCTTCGCGCCGTGCGCTGTCAGAACGCCTCGATGTGTTCCGCCGGCGCGCCTTCGGGCGCGGGGAACTGCGTCGGGAAATAGGCGACTTCGCTCTCGATCGGGGACGCGAAGGCCTGCGACACGATCGGCGGCACGCCCTCGCTGCAGGCTGCGACGAACACGCACGCGAAAGCGACGATCGACAGTTTGGCTGCGAGCTGGTTCATGGACTCCTCCGTTGTTGGTTGGCGGGCCGATCGACGCGATCGACGCGAGGCCAGTGTGGAGGAGCGCGACGTCGGTGAGTCGCCAGTAGTGGCGCGCGGCTTGTGACCTATTTACAAACCGGCCCCGCGGGCGGACCGGAGCGTGACGGATGTCACGCGGCGCTGCCGTTCCCCTACCAGTTCGGCGGGAGCGGCTTGCGCAAGGTGATGAGCTTCTCGGACACGGAGATGTAGCCGCCCTCGGCGAGGTCCTTCAGCAGGCGGCTGACCATCTCGCGCGAGGAGCCGACGCGGTCGGCGATCTCCTGGTGGGTGAGCTTCTCGGGGATCAGGCGCGCGCCCTCGCGCTCCACCGCGAGGCTGTCGAACAGCCGGCGCACGCGGCCGTAAACGTCGAGCAGCGCGAGGTCGCGTGCGCTCTCGGTCGCGCGGCGGGCGCGCCGGATCACTTTTGCGAGCAGCTCGAACGCGAACTCCGGATGCTTCGAGATGTGGTCCTTCAGCGTGACGCGCGTGACGACCGAGCAGGTCGTCGGCTCCAGCGTCATGACCGACGCCGAGCGCGGCCCGCCGTCGAGCGCCATTTCGCCGACGTACTCGCCGGGACCGTGGATGTCGAAGACGATCTCGCGGTCGTCGGGGCCGGTCGCGAACACCTTCACCCGGCCGGCAAGGAGGATGTAGAGCGTGTCGCCGTGGTCGCCTTCCTGCAGGAACACGACGTCCTTGCGGTACTGCTGGATGCGACCCCGCGCGGCGAGCTCCCGGAGCGCGGGAGATTCGAGGGCGGCGAGGAGCTGCTCGGTGTCTGGCGCGCTGGGGGTCGGCATGGTCAGCGTCGATTCTAAGAGCTATCCGGTCAACCCGCAGCATTGAATCGGCGCGAGCCCTGCATCGCCCGGTTGCCCGCGGAGTTGCCGGTGTACCATCGGGCGCCCGCGTGAGAGCCGGGAACCGACGAAATGCCGGGAGACGATCAGCAACGCGACCTGGCGGCCCGTCTGCGCGGCGAGGCGGCCGGCGGCCTTGCGAGCGCGATCCCGGGACTCGTGCACGCGCTCACGCTCGGTGTGCTCGCGCTGGCGCCACTCGGGGCGGAGCACGTCGACGCCGGGATCCGCGCCGGTTTCGCCGCCGCGGTCTTCGGCGGAATCGCGGCGACGCTCCTCTCGGGCACGCCGCTTCCGGCGACTGGCCCTCGCGCGTCGACGAGCCTAATCCTCGCCGGCTTTACAGCCGCCCTAGCGGCCAACAGCGGGCTCGGAACCGCCCAGGCGCTCGTCCTGATCGCCCTGTGCACGGCCGGTTCGGGCGTCCTCCAGATCGCATTCGGCGCGCTGCATCTCGGCTCGCTCGTCAAGTTCGTTCCATACCCGGTGCTGGGCGGGTTCATGCTCGGCGTCGCGATCCTGATCGCCCTTTCGCAGCTGCCGCACATTCTCGGCCTGACGCCGGGCGCGCTGCACGATCCGCCGTTGGCGTGGATCGCGGCCGTGCAGCCGCTGAGCGTGGTCGTCAGCCTCGCGACCGCAGCATTCATCTGGGTCATCGGCTGGCGCTGGAAGCGATTGCCGGCCGCGCTGCTCGGGCTCCTGGCCGGCACGGCCGTCTATTACGCGCTGCGCAGTGTTCTCGGCGACGCCGCGTCTTCGATTCCGGTGATCGGCCAGCTTCCCGGCGGGCTACCGCTGCCTACCGCCGTGGGCGACCTCGTCGACCGCGCCGGCACACCCACACTGGCGCGGCATTTCCCGGTGCTCGCAGGGACCGCTGCGGTGCTCGCGATCATCGGCTCGCTCGATTCGCTACTCGCCGCCGCTGCGATCGACGCGGCCGCGAACACGCGCCATCGCGCCAACCGCGAGCTGGTGGTGCAAGGCGTGGCGAATATCGCGTCCGCGCTGTTCGGCGGCGTCCCGGTCGCGCTGTCGCCGACGCGCGCAATTCCCGCGTGGCGGGCGGGCGGTCGAACGCGCGCGATCGGGTTCATCGCGGCCGGACTTCTGGCCGCGGCCCTGATCGCAGGGAGCCGGGCGCTCGCGTAACTGCCGCTTGCAGTCCTGGGCGGAGTGATGCTCACCGTCGCCTGGGGCCTGGTCGACACCTGGACGCGCAGCCTCGTCCGGCGCATCGCGGCAGGCGAGCGCGACCGAGCGCTTCTCTGGAGCGCCGCCGTCGTCGTGCTGGTGGCGGCGATCACGGTCTTCTTCGGCTTCGTCGTCGCGGTAGTCGCCGGCGTGTTCCTGTCGATGGCGCTGTTCATTGCATCGATGAACCGCTCGCTGGTGCGCTCCGTTCACAGCGGCGCGGCGCGACCGTCGCGGCGGATCTACGGTCCCGAAGAGGCGCGCGTCCTCTCCGACGCGCGGCGCGCGATCACCGTGGTCGAACTCGAGGGCGCGCTCTTCTTCGGCAGCGCCGAGCGCCTCGGCGCGGAAGTCGAGCCGCTCGCGGCCACTGCGCGCTTCATCGTGCTCGACCTGCAGCGAGTGACGACGATCGATGCAACCGGCGCGATTGCCCTGGAGCAACTGTCGAAGCGGCTCGATGCCGCACGCGCGAGCCTGCTGCTGGCGGGCATCACGCCACAGGGGCGCCACGGCGTCGAGCTCGTCGCCGCGGGGACATTCGTGTCGCCGGCGAGCCGGCGCTGGTTCGTCGATGCGGACCGTGCGCTCGAATGGGCGGAGGATCGATTGCTCGGGGCGGAGCGCCGCGCACTGTTGGGGGGATTCCGCTCGAGCGGCTCGACCTCGTCGCGGGGCTGGACCCCGACGAACTCGGGACTGTGCGGCGCCTGGTCATGCGAGCGGAGCTCAACCCGGACGAAGTGCTTTTCCGCGAGGGCGAGCCCGGCGATAGGCTCTACCTGCTCGCCCGCGGCGCCGTGTCGATCATGGTCCGCGGCGGCGATCGGCAGCGCCGGATCGTGACGTTCGCGCCAGGCTCGATGTTCGGTGAAGCCGCGATGCTGGACGGCGCGCCGCGTTCGGCCACGGCGACCGTCGTCGAGGACGCCGTCGTCTACAGCCTGTCCCGGCGGGCGCTCGATCTGCTGGCACGGAGCGACCCGGGGCTTTCCAACAAGCTGCTCGTCAACCTCGGGCGGCACCTGTCGGCCCGGTTGCGCCAGACCACCGACACGCTTCGCGACCTCGCGGATTCCAGGGGCTAGCGGCCCCCGGCGGGTGCGGGCGAAGCCGCCGGCGATGCGCGCTTGCGCCAGAGCTCGGTCAGCTTGCCGAGGATCCCGTTCGGCATGTAGATGATGAACAGCACCAGGAGCGCGCCGTAGACGAACGTGTCGAGGCCGTGCACGTCGTGGCCGATGCCGACGCGCAGACCCTCCGCCAGGAGCAGCGTGAACACCGCGCCCACCGTGGGGCCGAGCTGCACGAACATCCCGCCGGCGATGACGGCGAACACGATCTGCAGGGAGATGCCGATGCCGGAGACGGTGTCCGGGTTGACGTAGAGCTGATACTGGCCATAGAGCACGCCGCCGAAGGCCGTCATCGCCGCCGACAGCATGGTGATCATCAGCTTCGTCCGCGTCACGTTGACGCCCACCGAGGCCGCCGCGTCCTCTTCCTGGCTGATCGCCTCCATGGCGTAGCGCGCCATGCTGCGGTCGACCCGGCGCCACACCCACAGCGCGAAGAGCCAGCAGCCGAGCATGACGTAGAACCAGACCTCTTTCTGCGCGAACTGAAGCGCGTAGAGCGAGAACGATTCCCCGCCGGCAAGCGCCGTCTTGGGGGTCTCGCCGAGCGAGCCCCCGGTCTGGTCGCGCAGGGCGACGATCACGAGCCGCGCGATCTCCGACAGGGCGAGCGTGACCAGGGCGAAGTAGTGGCCGATGATCCGGAAACGGAAGCACGGATAGCCGATCAGCACCGCGAGCGCCACCGCCAGTGCCACGCCGACCGCCATGCCGATCCACGGCGTGACCCCGAAGTGGTTCCAGAGCATCGTGACCGTGTACGCGCCCACCCCGAGGAACGATCCGTGCCCGAGCGACACCAGGCCGAAGCGTCCCATCAGGGACCAGCTCGTGTACACGAAGCTCCACACCAGGACCATGATGAAGAGGTGCAGCACGTAGTTGCCGAGCCCCATCCAGGGCACGAGCGCCAGCAGCGCGAGCAGGGTCCAGGGAAGCGCGCGCGTCATCATTTCCCGGCCCGCAGCCCGCGCGGACGGCTCGAACGAACGGCCGCGCCGCACGGCACCCGCGCGCAGCCTGTCGCTGCGTCGCGACGGCGTGGGTTCTTCATGATCCCTTCGCCAGCAGCCCTTGCGGTCGTATGAACATCATGACGATGAAGAACACGAATGCCATGACGTAGCCCCACTCGATGTGGAAGAAGAACCCGCCGACGGAGATGAGCTGCGCGAAGATGAATGCGGCGACGAACCCGCCGACCATATTCCCGAGCCCGCCAAGCACGCAGATGAGGAAGGTGATCGGCCCGAACGAAAGTCCGATCGCCGGGTGGACGTCGTACTGCAGGACGAGCAGGCACGCTCCGAGCCCTGCGAGCGCCCCGCCGATCGCCGAAGTGACGACGTAGATCCGCGCAGGGCTCACGCCCATCAACGGCATGATCGCGCGGTCCTGGCTGATGGCGCGGATCGCGATCCCGAGATAGGTCTTCCGCAGGAAGAGATACAGCAACACCATCGCCACGAGCGCCGTAAGGGCCCCGAAGATGCGCGAGTACGGCAAGAAGATCTCGCCGAGCTGGAGGGACGGAAGGCTCAGGCCGAGGTTGCGGAACTGGACGCCGAAGGCAAGGGTCGCGGCCGCCTGGAGGAAGAAGAGCACGCCGCCCGTGACGAGCAGCTGGTTGATCGGTTCGGAGTTGAGCACCGGGCGGATGACGAGCACGTGCAGGAGCACGCCGAGCACCGAAACGACGAGGATTCCCGCAGTGAACGCTACGAAGAGCGGCAGCTCGTAGACAGTGTGCGTGAAGTAGACAGTGTACATCCCGATCATCATCAACTCGGCATAGCAGATCCACACCACGTCGATCACGCCGAAGATGAGGTTCAGCCCGAGGGCGAGGAGCGCGAGCACGCCGCCGAAGAGGAGCCCGTTCAGCACCGCCTCGAGGAAGAAGATGTCGAAGATCGCCACTGTCACAACCCCACGTACGCCCGCCGGATCTCGTTGCTCGCCGCGAGATCGGCAGCGCGCCCGCTCGTCTTGATGCGACCGACTTCGAGAAGGTAGGCGCGGTCGACCACCTTCAGCACCTGCTGCACGTTCTGCTCCACGATCAGGACGGTGTAGCCCTCGGCGCGGATGCGCCGCACGAACTCGAAGATGCGCTGCACGATCACCGGCGCGAGCCCGGCGGAAGGCTCGTCGAGCAGGAGCAGCTTTGGCTTCGACATCAGCCCGCGTGCGATCGCGCACATCTGCTGCTCACCGCCCGAAAGCGTGCCGGCCATCTGCTCGCGCCGCTCCTTCAACCGCGGGAACAGCTCGTACGCGTGCGCGAGCCGGTCCGCGAAGTGAGCTCGTGCAGAGGGGACGAATGCGCCGATGCGCAGGTTCTCCTCCACCGTGAGTCGCGGGAACAGCCGCCGATTCTCGGGCACGTGCGCGATGCCGAGGTCGATCACGCGGTGCGGCTCGACGTCGTTGACGCGCCGTCCCTCCATCAGGATTTCGCCTGCGGACGTGTCGATCAGCTTCGAGATGACGCGCAGCAGCGTCGTCTTGCCGGCGCCGTTCGGCCCGATCACCGCCACCGCCTCGCCGGCGTCGACGTTCAGCGAGACGTCGAACAGCGCCTGGAAGGTGCCGTAGCCGGCTGAGACGCTGCGCAGCTCTAGCATTGTCCTGTCACGTCATTCCGGCGGAATCCAGCCCCGGCGCACGATTCCTGGATCCCGGCTTCCGCCGGGATGGCGGCGTTCGCGTTCACGCTCGCGACGCCACTTGCGCCTGCACCGCAGCGGCGTCGGTGCCGAGATACACCTCGACGACCTTTGGGTCGGCGGCCACTTCGCGCGGCAGGCCCTCCGCGATCTTCTCGCCGTGGTCGAGCACGATGCAGCGGTCCACCACCCGCATCAGCACACCCATGATGTGCTCGACCCAGATGATCGTGATTCCACGCTCCTTCCGGATGCGAGCGAGCATGTCCGCAGCCTGGTCCATCTCGTGCTCGTCGAGTCCGCCGAGACTCTCGTCTGCGAGCAGCAGCCGCGGCTGCGTGGCGAGCGCCCGCGCCATCTCGAGCTTCTTTAGGCCTGCCGCGCCGAGGCCGTCGACGCGCGCGCCGCGCCCGTGCGCCAGCTGCACGAGATCGAGGGCCTCCTCCGCCTGCGCCCATGCCCGCTGCTTCGAGACGCGGCCCGCCTGGCCGTAGAAGGCCGCCACCGCGACGTTCTCGAGAATCGAGAGGCGTCGGAACGGGCGCGGGATCTGGTACGTGCGGCCGATGCCCTTGTGGCAGACCTGCGCCGGCGCGAGGCCTCCGATCTCCTCGCCCAGGAACCGGATCGAGCCCGCCGACGGCGCGTAGGTGCCCGCGATCAGGTTGAACGTCGTGCTCTTGCCCGAGCCGTTCGGCCCGATCAGCCCCAGGATCTCGCCCTGCTCGAGCGCGAACGCGACGTTCGAGACGGCGGTGAAGCCGCCGAAGCGCTTGGTGAGCTGGGCAACCTGCAGCATCGGCGCTCCGAGACTCGGCAATAGAAAAGCCCGCCCGCCCTGCCGGAGGTCGAGGGCGAACGGGCCTCGCATGCGGCCCGTCGCGCGCTACGGCGCGAAGGCGTGGCCCTTCGGGAACGGCAGCACCGGGTCGGTCGTGCGGATCGCCGCCGGCCAGGCAATGTAGGTACGGCCGTTGACGTACTGCATCACGACCGGCGAGGAGCGCTCGTTCTGGCCGGCCATCTGCGTGCCGGGCTGGAAGAACTTGACGCCATAGCCCTGGATCGTGCCGCCGAGCGGGATGTCGGTCTCGAGCGAGCTCTTCCGCAGCGCTTCGGCGTCGATGCCGCCGTGCTTCTTGACCGCGCGCGGCAGGACGTCGGTGAAGAAGATCCACGCCTGGTTGAAGCCCATGCTGGTGTGCGGCGGCACCTCGGCCGGGCCCTTGACCGCCTGGTAGCGCTTCACCATCTCGTTGGTCAGGTCGCCGAGGCCGGGCTTGAGCGTCTTCGGGTCGAGCAGCTGCGCGGCGACGGGGTCCACGTTGTAGATGTAGTTGGTGTCGTCGCCGAACGTCTCGCGCAGCTTCGCGATTTGGCCGTAGCCCGCGCCGTGCCCGATCAGCGCCTTGAACCTGAATCCCTGCTCCTTCGATTGCCGCAGGAAGAGCGTGATGTCGGGGTTGTAGCCGGTGTGCAGCAGGACGTCGGGGCGCGCGCGGCGCAGCTTGGTGACGAGGCTGGAGAGGTCCGGCGCCGTCGCGGAGTAGCCCTCCTTGAGCACCACCTGCATGCCGAGCTTCTTGCACGCCGATTCGTTGCCGGACGCGACGCCCGCGCCGTAGGGCCCGTCCTCGTAGATGATCGCGACCTTCAGCGCGGACGGCTTGATGCCCATCTTCTTCTCGCTGTTCTCGTTCAGGAACATGCAGGACGCCTCGCCGAACTGGTCGGAGTGCACCTGCGGGCGGAACGCGTACTGCAGCTTCTTGTCCTTGAGCACCGCCGAGGCGACGCACACGTTCATCCAGAAGAACTTCTTCGCCGCATCGGTCTTCTGCGCCATCGGCACGCAGTGGGCGCTCGAGTACACGCCCATCAGCATGTCCACCTTTTCCTGGCTGATCAGCCGCTCGGCCTCGGAGATCGCCACCTCGGCCTTCGACTGGGCGTCGGCGTAGATCGGGCGGATCCGGTAGCCCTCGATGCCGCCTTTCTCGTTGATCATGTCGATCGCGATCTTGTTGCCGAGATACGCGGCCTCCGACCCGCCCCCGGCGAACGGTCCGGTGAGGTCGTAGATGACGCCGATCTTGATTTCCTTCTGCGCGGCTGCGGGCGCAGCGGCGACGAGCGCGACGATCGCGCCGGCGAGTGAGATGCGGCGCGCGATAGGGCCAAGCATGGGAACCTCCTCCAGGTAATGCGTGGACAGTCTTCTTGTTCGGCTGGGCAGTCTTGCAGATGGCCCGGCGACCGTCAAGAAAGGCCCGGGCCGGCCGGCGCGGGGGACGCTAGAAGGTCCGCGCGAGCGCGAGCGACTGGAGGAACTTGTCGGCCGGCTGGAAGCCGATGACGCGCAGGCCCGGGATCTCGCGCCCGGACCGGTCGAAGAAGATGATGCCGGGCGGCCCGAAGAGGCGGTAGCGCTTGAGGAGCGCCTGGTCCTCTTGCGTGTTCTTCGTCACGTCGACCTGCAGCAGCACCATCTGCGCGAGCGCCGCCTGCACTTTCGGATCGGAGAACGTGAAGCGCTCCATCTCCTTGCACGAGACGCACCAGTCCGCGTAGAAATCGAGCATCACCGTTTGGCTCACGGTCTTCAAGCGCGCGTCGAGCTCGGCGACGGTGCCGACGCGCTCGAAGCGCGGTGCCTCCGCGGGGGCCGCGGACGACTCCGCGACGCGCAGGCCCGCGAGCGGCTGCAGCACGTCGCGACTGCCCGAGAGCACGCCGACCACGAGCGCGGCGCCCGCGAGCAACGCGATCACGCCGACGCCCTTCCAGAAGCGCGCGTAGCCCGACGCGCCTTCCGGCAGCGGATCGAGCGCGTGCAGGTACATCGCGCCGATGATCAGCAGCGCCGCCCATGCCAGCATGTAGACCGCCACCGGGATCACCGGAGCGACGATCCAGATCGCCAGCCCGAGCAGCATGAAGCCAAAGAACTTCTTGACCGCCTTCATCCAGTGGCCGGACCTCGGCAGGAGCGCGCCTTCGGTCACGCCCACGGCGATGAGCGGCACGCCCATGCCCAGCGCGAGCGAGAAGAGCGCCGCGCCGCCGAGCACGACGTCGCGCGTCTGACTGATGTAGAGCAGCGCGCCGGCGAGCGGCGCCGCCACGCACGGGCTGACGATCGCGGCGGAGAGCACGCCCATCAGCGCGACGCCAGCGATCTCGCCGCCCTTGAGCCGCTGGCTCGCGGCGGCGACCCTGGAGTGGAAGACCGCGGGGAGCTGCAGGTCGTAGAAGCCGAACATCGACGCCGCGAGCGCCACGAACACGGCTGCGAACGCGCCGAGCACCCACGGGTTCTGCAGCGCGGCCGACAGCAGCGTGCCGGACAGCGCCGCGAGGATCCCGATCACGGTGTAGGTGAGCGCCATGCCGAGCACGTAGCTCAGCGACAGCGCGAACGCGTGCGCCTTCGCGATGGCCCGGCCTTCGCCGACGATGATCCCGGAGAGGATCGGGATCATCGGCAGCACGCACGGCGTGAACGCCAGCAGGATGCCGGCACCGAAGAACACCGCGAGCATGAGCAGGAAGTTTCCCGACTGGAGCGCGTCCTGAAAGCGCGTCTCGTCGCTCACGATGCCGGGCGTGCCGCGCACCTCGCGGCCGCCGAACTGCGCGCCGGAGGCGAGCGGCGGAGGCGGCGCCGCGTCGCCCGAGGACAGTGCTGCGAGCTGCACTTCCACCGTCTGCGTCTGGGGCGGATAGCACACGCCGATGTCGGCGCAGCCCTGCGAGGTCACCGCAAGCTTCAACTTCTCCGCGTCGGCCTGCACCGGCAGCATGACGGCGACCTGCTTGCGGTAAGTCTCCATCACGCCAAAGAACTCGTCCTTCTTGATCTCGCCCTTCGGGAATACGGCGGGTCCGAGCTTCACGCCGGTCGGCTCGGCGGCAAACGCGAACTTGTCGCGATACATGTAGTAGCCGCGCGCGATGTCGAAGCGCACCTCGATCGTCTCTCGATCGACCGCGCGGGCGGACAGGCGGAACGCCTTCTCGGGCTCGAGCAGGTCCTGCGCCCCGGCGGCGGCCGCAGCGAGCGTCAGGAGAAGAGCAAAGTAGCGGTGCATCGGGTTCAGTGGCCGGGTCGGGTCTCGGCCGCCACCCACTCGAGGTAGGCCGGCAGCCCGCCGCCGATTGGGACCGCGATGATCTCGGGAAGTTCGTAGGGGTGCAACTCCCGGATGACCCGCTCGAGCAGGGAGTACCGGTCCCGGGTGGTTTTGGCGAAGAGCGGGTGCTCCTCGGCCGTTTCGACCGCGCCCTTCCACCGGTAGACCGAGCGGCACGGCGCCAGGATGTTCACGCACGCCGCCGCGCGGCGGTCGACGAGCGCTTTCGCGAGCACCTCCGCGCTCGCCCGGTCGGGGAGGTTGGTGATCACCAGCAGCGTGTCGGTGCTCATGGGCCTCCTTCGGCGTCAGGCGACGGCGGTGCGGCGCGGCACGCCGTCGAACACGGTCGGGTAACGCAGCCGGACACCGAGCGACTCCTTCATCCGCCGGTTCACGAGTCGCCGCGACTCGCTCATGAAAGAGAGGAGCATCGGCGGAATCACCCGTTCCGCCTCCGCTCGCGACACGCGCGGTGGGCGCGCGAGGCCGCAGCGATCGGCGACGAGGTCGAACCACTCCCCCATCTTCAGCTCGCTGTCGTCGGCGGCGTTGTAGATCCCGGGAGGGGAGTCGGGGTCGAGCGCGCGCACGCAGATCGCGGCGAGGTCGTCGGCGTGGACGTGGTTCGTGTAAACGTCGTCTTCGGCGCGCAGCACCGGCGTGCCGCGCGCGAGGCGCTCGACCGGCAGGCGATCGGCGGCGTAGATGCCGGGCACGCGCAGGATGGTCGTCTTCACGCCGCTCGACTCGCCCCACTCGCTCACCGCGCGCTCCGCGTCGACGCGGCGCGCGCCCCGCAGCGTACGCGGATTGACGGGGCGCGACTCGTCGACGCGCGTGCCGCCGCAGTCGCCGTACACGCCGCTCGTGCTGATGTACACGAACCTGCGTGGTAACATCCGCGCGCCCGAGAGGGCGGCGATCAGATTGCGCGTGCGCACGTCGCCGTCGCGCGCTTCGTCGGGCGGTGCGAGATGAAGCACGGCGTCGGCCGCTCCGGCTAGCGGGGCGAGTGTCGCGGGAAGATCGAGATCGCCGATCGCGATGCGTGCGCCGGGCGGTGCGACCGATCCGGGCGCGCGCAGGAGCGCGAGCGCGTCATAGCATCCGACGAGTGCGGGCAGCGCGCGCCGGGCAACATCGCCGAAGCCGACGATCAAGAGCCGTTCCATGGCGCGGTATTCTAGCCTTCAGCCGGGACCGTTTTCCCTATGACGCATCAAGTCACCGTCCAGCCGAGCGGGCACGTCTTCCAGGTGCCGGAAGGGGAGACGGTGCTCGCCGCCGCCCTGAACGAGGGCTTCCACCTGCCCTATGGCTGCCGCAACGGGGCCTGCGGCTCCTGCAAGGGCAAGCTGGTCGCCGGCCGCATCGACCAGGGCAAGTACCAGCACACCGCGCTCTCGGAGGACGAGCGCGCCGCGGGCTACGCCCTGTTCTGCGTTGCGAAGCCGCTCTCGGATCTGGTCATCGAGGTCCGGTCGATCGGCGCAGTGAAGGACATCCCGGTCAAGAAGCTCCCCTGCCGCGTGCACAAGCTCGAGCGCGTCGCCGACGACGTCATGATCGCGCACCTCAAGCTGCCGGCGAACGAGCGGCTGCAGTTCCTGGCCGGGCAGTACATCGAGTTTATCCTGAAGGACGGCACGCGGCGCAGCTTCTCGATGGCCAATCCGCCGCACGACGACGAGTTCCTCCAGCTCCACATCCGCCACGTCCCCGGCGGCCAGTTCACCGACCACGTCTTCGGCGCGATGAGGGAGCGCGACATCCTGCGCTTCGAGGGCCCACTCGGGTCGTTCTTCCTGCAGGAGAGCGCAAAGCCGATCGTGTTCGTCGCCAGCGGCACCGGGTTCGCGCCGATCAAGGCGATCATCGAGGACGCGTTTAGAAAGGGCATCGACCGCCCGATGACGCTCTACTGGGGCGCGCGCCGGCCGAAGGATCTCTACCTCAACGAGCTGCCGCTCCGATGGGCGGTCGAGCAGCCGCACTTCAGGTACGTGCCGGTGATCTCGGACGCGCTGCCCGAGGACGCTTGGCAGGGCCGCGCGGGGTTCGTCCACCGCGCGGTGATGGATGACTTCGACGACCTCTCCGCCCACCAGGTCTACGCGTGCGGCGTGCCGATCATGGTCGAGTCGGCGCGCCGTGACTTCACGCACGAGCGCAAGCTGCCGATCGACGAGTTCTACGCCGACTCGTTTACCACCCAGGCCGACCTCGCAAAGGGCTGAGGCCGGTGTCCGCGGAAGAGGGGCCGCAGCAGCCCCTCCTGCAACACCCCATCCCAGGGCAAGACTTCGTTCGGAACGGGGTTATGCACGGGTTTCACGAAACGTCATCAGCCGGACCGATTAGCCGTTCCGGCCTGTCCTTCGGGCCGATTCGCCCGGGCCGGCCGCCTCCTACGCTGCAATGGCGAGGCGACGCCTCAAGCTGCTCAAGAAGTCGCAGAAGTCGCAGGAGTACCGCTGCTGCCCGCCGGCCGCAGCCGGCGCGATCGCGGTCGCGCCGATCGCGGCCCCGAGCGCGTAGCGCTCCGGACGCTGTGGGCATGCCCGGATTGCCGGGTTTGCCGTTGGGGGGCGGTCGAGGGGGTGGTGGCCCCCTCGACCGCATTTTTCTGCACGCGCTCGACCGGATCGCCGGGGCGGATCACGCCGCCCTGCACGATCGTACACTCCTCGACGAGGCGGGCCTGCCCGAGCTCCCGCAGCGGCTGCGAACCGGTCTCCGCGATGCAGATGTGGAGCAGCACCGCGGAAGCTCGTGTCGTTCACGCGGCCTCCCCGCCGAGATAGGCTTCGACCACCTTCGGATCGTGCGCGATGTCGGCCGCCCGCCCCGACAGGGTGATCGCGCCGCTCTCCATGACGTAGGCGCGCGTCGCGATCTCGAGCGCGAGCCGCGCGTTCTGCTCGACGAGCAGCACCGTCACGCCGCCGGCGTTGATCTCCCGCACCACCTCGAAGATCCGCTGCACCACGAGCGGCGCGAGCCCCATGCTCGGCTCGTCGAGGAGCAGCAGCTTCGGCCGGCTCATCAGCGCGCGGGCGATTGCGAGCATCTGCTGCTCGCCGCCCGAGAGCGTGCCGCCGGTCTGCCCGCGCCGCTCCTTAAGCCGCGGAAAGAGCCCGAACATCCGCTCGCGGTCGGGCGCGACCTCGCGATCCGTGCGGGCGTACGCGCCCATCGCGAGATTCTCGTCGACGGTGAGTTGCGGGAACACGCCTCGCCCTTCCGGCACCATCACCAGCCCGGTACGTGCGCGCTCGAACGCGCGCGTGCCCGCGAGGTCGCGCCCGGCATACCGCACCGCACCCGGCGGGGTGCCGATCAGACCGGATATCGCGCGCAGCGCCGAGGACTTTCCGGCGCCGTTGGCGCCGATCAGGCACACTAGCTCGCCCTCGTCGACGGCGAGATCGATGCCCTTCACGGCGCGAATGCCGCCGTACCGGACCTCGAGCCCGCTCGCCTCGAGCAAGCTCATCGGACGGCCGTCCCCAGATAGGCCTCGATCACCTTTGGATCGCGCTGCACGTCCGCGGGCGGTCCCTCGGCGATCCGTCTGCCGTAGTCGAGGACCAGGACCCGATCGCACACGCCCATCACCAGCCGCACGTCGTGCTCGATCAGAAGGATCGTGACGCCGTCGGCGCGGATCTTCTCGAGCAGGCCGCGCAGGCCCCGCGTCTCCGATTCGTTCATCCCGGCGGCCGGTTCGTCGAGCGCCAGCAGCTTGGGGTCGGTCGCCAGCGCGCGGGCGATCTCGAGGCGGCGCTGATCCCCGTACGGCAGGCTGCCCGCCGGGTCGTTCGCGCGCACCGCGATGCCGACGTACTCGAGCAGCTGCGCGGCGCGCCGTTCGATCCCCGCCTCCTCGTCGACCGTCGCGCGGTCGCGCAGGACAGCGCCGATCACCCCGGCACGCGTGCGCACGTGACGGCCTATCATCACGTTCTCCAGCGCCGACAGGTTCGCGAACAGCCGGATGTTCTGGAACGTGCGCGCGATGCCGCGCGCGGTCACCTCGTGCGGCTTCAGTCCGGCGAGCGGCTGCCCGTCGAACGCAAACGTCCCGGCATCGGGCGCATAGATCCCGGTGAGGACGTTGAAGAGCGTCGTCTTCCCGGCGCCGTTCGGGCCGATCAGCCCGTAGATCGCGCCGCGATCGATCGTGAAGCTCACGTCGGTGAGCGCCTGGATGCCGCCGAAGCGCTTGGCGACCCCGTCGGCGCCGAGGAGCGCGGTCATTGCGGTGCACCGCCGTTCCGCGCCGCGAGCTCGCGCTTGCGCACGGCCGACGGCCACAATCCGCCGGGCCGCAGGATCATGATCAGCACCAGGGCGAAGCCGAAGATCAGCATCCGGATCACCTCCGGCTCGACCAGCATGCGGCCGAAGAGTTGCCGCTGCACCGGCTCCACGGTGAAGCGCAGAATTTCCGGCACGAACGAGAGCAGCAGCGCGCCGAGGATCACCCCCCAGATGTTGCCCATGCCGCCGAGCACGACCATCGCGAGGACCATGACCGATTCGACCAGCACAAAGCTCTCCGGGCTGATGAACGTCTGGATCGCGGAGAACATGCCGCCCGCGATGCCACCGAAGCACGCGCCCATGGCGAACGCGAGCAGCTTCATGTGAATGGTGTTGATGCCCATCGCCCGCGCCGCGACCTCGTCCTCGCGTATTGCCTCCCAGGCGCGGCCGATGCGGGAATTCTGGAGCCGCACGTTGATGAAGATCACGACGACGACCATCGCGAGCAGCAGGTAGTAGTACTTGATCGGCCCGGTGAACGCGAGTCCGCCGACCGCGTCCGTCCTGCCGAAGTCGATACCGTCGATGCGGACCGGATCGATCCGCGCGATGCCGCGCGGGCCGTTGGTGATGTTGACCGGCTGGTCGAGGTTGTTGAGGAAGATGCGGACGATCTCGCCGAACCCGAGCGTCACGATCGCCAGGTAGTCGCCGCGGAGCTTGAGCGTCGGCGCGCCGAGCAGAATCCCGAAGATCGCGGCGACGGCGGCGCCGAGCGGCAGGATCGCCCAGAACGGCCAGTGGACGCCGAAATGCGGCGAGGCGAGCAGCGCGTACACGTACGCGCCGACGGCATAGAAGGCGATGTAGCCGAGATCGAGCAGGCCGGCGAAGCCGACCACGATGTTCAGGCCGAGCGCGAGGAAGATGTAGAGGATGGCGAAGTTCGTGATCCGCACCCAGGTCGTCCCGAAGTTCGCGGTGAGCACGAACGGGAGCACCGCGAGCGCGAAGCTCACGAGCGCGATCCCGACCGCGAGCGCCGCGGGGTGCTTCCTCCAGCGGTCGACCGTTTCGTCGATCATGCGCGCTCGCCCACGCGCTCGCCGAGCAGGCCCTGCGGGCGGAACACCAGCACCAGGATCAGCACGATGAATGCAAACACGTCCTGATAGTTCGAGCCGAACCAGTTCCCCGTCAGGTCGCCGATGTAGCCCGCGCCCAGCGCCTCGACCACGCCGAGCAGGATGCCGCCGAGCATCGCGCCCGGCAGGTTGCCGATGCCGCCGAGCACCGCCGCGCAGAACGCCTTCAGGCCGAGCGGCGCGCCCATCGTGTAGTGCACGATCCCGTAATAGTTCGCAACCATCACCCCGGCCACTGCGGCCATCCCTGCGCCGATCACGAACGTCGTGGCGATGATGCGGTTCGCGTCGATCCCCATCAGGCCGGCGATTTGCGGGTTCTGCGCAGTCGCGCGCATCGCCGCGCCGAGCTTCGTTCGGTAAACCATGAATGCGAGCGCCGACATCATCGCCGTCGAGACGACGAGGATGCCGATCTGGACGTTAGTGATCGTGGCGCCGCCGACGTTGTAGGGAACCGTCTTGATGACCTGTGGGAACGGCAGCGGGCTGCGGCTCCAGATCATCATCGCGAAGTGCTGGAGGATGATCGACACGCCGATGGCGGTGATCAGCGGCGCCAGCCGCGGCGCGCCGCGGAGCGGCCGGTAGGCGACGCGCTCCATCGAGTAGCCGAGGAGCATGCAGACCGGGATCGCACAGCCGGTCGCGATCAGGACGATCAGGAGCGGCGGCAGCCCGCCCGGCGCGATCGCGACGATCACGCTGAACGCGACCATGGCGGCGATCATCACCACCTCGCCGTGCGCGAAGTTGATGAGCTGGATGATGCCGTAGACCATCGTGTAGCCGAGCGCGACCACCGCATAGATCGCGCCGAGCGTGAGCCCATTGATGATCTGCTGGATAAAGATTTCCATCAGCGTTCGGCGGAGGAACTCTTGCAGCGCGGGCGCGGGTGCGGAGCAGCCCGCGCGGTCGACCGTGTGCCGTTGATGATCTGCTGGATGAAGATGTCCAAGCCGCCCCCTCCGCCGGGACGGGGGGAAGGTAACACGGGCATCAGGGGAAAAGAAAAAGGCCGGCGGCGCCGGCCTTTCCCCGGTTCCCGGCCTGGACCGGGACGACCTCGCTAGCGAGAGGTCACTTCTTGGCGTCGCTGGCCGCCTTGGCCGCCGCATCGACGGCCGCCTTGGCCGCGTCGCCGGCAGCGGTGACCGCGCTGGTCAGCATCTGCAGGAAATCGTTGTAGGCGATCGTCTTGCCGCCCTTGATGATCGCGATCGGTTCGAGCTTGCCGCCCTTCATCGTGAAGATCGTGATCTCGGCGTCCTTGCGATCGCCCTTCTCGTCGAAGGCGATCGGGCCCGTCGCGCCGTTGTAGCTGATCTTCTGGAGCTCGGGCAGGTACTTCGCCGGGTCGGCGGAGTTCGCCTTCTTCATCGCCTCGATCAGCAGGTTCGTGGCGTCGTACGTGAACGGCGAATAGAGGATCGGGTCGACGTTGAACTTCGCCTTGTAGGCGTCGAGGAACTTCCTGCTCGAAGCCTGCGCGGGAATGCCGGCCTGCGAGCAGAGGAGCCCCTCGGCCGCGGTGTCGCCCGCGAGCTTCCGCATCTCGTCCGTGCACGCGCCGTCGCCGAATGCGAACACCGCCTTGATCCCGAGTTCGCGACCTTGCTTGAGCAGCGGCCCCCCGGTTGCGTCCATGCCGCCGTAGAACACGGCGTCGGGGTTGCGGCCCTTGAGCTTCGTGAGCACCGCCTTCCAGTCGGTCGTCTTGTCGGTGCCCTTCTCGCGCGCGAGCACCTTGACCCCTGCGGCCTTCAGGGTCTTCTCGACCTCGTCGGCGATGCCGGCGCCATAGGCGGTGGCATCGTCGATCACCGCCACCGTCTTGGGCTTCGCGCTCCCCGCAAGGTAGATCGCGATCGCGGGACCCTGCTGGTCGTCGCGGCCGACGACGCGGAACTGCTGCTTGAAGCCCTGCTCGGTGAGCTTCGGGTTGGTCGCCGAGCCGGAGATGACCGGGATCCCGGCCTGGTTGTAGATCGGCGATGCCGGAATCGACGTGCCGGAGTTCAGGTGGCCGACCACGCCCACGACCTTCGCGTCGACGAGCTTCTGCGCGACCGTCGCGCCGACCTTCGGATCCGCCTGGTCGTCCTCGGCGATCATCACGAACTTCACTTCCTTGCCGTCGATCGTGATCTTGGCGGCGTTCGCCTCCTCGACCGCGAGGCGCGCGCCGTTCTCGTTGTCCTTGCCGAGATGCGCGATGCCGCCGGTGAGGGGCGCGACATGGCCGATGTTGACGGTCATGGACGGCGGCGGGGGCGCCGCCGCGGGGGCTTCGGCCTTGGCGGCGGGTTTCGGGGGCTCTTCCTTGCCGCACGCGACGAGGCCGAATGCGGCCACGGTCGCGAGCGCGATGGCGCTCAATCGGGATTTCATCGTGTCGTCTCCTGTGGAAACGGGGGAGGGAGGGAAAAAGCGCGCAATTATCTTGGCAGCGTTCGAGCGTTGTCAATTTGCCGCGCCGGGCTTCCGCAGGCAAGGGCGGCGCCCGCAGGGACGGCTGGCGCGGGACTGGGAGCGAGATTGCGGCCCCGGCTGTAGCCGGGCGCTGGCGTGCTTCGCCCCCGCTGAGCCCCTGCGCAGCAGTGCGCTCGAACGGGGGCGCGATCCTTACTTGACCGACAGGATGTACTTCACCATCGAGTTGAGATCCGCGTCCGGCACGTTCGGGTTCGGCGGCATCGGAATCTGGCCCCAGACACCCTGGCCGCCCTTCTTGACCTTCGCGGCGAGGTTCGCCTCCGCGCCGGCCTGGCCCCGGTACTTCGCGGCGACGTCCTTGTACGACGGCCCGACGAGCTTCTTGTCGACGGCGTGGCACGAGAGGCACGCATGCTTCTTCAGCAGGTCGTCGACGTTCTGCGCCGTGGCGGGCGCAGCGGCGATCGCGGCGATTCCGCCGATTGCAAGGGCCGAAACGAGCTTCTTCATGGATTCTCCAAGCGTCCTGGTCTTGACGGAGGCGTGATGCTACTTCATTCCGGCGGGCCCGAGCGCTTCACGCAGCGCCTCGATCCGGGACACCGGCTCGAGGCAGATAACGCCCCGGCATACGTAAGCGTTGACTCGCCCGGGCGCAGGCGGCTTGTCCAGGGCCGCCGGGAGGTCATGCGTCACACTGTCGATCCCCAGCACCAGCGTCGAGGGCCGGAACTCCGGCGCGAGCGCCTGGAGCCACGGGCGCAGCTGGGGCAGCGGGCCGCGCAGCACGACGATCGTCGGGGGCGCCAGCAGCTCCTCGAGCGCCGCCACCGCCGATGCGAACCCGCCCGGGTAGTGACGCATGGCCGGGTAGAGCGCCGCGATGCACCGTTCGGCGGCCTCGCAATAGCGCGGCTCGCCGACAAGATGCCCGAGGCGTGCGAGCGCGAGCGCCGCGACGCCGGCACCAGACGGGGTCGCGTTGTCGTGCCCCGGTTTCGGGCGGTGGATGAGGGTCTCGTGATCGTGGCTCGTGAAGTAGAAGGCGCCCTCGACCTCGTCCTGGAACCGCTCGAGCAGCGCATCCGCGAGGTCGCGGGCGAGCGCGAGATCCGCCGTGCGGAAATCGGTCTGCAGCATCTCGATCAGGGCGTCGAGCAGGAACGCGTAGTCGTCGAGGTAGGCGTTGACGTGCGCGCGGCCGTCCTTGTACGTGGCGAGCAGGCGCCGGTCAGCCTGGCGCCATAGGGTCGCGCGGAGGAAATCGAGCGCCCGCCGCGCGGACGCCAGCCAGTCGTCGCGCCCGAACACGCGCGCAGCGCGCGCCATGCCGCGGATCGCGAGCGCGTTCCAGCTGGCGAGGATCTTCTCGTCGCGGCCGGGCCGGATCCGGCGCGCACGCTCGTCGAAGAGCTTCTGCCGCGCCGTCTCGAGCAGCTCCGCACACTCGTCCTCGGTCCGTCCGAGCGACGCGGCGACCACCTGCAATGGCTGCGCGACGTGGAAGTGCCAGTGCTTCCCCTCGAAGTTGGCCTGCGCGTCGAGTCCGTAGTGCGGCGCCAGGACCGCGTACTCCTCCGCAGTGAGCAGGCGCGCCACCTCGCCCGGCGTCCAGACGTAGAACTTGCCCTCCACGTGCTCCGAGTCGGCGTCGAGCGACGAGTAGTAGCCGCCCTCGGGCGACTGCATCTCGCGCTGGATCCAGCCCGCGGTCTCCTCGGCGACGCGGGCAAAGAGCGGCTTGCCCGTCGCGGCCCACGCATCGGCGCAGAGCCGCAGCAGGGGGCCGTTGTCGTAGAGCATCTTCTCGAAGTGCGGAATGGTCCACGTCGCGTCGACCGAGTAGCGGCAGAACCCGCCGCCGAGCTGGTCGTAGATACCGCCCTCGGCCATGCGCTCGAGCGTGAAAGTGGCGACATGGAGGGCGTGCCTGTCGCCGGCGGCGGCGTAGCGCCGGAGCAGAAGCTCGATATCGGTCGGGTGCGGGAACTTCGGCGCGCCGCCGAAGCCGCCGTGCGTCGCGTCGAAGCTCGATTTGAGCGCACCGATCGCCTCGGCGATCACCTCGGCGGAGAAATCCTCGCGCCGGCCGCCTTCGTGCACGCCGATGCGCTCGAATGCCGCAGCGACCGCTTCGTTCTGGCGCGCGATCTCGTCGCGATGCTCGCGGTAGTACCGCGCGACGCGCTCGAGGAGCTGCGGGAACCCCGGCATGCCGTAGCGCGGCGTCTTCGGGAAGTAGGTGCCGACGAAGAACGGCATCTGCTGCGGCGTGAGGAACGCGGTGAGCGGCCAGCCGCCGCCGCGCTGGTTGAACATCTGGTGCGCCGACTGGTAGATCTGGTCGATGTCGGGCCGCTCCTCGCGGTCGACCTTCACGTTCACGAACAGCTCGTTCATGAGCCGCGCGACCTCCGGGTCCTCGAACGACTCGTGGGCCATGACGTGGCACCAGTGGCACGCGGAATAGCCGATCGAGAGCAGGATCGGCTTGTCCTGTTCGCGCGCGATGCGCAGCGCCTCCTCGCCCCACGGCAGCCAGTCGACCGGATTCGCGGCGTGCTGCTGCAGGTAGGGGCTCGTTTCCTGCGCGAGGCGGTTCGCCATGCGCACGATTATGGCAGGCGCTCCCGGATCGCGAGCACGTCGACGACCCTGACGCCGGCAGTGGGATTCTCGACCGCGTGAACGAGGGCGGCGACCATCTGGTCGATCGTGACGAGCCCGAGCCGGCGGGCGCCGTCGCGCGTCACCGGCAGGCGCTCGGCGAGCCAGTAGAGCGCCGCGAGCACGTATGGCTAGCGATGGCCCCGGCCGAGCACGTACCACGGCCGCAGGATGGGCGCGTCCAGCCCGCTCGCGCGGAGACGCGTTTCCGCTGCCGCGCGCGCAGCGATGTAGGCGTGCATGACCGGCGCCGGCTGCGCGACGCTCAGGTAGACGAAGTGCCGGACTCCCGCCGCACTGGCGGCGGTGATCGCCGCAGGGGCCGAGGCGAGATCGACGCGCTCGAACTCCGCGGTCTTCGAACGGTTCGGTGCGGCGTGCCCACGAGATGGACGAAGGCGTCGGCGGGCGCGATCGCCGCCCCGTAGGTCGCGCCGACGAGCGCGTCGCCGATCACCGGCTCGACGCCGGCGGGCAGCCGGCCCGCAGACGCGGCCCGGGCCAGAGCGCGCACGCGGTGACCGCGCGCGACGAGCCGCGCGGCGACCCGCACGCCCATGTAGCCGGTGCCGCCCGTGATGAAGACGTCTTTCATCGCCTCATATACGGAGGGGCTCCGGCGGTCGACGCGATCCTTACGTGCAGTTTGTCGCGCTGACGCGTTTTCGGCGCATCATGAAGGGGACGGAATCGGGACGGGAGGATGTCATGGCGGGACGCAACGTCGGTGTGATCGGGCTCGGCGCGATGGGTCTGGGCGTCGCGCGGTCTTTGCTGCGCGCAGGCTTCGCGACGCACGCGTGCGACATGCGCAAGGACGTGCTCGATGCGTTCGCCGCCGAAGGCGGCATCGCACACCTGACTCCGGCGGCGCTCGCGCGCGCATGCGAGGTGGTGGCGATCCTCGTCGTGAACACCGACCAGTCGGAGAGCGTGCTGTTCGGCGCGAGCGGCGCTGCGCAGGCCCTGGCGCGGGGATCGGTCGTGATCATGAGCGTCACCGTGCCACCGGACTTCGCCGAGCGCCTCGGCACGCGGCTCGCGGAGCGGGGCGTGCTGATGCTCGACGCGCCGGTTTCCGGCGGCGCGGCGAAGGCCGCCACCGGCGAGATGACGATCATGGCCTCGGGCGCGCCGGAGGCCTTTGCGGCGTGCGAGGACGTGCTCGCGGCGATCGCGTCGAAGGTCTACCGACTGGGTGACGTGCCCGGGACGGGCTCGAAGGTGAAGATGATCAACCAGCTCCTCGCCGGCGTGCACATCGCCGCGATGGCCGAGGCGCTCGCGCTCGGGATCCGGTCGGGCGCCGACCCGCGCGTCCTCTATGAGGTGATCGCCAACTCCGCGGGCAGCTCGTGGATGTTCCAGAACCGCGCGCCCCACATCCTCGTCGGCAACTACACGCCGCTTTCGGCGGTGAACATCTTCGTCAAAGATCTCGGCATCGTGCTCGACTCGGCGCGCAAGCTCACCTTCCCGCTGCCGCTGACGGCAGCCGCCCACCAGATGTTCCTCGCCACCAGCGCGCACGGTCATGGCGGCGAGGACGATGCCGCCGTAATCAAGATGTTCGCCGCACTGACCGGGATCGAGCTGCCGCCCAGCCAGGCGTGACCTGCCGCGTCGCGGCTCGGGGCGCGCTGGTCGGTCCTCACCAACTCCAGGATCGGCTGCGTCCGCTCGAACAAGGGGTCGACGCCCAGTTCAGCAGTCGATCCTAGTCGGCCTTGACCCACTCCAGGATCGGCTGCCACATCGCCTGCTCCCGCTCGGACTGCCAGGCCGGCAGGTCGAAGATCGAGCGGCCCTCGAACGCGGCGTTGACGTACATCGTCGTGTCGCGCACCCAGCCGACGAGCGGCATGTCGTGCTCGCGCAGGTAGGTGATCAGTTGCGTCGCTGCGCGCGTGCGCGGGTCGACGCGGCTGCCGATGATCCCGACGAAGGTCTTGTGCTTGCGGATCGCCTTCTCTTCCTTGAGCTCGGCCAGGAAATCGCGCGTAGCGGCGATGTCGAAGACCGACGGCTGGATCGGCACCAGGACCTTGTGTGCCTCCTTGACGATCTCCCCCAGCCGCTTGCCGTGCAGGCCCGCCGGCGAGTCGAGCACGAGCCAGCGCGCCTTCTTCGGCATGTGCTCGCGCTGGTCGAGGCGCACGATTTTCGGGAGATAGGAGGGCCGCAGCCGCAGCCACTCGAGCGACGAGTGCTGCCGGTCGAGGTCCCACAGGCAGACGGCGTCGCCGGCATTGGCGAGACTTCCGGCGAGGTTCGTGGCGAGCGTCGTCTTGCCGCTGCCGCCCTTCGGATTGGCCACCAGGATCGCGTGCATGTCGGTCCCTCCCGGGATCTGACCTCGCCGCAGAACAAGGTTACCGCGCCACGCGCGATCTTGCCTACTCGCTCCAGTCGGTGATTGCGCCCCTGCTCGAGGTCGACACGAGCCGCGTGTACTTCGCGAGCAGCCCCTTGGTGTAGCGCGGCTTCGGCTGTTTCCACTTCCTGCGGCGCGCGGCGAGCTCCTTGGCGGGGACGTTCAACTGGATGAGCCGCTTTTTCGCATCGATCGTGATCGAGTCGCCCTCCTTCACCAGCGCGATCGGCCCGCCGACGTACGCCTCCGGCGCAACGTGGCCGACGACCATGCCCCAGGTGCCGCCGGAGAAGCGGCCGTCGGTGATCAGGCCCACCGACTCGCCGAGGCCCTGGCCGATGAGCGCCGAGGTGGGCGCGAGCATCTCCTGCATGCCCGGGCCGCCCTTCGGCCCCTCGTAGCGGATCACGACCACGTCACCCGGTTTGATCTTGCGGGCCATGATCGCCTTCATGCACGCCGGCTCGGAGTCGAACACGCGCGCCGGCCCGGTGATCGACGTCTTCTTGAGACCGGTGATCTTGGCGACGCAGCCCTCGGGCGCCAGGTTGCCTTTGAGGATCGCCAGGTGGCCTTGCGGATACATCGGGTTGTCCCACGGGCGGATGACGTCCTGGTCCTTGCGCGGGGCGCCCGGAACGTCCTTCAGCTCTTCGGCCATGGTGCGGCCGGTGACGGTCTTGCAGTCGCCGTGCAGCAACCCGTGCACGAGGAGCACCTTGAGCACTTGCGGCACGCCGCCCGCCTTGTGGAAGTCGGTCGCGACGTAGCGGCCCGAGGGCTTGAGGTCGCACAGCACTGGCACCTTGCGCCGCACGCGCTCGAAATCGTCGATCGTCCACTTGACGCCGGCCGCCGCCGCGATGGCGAGGTAATGCAGCACGGCGTTGGTCGAGCCGCCGGTCGCCATCACCAGGGCGATCGCGTTCTCGATCGACTTGCGCGTGATGATGTCGCGCGGGCGGATGTTGTTCCGGATAGCGTTCACCAGCACCCGCGCCGAATCCGCGGCCGAATCGGCCTTCTCGGGATCGGGCGAGGCCATCTGCGAGCTGCCGAGCACGCTCATCCCGAGCGCCTCGAACGACGAGCTCATTGTGTTCGCGGTGAACATGCCGCCGCAGGCGCCGACCGTCGGACAGGCGTTCTTCTCGATGCCGACGAGGTCCTCGTCGCTCACCTTGCCGGCGGTATACGCGCCGACCGCCTCGAACGCCGAGACTATGGTGAGGTCCTGCCCCTTCCACTTGCCCGGCTTGATAGTGCCGGCGTACACGTAGATCCCCGGCACGTTCATGCGGGCGAGCGCCATCATCCCGCCCGGCATGTTCTTGTCGCAGCCGCCCACGACCAGCGCCCCGTCCATCGCCTGGCCGTTCACGCTCGTCTCGATCGTGTCGGCGATGACCTCGCGTGAGACGAGCGAGTACTTCATCGCCTCGGTGCCCATGCCGATGCCGTCGGTGACCGTGGGAACGCCGAACACCTGCGGCATTGCGCCCGCCTCCTTCAGCGCGGCCATCGCGCGGTCGACCAGCGGCTGGATGCCGGCGTTGCACGGGTTCATGTTCGAGTGGCCGTTCGCCACCCCGACGATCGGCTTCTCGAAATCGGTGTCGCCAAAGCCGACCGCGCGCAGCATGGCGCGGTTCGGAGACCGGGCGACGCCGCCGGTAATTAGCTTGGAACGCCAGTTGTCGGCCATGGGACCTTCCTCCTTGTGTATGTGCGCGAAGTTTAGCCGGCGCCGCGCAATCGCCCGGGCGCGAGTCCGTTCGCGACGGCGATGCCGGCCAGGATCAGGCCGAAGCCGGCGAGATGATGGAGCCCGAGCCGCTCGCCGAGGAGCAGCACGCCGAGCAGCGCGCCGAACACGGGCACGAGGTGCGTGAACAGCGCGGCCCGGGTCGCGCCAACCCGGGTAAGCCCGAAGATGAAGAGGACCGTGGCGATGACCGACGCGCCGACCGCAGTGAATGCGATGCCGCCGATCGTCGCGGGCGTGAGCGCGAACGCGCCGCGGCCCATGGCCAGCTCCCAGAGATAGAACGGCAGGAGCCCGGCGACCCCGAACGCGCCGGTGACGAAGACGAAGGCGAGACCCGGCAGCGCGACGCCGGAGCGTGCGAGCAGGATCGTGTAGACGGCCCAGTTGATCATCGCCCCCAGCACCATCAGGTCGCCGGCGTTCAGGTCGAGCGCCGCGAGCCGGTGCCAGTCGCCGTGCGCGATGATCGCCGCCACGCCGAGCGTGGAGACCGCGAACCCGACCCACTCCCGCCCGGCCGGTCGCGCACCCAGCGCGGCCCAGCCGATCAGCATCACCCAGAGCGGGATCGTCGAGTTGAGGAGTTGCGCGTTGATCGCGGTCGTGTAATGCAGCGCCCAGAACACCCAGGCGTGATAGAGCGCGGTGCTCATCAGGCCGAGCACCGCGAGCGTCCGCCAGCGGCGCCGCACGGCGGGCCAGTGGCGGCGCAGGTCCCCGGCGACCAGCGGCGCAAGGATCGCCAGCACCAGCGTCCAGCGCCAGAACGAGAACGCGACCGGCGGAAGCGCGTCCGCGAGCGCGCGGCCGGTGATCGTGTTTCCCGACCACAGCGCCGACGTCGCAGCGAGCGCGGCGTAGGCCATGTCCTTTCCGTGGGGCATCGGGCGCGCATTCTCGCGCAGGCCACTGATACCGTCCAATACATTAATATCCTGATAGCAATACCTGAAAGGCATCAGTGGAGCTGCGTCACCTGCGCTACTTCGTTGCGGTCGCAGAGCACCTGAGCTTCGCCCGCGGCGCCCGGGCGCTGCACCTCTCCCAGCCGCCGCTGTCGCGGCAGATCCGCGCGCTCGAGGACGAGCTCGGCACCGCGCTGCTCACGCGCACCAAGCGCGCGGTGGCGCTGACGCCCGTTGGCGCGGCCCTGCTCCCCGAGGCGCGGCGGCTGCTGCGCGAGGCCGACGCCCTGAAGGCCGGCGCACGCGCTCACGCCGCCGGAGAGGTCGGCACGCTCGCGCTGGGGTTCATCGGCATGGCGGCGTACAACGTGCTGCCCGGCGTGCTGCCGGCCTTTCACCGCCTTCATCCCGGCGTGCGGCTCGTGCTGCGGGAGGCGACGAGCGACGTGCTCCTCGCTGCGCTGCGGCAAGGCGACATCGATGTCGCGCTGGTGCTCCCGCCCGCAGACGACCCCGGGGTCGAGTATGCGACCCTGCATCGCGACAGGCTCGTCGCGGCGCTGCCCGCGGCGCGGCGCGAGCTGCGCGGCAACGGCCCGCTCCGCCTCGCGACGCTCGCCGCCGAACCCTTCATCCTGTTCCCGCGCAAGGTGGGCACCTCGCTCTACGACCACATCGTCGGCCTCTGCCGCCGCGCCGGGTTCTCCCCGCGCGTGGAGCAGGAGGCGATCCAGATGCAGACGATCGTGAGCCTGGTCGCGGCCGGAATGGGTGTGGCGCTGGTGCCGGCGTCGCTCATGAACATGCGCCGCACCGGGGTCGCCTATCGGCCGCTCGCCGAGCGCGGCCCGTCGGTCGAGGTCGGCGTCGGGTGGCGCCGCAGCGACGAATCGCCCGCGACGCGCGCCTTCCTGGCCACCGCGCGCGCGTGGGCCGCGCGGCAGGGCGCGCGGAGCGCTAGACTTCGGGCCCTCGACTGACGGAGACGCGCATGGCGATCGCAGGCAAGGAGCACTGGACCCGCAAAGGCGACGTCAAGCTGTTCCTGTGGCAGAAGCCCGCCGCCGCGGGAGCCGCGAAGAAGGGCACCGTGCTCTTCGTGCACGGCTCTTCGATGGCGTCGCAGCCGACGTTCGATCTCCACGTGCCGGGCCGGCCGGACTCCTCGGCGATGGAGTGGTTCGCCGGGCGCGGCTTCGACACCTGGTGCATGGACCATGAGGGGTACGGCCGCTCCGACAAGCAGCGCCCGATCAACTGCGACATCCCGAACGGCGCCGACGACCTCGCGGCGGGGACCGAGTACATCCTGAAGACGACCGGCGCGCAGAAGCTCGCCGTGTACGGCATCTCCTCAGGCGCGCTCAGGGCGGCGCTCTTTGCGCAGCGGCACCCGGAGCGCGTCGCGCGCCTTGCGCTCGACGCGTTCGTCTGGACCGGCGAGGGCAGCCCGACGCTCGCCGAGCGGCGCAAGAAGCTCCCCGAGTTCCAGGCGAAGAACCGCCGGCCGATCGACCGCGCGTTCGTGCACTCGATCTTCAGCCGCGACCACCCGGGGTGCGCCGACGATGCG
>DATIDG010000011.1:0-33350 GCA_035456405.1 Burkholderiales bacterium | reverse complement strand
GTGCGAGCGGGCTGAGCCCGCTCGCACGGGCCGGCGAAGTCGGGCCGGCCAGCAGCTTCGCTGTTGGCTACCCTCCTCGCTTCGCTCGTGGGCCGCCCCTCAACGCGAACGTTCGGCGTCATGCACTGGGCCACCCAACTTTGTCGCTGACAGGCGAGAAGAGGTCTCCGATGAGCGATTACCTCGAGCGGAACAAGCAGGCTGCCATGGCTTTCTACGACCTGATGTTCAACCAGTGCAAACCGGCCGAGGCGATACGACGGTACGCCGGTGACATCTACGTTCAGCACAATCCTCATGTGGCAGACGGGAAGCAAGCGTTCATCGACTACTTCGAGCGGATGGCCACGGAGTACCCGGGCAAACGTGTCTATTTCAAGCGCGCGATTGCGGAGGGCAATTACGTCGTGCTGCATTGTCACCAGGAGTGGCCCGGCGACGCCGACAACAATTGGGCAGGCATTGACATATTCCGTCTCGACGACAACGGCAAGATCGTCGAGCATTGGGACGTGCTGCAGGTAGTGCCGGAGAGGTCGGCCAATGGCAACACGATGTTTTGACTGCCGAGCCTGACGCACATCAGGTCCCGGCCAGGCGCGCTGCCGTCCATGACGTCATAGGATTCGCGACATTCCGGCACCCTGTGCTTATGCTCATAGCCCTCGCTCTTCTCGCCTGTATCGGTGCGGGAACGGTTTGCGGCGAGTTCCTTGCCTTCTCGAGTGGTCCAGATTGAATGACTTGCGAACTGCAAGTTCGATCGCATCAGCGGCATTTGGCGCCGCAGCGTTGGCAACCTGAGCCGGTCCTGACGGCGGCCGCCAATGGCGCCCAACCCGTCGATGCAGCGGACCCGCCACAGCGGGCTGGTGCTCTCTGGCGTTCGACGTCACGTTGAGCTTCTTGTGTCGCGATTCGAATACCTCAAAAGACGCGCGCGCGAGCTGAAGCGTGAGATTGCAGCGCTATTCCTTGCTGCGAGGCATCCGCGGACTCCTTGGTATGCAAAGCTACTACTCCTTGCGATCGTCGCTTACGCCCTGAGCCCAATAGACCTGATACCCGATTTCGTTCCGGTTATTGGATTGCTGGACGACATCTTGCTGTTGCCGCTCGCGATTGCGTTGGTGGTGAGAATGATTCCGAGGAGTGTGCTTGCCGAATGTCGAGCGCAGGCGGTGATGAATGAGATGGACCGGAATCGTGTTGGGCGAGTCGGTGCGATTGGCGTCGCATTGCTCTGGCTTGTGCTTCTGGCCCTCGCTGTGATTTGGGCGTATCCAAGGTTTGCGCAGTCGCCGCCTGACGCCGCACCACCCGCTGCAGCGGACGCGCCGCAAGCGGCGCGCCGCTGAACGGGATCGTCAGGCCATGAACCAAGAGAGCTACAACGCCATAGCACCATCCTGGGACGCGGCGCGAGTCTCTTTCAACGGGCGAGAGCGCGAATACCTCGATGCGCTGCTCGATGGGCTCCCCGTGGGCTCGGATGTCCTGGATCTAGGCTGCGGCACAGGCAGACCGATGGCCGAGTACATCCTCGCTAAGGGTCATCGCGTGACCGGGGTAGACCAGGCCGCAGCACTTCTCGAACTGGCGCGGGTCCGGTTTCCAAGCGCAACGTGGATCAACGGCACTATCGAGGCATTCGTCTCTGCTGTCCGGTTCAACGCCATCGTGTGCTGGGATGCGTTGTTTCACATCACCCGATCAGAGCACGAGTCGTTGTTTGCGCGCTTGGCCAAGATGCTTCTGCCGGGCGGGCGGGTGATGGTGACGTTCGGCGGTTCGGAAAATGCTGCCTTCACAGACACGATGTACGGGCAGACCTTCCTCTACGACTCCCATCCGCCCGAAAGGGTGCTCGGTATGCTCGCCAACCTGGGTTTCGTGCCGGTCGTCTCCGAGTTCATGAACCTGCCAACACCTGGAAGAGATAAGGGGCGCTATGCCGTTGTCGCGCGCATGGCCTAACCCTTCGCTGAGCCGCGAGGCGCCCGATCTGGTCCCGAAGATGTCGACGCTCTCTACTGTTTCTTCGTCGAACAGGCCACGCGCCGGGACCCTCACGCAGTCGACGATGGGCTGTCTTTTCTCATCGCTGCCACCAGGTCCTTCGACCCCGATCCCCATCGGGAGACGGACTTGATAGCCTGAGTGAACGGGATGTCGATGAGATGCACGCGCTCCCGGCTGAGGATGTACACCGCTCCGGCGAATGGTGTAGGCACCGACGGCACGAAGACCGTGAAGCGGCCGTCGTCGAGCTCTTCGACGATGAAGGCGGGCACGAGAGCATCCTCGATTTCGGCAAGCGCCGGCTTCCACACGTTCTCGTCACTCTCCCCTGCCAGCCGCTGTGTCAGACTGCGAAAGAGAGCGTAGCCGGGAAGCCTTCCGAAGAACGTCATTTCCATGCGCTCTCGTAGCGCTTGCCCTGCTCGGGTGCGCACAGCAGCTCCGACGACAAAGCAGGCAATCAGCACCACCAACAGGGACAAGAGGTCCTCAGCCGGTAACCCATCTGAGAGCAGGGCCGAGATGGGCCGCACCAAGCCGGCTATCGACTGCATTCCCTTGAGCAGCACCAATACGGCCAGGTAGATTGGCAGCAGGACGAGCACGCCACCGACCACCGCGTTGGTAACGAATTCGCGCGCATACTTCATGTTCAGGCCTCCCGCATGATTGGCGAGACGTTCGTCTCACCTCGAGACGCACTTGCACGGATTGCCGTCACCCGGCAGCAGGTCCGCCATGGATATCTTCCCATCGCCACGAGTCACCGGGCGTGGTGCCGTGAAACCGCCGCCCAAGCGCCCGACGCAGCGGACCACTCCACAGCGCGGTCCCGGCGGCTGCTTTCGCGGCCGCTGATCGTGGATCTTAGGCGTCGCGGAAGGACGCTGGAGGCCGGGTCCTGATTCCGGGGTAAGGTGACGCGAGTCGCCTCGAGCCGCGCAAAGGAGAATCGGTAATCGCGGCGGGAGTCAATGCATGAGCACCGAGTCCGCCCCATTCGACGGCGGTTGCACCTGCCGCTTCGTGCGCTACCGCATGACGACCAGGCCCGCTGTTCGTCCACTGCTGCCATTGCCGTTGGTGCCAGAGGGAGACGGGAGCGTCGTTCGCGCTGAACGCGTTGATCGAGTCCGATCGCGTGCAGATGCTCCAGGGCGAGGTCGACGTCATCGACACGCCATCGAACAGCGGCAAGGGCCAGAAGATCGCGCGCTGCCCCAGGTGCCGCGTCGCGCTGTGGAGCCACTACGCCGGAGCGGGCGCTGCAGTGCGCTTCGTTCGCGTCGGCACGCTCGACGAACTCGACCGCCTTCCTCCCGACATCCACATAACACCGCGTCGAAGCAGCCCTGGGTCGTCGTCCCGCCCGGCATGCCTGCCGTCGCGGAGTACCACAAGGCATCCGAGCGGTGGCCCAAGGAAAGCCTCGAACGCCGGGCGGCGTTGAAGGCGCGGTGGCAGCAGCAATAGCCCGGATGCGCCCGATCGGCAGCGGTAGCAGGCCGCGCGCGGGCGCCGCGCGGGGTAGGAGACGTTATGCCAGTCGAAGCCCTGATCAACATCGATGTCCCGGATCTCGACGCCGCCGTCGAGTTCTATCAACGCGCCGCCGGGCTCAAGCCCGGTCGCCGGCTGTTTCAGGGCACCGTCGCCGAGCTCAGCGGCGCTGCGGCGCCGATCCTGCTGCTGCTGAAGGAACCGGGCAGCTCCGCCGTGCCGTCCAGGTCGCTGCCTCGCGGCTACTGGCGGCATTGGACGCCCGTCCATCTCGACCTCGTGGTTCCCGACGTCGACGCGGCCACGGCGCGGGCAGTGGCCGCGGGCGCAGTACTCGAAGGGGAGATCCGGAGCTACGCGTGGGGCCGGCAGGCCTGCCTGAGCGATCCCTTCGGCCACGGATTCTGTTTCCTGCAATGGAAGGGTGCCGGCTACGACGAGGTCGCGTAGGCCGCCGCCCGACAACCCGCAACAGCGCGTAACGCCATAATGAAGCCGCTCCGCTCCGGCCCCGTCAGCCGCCGGTGAACCTGCGGAGCATGCGGCGGTCGCGCTTGGTGGGCCGGCCCCGCAAGCCGAAGCCGGGGTCGGGTTCGTTCCTGCGCGTGTCGATGATCGCCTGCCGGCGCACCCGGCTCTCCTCTCGTTCGTCGTAGAGCCGGCGGGCCTCCTCCGCGGGGCCGCGGCGCGCCGACAGCGCGCGCACGTCCACGACCCATTCGAGCTCGCCGATGTGCACGACGACCTCGTCGCCCGGTTTCACCTCCTTCGCCGGCTTGACGCGCTCGCCATTGAGCCGCACGCGGCCGCCGTCGACCGCGTGCGCGGCGAGGCTGCGCGTCTTGAAGAAGCGCGCGGCCCAGAGCCACTTGTCGATGCGAAGGCGTTCGGCGGGGGCGTCCATGTGCGGCTGCGGCGACGCGTCGAGTATATTCGGGCTGCCTGCAACGGGAGACCGAATGCGCAATGCGTCCCTGCCGGTCGCGCTGATCGTCGTCGGCGCCGCCTGGCTGCTGTGGTACTACCGTCTCTTCCCGGACATCGATTGGATCATCGCGCTCGGCCTCGCCGGCGGCGGCGTCGCGATCATGGTGCTGGACGGTATCACCAAGTCGTCGGTCGTCGCGGGTCCGTTCCTGATCGGTGCCGGCGCGGCGTGGCTCCTGCACGACCGGCTCGGGGCGAGCTGGCTCGTCCTGGCGCCCTGCCTCCTGATCCTCCTCGGCGTGCTCATGCTGATCGCGCGGCTGCCGCGGATCCCGGAACGGTCGGGCCGGCGCAGCGGCGGCGCCTAGGGATCGCGCGGTATACTCGCGCCCCACTTCCGCCACGGAGAACAAGAATGAAACGCCTCGCCCTCCTCTTCGCCGCTATCGCCGTCGCGCTGCCCGCCGCAGCGCAGGACCTCGGACCGACGCTGACCAAGATCCGCGACGCGAAGGAGATCGTCATCGGCTTCCGCGAGTACACGGTGCCGTTCTCGTTCGTCGGCGACGACAAGCAGCCGGCCGGCTACACGGTCGATGTCTGCAAGGCGGTGGCGGCGTCGATCCAGGAGCAGTTGAAGCTCTCCGCGCTCCCCATCCGCTGGGTGGCGGTGACCGCGGAAAGTCGCTTCGCCGCCGTGTCGCAGGGCCGGGTCGACCTCGAGTGCGGGTCCTCGACGATGACTCTGTCGCGCTTCGCCGTGGTGGACTTCAGCGCGCCGATCTTCGTGGAGGGCGGCAGCGTGCTCGTCCGGGCCGATTCGACCGTCAAGCGCCTCGGCGACCTCAGCGGCAAGAAGATCGCGGTCGGCGCCGGCACGACCGCGGAGAAGGCGCTTCCGGCGGCGTTCAAGACGCTGCTGATCTCGGCCGAGATCGTGGTCGTGAAGAACGCCGAGGCGGCCCTGGAGGCGCTCGACGCAGGCAAGGTCGACGGCTACGCGAACGATCGCATCCTGCTCGTCGGCTCGGTCGTCAAGGGCCGCGACGCCAAGAAGTACCGGATCACCGAGGACGACTACTCGTACGAGCCATACGGCCTCGCCATGCGCCGGAACGACACCGCTTTCCGGACCGCGGTCAACCGCGGACTCGCCCAGCTCTACCGCGGCCCCGGCATGCCGGAGATCTACAAGCGCTGGTTCGGCGCGTTCGGACCGCCGGGAACGCTGCTGCAGGCGATGTACTACCTGAACGCGTTGCCCGAATAGGGTTCACGCGCGCGCGGGCGCGCGCAGCCCCGGCCGGCGCCCGACGCCGGCGACCGTGAAGATCGCGAGCAGCATGATGACCGCGGCCCCCACGAACACCCAGGCCGGGCGGCCGTGGTCGAGGAACGAGCCGAAGAGCAACGGGCCCACGAGCCCGCCGACGTCCAGGCCGGAGTAGACGAAGCCGTAGACCTTCCCGCGCGCGTGCTCGGGCGCGATGCCGCGCACGATGATGTCGCGCGAGGGCCCCATCGCGCCGAACCCGAAGCCCGCCATCGTCATCACCGCGACGAGCGAACCGCCCGGCAGCGTGCCAGTGGCGATCACGAAAGCGAGCAGCGCCGGGATCAGCATGCCGGCCACGGTGACCAGGGTGTGCCGGTCGGTGTGCGCGGCGATAAAACCGCCCGCGAGGATCCCCACCGCGCCGCCGACGAGGAATGCGGTGAGGGCGGTCGTCGCGACGACCAGCGGCACGCCGTAGAGCTGCGTGAGCGCGGCAGTCGAGAAGGTCTGGAATCCGATCAGCGTGATCGCGTAGAGGGCGAAGAACGCGAAGCACGTCAGGATCGGCCACGAGAGCAGCAGGTCGACGTCGGCGCGGAGCCCGCCGCCGCCCTTTGCCGCCGCGTGCGGGCGCAATTTCGCGCCGCCGAGGTCGCGCTGCGTCGCCAGCACCCCGAACGCGACGAGCCCCACCACCCCGGCCGCGACGAGCGCGACGCGCCAACCGTAAGCCTGCGCGATCGGGAATACGAACACCGGGGCGACGATCCAGCCGACGTTGCCGACGATGCCGTGGACGCCGAACGCATGCCCGAGCCGCGACGGCGACACTTTCGCGTTCAGCAGCGCGAAGTCGGCGGGATGGAAGACGCTGTTGCCGAGCCCGCCGACCGCCGCGGCGACGAACAGCCACGGGAACGACGGCGCGAGCCCGGTCAGGATCGCGCCCGCCGCGACGAGCACCATGCCCGCGAGCAGGATGACCCGCGCGCCCAGGCGGTCGACGAGAAACCCCGCCGCGGTCTGCGCGATGCCCGACACGGAGTAGAACACCGCCATCACCGCGCCGAGTGCGGCATAGCTAACGCCGAACTCGTCCTTCACGATCGGGAAGAGCGGAGGCAGGACGAGCTGGAAGAAATGCGACAGGCCGTGCGCGAGCCCGACGAGGCTGATGACCTTGGCGTCGGCGCGGAACGAGGCAGCTGCCGGGGACATGGATGCGATCTGGCGCGCCTATTGGCGTTTGGGCGCGTCGATCGCGCTGCGGCACACCTCGCTCACGACGTTCGAGGTCTTCAGCTCCGGGGCGAAGTACGCCTCCTGCACCACGCGCACGGCGAGCTGCTGGTGCTGCGTCGACGCGTTGCGCCACTCCGACCGCGCGAGCGTCTCGTTGATGGCGGTCTGCAGCGGGAACCCGCTGTCGCGCATCCGGATCGCCGTCTGGCGCGCGCCGAAGAGCTCGCCGCACACGGCCTCGAGGGCCTTGTCCTGCGCAAGGACGGCGTCGGGAATGTGCGCGACGAGCGCGGCCCAGAGGAGTAGAGATCGCTTCATGGCGCCTTCGGCCGACCGACGGGAGGCGCGATTCTACCGCGCGGCACGCTCGCGAGTTCCCGCCGCATATGCTGGTATGCTTTCCCGCGCTTCGATGCGCCGCTTGGCAGCGATCCCGCTCGCCGGGTCCTCCACCGCATCTGCGCCGGGCACGCGTGCGGCTCTGGAACAGAAGCAGGATCCTGGCGGCACCAAGAAGAACTACGGGGGCGCGACATGAGGGTGGGGATCGTCTCGGTGTTTGTCGACTATCACCGGCGCGGCAGGAAGAATCCGCATTCGCTCCAGCCCCAGATCGGGCCGCTGCTCGCAGGGCTCCTGCCGCGCGACGTCGAGATCGAGATCGTCAACGAGACCTCGCAGGATCTCGATTGGACGCGCGACTACGACCTGCTGTTCGTCTCGTCGATGCATTCGGACATGGACCGCGCCCGGCAGATCTCGCGCTACTGGCGGTGCCGAGGGGCCAAGACGGTCATCGGCGGATCGTTCGCCAGCAGCTTTCCCCAGCTCTGCGAGCCGTGGTTCGACGCCGTGGTCGTCGGCGACCCGGAAGGCTCCGTGCCGCGCCTTTTCGAGGACTTCCGCGCCAACTCCCTGCAGAAGCGCTACGTCTCTCTGCCGTATGCCTCCCACCTGGTGAGGACGCCGCGCTTCGATCTGTTTCCCGGGAAGAAGCACCATGCCCTGTGCTTCGAGGCGACGCGCGGCTGCCCGTTCTCGTGCGAGTTCTGCGTGCTGACCGGACTTGGCACGCGACACCAGATCCGCCCGGTCGAGGCCATCGTCCGGGATATCGTCGCCGGGCAGCAGATGCTCGCGGACACGGTGCCGGCCTACAAGCGGCGAGTCGTCGGCCTCTGCGACAACAACATCGGCGGCAATCTCGCGTACCTGCGCGCGCTGTGCGAGGCCCTGAGGCTGCTCGGAATCCAGTGGTACGGCGCAGCCACCTTCAACGTGATTGCCAACCCCGACCTCGTCCGCATCATGGCGCGGTCCGGTTGCCGCTCCCTCTTCGTCGGGCTGGAGAGCTTCAACCCCGCCACGCTGGCGGACATGCGCAAGTACCAGAACGTGGTCCCCAAGATGCGCGCCGCGCTGGATTCCTGCCGCAGGCACGGGATCCTAGTCATCTCGGGGCTCATGGTCAGCCCGTTGTTCGATTCCCCCGAGGACATCGCGCGGATTCCGGAGAATCTGGACCGCTGCGGTCTCCACGTCCCGACCTTCATCGCCTTCGAGTCGCCGATTCCCGGGACGCCTCACTTCCACAGGCTGGGGCGTGAGACCCATCCGCCGGCGTTCATGCCCAACGTCCTGCTGCGGGACCTGGCGGGCTACACGCTGACGGTGAGGCCCCGGAAGGCTGCGCCAGAGGAGTTCGTCGCCGCGTATCGGGAGGTCACGCGCGTGGTGTTCTCCGCGAAGCGGCGGCTCGCCAAGATCGCCCACGACGTGCCGCGATTCCTGGCGCGGGGCCACTGGCTTCCCGCGCTGATCGACGTCGGGGACATGGTGACGATGCGGGCGGGCGGGACCGACTTCCCCGACAGGACCTACATCGCGGGCACGGATGCGCCCCCACCGGAATCGGTGCCGCTGACCGATGCCGACTTCCGGTCGGACGCGGAGCGCCGCGCGCTGCTCGAACCTTGGCGGGTGACCGACGCAACGGGCGCGCTGCTGCCCGAGTGGCGCGAGTCCCGGGTCGTGTTCGGGCCGCGCCGCCTGACGGCGCGCCGGGCCCGCGGCCAGGCGGAGGCGGTCGCCCTCTGAGCGGCCGGCGACGGGCATGAAGCGCGCAGCGATGGGACACGGGGCAGTGAAGATCGATCTCGCGCAGTCGGACCTTGCCGAGCGCGTCCGCGCGGAGCAGATCCGGATGGTGTATCTGCACTCCCCGACGACGTCGGCCGGCTCGCTCGTCGCCGGCGCGTTCCTGATCGCGGTGATGTGGAACACCGTGTCCCACGCCACCCTGCTGATCTGGGGCTGTGCGCTGGCGATTCACCAGGCGGTCCGCGTCTACAGCTATCGCCGGTACCTGGCCGCCAATCCGGACGCCGCGCAGTCCCGCCGCTGGGGACGCCTCTACATCCTCGCCACGACGATCGCCGGCTGCATCTGGGGCAGCGCCGGGCTGCTGTTCTACGCGCCGGAGTCCACACTCTCCCTGGTCTACCTGTGCCTCGTGCTCTTCGGCGTCGCGTCGCTCACGATCCCGACGCTGTCCCTGTTCGCTCCCGCCTTCTATCCGCTGATCGTGCTGGTGCTGCTGCCGTTCATCGTGCGATCGCTGTCGAGCGGTCAGATGGAGCAGATCGCGCTCGCCGTCCCGCTGATCATCGCGCTGTTCATGGCGATCACCTTCGGACGCAAGATCAACGCCCTGATCGACCAGTCCATCCGCCGCGGCTTCGAGAACCAGGCGCTGATTGAGATCGCCGAGCGCGCCCGCCTGGAGGCGGAGCGGAGCAGCCGCGCGAAATCCCAGTTCCTCGCGACGATGAGCCACGAGCTGCGCACCCCGCTCAACGCGATCATCGGGTACTCCGAGCTGATGACGCGGCATCCCGCGCGCTTCGGGACCGAGTCCGCAAAGGATCCTCTCGAGCGCATCCTGCGGGCGGGCCGCCACCTGCTCAATCTCATCAACGATCTCCTCGACATGGCGAAGATCGAGGCGGGGAAGACGACCTTCCTGTACGAGGACGTGGACGTGGCGGCCCTGGTGCGCGACGCCGTGGAGACCACGCGGTCCCTTGCCGAGCAGACCGGGAACACCGTCACCGTCCACTGCCCCGTCGCCCTGCCCCCCCTTCGCACCGATCCCAAACGCCTGACGCAGGTCGTCCTGAACCTCGTCTCCAACGCCTGCAAGTTCACCGAGCGCGGGCGGGTGGACATCACGATCACGCCGGTGGTGGCCGGCGGCCGGAAGTGGATCGACGTGGCGGTCGCCGATACCGGTATCGGCATGGCGCGCGAGCAGCAGGAACGTCTGTTCGAGGACTTTTCCCAGGCGGACGAGGGGACGCAGCGCAGGTTCGGCGGCACCGGGCTCGGCCTCGCGATCAGCCGGCGGATCTGCCGCGCCATGGGCGGCGACCTGACCGTCGTCAGCGAGCTCGGAAAGGGATCCACATTCACCGCCCGGCTTCCGGAGAGCCCGCCGGCCGACGCCGCGGCGACCGAGCCGAAGCAGGCATCGCCGGAGGTCAGGATGAAGCTGCCGGCCCCGACGACGGGCGCGGTGCTCGTGATCGACGACGATTCGGCCTCGCGCGAGCTCATCGTCGAGCGCCTCGCCCGGCACGGCTACGTCACCGCTACTGCGTCCAGCGGGCTGGAAGGGCTGAAGCGCGCGCGCGAGCTCACGCCCGCGGCGATCACGCTCGACGTCGTGATGCCGGATTACAACGGGTGGTCCATCCTCGCGGCCCTGAAGGGGGATCCGGAGCTGTGCGTCATCCCGGTTGTCATCATTGCGGCCCTCGGCAGCGAGCTGAACAAGGGCATCTCCCTCGGGGCGGCCGCGTGCCTGACCAAGCCGGTGGATCCCGACAAGCTCGTCGACACGCTCGATCACCTCACTGGGCGCGGCGAACCGCGCCCGAGCGCCTGACCGGCGACTCTCCGAACCCGCTGGGCATCGGGCGACCACAGAGCCATGTATCGGATCCTGTACGTCGAAGACAACCCCGACAACGTCGCCGTGCTCACGACGTGGCTGGAGCTCGAGGGCGACATCGAGATCATCGTCGCCGCCGACGGCGCGCGCGGCGTGGAGATTGCGGCACGGGAGCAGCCTGATCTGGTGCTGATCGACCTGTATCTGCCCGTCATGGACGGCTTCGAGGCCACCCGCCGGATCAAGGCGCAATCCGCTTCCCGGCGCATTCCGATCATCGCACTGTCCGCACACGCGATGGACGAGGACCGCGCCAAGGCGTACGCGGCGGGCTGCGACGACTTCGAGGCGAAGCCGATCGTCTTCACCCGGCTGGTCGCCAAGATCCGGCGACTACTGGCGGCGTGAAGGGAAGTCCCCCCGCCAGGCTCTGCCTCAACGGGCCCCGGAAAGCCGGAACGCCTCGACCGGATCGCGAAACCCCTTGAGGGTCAGCGGCCCGATCGGCTGCACGCTGAACGAATCCGTCAGTGCCGCGGCGGCGCGGGCGCTCACGATGATGTCCCCGCCGCGCGCCTCCCCGCAGAGGCGCGAGGCCAGGTTGGCAACCGTGCCGACCACCGCGTAGTCGTAGCGATCGCTGAACCCGACCGCGCCGAGGGTCGCGTATCCGTACGCCAGGCCTGATCCGATGTGCAGGTCGAAGCCCTCGCGGCGCCAGCGCGCCAACGGCTGCTCGCACGCCTCGAATACCGCCAGCGCAAACCTCGCCGCTTGAACGCACGGGTCGGGCACGGGCTCCGGGTCGTTGAAGAAGACCATTGCGCCGTCGCCGACGAAGCGCTCGATCGTGCCGGAGAACCGCTGCGACTGGGTCCCGATCGCGTGGTGGAACTCGCGCAGCACGCGCAGGACGTCCTCCGGCTCGCTGCGCTCGGAAAACGCGGTGAAGCCGCGCAAGTCGAAGAACACCACGGCGATGTCCGTCCGATGCGACGCCAGTATCGAATCCTGGGCGTCGCCGGCCACCCGCGCGGCCACCTGGGGCGCGAGAAACCGCTTCAGCCTAGAGAGCCGCTCCACTTCGGCGACCTTTGTGGCGACGCGCCGCTCGAGATCGTCGTTCAGCCGCCTCAGCTCCGCCGACTGCGCCTCGATCCGGTCGAACAGCCGCTTGACCCGCACCAGCGAGCGCACCCGAGCGAGAAGCTCGTGGCCGTTGATGGGCTTCGCCAGAAAATCGTCGGCGCCCGCCTCCAGGCCGTTGACGCGCTCGACGTCGGGATCGAGCGCGGTCACGAGCACGATCGGCAGCACCGCGAAGCGCGCGTCCGCCCGCAGCCGCCGCAGGACCTGCAATCCGGACAGCCCGGGCATCACCACGTCGAGCAGGATCAGGTCCGGCGCGCGCCGCTCCACGCAAGCGAGCGCGCCCTGTCCGCTGAGCGCCGTCTCGACCGTATAGCCGTGGATGCTCAACAGGTCGGCGAGCAGCTGCACATTGTCCGCCTGGTCGTCGACCACCAGGATGCGCGCGCTCTCGGCAACGTCGGCTGCCGTGCCGGTCGATTGCAGATCGGTTATCCGGACAATAGGCATTGGCGTCTCAGGGCGCAGGCGCAAAGCGCATCCACGCGCCGCGCGCCGGCAGCTTGATGGAGGCATCCTTTGGAAGAACCGTTGTCAGGCGAGCGATGAAGCGCTCGGCGTCCGTGGTCGGCACGACACGCAACTCGCGCGGATCGTCCGGGAGCCGCGCGAAGAAGTTCTCCCAGTGGGTGATCACCACGAAGCGCGGGTTCAGCCGCTCCACGATCTTCTCCGGATAGTGTTCGACCTGGCTGTATCCGGGCATGCAGACGATGGCCACGTCGACGCGCTTCTGGTCGTGCGGCCGTTCGCTGAATTGCGGCGGAAAGCCGAGCGGCGCCGTGCTCGCCGCGTCCTGGAAGTGGATCCGGAACTCGACGGTCTTTTCGTCGGGGCCCAGGAAGTCGATCAGGTAGGCGAGCGTCTGCCCTTCGAGCCAACCGTAGGCGGTGGTCGGGGCTTCTCGCAGGGGTGCGCTGTAGGAGCCCTCGAAGAACTTGAGGCCGAAAATGACCGGGGCGTGCTCAGACTTGAGGGCCAGGAAGCGCAGCCGGCGATTCGAACTCGGGTACACCCACGCAGGCGGGCCCCTGGGAAACTCCGGTTCGCTCACCGACCAGGCTTTTTCCTCTACGGACACGACGTCGTCGGCCCTCACTTGCGTGGAAAATGCGGCCAACGTGTACTTCATGGTGTCGCTGCCGTAGATCTTCGCGTTCGGCAGGAACTTGTCCTTGATGTAGGGCACGTCCATCAGGTGATCGTAGTGAGCGTGCGCCACAAGGACGGCCGTCACGGCCGCCAGGTCATCCTTGTCCTGCGGCCCCAGAAATCGATCGATCTCCTCCGGGAGCGCTTTGATCGGCAGTCCAAACAGCACGCGCGGGATCGACGGGTTGGAAAAGAAGGGCGCCGTAAGGAGGCTCTCGTCGCCCCGTTTGATCAGCACCCCGGCCGCGCCGAGGTACCTGATCTGGAGCTCCGCCTGGTATGCGGGCTCGCGGGGTGGTAGCGGCGAAACTCCGGCATCGATCGGGAGGCCCATGATGGACCCGCCGCAGCCTGCGAGGCGAATCAGGACGCAGGCCAGAAAGCAAGTCGACAGAACGCGCATCTACCCACTCGGCTCCAGGGATTCGCGAAGCTTGCCATCGCGCGCGTCGTTTCGCAAAGTCTTCGGCCTCCGGCGGGACGCGACTTCCTTGCGGCAACGCCGCCCGCACCGGATAATGCCGCGCCCAGAATTCGACCGCGCAGCGATGACCGCCTATCCCCGCCTCTTCGAGCCGCTGAAGCTCCGCCCCCTCACGCTCGCCAACCGCATCGTGATGGGCTCGATGCACACGCGTCTCGAGTCGGCCGACCGCCCCGCGGAGCGTCTCGCCGCGTTCTACGCCGCCCGCGCGCGCGGCGGCGCCGGGATGATCCTCACCGGCGGCGTGTCGCCGGACAGCCCAGGCCGCATGGAGGAGGACTCGGGCATCTTCGACTCCGCGGACCAGATCCCCTTCCACCGCACCATCGTCGACGCGGTGCACGCCGCGGGCGCGCCGATCTGCCTGCAGATCCTGCACGCCGGGCGCTACGCGAAGTGCGACGATCTCGTGGGCGCGTCCGAGATTCCCTCGCCGATCAACCGCCGCAAGCCGCACGCGCTGACCGACGCGGAGGTCGAGCGCACGATCGACGCCTTCGCGTCCTGCGCGGCGCTCGCGCGCGACGCCGGCTACGACGGCGTCGAGATCATGGCCTCCGAGGGCTACCTCGTCACCCAGTTCACCTCGCCGCGCACCAACAACCGCACCGACCGCTGGGGCGGCTCGCTTGAGAACCGCTTGCGCTTCCCCATCGAGATCGTGCGGCGCACGCGCGCGCGTCGGGCGCGACTTCCTGATCGTGTATCGCATCTCCGCGCTCGACCTCGTCGAGCAGGGGCTCGCCGCCGACGAGACGATCGCGCAGGCCCGCGCGGTGGCCGACGTCGGGGTGGACCTCTTCGACACGGGCATCGGCTGGCACGAGGCGCGCGTCCCGACGATCGCCTACATGGTGCCGCGTGCGGGCTTCGCGTTCGCGGTGAAGCGGCTGCGCGCCGCGGTCGGGGTGCCGGTGATGGCGACGAACCGGATCAACACCCCGGAGGTCGCGGAGCGGCTGCTCGCCGACGGCGTTGCCGACGCCGTCTCGCTCGCGCGGCCGATGCTCGCCGACGCCGAGTTCGCCGTGAAGGCGCGCGACGGCCGCAGCGACGAGATCAACACGTGCATCGCCTGCAACCAGGCGTGCCTCGACCTGGTCTTCGCGAACCAGACCGCGACCTGCCTCGTGAACCCGCGCGCCTGCCGCGAGCTTGATCTCCCGTCCGGGCCCGCGCCGCGCCCGAAGCGCGTCGCGGTCGTCGGCGCGGGGGCAGCGGGCCTCGCGTGCGCCGTGACGGCGGCGGAGCGCGGCCACACGGTGACGCTCTACGAGGCCGCCCGCGCCATCGGCGGGCAGATGAACCTCGCCGCCGCGATCCCGGGCAAGGAGTTCGCGGAGACGACGCGGTACTTCGCCCGCCGCATCGAGCGGCTTGGGGTCCGCCTCCGCACGGGCACGCGCGCCTCCGCCGCCGAGCTCGCGGCCGGCAGGTTCGACGAGATCGTCGTCGCCACCGGCGTCACGCCGCGCATTCCAGCGCTGCCGGGGGTCGATCACCCGAAGGCGCTGCGCTACGACGAGGTGCTGAGCGGCGCGAAGGTGCCGGGCCGCTGCGTCGCGATCGTCGGCGCCGGCGGGATCGGCTTCGACACCGCCGTGTTCCTCAGCGCGCCAGCGGCGGCGGGCGCAAGCGGCCACTTCCTCGACGCGTGGGGCGTCGACCACACAGGCACGGCTGCGGGCGGACTCGCCCCGCCGCGGAAGGAGGAGGTGCCGCGCGAGATCTGGCTGCTCCAACGCAAGCCCACGCCCCCGGGGCGCACGCTCGGTGCGACCACCGGCTGGGCGATCCGCGCGGAGATCGCGCGCCGCGGCGTGAAGATCCTCGCCGGCGTCGAGTACCTACGCATCGACGATCGCGGGCTGCACATCGTCCACGAAGGCGAGGAGAAGGTGCTCGAGGCCGATCACGTCGTGATCTGCGCCGGCCAGGAACCGGTGCGCAGCCTGCACGACGAGCTTGCCGCGCTCGGCGCCCGCCCGCACCTGATCGGCGGCGCGCACGTCGCAGCGGAGCTCGATGCCTTCCGCGCGATCGACGAGGGGACGCGCGTAGCGCTGTCGCTGTAGGGAAGCGCCGCCCCTTTCCTCTTTCCGCGCGAGGCGCTAGCCTCGCGCGAAATGACAACGACTCTCCCCCTCTGGCTCGTCTTCTTCGGCGCGCCCGTCTCGGTGCGCGAGTGGGCGGCCGCCCGCGACCTCGACTTCCGGCGTCTCTCGAAGGAGGACCGTTTCGCGCGCATCGGCGAGCTCGCGCGGCGCGTGATGGACGAGTTCGGGCGGTTCGTCCCGGCGCTGCCTGTGCCCCTCGTCGCGACCGTGTTCGCGCTGCATCCGGGCCGCGGGCTGTCGGAGCTGGAGATCAAGGCCGGCGCCGAGCGGCTGATCGAGGCGCTGGAGGGGCGCGGCGCGAAGATACGTCCCGCGCGCGGATCGCGACTATGCGATCTCGGCAGGACTCGAGATGCTCACGTTACGGCACGTCGTCGACCAAGCGGACGGCCTGTACACCCCACGGCCCGAGGAGGCGCGGCTGATCGCGTACTACGCGAACTCCATCGCGCACTTGCTGCCAGCGAAACGCTGAAGTGCAGCCAAAGAGATCACAGAGGACTCACAGAAGAGCAAAGCGTGGAAGACTCGCGTTGCTTGTCTCCGTGATCTCGCTGTCCTCTGTTGCCGCTTTTCTTCCTAGCCGTGCATCGTCAAGCCGCCTGAAACGCTGATCGTCTGCCCGGTGATGTACGCCGCGTCGTCGCTCGCAAGGAACGCGACGATGCCCGGGTAGTCCTCCGGCGACCCGAGTCGCCGCATCGGGATCGCGCGCTTCAGCCCCTCCAGGATCTTCGCGCCGTCCGGGCCCTCGGTGAAGCTGCGCAGGATCGCGGTGTCGGTCGGGCCGGGGCACACCGCGTTCACCCGGATGCCCCTGCCTACCAGCTCGCGAGCGAGCGTCTTGGTTAGCGCGATCACGCCGCCCTTGCACGCGGAATAGACCGCCTCGCCCGACGAGCCGACGCGCCCCGCGTCGGAGGCGATGTTGACCACGCAGCCACGCCCCCGCTCCGCCATGCGCTTGAGCACCGCGTGGTGCACGTTGAGCGGCCCGTAGAGGTTGATGCGGATGACCTTGTCCCAGAACGCGGGCTCGCTGTCGAGGAAGTTAACGGCACGGTCCCAGCCGGCGTTGTTCACGAGGATATCCACCGGGCCGCGCGCGCTCTCCAGCGAATCGACCGCGCGGCGTACGGCCTCATAGTCGCCGATGTCGACCAGCTCCACGTGCGAATGCCCGCCGCGCGCCTGGATTTGGCCGGCGCAGTCGAGCGCGCCGGTCTCGTCGAGGTCGAAGATGCCGACGGTGGAGCCCTCCTCGGCGAGGCGCAGCGCGATCGCGCGGCCGATCCCGTTCGCCGCGCCCGTGACGAGCGCCACCTTGCCTTTCAGTCCCCGCATCGTCTCCTCCTCAAGGCGCGATCCGCGCGATGAACCGGGCGATCGCGTCGAGCGTGAGGTCGTGCTGATCCCGGTGCAGCCGGTGCCCGCAGGCCTCGATCTTCACGAGCTCGCACGGTCCCGCGACGCGCGCGGCGATCGTTTCGATCTGCGCCATCGTGCCGTACTCGTCGTCGACGCCCTGGACCGCCAGCACCGGGCAGCGGATGCGCGGCAGGTACGCCTCGATGTTCCACCGCCTGAAGTCTGGATGCAGCCAGATGCCGTTCCAGCCGTAGAAGGTCCTGTGCGCGTCGGCATGGTAGCGCGCGAGCTTCTTCTGCATGTCGGTCGTCTCGAACGCGACCTTCGCTTCCTCGATGCTTCGCACGGAGAGGTCCTCGACGAAGATGTGCGGCGCCAGGGCGACCAGTCCGCGCACGGCGCCGTCGTGCGAGCCGGCGTAGATCAGCGCGATCGACGCGCCGTCCGAGTGGCCGATCAGGATCGGGCACTCGATCTCGAGCTTCGCAAGCAGCTCTGGGAGCATCTCCTGCGCCTCGCGGTGCATGTAGTCGACCGCGAACGGAGCCTCGAGCAGGTCGGAGCTGCCGTAGCCGTAGCGCGAGTAGACGAGCGCCGGGCAGCTGGTGACCTCCGCGACGCGCGCCGGGAACCCACGCCACATCGCGACCGACCCGAGGCCTTCGTGCAGGAAGACGAGCGTCGGCCGCCCGGGGTCGCCTTCGATCGTGCGCACCTCGATGCGCCGGCCGCTAATCTCGACGTGCGAATGATCGTGGCGATGCACGCGCGTTGCCTCTCTGCGCGGGAAGTCTACCCGTGGGGCGTCACAGCTTCAGGGGCTTCCAGTAGCCGGTCAGCTCGAGATAGCCGGCGCCGATCACGCGCACGCCGACTTTCGCGCGCACCGCGCCTTCCCAGTAGATCGTCCCGGTGCTCCCCCGCGAGTCGAGCTCCTGGTCGTCCATCAGCGGATCGAGGTCGAGGTCGAGGTCGCCGGCCCGCACGCGCATCGCGACCGGGTACTCGACCTCGGTGCGCGGCGACTTCCACCGCCGGCGCGGCTCGAAGCGGACCTCGTCGGGCGCGAAGGTCCGCACCCGGCCATCCGCGCTGCGCAGCGTCCCCGCGCCCCAGAACACCTCGGTCTCGCGGCCGCGCATGCGGAACGCCATCAGCGCCCCGCCGTCCGCGAGGTTCAGCCCGACCCAGTCCCAGCCCACCGCCTGCGGCGCCATGTACTCGCTCGACCACTCGTGATCGAGCCAGGCGCGGCCCATCACGCGCTCGGTCCGGGCGCCGCGCGGAATCGTGCCCTCCACCGCGAGCTGCGGCCGGCTGTAGGAGTAGCTCGACTGCGCCGCGAGCGGGCCCTTGCGCGAATAGCCGCGGTCACCCTGCAGCAGGATAGGCTGGGTGGGCCGGAATGCGAGCTCGAGCCCGAAGTCGCGCGCCGGAACCCGCGCCGAGTAGCCGTCCGGCACGTGCCGCAGCGACCAATCGTCCACCCACACGTCGGTGTCCCCTTCGCGCGCATCGGCGAGACCGAACCCGGCGCGCGCTGCGCGCTGGTCATGGACGAGGCGCCCCGCCCGCGGGTCGGCGAGCGCGGCGTGCGCGAAGACGAGCTGCCGCGGCGCGAACGCGCTCGGGTTCCCTTCCGCGACGCGGGGCCGGCTCCGGAAGAACGTGATCTGGAACCCGAGCTCGCGCCCGCCATCGCCCGCGAGCCACCCGGTGACGTACCACCACTCCGTCCGGAACGCCGGATGCGCGCCGTGGTCGCGCGGGAACTGCAGCGCGTGGCCGGGCGTCACCGGCGGATAGTCTTCCGCGGCGCGCGCGCGATCGGCGAGCAGTGCGACCGGGCTCAGCAGGAACGCTCTTCGATCCACCGTTCGCGATCCACGAACTACCAGTCGTCCTTCACCGCCCGCGCGGCGTCGTCGGCCATCGCCTGACGGGCGCTGAAGAGCGCGGTCAGCGACGCGGCGCCGAGCATCGCCGCGCTGAACAGGACGAGCGGCCCCCACGGCACCGCCAGGTCCATCGTCCAGTGGAACGACTGCCGGTTCACGACGTGGATGAGGATCAGGCTGATGAGGAATCCGAGCGCGAGGCCGACGGCAAGCCCGAGCGCGCTCACGAGCATTCCCTCGGCCGCGAGCATCGTTCCGATCTGGCGGCGGGTCATGCCGACGTGGCGGAGCATGCCGAACTCGCGGCGGCGCGCGAGCACCAGCGCCCCGAAGCTCGACGACAGGCCGGTCAGGCCGATCACGAGCGCGACGAGCTCGAGCGCATAGGTCACCGCGAAGGTCCGGTCGAACGCCTGCAACGAGCGGCTCCGGATCTCGCCGGGGTCGGCGACGTCCAGGTTCTCGCCGCCGGGCACCGTGCGGCGGAGCGCCTCCTTGACTGCGCCCGCGTCGGCATCCGACGCGAGCCAGAGCGCCCCGTCGTTGGCGTTGCGGTCGCCGGTGAGGGCGACGTAGCGATCGCGCTCGATCAGCACCGCACCCTGCATGCGGACGTAATCGCGCCACACGCCGGCGACGGTGAACCGCTCCGTGCGCCCGGCGATCGGCAGCTCGACGACCCGCCCGGGCGCGAAGCCGTAGACATCGGCCGCCGCCTCGGTCACCCACACCGGCGGTGGCGCGCCGGGAGCGGGACTCACGACGCCGCCGACGATCGGCAGCAGCCGGCCGGGATCGGCGGGATCGATCGAGCGTGCGAGCAGTGTCACCGGCGGCCGATCGCCGGCGAGCAGCAGATTCTGCGCTCGCACGAAGTCGGCACGGCGCACCCCGGGTACGCGCTCGATCGCCGCCTGGTCGGCCGGCGTGAGGAAACCGGTGTCGCCGGCGCCGGTGGTGCGCAGGTACAGGTCCGCCGGGAGGACGTGGTCGAGCCACGCCCCGAGCGACGCGCGGAACGAGGCAACCATGATCGCCATCGAGACGAGGAGGCTGACCGCCGCGACGATCGTGGCCAGGCTGAGCATTGATTGTCCCGGCGCGCCGCGAAGCTGCGCCACCGCGAGCTGCAGGCCGGCCGCCCGCGGCACGCGCACCAGGCCGAAGAACACAACCGCGGCGCGCGGCATGAGCATGATCGCGCCGATCAGGAGCAGCGCGATCGCGACATAGCCGAAGAGCGGCAGGCCGGCGATCGGGGGCAGCATTGTGCCCACCGCACCGAGCATCATTACTGCGAGCCCCGGCCAGACCGGCGTCAGGCGCTCGAACGCACGCTGCTCGTCGCCCGACTTGAGCGCTGCCGCCGGCGCGGCGCGGGCTGCGTCGAGCGCCGGAAAGAAGCTGCCGGCAAGCGCGACCGCAATGCCGAGCGCGAAGAAGACGGCCGCTGCCGCCGGGTCGAGGATGAGCGACGGCTGCATGCCGCGGAAGTGTCCCGCGCCGAGATCGAGCCCGGTGACGTGCACGATGGCCTCCGCGAGACCGTAGCCTGCTGCGAGGCCGAACGCGGCCCCGAGCGTTCCGACCAGCAGGCCTTCGCCGACCAGCGTGGCGACGAGCGCCCGACGCGTGACCCCGAGCGTGCGCAGGAGCGCTAGCTGGGCGCGCCGACGCACGATCGCTAGCGCCTGCGTCGAGAAGACGAGGAGCCCGCCGGTGAACAGGGCGACCAGCGCGAGCACGTTGAGGTTCACGCGATACGAGCGCGTCAGGCTGGCGCTGCGCGCGACGTTCGACTCGGGGCGCTCGATCCTCACGCCGGCGGGCAGCGCGGCGGCCAGCCGCGCGCGCAGCGCGTCGACGTCGACGCCCGGGCGCACACGCAGGTCGATGCGGCTCAGCCGCCCGAGGCGGTCGAAGGCCGCCTGCACTCCGGCGATATCCGCGAGCGCGACCCGCCCCCGCCCGGCGCGCACGACGCCCGCCACGCGGAACGTCGTCTCGCCGAGCGCCACCTGCAGGCGCAGGCTGTCGCCGACCTTGACGCCGAGCCAGTCCGCGGCGGCCGGGCTGAGGAAGATCGCGTCGGGCCGGAGCTTGTCGAGCGCGTCGGCTGCGTCGGTGGCGACGAGATCGGGCTGCACGAGCGCCGCGCGGAACGCGTCCAGGCCGAGCACGCGGAGGCTCTCGCGCCGACCGATCACGCGCGCGTCGACCTCGACCACCGGGCTTGCAACCGCGACCTCGGGCAGTCGCGCGACGCTGGCGTACTCGCGCTCGTCGAAGCCTGCGCGAGGCCCGAGGATCTCCAGATCCGCGGTCCCCGACAATGTCTGGACCGCCTGCGAGAACTCGCTGATCGCCGACTGGTTGACGAGCTGCACCGCGAACCCGAGCGCGACGCCGAGCGCGATCGCCGCGAGCGAGAGCACGAAGCGGCCCTTGCTCTGCCAGAGCGGGCCGGCGAAGAGGGCTGACGCTAGCGCTACGCGGTTCATCTAGGGCGAGAGGCGGTCATAGAACCAAGGCGAAAAGCGACCACAGAGATCACAGCGAGAAGATAGAGAAGCATCGAGGACACAGACAACGGCAAAGACTCGATATTGATCGCTTTCTGGCTTGTTCTCTCCGTGATCTCTGTGCCCTCTGTGGCTGCTCTACAGGGGCCGAAGGCCAGACGCAGTCAGCAGCAGGACGCGGTCCGCCGTTCGCGCCGCGGCGTGCGAGTGCGTCACGAGGATGCCCGCAGCGTCGCCGCGCTTCACTTCGCGCCGAAGGAGCTCGACGACCTGCGTCGCGCTGTCCGGGTCGAGGTTGCCGGTCGGCTCGTCGGCGAGCACGAGCCGCGGCCGGTGCACGAGCGCGCGCGCGATCGCGACGCGCTGCAGCTCCCCGCCCGAAAGCTCGCGCGGCCGGCTCGCGGCACGGTCCGCCAGCCCGACGGCGGCGAGCATCTCGCCGACGCGCGCGTCGGCGTCGGCGGGCGGCGCGCCCGCGAGGAGAAGCGGCAGCGCGACGTTTTGCGCGACGGTGAGGTAAGGCAGGACGTGGAACGCCTGGAAGACGAAGCCCATCTGCGCGCGCCGCGTCCGCGTGAGCGCGTCGTCGTCGAGCGCCGTGAGCTCGGCGCCGTCGAGGCGGATCGTCCCGGCGTCGGGCTTCTCGAGGCCGGCGACGAGGTTGAGCAGCGTCGACTTGCCGATGCCCGACTCGCCCATCACCGCGACGTACTCGCCGGGCGCCAGGTCGAGATCGATGGCGGAGAGGACCGTGCGGGAGCGCGGGCCCGCGTAGGACTTCGCCAGACCGCGGATGGACAGCACGCGTGGGAGAGTAGCAAAAGAAAACGGCCGCAAGGTCGCCCCTGCGGCCGCGACGATTTCGTCAAGCTTCGTTCGTACTGAGTTCTTTGCGTCAGCTGCGATGCGAACGAAGCCGTTCGGCCGGTCTCGGGCTCAGCTGCCCTTCTCCGAGCTGCTGGAGTGGGTGGAGCCGTGCGAGCCGTCCGCCGACTTCGATTTCGCGCCGGGGCAAGCCGACGCAGCGCTGCTCGCGAAGATGAATGCGATCACGGCAGCAATCCTCAAGTAGCGACTAGACACCGGATCACCTCCTTTCCCGAAAGACCGGCACATGCCGTGGGGCGGAGGATAGCAGAGGGGAATCAAGGAGAGAATCCCCCGCTCGCCGGCGGCTCGCGGCCCCTTGGACAAGGGGTTCCATCCCTCTCCGACATGAGTTGGCGGTCACGACCCCTTTGAGGGCGACTCAGACCGGCAACAGCTCGAGCTCGGGGTCGATCGACTTCAACATGCTCTCGATGCCGGCGAGCGTGCCGGACAGCGAGCTCGGGCAGCTTCCGCACGCACCCTGGTAGTGCACCTTCAGGAGGTTGCCTTCGAGCTGGACGAGATAGAGGTCGCCACCGTCACCCTGCAGGTAGGGCCGCACGTTCTGGTCGATCAGGTCGGCGATCATCGCAAGCTTCTGCCGCTGGTCGTCGGAGAGCGTCTCGTCGTCGAGCGCAGGGTGCCCGGCGCCGAACGCGGAATAGGCCTGCGACTGCGCGTCCGCGGCCGGCGCTTCGCGGATCGGCACCGCAACCTTGCGCACCAGCTCGTCCCAGTTCGCGCCGCCGTCCTGCGTCACCGTGATCCAGTGGTCGACGTAAAAGACGTTGGTGACATGCGGGATCTCGAAGAGCGCCGCTGCGAGCTTGTCGTCGCGAGCCTGCTCGGGCGAGTCGTACGAGCGCGACACGCCCCACGTGAGCGGCTCCTTGAGCACGAACTTCATCGCGTTCGGGTTCGGGGTCGGCTCGATTTCGGCGATCTTCGGCATTGCGCTTATCTTGCGGCTTGCGCGACGGGGTCGGCGTCGCCCTCGGTCGTCGTCGTCGCCTCCGCGTTCACCGCAGCATGCAAGGTGTGCCACGGAAGGATCGCGCACTTCACGCGCGACGGAAGGTCCTTCACGCCCGCGAACACCGTGAGCCGGCCGAGGTAGCGGCCGCTCGTGGCGAGGTCCTCCTGCCCGGTCGCCATGGCGCGGAAGTGCTCGACGAGCGTCTCGGCATCGCCGACGCTCTTCCCCTTCACCGCGGCGGTCATCATCGACGCGGAGGCCTTGCAGATCGCGCACGACTGGCCTTCGAACGCGATCGCATCGATCTTGTCCCCATTCAGCTTCACCGCCAGCCAGATGTGGTCGCCGCAGAGCGGGTTGAGCCCCTCCGACCGGTGCGTGGCGTCCTCGAGCTTCCCGTAGTTCCGGGGCTTCTTGTTGTGGTCGAGGATGACCTCCTGGTAGAGCTGCTTGGAGTCCATCGCTCACCCGAACAGCTTCTGGACCTTGCGGATGGCCGCCGCGAGCGCGTCGACCTCGTCGAAGGTGTTGTAAAACGCGAACGAGGCGCGCGCGGTCGCCGGTACGCCGAACCGCTGCATCACGGGCTGCGCGCAGTGGTGGCCGGTGCGCACCGCGACGCCCTCGTGGTCGAGGATCGTGCCCACGTCGTGCGGATGCACGTCGTCGACGTAGAACGAGATCACCGCCGTCTTGTCGCGCGCGGTGCCGATGATGCGCACCCCCGGGATCGCGGACAGGGCTCCGGTCGCGTACTCGAGCAGCGCGTGCTCGTGGGCGGCGATCCGGTCGAGCCCGACCGCGCTCACATAGTCGATCGCCGCGCCCAGCCCGATCGCCTCCGCGATCGGCGGGGTCCCGGCCTCGAACTTGTGCGGGATCGTGTTGTAGGTCGTCTTCTCGAAGGTGACGGAGAGGATCATGTCGCCGCCGCCCTTGAAGGGCTGCATCTTCTCGAGGAGCCGCGCCTTGCCGTAGAGCGCCCCGATGCCGGTTGGTCCGAAGAGCTTGTGGCCGGTGAAGGCGTAGAAGTCGGCGTCGAGATCCCGGACGTCCACCTTCATGTGCTGCACGGCCTGCGCGCCGTCGACGAGGACCGGCACGCCATGGCTGTGCGCCGTGGCGATCATCTCCTTGACCGGGTTGACCGTCCCGAGCGCGTTCGAGACGTGCGTCATCGCGACGAGCTTCGTGCGCGGGTTGAAGAGCTTGCGGTACTCCTCGCCGATGACCTCGCCGGCATCGTTGATCGGCGCGACGCGCAGCCGCGCGCCCTTCTCCTCGCACAGCATCTGCCACGGCACGATGTTCGCGTGATGCTCGAGGTGCGTCAGGATGATCTCGTCGCCGGCGCCGATGAACTTGCGCCCATAGCCGTGCATGACCAGGTTGATCGCGTCGGTCACGTTCGAGGTGAAGACGATCTCGCGCTCCTCGCCGGCGTTCAGGAAGCGCTGCACCTTGCGCCGCGCGTCCTCGTAGGCCGCCGTCGCCGTCTGCGAGAGGGTGTGCACGCCGCGGTGGATGTTCGCGTGCTCCCACTGCCGGTAGCGGACGTACCGGTCGATGACCTGCTGCGGCATCTGGCTGGAGGCGCCGCTGTCGAGGTATGCGAGCGGCTTCCCGTGCGGGCGGACGTTGGCGAGGATCGGAAAGTCGGCGCGCAGCCGCTCGACGTCGAGCGGCGTCGCGGGGCGCGGTACTGGGCGCGGGAGGGGATTCGCGCTCATGCCGTCTCTTTCGATTGCGTCTGCTCGAGCACGGCGCGGCGCAGGCTCGCGGCAACCGAGGCGATCGGGATCCGGCCGACGATCTCCGCCGCGAAGCCGTACGTGAGCAGGTTGCGCGCCGCCGTCTCGCTCAGGCCGCGGCTGCGCAGGTAAAAGAGCTCGTCCGCCTCGATCTGGCCGATCGCCGCACCGTGCGCGCACTTCACGTCGTCGGCGAAGATCTCGAGCTGCGGCTTCGTGTCGACGTGCGCGCGTCGCGAGAGCAGCAGGTTGCGGCTCGACTGCGCGGAGTTCGTGAGCTGCGCGCCCTCGCGTACCAAAATGCGGCCGTTGAACACCGCGTGGGCCTGGTCGCCCACGACGCACTTGTGCAGCTGCCGGCTGGTGCCGTGCGGCCGTGCATGGTCGATGAAGCTGTGGGTATCGGCGAGCTGGCGCTCGTGGATCAGGGCGAGCCCGTCGAGATTAACGGTGACGCCCTCGCCCGCCTGGACGACGTTCAGGGTGTGGCGCGAGAGCCGCGCGCCGAGCGCGACCGACACCGACGCGTAGGTCGCGTCGCGCTCGAGCCGAACCGCGCCGGTGGCGATGTGGAAGGCACCTGCCGCCTCGCGCTGCACGCGCACGTGACGCACGCGGGCGGCCGGACCGACGGCGATCTCGGTCACGCCGTTCACGAGGTAGGCGCCGTCGGCGAGGCCGGCGTACTCCTCGAGAACCGTGAGGTCGCTTCCCTCCTCCGCGACGATCAGCACGCGCGGGTGGGTCGCCACCTCGGGTTGCGTGCTGAGGAAGAGGAGTTGGATGGGACCGTCGGCCACCGCGTTGCGACGCGCGTGCACGAATGCTCCGCCCGACAGACAGGCGGTATTGATGGCGCGGAACGCGTCGTCGCGGAAGTCGGCGAGAGCGGCCAGCCGGGCGCGGATGAAGTCACCGTCCGCGGCCAGCGCAGCGCGGAGGTCGCGCACCGAGATTCCCGCCGCGACCAGAACGCTCGACAGCGTCGGCGCGTACCTGCCGTCGACGAACACGAGCCGCGCGGCCACCTCGGGCGCGGCGAACAGGTCGAGCGCCGCCGCCGGCGGCGCGGCCGCGGCGGCCGGCTTGAACGCCAGCTTGTAGAGCGCGGACAGATCGGTGAAGCGCCAGTCCTCGTCGCGCGTCGTCGGGAGGGTCAGCGCATTGCCTCGCTCGAGCGCCACGGCGCGGAGCGCGCTCACCCAGCCGAGCGGCCCCGCCGGAACCGCCGAATGCCCGGCCAGCAGGCTTTCCAGGAAAGCCGTCGTCGCGGTGCTCATCGCTTCAGGCCGCCTGGGCTTCGACGAGCCAGTCGTAGCCGCGCTCTTCGAGCGCCAGCGCGAGCGTCCTGTCGCCGGTCTTGATGATGCGGCCGCCGTCCATCACGTGCACGTAGTCCGGCACGGTGTAGTTGAGCAGACGCTGGTAGTGCGTGACGAGCACGACTGCGTTGTCGGGGGTGAGCAGCTTGTTCACGCCGTGCGCGACGATGCGCAGCGCATCGATGTCGAGGCCGGAGTCGGTCTCGTCGAGGAACGCCAGCTTCGGCTGGAGCAGCGCCATCTGGAGAATCTCGTTCCGCTTCTTCTCCCCGCCCGAGAAACCCTCGTTCACGCTGCGGTCGAGGAAGGCCGGGTCCATCTCGAGGAGCTTCATCTTCTCGCGCACGAAGTCGTCGAACTCGAGGGGATCGAGCTCGTCCTTGCCGCGGGCGCCCTGAACGGTGTTGTACGCGAGGCGCAGGAACTGGCTGTTCGCGACGCCGGGCACCTCGACCGGGTACTGGAAGCCGAGAAACAGTCCCGCGCGGGCGCGCTCCTCCGCCGGCATCTCGAAGAGGTTCCTGCCCTCGAAGAGCGCCGTGCCGCCGGTCACCTCGTACGCCGGATGCCCGGCCAGGGCCTTCGCGAACGTGCTCTTCCCGGAGCCGTTCGGGCCCATGATGGCGTGCACCTCGCCGGCGCGCACCGTGAGGTTCATGCCCTTCAGGATCTCGACTCCCGCGACCTTCGTCGTCAGATCGCAGACCTCGAGCAGGGTCCGCGCGTTTGCGTTGATCATCCCACGCTTCCTTCGAGCTTCAGGCCGAGCAGCCGCCCCGCCTCGACCGCGAACTCCATCGGCAGCTGCGTGAAGACGTCCTTCACGAAGCCGTTGATGATCATCGACACCGCCTGCTCCATGTCGACACCGCGGCTCTGGAAGTAGAACAGCTGGTCCTCGCCGATCTTCGAGGTCGTCGCCTCGTGCTCGACCTTGGCGGTGTTGTTCTGCACCCGGATATACGGGAAGGTGTTCGCGCCGCACTTGTCGCCGATCAGCATCGAGTCGCACTGCGAGTAGTTGCGCGCGCCGTCGGCCTTCGGCCCGATCTGCACCAGGCCGCGGTACGAGTTGTTCGAGCGGCCGGCAGAAATGCCCTTCGAGATGATCCGGCTGCGGGTGTTCTTCCCGATGTGGATCATCTTCGTGCCGGTGTCGGCCTGCTGCAGATGGTTGGTGAGCGCCACCGAGTAGAACTCGCCCGCCGAGTTGTCGCCCTGGAGCACGCACGACGGGTACTTCCAGGTGATCGCCGAGCCGGTCTCGACCTGCGTCCAGCTGATCTTCGAGTTGACGCCCTTGCAGAGGCCGCGCTTGGTGACGAAGTTGTAGATGCCGCCCTTGCCGTTCTCGTCGCCGGCGTACCAGTTCTGCACCGTCGAGTACTTGATTTCGGCGTTGTCCAGCGCGACGAGCTCGACAACCGCGGCGTGCAGCTGGTTGGTGTCGAACTGGGGCGCGGTGCAGCCTTCGAGGTAGGATACATACGCGCCTTCCTCGGCCACGATAAGGGTGCGCTCGAACTGCCCCGAGGACTCGGTGTTGATGCGGAAGTACGTCGACAGCTCCATCGGGCACTTCACGCCCTTCGGGATGTAGCAGAACGAACCGTCGGTGAAGACCGCGGAGTTCAGCGCGGCGTAGAAGTTGTCGCCCGTCGGCACCACCGTGCCGAGGTATTTCCTCACCAGCTCCGGATGGTCGCGCACCGCTTCGGACATGGAGCAGAAGATGACACCGACGTCGGCGAGCTTCTTCTTGTAGGTTGTGGTGACCGAGACGGAATCGAAGATCACGTCGACCGCGACCCCGGCAAGCGCTTTCTGCTCGTGCATCGGCACGCCGAGCTTCTCGAACGTGCGCAGCAGCTCGGGGTCGACCTCGTCCATCGACGCGAGCTTCTTCTTCGCCTTGGGCGCCGAGTAGTAGCTGATGTCCTGGAAATCGATCTTCGGGTACGTGACGTTCGGCCACTTCGGCTCGGTCATCGTGAGCCAGTGCCGGTACGCCTTCAGTCGAAACTCGAGGAGCCACTCAGGCTCGCCTTTCTTGTGCGAGATCAGCCGGATGGTGTCCTCGGACAGCCCCTTCGGCGCGGTCTCCGACTCGATGTCGGTGACGAAGCCGTGCTGGTACGGCTGGTCGATCAGGTTTTGGAGGACCGCGCTCATCGTCTAGACATTGAAACTCTCGCCGCACCCGCAGGTCGATTTCACGTTCGGGTTCTTCACCGTGAACATCTGCTTGAAGCCTTCGCGGACGTAGTCGAGCTCGGAGCCGTCGATGACCGCCATGGCCTCGGGCGTGACGACGAGCTTCGCGTCGTGCGCCTCGAAGACCTGCTCGTCCGGACCGACCTCCTTCGCCATGTCGAACGTGTACGCGAGGCCGGAGCAGCCGACCGTCTTGACGCCGAGGCGCAACCCGATGCCGCCGAACTTCGCGACCGAGGTCTGGATCTGCTTCGCTGCACTCTCGGTAAGTGTGATTGCCACTAGACGCTCCTACCGTTCAAGCCGCGACCGCACCAGGCTCGACCGGCGCGGGCCGCTTGTCGCGCAGCTCCACGAACTGGACCGTTGCCCCGGCCTTGCGCTCCTTCTGCTTGGCGACGAGCGTCGCGAGCTTCACCGAGCTCAGGTACTCGAAGATGTGCTCGTTCAAGCCCGCCCACAGATCGTGGGTGATGCACTTCTGGTCGTCGTGGCAGTTCTCTTTCCCGCCGCACTGGGTCGCGTCGATCGGCTCGTCGACGGCGCGGATGATGTCGGCGACCGAGACGTCCTCGAGCGGCTTGGCGAGGAGGTAGCCGCCGCCCGGCCCGCGCACGCTGCTCACAAGCTCGTTGCGGCGCAGCTTGCCGAACAGCTGCTCCAGATAGGAGAGCGAGATCCCCTGTCGCTCGCTGATGCCGGCAAGGGAGACCGGCCCGCCCTTCTGCGACATGGCGAGGTCGAGTATCGCGGTGACCGCGAAACGGCCTTTGGTGGTGAGACGCATTGACTGCCTCCAGTCCTGGTTTTAGGGGTTGACTGCCGGCCAATAGCCGACGCTTTTGCTCAAGTTTACAGATTCTTGAGCTTTTTAGTCAACCTTTGGCTTTCGAAGTTCCCCCAAAACCATGGCGAGCATGCGGTCTAGTGTCGCGACGTCTCCAGCGCGCGCAGCTTGAACCGCTGAATCTTGCCGGTCGCCGTTTTCGGGAGCTCGGAAACGAACTCGACCCACCGCGGGTACTTGTATGGTGCAAGCCGATCCTTCACGTGCTGCTTCAGCGCTTCCGCGAGCGCAGGCGTTGTCTGAACGCCCTGCTTCGTCACCACGAACGCTTTCGGCTTGATGAGTTGCTGGTCGTCGGCAACGCCGATCACCGCCACCTCGAGAACGTCAGGGTGCGTGAGGAGCGCGGCCTCCACCTCGAAGGGCGAGACGTAAATGCCGCCCACCTTGAGCATGTCGTCCGAGCGGCCGCCGTAGGTGTAGTAGCCGTCCTTGCCGAGGCTGTACTTGTCGCCGGTGCGGGTCCACTCGCCGATGAAGGTCGACCGGCTGCGCTCGCGGTTGTTCCAGTAGCCCGCGGCCGCGCTCGGCCCCGCCACCAGCAGGTCGCCGACCTCGTCGACGGCCGCATCCCCGCCGCTCTCGTTCACGATCCGCAGCCGGTAGCCGGGCACCGCCTTGCCGCTCGTGCCGTAGCGCACCTCGCCCGGCCGGTTGGACAGGAAGATGTGCAGCATCTCGGTCGAGCCGATGCCGTCGAGGATCTCGACGCCGAAGTGCTCCGTCCAGCGCCGGCCGATGTCGGCGGGGAGCGCCTCGCCCGCGGACGTGCACACGCGCAGGGCAAGCTCGTCGCGCTTCGGCAGGTCAGGCGCAGCAAGGAGCGCCGCGTAGAGGGTCGGAACGCCGTAGAAGATCGTCGGCCGGTGGTCCTTCAGCCGCTTGAACACCGACGCCGGCGTCGGGCGCTCGGCCATGAGCACCGTCGTGGCGCCGACCGAGAGCGGGAAGCTGAGTGCATTCCCGAGCCCGTACGCGAAGAAGAGCTTCGCCGCCGAGAACCCGAGGTCGTTCTCCCGGATCCCCAGCACCGGCCGTGCGTACAGCTCGGCCGTGTATATCATGCTGGACTGGACGTGGACCGTGCCCTTGGGCGTGCCGGTCGATCCCGACGAGTACAGCCAGAAGCACGGGTCGTCGCAGTTCGTCGGCGCCGGCGCGAAGGCCGTCCCGGCCTTGCCGAGCAGATCCTGCAGGCGCAGTCGCCCCTGTGCGTTGGCGCCGGAGAGGATCACGTGTTTGACGTGCGGGCAACTCGGGAGGATCGACGCAAACTGCGGCCACAGCGCCTCGGACACAACCAGCGCCTTCGCGCGGCTGTCGTTCAGCATGAACTCGTAGTCCGCTGCGGTGAGCAGCGTGTTGACCGCAACCGGCACGATGCCCGCCTTGATCGCGCCGAGGAAGACGGCCGGCCAGTCGATCGTGTCGAGGTGGCAGAGCATCACCCGATCTTCGAGCCCCAGGCCGAGCCCGGTTAGGGCGTTCGCCGCGCGGTTCACGCGCTCGGCGAGCTCCGCATACGTGCAACGCCCGGCGTCGTCGATGTATGCGAGTTTCGCGCCGCGCCCGGCCGCCAGGTTGCGCTCGATCAGGTCATGCGCCGCGTTGTAGCGTCGTGGGATCTCGATCGCCGGCGGGTTTGCGTCGTGATCGGCCTTGCTGAGTCCGGACATGCTTCCTCCTCCAGAGGTTGCCACGGCGGGTCAGCCGGGCTGGGTCCACTCGATCCTGCCCTCGGGCAGCAGATAGAGAATCAGCGCGCGCCCCGCGGTCACCGTCGGCCGATGGCCCGACCCGGGCGGGTAGACGAGCCACCCCGCGCCGCGCCCGTCGAATTTCGCTTTCGCATCCACCGGCATGATCAGGTCGATCTCGCCGGTCGGATGACGGTGATGGTTGCCGACCAGGTCGGTGATGTCCACGACATCCACGCTGAACCCCGCGAGCGCCGCGTCGGGCTCGAAGACACGCCCGAACTTCCGGTTGCCGCCGCCCTGCGCGCAGAGCGCCCCCGCGGCGATGCCGTCGTGGCACGCGCGCTCGATGGCCCGGAAGACCTCGCCGCCAGCGGGGAACGCCCGATTCAGCTCCGCCTCGAGCGCGGCGTCAAGCGGGCGACCGGCGATGTGCCGGGTCACCGGCTCGACGAGAGAGCGGATTTGCGCTGTCATGGCCTCGCCTCCTTGTCAGGCTTCGGCGCGCAGCTGCTCGCGCGCCAGGTCCGCCCACGGGCCGATCCACTCGGCGGCCACCTCCTCCGCGAGCGTGCCGCTCGACGCGTCGTGGAAGAGGATCTCGCCGATGCGCCGGGCGCCGAGCTCCGCGAGGATGGCGTCGAAGCGCCGCCCGCCGTTGCAGAACGTGTCCTTGTAGGTGCGGTCGCCCAGCGCGACGACGCCGTACTGAATGCTCGACAGGTCCGGGCGCTTCGCGAGCAGGGACTCGTAGAGCGCTTTCGCGTTGTCGGGCACGTCCCCCTGCCCGTAGGTCGAGGTGCAGACGAGGAACAATCCGCCGCCGTCGAAGGCCGAAGCATCGAGGCCGTCCATGAGCTTCGTCTGCACGCGCGTCTCCCCGTCGTCCAGGATCAGCTCGAGCTCCTGCGCGACGAGTTGGGCGTTCCCGGTCATCGTGCCGACGAGGATAGTGAGGGCTAGGGGCATCGCCTGCTCCTGGATACAGCCGTTTTCCACGAAACGCTTGCCTTTTCTTTGATGTGCATTATAATGCAGTCCGATCCCCCCGCAAGCACTATATTTCATCGCGACGCACAATGCGTCGCCGCACCAGGAGAGCACGCCAAAATGGGCGCCCGGGAGCCCAATCGCAAGCTGTCGCGCAAGGAAGAGGCGACCGTCGTCGAGCTGGACGCGGCGTTCCTGCAGCGTCTCGGCGACCGGGTGCGCGAGGCCCGCGCCCGACGCGGCATGACCCGCAAGATTCTGGCCCGCGACTCTGGCGTCTCCGAGCGTTACCTGGCGCAGCTCGAATCGGGTCGCGGCAACGTCTCGGTGCTGCTCCTACGGCAGATCGCTCAGGCGCTCAACCTGCCGGTGAACGATCTGGTGCGCGAAGAGAACGGCCAGTCGGTCGAGCTCACCCTCATCGAGCAGTTCCTGAAGCGGCTGCCGGCGGCGAAGCTGCCGGAAGTCCGCGAGCGGCTGATGCACGATTTCGGCGCGAAGTACGGCAATCGCGGGAATCGCATCGCGCTCGTGGGCCTCCGCGGCGCCGGCAAGTCCACCCTGGGTACCGAACTCGCGCGGCGCCTCGGTGTGCCGTTCTTCGAGCTGGATCACGAGATCGAGGCCGAGGCCGGAACGAGCCTGCACGAGATCTTCCTGCTGCACGGCCAGGCCGGGTTCCGTCGCTACGAGCGCCGCGCGCTCGAGCGCGTGCTCGAGGCGAACGAGCGCTGCGTCATCGCCACCGGCGGGAGCCTCGTGTCCGAGCCCGGCACGTTCGACCTGCTGCTCTCGACCTGCCTCACCGTCTGGCTCAAGGCCGCGCCCGAGGAGCACATGGCGCGGGTCGCCGCGCAGGGCGACTACCGGCCGATGGCAGGGAACCGCGAGGCCATGGAGGATCTGCGCCGCATCCTGGCCGGGCGCGAGAAGCTCTACGCCCAGGCCGACGTCACCATCGACACCGCGGGCCGCGGCGCCGAAGCGAGCCTCGACGAGCTCGCGCGCGCGGTCGCCCGCAAACGCTGAACGCCACCAAGGAGAGACACCCATGAGCGCCGTCCCGCAACCCGA
>DATIDG010000010.1:0-4026 GCA_035456405.1 Burkholderiales bacterium | reverse complement strand
CCCCCCGAACAGCCACTCCGAGAATGTCGCGTGAGGGAGGACAACCGGGCAATCAGTCTCGCCCTAGACTTCAGCCGCACTTTCTTGAGCGGGTTTGCGATGCGCGCCGTGTCGTCGTTCTTTGTGAGCAATAAACCCAGTGCGGATTTTCCGCGACCAACGACCAAGATAATCTAGGTGTCTAGTCGCTCGGCCGCGACAACGACTCCGTCCTCGTCGCAATACACGTACTCACCCGGCACGAAGCGCACGTCGCCGAACGTAACCGCCAAATCACGCGCCCCCACGCGGCGTTTCCCGGGGGTGACCGGGTTGACGCCGATCGCCATAACACCGAGTTCGACCTTGGCGAGTGCAATCGTATCGCGCACGCATCCATAAATGATCATGCCGGCCCAGCCATGGTCGCGCGCCCATTCGGCGATCCCATCGCCGACCAGTGCGGAGCGCAGGCTGCCGCCGCCGTCGATCACCATTACTCGACCCCGCCCTTCCTCAACCGCGGCCTCGCGGATTAACACGTTGTCCTCGAAGCATTTGATGGTGACGATCGAGCCCGCGAATCTTGTCCGTCCCCCGTAGTGCCGAAAGATCGGCGCGAGCACGCGAACGCGGTCCGGAAACTGATCGCAGAGATCGCAGGTGCTGAAGGTCATTGGTCTCTTCCGGGCACCCGGTCGTCGGTTTCGTCCGCGGCGATCGCGAGCGCTTCCTGCCGGACAAGGTGCAGCACCGAACGCTTGATCGCGGTGAATTCCGGCGCCGTGAGCACCTCGTACTCGCGCGGACGCGGCAGGCCGACCTCCATGTCGGCGAGAATGCGGCCGGGGCGGCGGCTCATCACAACAACGCGGTCTGCCATGAAGATCGCCTCGTCGACGTCGTGCGTGACGAAGAGGACCGTGCGATGCTCCCGCTCCCAGACGTCCCGAAGCAGTTCCTGCATCGTCACACGCGTTTGGGCGTCGAGTGCACCGAACGGCTCGTCGAGAAGCAGAACGGAGGGCTTGTTTACGAGTGCGCGCGCGATCGCAACGCGCTGGCGCATTCCACCGGAGAGCTCGTTCGGATAGTTCTGCAGGAAGCGGCCGAGACCGACCTGTTGGAGGATTGACTTTGCCGCGGGCAGATATTCGTTGGGCGACAGGTTGCGTCGCTGCGGGCCGTAACACACGTTGCCGAGCACCGTCAGCCACGGGAAAAGCGCGTTCTCCTGGAACACCATACCGCGGTCTGGGCCGGGGCCTGCAATCGGCGCCCCGTCCAAGAGGACTTGCCCGGTGTCGGGCATCTCGAAGCCGGCGAGCAGGTTAAGCAGCGTGCTCTTGCCGCATCCCGACGGACCGACGAGACAGACGAACGCCTTGTCGCGCACCTCGAGCGAGACATCGTCGACGGCGAGTACCGATGTGCCGCCGCGCGTAGGCACGAAGCGCTTCGAGACGTCCTTGAAGACGATCTTTGCTGTCGCGCGGACATTCGGCTCGCCTACGACGCCCACAGCCCCTCGGCACGCTCGCGCGCGGTGACGGCGGGATCGCGTTCGGCGTCGGGTCCGAAGCCGGCGCCCCCCGGGGTCTCGATCACAATGCAGTCACCCGGTTGTACGACGGTCAGGCCCTTGCTCTTGATCGGCGCGCCCGACTCGAGCGAAACACGTCCCTTCGCACCATCGGCGCCGCCGGCGAGCCCACGCGGAGCATGCTTCTGCCGATCGGTGAGCATCGAGACCGTGATCGGGTTGGGCGAGATGTTGCGCACCCTCACCTCCTGCCCGAAGCCGCCGCGCTGGCGTCCATGCCCCGCCGAATCGGCACGGTATTCCTTGCGCTCGATGAGGATCGGCGCAGCCTGTTCGGCGATCTCGCAGGGTACGTTGGTTACAGTCGCGGGGAAGTTCACCGTCGACAGACCGTCGCGCTGTCGCCGCGCACCCATTCCGCCCGAGAGGTAAAGGTAGACGACGAAACCCTCGCCTTCGCGCGTCTTGCCCGATAGGACCGCAATGGCCGAAGGCGAGCCGCTCTCGGCGATCACCTGCTCGGGCAGGACCTCTTGCAGCGCGCGGAAGAGCGCCGCCTGGAGCAGCTGGCCGCAGATGTGACGTAGCCCAACCGGCGCTGGAAACTTGCAGTTGAGGACGCTCCCCACTGGCGCCTTGACCGTGAACGGCTTGAGCGCACCGGAGTTGTTCGGAACGTCGGGCGCGATCGCGCACTTGATCGGATACACCGTATACGCGAAGGTGAAGTTATGGACCCCGTTCAACGGGTGCGCCACTTGCGGGGACGTGCCCTCGTAGTCGACGACGATCTCGTCGTGTCCGACCTCGACCGCGCACTCGATGAGGATCGGATCGTCGTAGCCGTCCGCGTACACGCGGCTACGGTAGACGCCGTTCGGGACCTTCCGGATCGCCTCGCGCATCGCCGCTTCGGACCGCGCCTGCACGTATTGCCCGAACTCGGTGAGGTCGCCCAGCTCGCCTTCGTCGAGGAGTTGCCGGACGTTTCGGATTGCGGTGTCGTTCGCCGCCATCATGGCGTGGAAGTCGCCGATCACCTCGTCGGGTACGCGCGTGTTGGCGCGGATCACGTCGAAGAACGTCTCGTTCGGGCCCGCCGTGGTCTGGATGAGCGTGGGCGGGAAGCGCAGGCCCTCCTCGAAGAGCTCGCGCGTGTAACCGCCGAAGAGCGTTCCACCGATGTCCGAGACGTGCGTGATGCTGCCCACGAACCCGACCAGCCGGCCGCGCCAGAAGAGCGGCTGGACGATCGACACGTCCGGAAGGTGGCCCGCCCCGATCCACGGGTCGTTCGTGAGCATCACGTCGCCCTCGCGCCACGCGCTTGCCGGGCGGCGCTCGAGCATCGACTGGGTCGTGAGCGGCAAGGTGGCGAGAAACGACGGAATACTCTGGATCGATTGCGCAATCGAGTTGCCTGCGACGTCCATCAGGACGGTGGCGAAGTCGTTCGACTCGCGCGTCGGAAACGAGAACGCGGTGCGCTTCAGCGTCGCGCCCGCCTCGTTCATCAGGGCGCGCAGTCGCGCCCAGAGGACCTGCGCGACGAGCCCGCTGTCCTCGCGAAAGACCATCTGGTTCATACCGCCTCCGTCGCGGCTGTCGCGCCCGCGGGCGCGCGGGCGTCTCGTGGCGGCTCGACGACGAGGCTGCCGAATTCGTCGACCTGGACCCGCGCGCCCGGACCTACGACGAAGGTCGACTCCCGCTCTTCGATGATCGCCGGGCCGACGAGCCGGTCGCCGGATCCCATTGCGTAACGATCGTAAACCGGCGTGGCGACGTAAGCCCGCTCCTCGGGGAAATACGCTGGCCTCACCCCCTTGCGCGCCGCCCCGCCGGGCACGGCGGGCGCCCGGCTCAGGTTGAGGTGCGGGGCCGGCGCGCTCACCGTGACGCGCCAGGTCAGCACTTCGACTGGGATCCGAGTCACGGCCCGCTGGAAGAGTTCCTCGTAGCGGCCGTAGAACGCCTCGCGCAATCGCGACTCGTCGGCGCGCGCGAGCGTGCCGAGCGGGATCGAAACGGCGATGTCGTGCATCTGGCCGAGGTACTGCATGTCCGCCGAGCGGGACACCGTCATCTCGTCCGGTTTCACGCCGGACTCGGCGAGGAACGCCCGTCCGGCTTGCTCGAGTTGCGCATAGATCTCGTTTACCCACGCCCAGTCGATCCGATCGAGGCGCGCCATGTACGACTGCGAACCTTCGGCTGCGATCGGCGCAACGAGGAACCCGAGTGCGGAGGCGACGCCCGCGGACGCGGGCGAGAGGATGATCGGCGAGCGCAGAATGCGCGCGACGCCGTAGGCATGCACCGGCCCCGCCCCCCCGAACGCGAGCAGGCCGTACCGCGCCGGGTCGCGCCCCTGCTCCATGGCGTGGATCCGGAAGGCGTTGGCCATCTCCTCGTTCGCGACACGATGGATCCCCCACGCGGCCTGCTCGGTCGACAGCCCGAGCGGCCGCGCGATCCGGCGCTCGATTGACTCCGCCGCGGCC
>DATIDG010000009.1:0-27305 GCA_035456405.1 Burkholderiales bacterium | reverse complement strand
GTCCAGATGTCCTCCTCGAGCGCCCAAGCAGGTACCGCAGCCGCAGCGGCCAGCGCGAGAGTGATAAATCGGCACCGTAGCATCTCAATAAAACAGTAGGTTACCGGCCGAATATAACGTGTTACTGGAGGAAGTGCCACTTCTTCCCGTTCCCCAAGGAGAAGGACTTATTCGTCCTGGCTCAACCAGGTCGAGCTCTGGTTTCCAAGATCGAGCGCGATGTCATCGCCCGTGGCGTTTTTACCTCAGTGACCGATCTCAAGAGGAAGCTCATGCGCTACATCCGCAAATACAACGATTCGCCAAAACCCTTGAAGTGGGTCTACCGCACCCCGACTCATCGCATCACTAACCGGATTCGCGCGTTGCAGTCCACTAATTATTACCTGCGCCGCGTAGAACCAACGCACGTCGAGCGGCGCACTCAGTGTCGATTTGCCGACGAGACAGAGGATGTAACGGCAGGAAGCGCGCGTTGTAGGCCGGTCGGCCGACGATACAGAGGATGTAGACGAAGAACGGCATTGTAGGCCGGCCGAAGACAAATGAGCAGGCCGCTGACGACGAGCAGCACCTGCGCCGCGTTAGAACCAACGCACGTCGAGCCGGCGCACTTAGTGTCGATTCGTCGACGAGACAGAGGACGTAGACGAAGAACGGCAGGATGCGCGCGTGCGGAATTATGAATAGGTGCGAAAGTGAAAGTGCACCGATGGAGGGCGTCCGGAGAAGGACTGTCACCGAATTGCGACAGGGCATGCCCCTTGCTCGCTGCAAAAGTTGAGGGCTTGGACACTGGGCTTACACGCCGGGCTGATGTTAAAGTTTTCAAGGTGATTTCCCGGATTCTTCAAGTGCGCGCTCGTGACGCATGCATGAGGTCCTCCAGCCGCTCCCACGATGACAGGTCCCGCCAGCCTAAGCAACGGTAGCCCGCACACACTCGTACACGGGCGGCGCTCGCTGCTCTCGGTCGTGCGCATGTCGCTCGACCCGACGCTGATCGTCGGGTCGTTTATCGCGGCCACGCTCGCTTGGCGCCAGCCGTTCGACGCACCCGACATGGTGCTCGCATTGATCGTCTTCTCGTTGACGTTCCCCGGAAGCATGTCGCTCGTCGCGAACCGGTGGACGCTCTTCAAGGAGATCTTCGTCTCCTGGATGGTGATCGTCCTGATCCTGCTTTTCCTAGGCTATGCGACGAAGTACCTGCAGGTCTTCGACCCGATCGTCCTCATCACTTGGGTCGCGTTCGTCCCGGTCGTGCTCTACACGGCGCATCGGACCGTACCCGCTATTCTGCCCAGGATCCTCGCTCGCGACGGGTATCGGAAGGTGGTGATCGCCGGCGTGACGGAGCCGGGCCGGCGTCTCGCGGAGCAGTTCGCAACGACGTGGCTCCTCAGGGTGCGCGTCGAAGCGTTCTTCGACGACCGTGCGCCGAGCCGACTGGGTGAAATGCCACAAGCCGGCCTGCGGGGCCGACTGGCCGATCTACCCGCGTTCGTGAAAGCCCATCGCATCGATGCGATCTTCATCGCGCTGCCGATGGCGTCGCACCCCCGGATCCTGACACTCCTTGACGCGCTCCGCGACACGACCGCGTCGATCTACTTCGTGCCGGATTTCTTCATGACGGACCTGATCCAGGCACGGATGGACGACATCAACGGCGTGCCGGTGGTCGCCGTCTGCGAGTCACCCTTTTTCGGGGTGAACGGTTTGGTGAAGCGGCTCGAGGACATCGTGCTCTCGTCCGTGATCCTTGTGCTCGCGGCGCCGCTCCTTCTGTTCGCCGCGATTGGTGTGAAGCTCACCTCGCCCGGACCGGTGATGTTCCGGCAGCGCCGCTATGGCCTCGACGGCAATGAGATCACGGTCTACAAGTTCCGCACGATGCGGGTGATGGAGGATGGCCCGCAGGTCGTCCAGGCCACGAAGCGCGATCCGCGCGTAACGCCGTTCGGCGCGTTCCTCCGCCGGACGTCGCTCGACGAGCTTCCGCAGCTCGTGAACGTGCTGCAGGGAACCATGAGCCTGGTCGGTCCGCGTCCGCACGCAGTTGCGCACAACGAGACCTATCGGAAGGTGATCAAGGGCTACATGGTGCGCCACAAGGTTAAGCCCGGGATCACAGGCCTTGCGCAGGTGCACGGCTACCGCGGTGAGATCACCAGCATCGACAAGATGCAGAAACGGGTTGAGTATGACCTCGAGTACCTGCGCAACTGGTCGCTGCGGCTTGACTTATCGATCATCCTGAGGACCGCGTTGATCATCCTCATGGGCGATCGGCACGCGTACTAGCCGCCCGTCTACCCATCTCCTTCAATGAGATTCCCTTCTGCGGTTCGTCTCACCAGCCTCGTCGTTGCGCTCGCGCTCATCGCGAACCTCTTCATCTCCGCCGCGCGGCCGGAGGTCGCCTGGCTGGTCCCGGAGCCGTTGGACAAGGTCGCGCACCTAACCTACTTCCTCGTGCTGGCGATGCTCATGACGATCGCCGACGCCGGTCATCGGCCCCTGCTCGTAGCTGTCGCGCTGATCGCCGTAGGCGTGGCCGACGAGTGGCACCAAGCGTATGTGACGGGCCGCGACTCGAGCGTCGCCGACCTCGTGGCCGATTGCATCGGCATTGCGATTGGGATGATCACGACGCGGCGCTTCCTGCCCGCTCGCGCCTGAGCGTTTCCCTTCTCTGCCAAGGCAGGGGTGGGTCGCCTCACCGAGACGAGGGGGTCAGCGCGCTGCCTCGTATACCCACTTGAGTACCGCGTCCTGGGCCGCCTGCCCGGCGCCTGCGTTGGGGTGATTGACGATGAAGACCACCGCGACGCGCCGGCCCTGGCGGTCGAGCACGTAGCCCGCGATCGCGCGCACGTCGTTGAGCGAGCCGGTCTTGATGTGCGCCTGGCCCGCGATGCTCTCGAACTTCATGCGGCGGCGCAGGGTTCCGTCGTAGGCGACGAGCGGCATCGAGGCGATGAACTCGGGCATGACGCTCGAGCGGTAGCCCGCCAGCAGCAGCCGGCCGAGACTGCCCGCGCTGATGCGCTCGCTGCGGGAAAGCCCCGAGCCGTTCTCGATCACGAGCTCCGGGAACTCGAGCCCGCGGCTTTGCAGCCACGACTGCACCGTGCGCGTCGAGCGGTCGTAGCGACCGGGAAGTTTCAGGGTCTCGGCCGACAGCGTGAGAAAGATCTGCCGCGCCATGACGTTGTTGCTGAACTTGTTCATGTCGCGCACGATCTCCGCCGCGCTCGGAGACTCGTAGGACGCGAACGGCTTCGCGCCAGGCGGAACGGTGCCGTCGCGCACGCGCCCGCGCAGCGTCCCTCCCATCTCCTCCCAGAGCTGCTTGAAGATGCCGTACGCGTACTGCGAGTGCGTGAAAAGCGCCATGTTCCAGTAGCGCTCGCCACAACTCGCGGGCATAGAGCCGGCGAAGCTTACTCGCATGCCCGTGCCGTTCGGCTGGACTTCGTGGCGCAGCCCGGCGCGCCAGTCGCCGCAGGCGCCGTCGCCCGCGCGCACGCTGTTGGCAATGTCGAGGTCGCCGAGCCTCGGCTCAGGGATGATGGTCACGGTCTTCTGCGCCGCGTCGGGCACGAACTGGAAGCGCACCGCCTTGTAGTTCACGAGCAGCGCGTCCGCGCCCACGTTGTAGGGGCGCATCGCCTCGCCGTCGAAGCGCGCCGGGTCGTGGTCGTTCGCCTCGAAGTAGGTGCGGTCGAGAACGAGGTCGCCACGGATCTCGCGCAGGCCTCGCGCGCGGATGCTGCGCACGAAGAGCCAGAAGTTCTCGATCGTGAGGCGGGGGTCGCCGTAGCCTTTGAGCACGAGATCGCCCTCGAGCACCCCACCGACGAGCGGCCCGTCGAGATACGCCTCGGTCTTCCAGGTATAGGGCGGCCCAAGCAGTTCGAGGGCGGCGAGCGTCGTCACCAGCTTGATCGTGGAGGCCGGGTTGAGCGGCTGGCTGGCATTGAACGCGAGTGCCGGCTTGGTCGAGTCGACCTCCTGCACGAACAGGCCGATGGCAGATTGGGGAATACCTGTCCGCGCGAGTGCGTTGGCGATTGGAGGGGGGAGGGTGTCTGCGAGCGCAGCGGACCCCAGCGCGAAAGCAACGAGAAGCAGCAATCGCCGCACCATAACGCGAGCAGTATGCCACCAGCGTGTGCGCGTCCTCGAGGTGACCTTCAAGCCCGGCGCCAAGACAAAGGGAGAACGACGGCGCGCGTTCTCGTCACCGATCGTTCGGAGCAGGCGCGCACATCAAAGGTCCTCCGAAAGGGCGAACGCGCATGCGTCCCGACTGCGACGGCAAGCGAATGCGCGGTCGGTGGGAACGGGGAGGAAGACGCGCCAGCCTGTGTGCCATGGCGCGTCAGCGCTCCGCACATCCCAAGTGGGCGCGCTCTGCCGAAGGGGCGGGGGAGTGCGCCCGGTCGGCTTGCTTACGGGTCAACTGCCGCGACCACGGCCATGCTGCTTGAGCAGGCGCATCGCCTCGTCGGCGGTGCACTCTTGCACCGTCTACTCATCGAGCGACGGCCGTTGAGGCACGGACTCCGAAACCGGCCGTGCGTTCGACGCCGGATCTGCAACGGCTCTCGGCTCTTGCGTGGCTTGAAGCTGAAGAAACCCATATGTCCTCTCGCTATCGCCTGGAGCGCTGCCGGGATTGATAGCGCGGATTGAAGCGCGCGGCGAGCGATAGCTGTCGATAGAGGTTCTTTTCCAGCTCGGTCGGCACCCGGGGCGTGACAATCCGCAGGCATACGAGCAGGTCGCCCCGACCCCGCTTGGCGTCGGGCAGTCCGCGGCCCTTCAGTCGAAAAATCTGGCCGGCGGTCGATCCCGCCGGGATGTGTACCCGAAACGGCTTCTCGAGCGTTGGCATCTCCACGATCGCGCCGAGAACCGCCTCCCATGGCGCGATGGGGAGATAGAACCAGATGTCCGCGTCGGTGAGTCGCCGGAAGAGCGGATGTGGCCGGTAAGCGACCTTTACATGCAGATCGCCGTTCGGACCGCCGTGCACACCCTCGCCGCCAGCGCCCTTGAGGGTGAGCTGGTAGCCACGCTGTACGAGCTTCGGGATCCGGATCTTCACTTCGCGTTTGCGATCCCTAGTCCCGATGCGCCCGGGCGCGGTGAACGAGAGCTCCACGGCTCCGCCGCGAATCGCCTCTTCAAACGAGATCTCGGCCACGAGCTCGCAATCGTCGCCCGGGGCCGGCACCCCTTCGCCCGCCTCGGGCTCGCTGCGCCCCCGCCGTAGCCGCGCGAACAACCCCTTCGGAAGCTCGACGTCCGGCGTGCTGCCGTCGCCGAAGTCCTGCTCCCAGCTCGCGCGGGGCGCGAGCGTGGGCGCTGGGCGGTTGGCAGGGCCGCGTACGGTATCCTGTGTGAAGACGTCGGGCATCCACTGCCCGGCGCTTTCGGACTCCTGGTCGGTATCGTAGAGCTCGCGCCCGACGAGTGAGATGTCGTAGATGGCGCGCCGGAGCCGGTCGCGCAACGTCTGATAGGCGCGCGTGATTTCCTTGAAGCGCTCCTCGGCGCCCGCGTCACTCGCGACGTCTGGATGCAGCCGCTGCGCCAGGCGGCGGTAGGCTGCCTTGACCTCGTCGGCCGTCGCGGTGCGCGGGACGCCAAGGAGTGCGTAGTAGTCAGCGTGCATGATGTCGCCCCCCGGTGAAGCGCCGTGGGCAATACATAATCTTCGTCGCCCAAGCGGTTAGCGGGCAAGCGAAGATTTGTGTGGATTATCAAACGGGCGGCAGCCTGTCTCAAGAGCCCTACCTCCAGGACCTTGGTCGCCATCGCGGTCGGGATGCCGGAGCCAAAGGGGTTCGGCCGAGCTAGGTGGCGGCGGGTACCCGGGGCCCCCGAAAGGTACTTGCTTCCATTTGTGGGCGAAGCCGTCGAACCCGGAGCAAGGGTACATACCGACGGTTCGACTGCCTACCGATCCTTGTCCGAGCATGGGTACGTTCACTGTCCGCGCGTGCACGTGGGCACAGATGACCCCGCGCACGTCTCGATGCCAGGGGTACATCGCGTGGCTTCGCTCTTCAAACGCTGGTTTCTCGGCACATGCCAGGGAGCGGTGCAGCACACGCAACTCGACTACTATTTGGATGAATTCATACTCCGCTCAACCGCCGCACATCGCGCTCGCGGGGACTACTGTTCGATCGGTTGCTCGAGCAGACCGTGATGACCCAGCCCGTGACCTATCAGCGCATCGCAGCCCGCAGAGCGTAGCCACGACATATGGGCGCATCGGAGCTAAGTGGTTAGCTCATACTGATGTACCGTACTGGCCGGCCGAAAAGGCGCGTTTTGCCGGCATTTTTTCCGCGCGCGATCGATCGAGTCGCGAGCGCATCACGGGCACGGGGAGAGAGCGGCACGAAACGCTGGAATATCGAATACAGGCTAAACGAGCGATTCACGTCCAGGGACGCGAATGGGGCAGCGCCGCAGGCGCGGATGTCAAGGCGCGACCTCCGTCGGTCGGCCTGTCGTGCTTCTTTTCAGTGTCCCGGGCGCGCGGTCAGCCGAAGTTCCGGCGCGGATTGAAGCGCGAGGCGCGGGAGAGCTGAAGGTAGAACTGGCGCTCGACCTCGTTCGGGTTGTCCGGCGTCACGATCCGTAGGCACGCGAGCAGGTCCCCGCGCGCGCCGTCGGGCTTCGGCAAGCCGCGGCCCTTGAGCCGGAAGGTCTGGCCCGAGGTGGAGCCGGGGGGCACGTGCACGCGGAACGGCTTCTCCAGGGTCGGCATCTCCAGGACCGCGCCGAGGACGGCTTCCCACGGCGCGATCGGCAGGTAGAACCAGATATCGTGCTCGCGGATTCGCCGGAAGAGCCGGTGCGGCCGATAGGCGATCTCCACGAGCAGATCGCCTGCGGAGCCGCCCTTCGCGCTGGCCCCGCCCAGGCCCTTGAGGCGCAGCCGCTGGCCTTCGACTGCACCCTTCGGGACGCGGACTTCGACGGCGCGATCCGCCGCCCGCCGGCCGCTGCCATTGCGCTCGGGCACCGCGAACATCAGCAGCACGTGGCCGCCGCGCACCGCCTCCTCGAACGTGATCTCCGCCGCAACCTCGTAGTCGTCGCCGGGCGCGGCCGCGCCCGCGTCGCCTTCGCGAGCGGCGTGGTCGCGCGCGAACCGCTTGAAGAAGCCGCGCAGACTCTCGCGCGGCGCCTCCGCGCTGTCGGCGGGCTCCTCGTCGGCGCGCGGCACGCTGATCGTCGGGGCCACGAACTCGCGCATCGACGGGGCGCCGCCGATCTCGAGCTCGGAAAGGTCCAGCGCGCGCTCCATCTCCTCGAGCTCGTAACGCACGCGCTGGTCGGGATCGCGCAGCACCTGGTAAGCGCGCGCAATGAGCTTGAAGTGCTCCTCCGCGCCGGCGCCGCCGGCGACGTCGGGATGGAGGCGCTGCGCGAGGCGGCGGTAAGCCGACTTGATCTCGTCGGCGGTCGCCGTGCGCGGCACCCCGAGGAGGGCGTAATAATCCGTGTTCATCGTGACCGTGCGCCCCGCGAAACGCCGGGGTGCGAGACGTCAATCTTCGTCCCCGCGACACCCCTCGGCAAGGGAAGAATTGTGCGCTATTTCACGGCCGCGAAACCGTGTCGCAAGTGCCTCGCGGCGTGCGGAGCGACGGGAGGCCGAGAGGCGAGGCCGTACAATCCGGCACATCAACGAAGAAACGTCCCCGGGCTTGGGCCGGGGCTGAATATGCCCCTGAAGCTGCCGAGGCCGAAGCTCCTCGTCCCCGTCCTCTTGGTCGCGGCCGCAGCGCTCTTCTTCGGCGGTCGCGCCTTAATGGGCACGAAGGTGCGGGCGGTCGAGGCCGCCCGCGGTGACCTTGTCCAGACCGTGGTTTCGACGGGGCGCGTCATCAGCCCGGCGCGCGTCGAGATCGGCAGCATCGTCCTCGGCACCGTCCGCACCGTCGAGACCAAGGAGGGCACGGTGGTGAAGGCGGGCCAGGTGATGTCGCGTCTCCGGGATGAGGAGCAGCGCGCGGCCGTCGAGCAGGCCCGTGGGACGCTCGCGGAGGCCGAGGCTCGGCTCTCCCAGCTCGCCCGGCTGTCCGCACCTTCGTCGGAGCAGGCGCTCAAGCAGGCCGAAGCCAACCTCGAGCTTGCCGACGAGGAGTACAAGCGCACGCGGAGCCTGTTCGAGAAGGGCTTCTTCAGCCAGGCGAAACTCGACGAGGCCGCGCGCAATCTCGCCGTGGCGAAAGCAACCCGGGAAAACGCCCTGCTTCAGGCGGCATCCAACAGTCCGAAGGGCAGCGACTACGCGCTCGCCCTCGCGCGGCGCGACCAGGCGCGCGCGGCCCTCGAGGTGGCGCAGGCGCGGCTCGACAACACGGTGATCAAGGCTCCGGCGCCGGGGACCGTGCTGAAGCGGCTGGTCGAGCCGGGCGACGTGGTGCAGCAGGGAAAGAAGCTCTTCGAGCTCTCCGTGACCGGCGAGACGCAGGTGGTGCTCAACGTCGACGAGAAGAACATCGGCCTGCTCGCGCTCGGCCAGCGGGCACAGGCCGTCGCCGACGCATACCCCGGCCGCACCTTCGGCGCCGAGATCTTCTACATCGCCCCCGGCGTGGACGCGCAGCGCGGCACGGTCGAGGTCAAGCTCCGCGTGCCCGAGCCGCCGGACTTCGTGCGGCCGGACATGACCGTCTCTGCGGAGATCCTTGCGGCAAAGCGCACCAACACCGTAACGCTTGAAAGCGACGCGATCCGCGACGCCGCGGGCCCCGCGCCGTGGGTGCTCGCCGTGCGTGACGGCCGCGCGGTGCGCCAGCCGCTCAAGCTCGGCATCCGCGGCGCGGGGCGCACCGAGATCCTGGACGGACTCGCGGCGAGCGAATTAGTCGTGCCGCCGTCGGAAGCTGCGGTGCGCGAAGGCCAGCGCGTGCGGGCCGACACGACCCCTGCGGCAAAGAAGCCGGTGGTGCGTCCGCCGGACATCTTCAAGTAACTCGCGATGCCGTTTGAGCTGATCGTCGCTCTGCGCTTCCTGCGCGAAGGCCGCATGCAAACGGCCCTCATCCTCGGCGGGGTCGCGATCGGCGTGGCGGTGGTGGTGTTCATCACCGGGCTCGTGCAGGGGCTGCAGGCGAGCCTGGTCGAGCGCACGCTCGGCAGCCAGGCGCACATCGTCATCCGTCCGCCGGAAGAGAAAGCGCAGCCGGCCGTCGACCGCAAGACCGCCGACGTCGCGGCCCGAGTCGAGGCGAGGCCGCAGCGCCTGCGCTCGATCGATCAATGGGAGGCGCTCCTGCCCGCCGTGGCGCGCGCACCGGGCGTGGTTGCAGTCTCCCCCATGGCGACGGGCGCCGCTTTCGCGCAGCGCGGCACGGCGTCGAAGTCGGTGGCGGTACGCGGCGTCGATCCCGAGCGCTATCGCCGCATTGTCCGCATTCACGAGGACATGGTGGCCGGCGAGTTCCGTCTCTCAGGGACCGACGGCGTGATCGGCATCGAGCTCGCGAAGGATCTCGGCGTCACGGTGGGTGACAAGGTCCGGCTGGCCACGCCGGAGGGCCGCGACGACGTGATCACTGTCGCGGGCATCTTCGACATCGGCAACAAGGACCTCAACCAGCGCTGGGTGTTCGTCACGCTCAAGCTCGCGCAGACGCTGCTCGACCTGCCGGGTGGGGTCTCCACGATCGAACTGACCGTTAGCGACATCTTCGCCGCCGAGCCGGCCGCCGCGCGCATCGAGCGCGAGACAGGTCTGCTCGCAGAGAGCTGGATGAAGACCAACGCGCAGCTGCTCGCCGCCATGCGCAACCAGAACATCAGCACCGGAACGATCCGCGTGTTCGTGACGCTGGTCGTCGCCCTAGGCATCGCGAGCGTGCTCGTGGTCTGGGTTGTGCAGAAGCAGAAGGAGATCGGCATCCTGCGCGCGATGGGCGCGGGCCGCCTGCGGATCATGGCCGTGTTCCTGCTGCAGGGCGGCATGGTTGCGCTCGCCGGCTCGATGGTCGGCTCGGTGCTGGCCGCGGTGCTGGTGCGGATCTTCGCGCGCGTGTTCGTCAACGCCGACGGTACGCCGATGTTCGTGCCCGAGGTCGGCGCGACGCTGGTGCTCACGACCTGGGCGGTGGCCCTCCTCACCGGGCTGCTGGCCGCCGCGCTGCCCGCGCGCCGCGCCGCGCAGCTCGACCCGGTCGCCGCGATCCGCCTCGGATGAGCGCAGCGCGGCCAGAGCCGATCCTCGTTCTGGAGGGCGTCCGCAAGTCCTACAACGTCGGCACGCCGGTGGAGGCGGAGATCCTGCACGGCATCGACGTGGCGGTGGAGCGAGGCGAGTTCGCGGCACTCATCGGGCCGTCCGGCTCGGGCAAGTCGACGTTGCTCAACATCATCGGCCTGCTCGAGCGGCCGACCGCCGGAAAGGTCCGCGTCGCCGGGCGGGAGTCGACCACGCTCGACGAGACGGGCCTCACCGAGCTGCGCGGGCGCACGCTCGGGTTCGTCTTCCAGTTCCATCATCTGATTCCGGCGTTCACCGCGCTCGAGAACGTGATGATGCCGATGCTGATCGACCGCGGCCGTCCGGACGCCGCGATGCGCGCGAATGCGCTCGAGCTGCTGGGCGAGGTCGGCCTCGAGGCGGCCGCGGGCAAGAAACCGGCCCAGCTCTCCGGCGGCATGCAGCAGCGCGTGGCGATCGCGCGCGCGCTGTCGATGCGCCCGCCGATCGTGCTCGCCGACGAGCCGACCGGCAACCTCGACACGCACACCGCCGACGAGATTTTCGACCTGATGCGCCGCTTCAACAGCGCGCACGGGATCGCTTTCGTGGTCGTCACGCACGACCGGCGCCTGGCGGCGCGGTGCGACCGGCGCATCGAGCTCGTGGACGGGCAGATCGTCCGGGGCGCGGCGCCGCCGTGGAAGGAGGAGGACCTCAGGCCAGGTGCCCGCGCGGATTGAAGCTCGAGATGCGTCCGAGCTCCTCGTAGAGCTGCTTCTCCCGCTCCGACAGCACCGACGGCGTCACGATCTGCAGCACGCAGTAGAGGTCGCCAGCGGCGCTCTTCGCGCCCCCCTTCGGCGTCGGCAGACCCTTGCTCGCTAGCCGGAGCTTCTGGCCGGCGCGCGAGCCGGGGCGGATCTGGACGTTCACGCGCCCGTCGAGCGTCGGCACGCCGACCTCGCCGCCCAGCACCGCTTCCCACGGCGTGACCGGCAGGTCGAGGTACAGGTCATGGCCCAACACCCTGTAGAGCGGGTGCGGGCGCAGCGCGATGTTTAGATAGAGATCCCCTGCCGGTCCGCCGCCGATTCCCGGCCCACCCTTGCCGGGCACGCGCAGCCGCTGGCCGTCGGTTGCGCCCCTGGGCACGCGCACGCGCACCGTCTTCGGCACGCGCCGGATCGTGCCGTCGGGCGCGGTCTCCGGCGCCGACACATCGAGCGACAGCTCGGCGCCGCGATAGAGCTCCTCCAGCGTGAGGTGCGCGGTCACCTCGTAGTCCTGTCCGGGCATCGCAAACCCGCGCCCGCCGAAGCCGCCGCGGCCGCGCGTGCCGCGCCCGCCGAAGGCGCCGCCGCCGAACTGCTCGAAGAGCTCCGAGAGGTCGAGGATGTCGTCGAGGTTGCCCTGCTCGAACCGGAACTGCCGCTCCCAGCCGGGCGGCGGACGGAAGTCCTCGCCCGGGCGATGCTGGCCGAGCTGGTCGTACGCCGCGCGCTTCTCCGGGTCGCTCAGCGTGTCGTAGGCGACCTGGACCTCCTTGAACTTCTCCTCGGCGTCCTTCTCCTTCGAGACGTCCGGGTGATACTTGCGCGCGAGCTTCCGGTACGCCTTCTTGATGTCGTCGGCGGACGCGTCGCGGGCGACGCCCAGAGTCGCGTAATAGTCCTTGTACTTCATCCCTTGGCCTCGATCCGCCGCGGGCATTCTGCCCGCTCGGCCATGGAGAGATGTGGCCGCGGGCGCTATTTTCAAACGAAAAGCCGCCTTTCGGCGGCTTTCCGAGTGCAGGGCTCGGCGCTCAGGAGCCGGGTGCGACGGCTCCCCTCCGCGCAATCCCGGGGTACCCGATGACGCGGTCGGCGATCACCTTCTGCTCCGCGCTGAGCACCGAGTAGAGTCCATCACGCGCTGTCGCGAGCGACTTCGCGGCTTCAGCATTGGCAGCGAAGTGCTGGCTTTGAAGCTCGGCGCGCGCGGCCGGATCGGTGGCGGCCATCTGCTCGCGGAACTTCGCGCGGGTCTCGGCTTGCGCCTTCACGACGCCAGCGTAGGCGTTCCAGGTGCTTTCCTGCTCGGCGGTGATCTTGAGCGCGCTTTTCACGCCCTCGAGCCGCGCTTCGGCCGCGGCCAGATTCATCATCCCGCCGCCGCCGCCCATGCGGCCACCCCATCCCATTCCGCCCATCCTCGGGCCGTAACCCGCGCCGGGACCGGCGCCGCCCATCATCACGCAGTTCTCGGAGCCGGGACCGTACCCCGCGCCCGGACCACGACCGCCCTGCCAGCCGGGACCCGCGGCGAACGCGGAACCGACGGCGGCTGCGACTGCGACTGCGACCAGGATTTTGCTTGCGGCTTTCATGACATCCTCCGTATCGAAGTGAACTCTGCTCGATTCCATTAAAGCGCAGTGGGGGACGCACGTGAGCGGGATGTGTAACCGCGCGTTACCCGCACTGCTGCGCTTACAAACTGAGAGTTGCATCGCCGGTCCGGCGCGCCGTCGCGCATGCGTTTGACTTCGATCAACGTGCCGGACGCCGCGACTGCGACCATGAGAATGTCGCACCAATAAGCGAGGGGGTTTTAATTTCTCGCGACGAGGAGAGAGGCGCTGGAACTGCTTGAGTTCGCGCGTGGACCGGCACTGTGGGCGTCGCTGGCGATCTGCATCCTCGGCGTCGCCTGGCGGCTGTGGGGCATCTTCCGGCGGCCGGTGAAGACCGACTGGTCGGAGCCGCGCAGCATGGCCACCGCCGCGGGCGCTCTGCGGATGATCGTGCGCCGGATGTGGCATCACGAGACGTTCCGCCAGCGTACGTTCCTGAGCTCGTTCAACGCGTACGCCTACCACATCGGGCTCGCGATCGTCTTCCTCGGGTTCCTGCCGCACATCGCGTTCATCGAGCGCCTGACCGGACTGTCGTGGCCGGCGGTGCCGGGATGGCTCTTCATCGCCGCGGTCGGCGCGGTGTTCGTGGGCCTCGGCTGGGTGCTGATCGCGCGACTCACCAATCCGGTGCTGAAGCTCCTGTCCAACTTCGACGATTACTTCAGCTGGTTCGTCACGATCCTGCCGATGATCACCGGCATGGCGGTGATCAGCTTGTCGCTCGACCGGGCGTATCCCGCGCAGCCGCTGAATCCGATCCCGGTGGCGATCCACCTGCTCTCGCTCGAGCTGCTGCTCGTGTGGCTGCCGTTCGGGAAGCTCTCGCATGCCTTCCTGGTATTCCTCTCGCGCGGCTACACCGGCGCCGCGTTCGCCCGCAAGGGAGCCGAGCTGTGAGCGACATCGACACAGCGCATCCCGTCGACCTCGAGTCGAAGCGCTTCTCGATCAAGAAGCCGGAGATTCGGTACGACAAACAGGGGGAGCGCCCGGACGCGGAGCGGCTCGAGGCCGCGATGCAGGCGTTCGTGAAGGACATGGGTCGCGCCGCCGCGGTGTACATGGAATCGTGCATCCACTGCGGGAACTGCGCCGAGGCGTGCCACTTCTATGTGCAGACCAGCGACCCGAAGTACACGCCGATCTGGAAGCTCGAGCCGTTCAAGCAGGCGTACAAGCGCGAGGTCGGGCCGTTCGCTTGGGCTTACAAGGCACTCAACCTCAAGCACGCGGTCACTGTCGAACAACTGGAGGAGTGGCAGCACCTCCTCTACGACTCGTGCACCGTGTGCGGCCGCTGCACGATGATCTGCCCGATGGGCATCGACATCGCGTCGCTCATCAGTCAGGCGCGTCACGGGATGTTCGCCGCGGGGCTCGTGCCGCACGAGCTCTGGGCGGTCGCCGAGCGCGGGCACCGCGAGGGCAGCCCGCTCGGCGCGACCGCGAAGGTGTTCAAGGATCGAGTCGAATGGCTCGCCGACGACTACGAGGTCGAGATGCCGCTCGACCGGCCCGAGGCCGAGGTGTTGGTCACGTTCTCGTCGATCGAGATCATGAAGTACCCGGAATCGCTCGTCGCGACCGCGAAGATCCTGAACCACGCCGGGTACTCGTGGACGCTGTCGACGAAAGGCTATGAGGCGACCAACTTCGGGCTGCTCTCAGGCAACCTCGACTGGCAGCGCGAGCTGAGCATGAAGGTGATCGACGCCGCCGTCGCGTGCAAGGCGAAAACGCTGGTGCTGCCCGAGTGCGGCCACGCGTACACCGCGCTGCGCTGGATGGGGGCGAACATGTACGGTAAGCCACTGCCGTTCCGCGTGCTGCACATCTCCGAGTTCCTGGCGGAAAACGTGCAGAACGGGCGCATCAAGCTGAAGAAGGTGTCGAAGTCGCTCACGTTCCACGACCCCTGCCAGGTGTCGCGGCGCGGCGGGGTGGTCGATGCGCCGCGCGTGGTGCTGCAGGCGCTCGGCGTCGAGCTACGCGAGACGCGAGATCACGGCAGCCTCAACTGGTGCTGCGGCGGGGGCGGCGGTGTGGTGACCATCCACCGCGCCGACGAGCTCCGCTACAAGGCGTTCGAGCTCAAGATGAAGCAGCTGGACGCGACCGGCGCCGAGCTGACCGTGACGAGTTGCGCCAACTGCCGCCAGACGTTCGACGACGGGCAGGCCCACTTCAAATGGGCGCGGACGATGGGCAGCCTGCTCGAGCTCGCCGCCGAGAATCTGCACGACTGACGAGCCGTTCCCCTCACTGAGCCTTCGGCGCTCCCGGGCCGGGTCCGGGAGCCGGTGGAGGCAGGGCGACGCCCTTCTCCTTCGCACGCGCCTCCGCCGTCGCTCGACGCTCGGCCTGAAGCTTCGCGCGTTCCTCCGGCGTCTTCGCCGCTTTCATCCGGTCGAAGAACTCCCGCCGCTCCTCCGGCGTGAAGAGCTCGTCGCCGTAGAGCTGACTCCGCCGCGCCGTCGGGCCGGTACTCGGCGGAGGGCCCTTGCCTGCGGCAGGACCGCTCGGTTCCGGCTGGGTCTCCCGCGGCGCCGCGCTGGGCTGCTGCGCGGGTGCGGGCAGGGCGGAGGCTAGGATCGCCCCTACGGCGGCTGCGACGAGGGCGTGTCTCGAGATCATGTGCGCTCCTCCGTTGGTTCGGCGAGGCTCCCGCCCTGATTAAAAGGTAATCGCGCGATTCTTGCCCGCGGCACCCGTCGACGGCGGGGCTGGGCGGCGGTCGACGGTCGAGGGACGCGCAGTCGGTCGATCGAAACTATGACGAGGGCTTGAGCAAAGACAATGTCGCACCTATAATTAGCACTCGTTCGGGCTGAGTGCTAACAGATTTGGCCCGGCTGTTTTCCACGGCCGCCTGGAGTAAGCGACCGCTAACCAACCTAGGATAGGAGGAAGTCCATGAAAATCCGTCCCTTGCACGACCGCGTGATCGTCAAGCGGCTTGAAGCCGAAAGCAAGACTGCCGGCGGGATCGTGATTCCGGATACCGCGGGTGAGAAGCCCGACCAGGGCGAAGTAGTCGCCGTCGGTCCGGGCAAGAAGACCGAAGAAGGGAAAGTCCTGCCGATGGATGTGAAGGTCGGCGACCGCATCCTGTTTGGCAAGTACTCGGGCACGACCGTCAAGGTCGAGGGCACCGAGCTCCTCGTGATGCGCGAGGAAGACATCATGGGCGTCATCGCCTGACGCGCCGTTCCGCAACGACGGACCAAGCTAATTAGGAGTTCAGCATGCCTGCCAAAGACGTACGTTTTCACGAGGACGCCCGCCAAAAGATGCTAGAGGGCGTCAACATCCTCGCCAACGCGGTGAAGGCGACGCTCGGGCCGAAGGGCCGCAACGTCGTACTCGAGCGCTCGTTCGGCGCCCCGACCGTCACCAAGGACGGCGTCTCGGTCGCCAAAGAGATCGAGCTGAAGGACAAGTTCCAGAACATGGGCGCGCAGATGGTCAAGGAAGTCGCGTCCAAGACCTCGGACGTGGCCGGCGACGGCACCACGACCGCGACGGTGCTCGCCCAGGCGATCGTCCGCGAGGGCATGAAGTACGTGGCCGCCGGGATGAACCCGATGGACCTCAAGCGCGGGGTCGACAAGGCGGTGATCGCGGTCACCGACGAGCTGAAGAAGCTCTCCAAGCCCACCACCACGTCGAAGGAGATTGCCCAGGTCGGCTCGATCTCCGCCAACGGCGACGACTCGATCGGCAAGATCATCGCCGACGCGATGGACAAGGTCGGCAAGGAAGGCGTGATCACGGTCGAGGACGGCAAGAGCCTGCAGAACGAGCTCGAGGTCGTCGAGGGCATGCAGTTCGACCGCGGCTACCTCTCGCCCTACTTCATCAACAACCCGGAGAAGCAGATCTCCGTGCTCGAGGACGCCTACATCCTGCTGCACGACAAGAAGATCTCCAACATCCGGGACCTGCTGCCGGTCCTCGAGAGCGTCGCCAAGGCCGGCAAGCCGCTGCTGATCATCGCCGAGGACATCGAGGGCGAGGCGCTGGCCACCTTGGTCGTCAACAACCTGCGCGGCATCCTGAAGACCTGTGGCGTGAAGGCGCCGGGCTTCGGCGACCGCCGCAAGGCGATGCTCGAGGACATCGCGATCCTCACCGGCGGCACCGTCATCGCCGAGGAGCTCGGCCTGACGCTCGAGAAGGCCGGGCTGAAGGACCTCGGTCGCGCGAAGCGCGTCGAGATCGGCAAGGAAGAGACCACTCTCATCGACGGCGCCGGTGACGCCAAGGGGATCGAGGCCCGCGTCAAGAACATCCGGCAGCAGATCGAGGAAGCGACCAGCGACTACGACAAGGAGAAGCTCCAGGAGCGCGTGGCGAAGCTGGCCGGCGGCGTGGCCGTGATCAAGGTTGGCGCCGCGACCGAGGTCGAGATGAAGGAGAAGAAGGCCCGCGTCGAGGACGCGCTGCACTCCACCCGAGCCGCGGTGGAGGAGGGCATTGTGGCCGGCGGCGGTGTCGCGCTCATCCGCGCCCGCAAGGCGCTCGAGAAGCTGAAGGGCGACAACCACGACCAGGACGCGGGCATCAAGATCGTGTCGCGCGCGCTCGAGGAGCCGCTGCGCATGATCGTCGCGAACTCCGGGGTCGAGCCGTCGGTCGTGCTGAACAAGGTCGTCGAGGGCAAAGGCAACTTCGGTTTCAACGCCCAGACCGAGGAGTACGGCGATCTCGTCGAGATGGGCGTCGTCGATCCGACCAAGGTCGCGCGCACGGCGCTGCAGAACGCTTCGTCGGTCGCCGGCCTGCTGCTCACCACCGACGTGTCGGTGGCCGAGATGGTCGAGGACAAGCCCAAGGGCGGCGGTCACGCCCACGGCGGCATGGGCGGCATGGGAGGAATGGACATGGATATGTAACGCGGTTCACGCGTCAGATATCCATCTGGAAGGTCACGAACAGGAGGGAACCCCCAGGTTCCCTCCCCTTACCCTCCTTCCCGGATTCGACGGCTCCGCAATCGCGGGGCCGTTTTTTTTCTGAGTCTTGCGGGGGGCTTGAACTAGCAGGCGCAGTCCCTAGATTCGCGGTACCGGGTCACATCGACGACCCGAGAGGAGGTGCTCAAATGTTTGGCAGTCTGACCAACCTGGAAAGCCTCTTCGACGAGTTCAGGCGCATCGAGCAGGACATGGACGAGCTGTTCGGGCGGCGGCCGGGCCCCGCCGGGATCCGCTCCGTCTCGCGCGGCACGTTCCCGCCGACCAACGTCGGGGCGACGCCCGCCGTGCTCGACGTCTATCTCTTCGCAGCCGGCCTCGACCCGAAGAGTCTGAACCTTTCCATCCAGCAGAACCTGCTCACGGTCTCCGGCGAACGCCAGGTCCCCGTGAAGGAGAACGCCACGTACTACCGGCAGGAGCGCTTCAGCGGCGAGTTCCGGCGCGTCATCACGCTTCCCGACGACGCCGACCCCGACCGTGTAGAGGCCAAGTATCGCGACGGGGTCCTGCAGATCAGCGTACAGCGGCGCGAGTCCGCCAGTCCGCGGCAGATCCAGGTCCATTGAGCGCGAGGAGATGAGCCATGAGCGAGAAAGAGCTAGCAACCCGGCAGTCCGGTGAAGTCCGCAAGACCGAACGCGAACCCGAGCTGGTCCTGCGCCCGCCGACCGACATCTTCGAGGATGCGGAGGGAATCACCCTGCAGCTCGACATGCCCGGCGTTTCGCGCGAGCGCCTGAACGTTCAGGCCGACAGGCAGGCGCTGGTGGTCGAAGGGAATGCAGAGATCAGCATGCCCGAGGGCATGGAGGCGCTGTACGCGGAGGTTCACTCCACGCTCTACCGCCGCAGCTTCACCCTGAGCAGCGAGCTGGAGACGGACAAGATCGACGCGAACCTCAAGGATGGCGTGCTAACGGTCCGGATCCCGAAGCGCGCCGAGCTCCGCCCCCGGAAGATCGATATCCGCGTCGGCTGAGAGGTCGCCGCAGCCGCCCGGCGCCTCGCGTGCCGGGCGGCGACTTCAGCCGTGGCGCAGCCGGATCAACCGCTTCCCCAGGTTCTCGCCCCGGTAAAGTCCGGCGATCGCGCCCGGGGCGTGCTCGATGCCGTCCAGGATGTCCTCGCGATAGCGGAGCCTGCCTGCGCGCACCCAGTCGGCGAGCCGGCTCACCGCTTCCTCGTAGCGGTACTGGTAGTCGAAGACGATGAAGCCCTGCATGCGCGCCCGCTTCACCAACAGGTGGCGCTCGACGCGCAGCCCCGTCGGCGGCGGGTCCCAGCTCGCCACCGAGGCCGTGCCGCAGACCACGACCCGTGCGCCGAGCGCGAGGTGGCGTAACACCGCGTCGCTGATCGCGCCGGCCGTGTTGTCGAAGTAGACGTCGATCCCGCGCGGGCATGTCGTCTCGAGCGCCGCATCGAGATCGGCCGCTTTGTAGTCGATCGCCTCGTCGTAGCCGAACGCATCGCGGCACAGCGCCGTCTTCGTCGCGCCGCCGGCGATGCCGACGGTACGGCAGCCGGCGAGCTTCGCGATCTGACCCACCGTCGCCCCGACCGCGCCCGCGGCAGTTGATACGACCACTGTGTCGCCCGCACGCGGCTGGCCGACATCGAGCAGCGCGAAGTACGCAGTGACGCCGTTCAGACCGAGCACGCCGAGCGACGCCGACAGTGGCAAGTCGGTCTCCTTCACCTTGCGCGTGATCTGGCCGCCGTCGCTCACGGCGTACTCCTGCCAGCCAAGCATGCCCATGACCTTTTCGCCGACGACGTATCCCGGGTGGCGCGAGGCGATCACTTCGCCGGCTGCGAACGATCGCATGACCTCGCCGATGGCCACCGGCTGCGAGTAGTTCGCGACGGCGCTGACCCAGCCGCGCATGGCGGGGTCGACCGACAGGAACTCGTTGCGCACGAGGAGTTGCCCGTCCCGGAGCTCCGGCACCGGGGCCGCGACGATCTCGAAGTGCTCGGCCTCAGGGATGCCGCTGGGGCGGGAATTGAGGCGAACCTGCCGGCTGTGCGCGGGCGTCATGCGGTGATTCCTCGCTGTCGGGTTCGGCCATCGTGACAGATCGTGTCGCGCGCATCCAGGGTCCCCCGGCCGTTTGCTACACTGCCCCGGAGCCCGCCGCGCAAGAGCGGGCCGGAGGTCCGGAGGGTAAGAGGGTGCGGATCCTGATTGCCGAAGACGACGCCGTTCTCGCAGACGGCCTGACGCGCAGCCTGCGCCAGTCCGGCTATTCGGTCGACTGCGTCAAGGATGGCGCCGCGGCCGACGCGGCGCTCGCCACCGCCCAGTTCGATCTGCTGATCCTGGACGTCGGGCTGCCCAAGCTCTCCGGCTTCGAGGTGCTCAAGCGCCTCCGCGGCCGCAGCTCGCGCCTGCCGGTGCTGATCCTTACGGCGCTCGATGGCGTGGACGACCGCGTGCGCGGCCTGGATCTCGGCGCGGACGATTACCTTGCCAAGCCCTTCGTCCTGCAGGAGCTCGAGGCGCGCGTGCGGGCGCTCACGAGACGCGGAAACGCGGTCGGCTCGAGCGTCCTCAGGCACGGCGACCTCTCGTTCGACCAGGTGGGCAAGGTCGCCGAGCTCGGCGGCCGCACGCTCGAGCTTTCCGCGCGCGAGCTCGCGCTGCTCGAGATCTTCATGCAGCGGCCCGGCCGGATGGTGAACAAGGAGCAGATCGTCGACCTTCTCTGCCAGTGGGGCGAGGAGGTGAGCACGAACGCAGTCGAGGTCTACATCCACCGCCTGCGCAAGAAGCTGGAGCCCGGCGGCGTGAAGATCGCGACGGTGCGCGGCCTCGGCTACTGCCTGGAGAAGGCCGCCAATGGCGCGCGAAAAGCAACATAGCCAGAAGTCGGTCTTCGGCGAGATCGTCGACTGGACGCTCGCGCCGCTGCTGATCCTGTGGCCGGTCAGCATGGCGATCCAGTACTTCCTCGCGTACTCGATCGCCGACAGCGCCTACGACCGCGAGCTGCGCGACAGCGTGGTCGCCATATCGAAGCAGCTGAGCTACACCGCGGGGCAGCTCGTGGTGAAGGACGACGCCGCGGCAGCGGTGATCGTGCGGGCGGACGAGGGCGACCTGACCCACTTCCAGGTGCGTGACCAGCGGAATGCGGTCGCGGGTGGCGACACAACCCTCCCGCTCGTCGAGTTCACTCCGGAGATGGTCCCGCAGCAGGTGTACTTCCGCGACGACCACCTGCCCGCAATGGACGTTAGGGTGGCGTACATGTTCGCGCAGGTGCCGGGGATGCCGGGGGCCGCGCTAGTGCAGGTCGCCGAGACGGTGGGCAAGCGCAGCCGGCTCGCGAGCGAGATCATCGGCGACGTGCTCGCGGCGCAGTTCCTGATCGTGCCGATCGCGCTGCTCTTCGTTTGGCTGGGGCTCACGCGCGGCATCGAGCCGCTGAGCGAGCTCGCCCAGTCGATCCGGCGCCGCAAGCCCGCCGACCTGGCGCCGATCGACGAGTCGGACGCACCCGAGGAGGTGCAGCCGCTGATCGGCGCGTTCAACGGCTTGATGGCACGGCTCGACGCCAGCCTCAAGGCGCAGCAGCGCTTCGTCGCCGACGCCGCGCACCAGATGCGCACGCCGCTCGCGGGTCTGAAGATGCAGGCCGAGATCGCGATGCGCCAGCGCGACCCGGTGAGCCTGCAGCACGCGATGCGGCAGATCGTGACGAGCGCCGACCGCGCCTCGCACCTCATCAACCAGCTTCTTGCGCTCGCGCGTGCGGACGCGGACGCGCCGACCGCGCTCCGTCCCCTCGATTTCGATTCGCTAATACGCGAGGTGGCGCGCGAGTGGGTGCCGCAGGCGCGCGAAAAGGAGATCGACCTCGGGTTCGAAGCCGCCGCTGATCTTGCCTGGGTCGACGGCAACGCGATGCTTCTGCGCGAGCTCGCCAACAACCTCCTCGACAATGCAATCCGCTACACGCGCCCAGGCGGCCGGGTGACCGTGCGCGTCCGTGCGGACGATCGCGTCGTGCTCGAGGTCGAAGACACGGGCATCGGCATCGACGACGCGGAACGCGAGCTCGTCTTCGAGCGGTTCTACCGCGTCCTCGGCACTGAAACGGACGGCTCCGGGCTCGGGCTCCCGATCGTGCGCGGTATCGCGCACCTCCATCGCGCGAGCATTGCGCTCCTGCCGAACCCGCGGGAGCGCGGCACGCTGGCGCGCGTGATGTTCCCGCGCGCGCTGCCTGCGGCGGCGGCGCCGCTGCGCTCGGCCGCTTGACGCCGCGCGCCTTGTCGGCGCCGAGCATGCGGCGTGCCGAACGGTCGGCCGACCGTTCCGACTTGTCCCCCGCGCCTGTACTCGGAATAATGACGCCGCAGGAACCCTGACACGGCGCGCCGCCGGAGCGAACAAGGAGGCGACTGTGGACAGCACCGCAGTGCTCGCGAAGACCGCGAAAGGCCTCGAGGAAGTCAGGTCGCGGACGCATGGCTTGTCCCAGAAACTCCGGTCCATCCTGATCATGGTGAATGGCACCGCAACCGCCGGGGCCCTGATCGCGAAGTTCGGCGGCGTGCCCGAGATTGCTGCTGCACTCGACAGCCTCGCGCAGGACGGGTTTGTCGAGATCAAGGGTGCGGCCGCAGCGTCGCCCGCGCCTGCCGCCCGCGCAGCGCCGTCCGTCGGGGCGCCCCAGCCGCTGCCGAGCCCGATTGCGCCCGCGCAGTCGCGCGAAGAGGCCCTCTCGGCGCTCACCCGCTTTCTCCACGACAACCTCGGCCCCGATGCCGATTTCGTGACGGGCGGACTCGAGCGGGCACGAACGCGGGCGGATTTCCAGGCGGCGGTCGAGCGTTGCGCTCACACGGTTGCTGGAGCGCGCCGTGCCGCGAAGGCTCAGGTGTTCCGCGAGCGCGCGAAGGCTTTCGCCGACGCGTTCTTCGGGCGCGAGTGAAGCGCGCCGGGGCATCGCACGGCGCAGGTTGGGCGCTGCGCCGCGCATTGCGGCTCACCCTGAAGCCCGCCGCCGAATGGGCGGCGATCGCTCACGAAGGCCCAGGCGCACGGCGGCTGCTCTTCGGCTACGTCGTGCCGCTCGCGCTTCTGCCCGCGATGGCCTGGATGATTGGGCTTGCGCTGTTTCCGCATGACATCGTGCTGCTCGAGGAAGAGCTCGCGCGCTACACGGCGGATTTTGTGTTGCGTGCCGGGGTCGTCACGTTCGCCGCCTCGGTTGCCTCGGTCGCAGGACTGGCGGCCGCGCTTTACGCGCTCGCGCCGATGTACGGCGCGCCGCACGACTGGGCGCGGGCCTGGACCGTCGCGGCTTACGGGTCGACGCCGCTCTTTCTCGGGGGCATCCTGCTCGTCAAGCCGGTGCTGGTGGGCTTCGTCCTGCTACTCGCGCTGTTTCAGGCCGGATATCTGTACGTGCTCGGTCTGCAGGCGCTCGGACTGGTCCGTCCGCAGCAGGCCACGGAGTGCGTCGCGGTGGCGCTGCTGCTCGTGGTAGTGGTGTCCGGACTGACTGGAGCACTGCTTGCTGCACTGCACATCCTCTAATTTCGCGCCGGACGGCCGTGAGTAAGATTGGCGTAAGGTTGACGCCCTAGAGTCCCGCGGACTAATTCGCACAAAGAAGACCGCAAGAGCCCGGAACACCGGGCCGGCGCTTTCAATTCCGTCATGGAGGAATCAATGCAGCTCTCCGAGAAGCATCGCGAGTACTGGAACAAGAACCTCCGGGTCACGGCAATCCTGATGGTCATCTGGTTCGTCGTGACGTTCCTGATCGGGTATTACGCGCGCGAGCTCGACTTCAACTTCTTCGGCTGGCCGTTCGCGTTCTGGGTCGGCGGCCAGGGCGCGCTGGCGATATATGTGCTCATCATCTGGTTCTACGCGAGCTACATGAACAAGCTCGACCAGCAATATGGCGTGGCGGAAGGGGAGGGGGACTGACCATGGCCACTCAAAGCCAATCGCAATTCACCGCGATGCTGAAGAAGGTGTACGGCATGTACACCGGGGGTTTCGTCGTCTTCATCATCGTCCTCGCGATTCTCGAGCAGTTCGGCCTGCCGCGGAACTGGATCGGCTACATCTTCCTGCTCGCGACCGTCGGCCTCTACGCCGGCATCGGCATCGTGAGCCGCACGGCGGACATCGCCGAGTACTACGTCGCGGGGCGCCGTGTGCCGGCATTCTTCAACGGCATGGCCACCGGCGCCGACTGGATGAGCGCCGCGTCATTCATCGGGATGGCCGGCACCCTGTACCTCACGGGGTACTTCGGGCTCGCGTTCGTCATGGGCTGGACCGGCGGCTACTGCCTGGTGGCGCTGTTCCTCGCGCCCTACCTGCGCAAGTTCGGCCAGTTCACGATCCCGGACTTCCTCGGCGCCCGCTACGAGGGTCACATCCCGCGCTTCGTCGGCATCCTGTGCGCGATCCTCTGCTCGTTCACCTACGTCGTGGCGCAGATCTACGGCGTCGGACTGGTCACGACGCGGCTCACCGGTGTGGCGTTCGAGCTGGGGATCTTCCTCGGCCTGGGCGGCATCCTCGTCTGCAGCTTCCTCGGCGGGATGCGTGCAGTTACCTGGACGCAGGTGGCGCAGTACATCGTCCTGATCGTCGCCTATATGATCCCCGTGGTCTGGCTGTCGGTGAAGCACACCGGCTTCCCGATTCCGCACCTCGTCTACGGCAAGGTGCTCGAGAAAGTCACGGCGAAGGAGGCCGAGCTCATCAAGGATCCGAAGGAGCTCGAGGTCCGCAAGATCTTCAAGGACCGTGCCGATTCGGCCAGCGCGAAGCTGAAGGGCCTGCCGAAGTCTTTCGAGGATGAGAGGGCCAATCTCGCGAAGGCGGTCGACGATCTCAAGGCCCAGAACGCGCCGGCCGAGCAGATCGCCGCGGCGTCGGTCGCGGTCGAGAAATTCCCGAAAAGCGTCGACGAGGCCAAGGCCGCTTGGACGCGCGAGGCGGGGCTCGCTGCGCGCGCCGGACCGCCGCTGCGCCACGCCCAGGCGTTCCCGGGGGCGGACGAGAAGGCGCGGGACATCAACCGCCGCAATTTCCTCGCGCTGATCTTCTGCCTGATGGTGGGCACGGCCGCCCTGCCCCACATCCTGATGCGGTACTACACGACGCCGAGCGTCAAGGAGGCGCGCCAGTCGGTGACCTGGTCGCTGTTCTTCATCTTCCTGCTGTACTTCACGGCGCCCGCGCTCGCGGTCCTGGCCAAGTTCGACGTATATACGCTCGTGGTCGGCTCCGAGTTTGCGAAGCTGCCCCTCTGGGCCGCGGCGTGGAGCAAGGTCGACCCCGGGCTGCTGAGCATCGCCGACGTCAACCGGGACGGCATCGTGCAGCTCGCCGAGATCTCGATCGGCGGCGACATCATCGTGCTGGCGACGCCGGAGATCGCCGGGCTGCCGTACGTGATCTCGGGCCTGGTGGCGGCGGGCGGCCTGGCGGCCGCGCTCTCGACCGCCGACGGTCTGCTGCTCACGATCGCGAACGCGCTGTCGCACGACCTCTACTACAAGATGATCGACCCGCATGCTTCCACGCAGAAGCGCGTCACGATCTCCAAGGTCCTGCTCCTGGTCGTGGCGCTGATCGCGGCGTTCGTCGCAAGCCAGAAACCGGCCGACATCCTGTTCCTGGTGAGCGCGGCGTTCTCCTTCGCGGCCGCGGCGTTCTTTCCGGCGCTGACCCTCGGGATCTTCTGGAAGCGCGCCAACAAGTGGGGAGCGACGCTCGGCATGCTCGCGGGAGTCGGAATCACGTTCTACTACATGGCCACGACCCAGCCCTGGATGCGGGGCCTGTTCGGCGTCACGTCGCCGATCGCCGAGAACATGTGGTGGGACATCCAGCCGATCTCTGCGGGCCTGTTCGGAGTGCCGCTCGGCTTCATCGTGATCATCGTGGTGAGCCTTCTCACCGGCTCGCCCAGCCGGGAGACGCAGGAGCTCGTCGAGCACGTGCGCTATCCGCACCTGCGCGGCGACATCGACACCACGGGGACCTGATCCACCCTGCGACGGGACAAGGCCCGCGTGAGCGGGCCTTGTTTTTTCCGCGCGGCACTTCCAGAGGAGGACGGGATGGAAATCCTCTTCCAGCTGGCCGGCATCGTCCAGCTGCTGGCGACCCTGGCCCTGCTGTTCCTGCTCGGACAAGGCGTGCTCTACCTCCTTGCCGGACGCAACCGGGAACGGAACCTCTTCTATCAGCTGTTCCAGGTCATCACCCGGCCGGTATCGCGCTTCACCCGCTGGGTCACGCCGAAGGTGATCGTCGACCGGCACATTCCGTTCGTCGCTTTCCTGCTCCTTGGCTGGGTCTGGCTCATCCTCGCGCTGTGGATCCTGCCGGACCTCGCGTGCAGCCTCGGAAAGGTGGAGTGTCCGACCGTGGGTGCGCGCAAGTAACCAGCGGCGCGTGCGAGTGCCGGCGCCGGGTGGCTTTCACTAGGCTGCGCCGCTATAATCGCGCCTCTTCGCGCTGCCGCCCGGCGGCGCGGCTAAGGCGGTCCGCGTCTGGCGGGTCGTCCGGCCTGGCCAAGTAGCTCAGTTGGTAGAGCAGAGGACTGAAAATCCTTGTGTCGGCGGTTCAATTCCGTCCTTGGCCACCATCAGATCAACGACTTGCGAACGACGGCGAGTCGGGCTCTTCCCCTCTGCTACCAAATTGCTACCACGAGCGACCGGAATCTCGAATCCGATGAGCTGATCGAGCCGGTGCGCTGCGCCGGTGTCCTCGATCGGTAGCAGGTGGCTGTACACGTTCAAGGTGACGGCCGGGCTCGCGTGACCGAGAGCGGCCTGGACGCGCGTGATCGGCTCGCGGTTGTGGATCATCAGCGAGGCGAAGGTGTGTCTCAGGTCATGCCAGCGGATCTTGCGCAGGCCCGCGCGACGTAGCGCCGGGTAGAAGCGTCTCTGCAGGAGGTTCTGCGGGCTCATCGGGGTGCCCGTGCTCGTCGGGAAGACGAGGTCGAGTTCGCCCTTCGGGCAGCGCAACTTCCACGAGCGCAGCTCGGTGACGAGCGAAGACGGAAGGTCGATCGTCCGGCGCGCGGTCTTCGTCTTCAGCTCGGAGAAGCGGCCCGAGCTGAACTGCTGGCGCACGTAGAGCCTCGCTGCATCAAGCTCGACGTCGCCCCACCGTAGGCCTGATAGCTCGCCCAACCTCAGGCCGCTGTAGACCGCGGTCATCACGAGTGGGCGCAGGTCGGCGTCGCAGGCATCCAGCAATCGCCTGATCTCCTCGGGTGCGAGGACGTTCGACTCGACAAGCTCCTCCCGCGACGTGGCGGCAGGAACCCGCTTCGCGAGCGCCGCGGGGTTGTGCGTTACCCACCGGTGGCGCAGCGCGAAGTTGAGCAGCATCGAGAGCAGGCCGACCGCCTTGTTTGCCGTGCGGATACCGCGCTCCTCGGCGACCACCAGGAGCCGCGCCTGTTTCTCCGCTTCCGGGATGTCAAGCACGCGGATTCGCTCGGCCTCCTCGGTCCGGAGCTGCGTCAGCATCGCGCCGCGGAAGCTCTCAACGTCGGCGAGCGTGACGTCACGGACGCGGCGATGCCCGAACGCGGGCGAGAGGTGCCGCGCGATTACGCCTTCATAATCGGCGAGCGTCGACGCGCGCACGGTCGCCTTCGCGTTTGCGAGGAACGCC
>DATIDG010000008.1:0-102960 GCA_035456405.1 Burkholderiales bacterium | reverse complement strand
ATGGCGCACGGCTACCTGCTGGCGAGCTTCCTCTCGCCGGTCACGAACCGACGCACCGACGAGTACGGCGGCAGCCTCGCGAACCGCCTGCGCTTTCCGCTCGAAGTGTTCGACGCGTGCCGGAAGGCCTGGCCGAAGGCGAAGCCGATGTCGGTGCGCGTCTCGGCGACCGACTGGATCCCCGGCGGCAACACCGGCGACGACGCGGTCGAGATCGCCAGGGCGTTCAAGGCGCACGGCTGCGACCTGATCGACGTCTCGACGGGCCAGACCGATCCGGCGTCGAAGCCGATCTACGGGCGCATGTTCCAGGCGACCTTCGCCGAGCAGATCCGCAACGAGGCGGGGATCGCGACGATGGCGGTCGGCGCGATCACCACCGCCGACCAGGTGAACACGCTCGTCGCCTCCGGCCGCGCCGACCTGTGCGCGCTCGCGCGGCCGCACCTCGCGGATCCGTACTTCACGCTCCACGCCGCCGCCGAGTACCAGGCGCTGGGCTATCCGATCGAGGGCGTGTCGTGGCCGAAGCAGTACCTGTCGGGGCGCGACCAGCTGTACACGCTCGCGCGGCGCGCGCGCACCGACGCGGAGGCGCGACAGGGACAGGTCAGGCCGCCGAAGCCCGACGTCGTGGGCAAGAAGGCGGCGTAGCGCCCGACGAGATCCGTCATTCGGGAGCTGGCCGGGAGCGCGCGGTCAGCGCCGATACCACCACTTGGTGTCGCGGACGTCGGCTTCCCAGGGGCAGATCGGCGGCTTGAAGCGGTGCTGTGCGGCGTGGAGGCGGGCGACTTCCATGATCGCGGACAGCACGTCGGGCGGGAAGCCCTGCCGCCCGCCGCGGTCGTCCACCACGAGCTTCGAGAGGTAGTCGTCCAGCGCGCGCTTGCCCCACTGGTCGCGGATCGTGGTCGCGATGCGGGGGAAGGCGCGCTCGATGATCGGCCAGGGGTCGGGCTTCTCCTTGCCGCTCTCGAGCTCGCGCTGCTTCCGCCAGCGCGCCTCGACCACCTGATCGACCGCTTCGCCGCTCATGATCGGCGGGAAGTCGGTGGACGGCGGGTTGGCGGCGGCGCGCGGGGCGAAGCCACCGGGGCGCACCTCCCCGGCGTGCGGGTCGAACACGGCGAACGCGCCCAGGTCATCGTCGGCTTGGTCGCCGCTGCCCGCCAGTCCCTTCGATCCTTCCACGCCGTCCTCGATCGCGATTTCCGTCCGCTGATCCAAGCAGAAGCTGTTCCGACACCGGCCGATGACTGCGGCGGCGCGTGAAATTTGTCGCCTTTTCGCGTGCGCAGCCCGGCGCGGTATGGATGCGTTTGAAGATGCGATCGAAAAGTAGATGTGGAGAACGCGGCTGCCGAAGTGTATCCCTCCCGATGCATGTGGCGTTAGCGCGCTTGGTTACCGCGACGTGAGATCCCGCCTCCCCGCCCGGTTCTCTGTCCGCTTGTCGACAGCGGATCGGCTGCATGCGACTCGCACAGCGCCCGCAGTGCCCGCTTCAGCGCCTCGGCTTCTTGCGGCGCGAACGCGTCCAAGGCGGCCCGCTCGTGCGCCTTCGCCTGGACGAGGAGCGGTGCAACGCGGGCCCGTCCGCGGGCGGTCTCGAAGACGAGGGTCCGACGGCCGTCGGCGTCGTCGCCGCGCCGTTCGACGAGTCCGGCGCGTTCCATGCGGTCCACCAGCTTCGTGAGGGTCGGCTGTTGCGCGAGGACCTCGCGCGCGAGCTCGCCGATCGTGAGGCCGTCGCCGTCGGAGAGGGTGGCGAGGACCCGCCACTCGGTCGACGAGAGCCCGGCCGCGCGCACCCGCGCGTCAAACTCCTTGTAGACCGCGTAGCTCGCCTGCGCGAGGAGGTAGGAGAGGTAGTCGCGGACGAAGGTCCGGCCGGAGGCGGCGCGGCTGGGTCGATGCGTTTTCATGGATCCGATCCTAGCCCGGCCCGCGCGGAGCGCAAAGCGCGGCGCGCGCGGCGGCGCAGCAGGCCTGCTTGCATTACATGAAATTTCATCTATCATTCCCCAACCGGGCGCTGGCGCAGAATAGGCCCGGACCAAGAGCGGATCGCGCCGCGGGCGCGGCCTGCCCGGCCAGGAGACCTCGATGGCGGATGCCGCCGCCACATTCGACGCGCGCGAGTTCCGCAGGGCGCTCGGGACGTTCCCGACCGGCGTCGCGGTCGTCACCACGCGCGACGCGAGCGGCGCGTTCGTGGGGCTCACGATCAATTCGTTCTCCTCGCTGTCGCTCGAGCCGCCGCTCGTGCTCTGGGCGCTCAACGCGACGAGCCCGAACCTGGCTGCGTTCGACCGCGCGCGGTACTTCGCGGTGAACATCCTCGCCGAGGAACAGGTCGAGCTTTCGAGGCGCTTCGCCTCGCAGGTCGCCAACAAGTTCCTGCACCTGGACATTCACGCCGGCCTGGAAGGCGTCCCGCTGATCGCGGCCTCCGCGGCGCGCCTCGAGTGCCGCGCGGCCGCGCGCCACAACGGCGGCGACCACGTGCTGTTCATCGGGCACGTCGAGCGCTTCGCCTACGACCCGCAGAAGCGGCCGCTCGTGTTCTACGCCGGCCGGTATCACGCCGCCGGAAGCGACATTTCCTGCTGAGGAACCGATGCTGCGCGAACGCGTGGAAGGAAAATGGATCGACTGCTTCGCCGAGGTCTTCGGGCGCTGCGGCGCGAAGGCCGGCGACGCGGCCGCGATCCTCTCGGAGACGCAGTCGCGGACCGTCAACGTCGAGCTCGCGGAGCTCGCGCTGCACAGGCTCGGCTGCAAGCCCTTCCACGTCGTCGTGCCGAGCCCGCGCCTGTCGGCGCCGGCGCCGGTGCGCTCGACCGGCGCGAGCGACGCGCTCCAGCGCCTCGGGCCGGTGGTGAGTGCGCTGGCGCAGTCGGTGCTCGTCGTCGACCTGACCGTCGAAGGTCTGCTGCACTCGGTCGAGCTGCCCGACATCCTCAAGGGCGGCGCGCGCGTGCTGATGGTCTCGAACGAGCATCCGGAGATCCTCGAGCGCTGCATGCCCGACCCGGCACTCGAGCCGAAGGTGCGCGAGGGAATGCGGATGCTCAAGGCGGCGAAGCGCATGCACGTGACGTCGCCGGCCGGCACCGACCTGGGCATCGGCCTCGAGGGCGCGCGCGTGGGCGGGGTGTGGGGCTACACGTCGAAGCCCGGCACCATCGCGCACTGGCCCGGCGGCATCTGCCTCGCTTTTCCCGCGGCGGGCTCCGTGAACGGCACGCTGGTGCTCGCGGACGGCGACGTGAACCTCACCTTCAAGCGCTATGTCCGCGATGCAGTGCGTCTCCGGATCGAGAACGACTACGTGCGCGCGATCGAGGGCGGCGGCATGGACGCCGACATGATGCTCGAGTACTTCGCCGCGTGGGGCGACGCCGAGGCCTACGCGGTCTCGCACGTCGGCTGGGGAATGAACGCCAGGGCGCGCTGGGACGCGATGACGTTCTACGACCGGCGCGATTTCAACGGCACGGAGCTCCGCGCGTTCGCCGGCAACTTCCTGTATTCGACCGGCGCGAACGAGGTCGCGGGTCGGCACACGCTCGGCCACTTCGACTTGCCGCTGCGCAACTGCACCATCGAGCTCGACGGCAAGCCGGTCGTCGACACGGGGCGGCTCCTGCCGCCGCTCGCATGACCATCCCTGCTCACGTCAGGCGCGGTTCGGGCGACATCGCCGTCGTGCTGCTCCACGGCGTCGGCGGAAGCGCGGCAGCCTGGGCCCCGCAGCTCGACGCGATCGCGGATGCGGGCTGTCTCGCTGTCGCCTGGGATGCGCCCGGCTATGGCGCAAGCGCGCCGATCGAGCCGTACGACATGCCGAACCTCGCCCGCGCGCTCGAGCGGCTCCTCGATGCGCTCCCCGTGCGACGGCGCGTGCTGGTGGGGCATTCGATGGGCGGCATGGTCGCGCAGGAGGCGGCCACGGCGTTCCCGCAGAAGATCGACGGGCTCGTGCTGTCCGCCACCAGCCCGGCGTTCGGCAAGGCCGATGGGGCCTGGCAGCAGGGGTTCCTCGCGCAGCGCCTGGGCCCGCTCGACGCCGGGCGCACGATGGCCGAGCTCGCGCCCGCGCTGGTTGCCGCAATGGTTGGGCCCGATGCGGAGCCCCCCGGCGTCACGGCCGCGACCGAGATCATGGCGCGAGTCCCCGGCGAGACCTACCGCAAGGCGCTGCATGCGCTCGTGCGCTTCGACCGCCGCGACGCGCTCGCCGCGATCCGCGTCCCGACGCTCGTGATCGCGGGCGAGCGCGATGCGAACGCGCCGCCGGCCGTGATGGAAAAGATGGCCGCGCGCATCGCGGGCGCCGAGTATCGCGTGCTCGCCGGCTGCGGGCACCTCGCGAACCTCGAGCGGCCGCGCTCGTTCAACCAACTCGTGCTCGCCTGGCTCGGGCGGCACTTTGCAGCCTAGGCTTCCAGGAGGTCCCGATGTCAGCCCAGCTCTCCGCCCGCAGGCAATCCGCCTCCGGCTACGTCCCGCCGCCGATCGTCGGCGAAGGCTTCGCGCTCACGGACCTGCAGCGCGAGCTCCTCGCGACCGCGGCAAAGCTCGGGCGCGAGAAGTTCGCTCCGCGCGCGGCGCAGTACGACCGAGACGCCACTTTCCCGTTCGAGAACTACGACGACCTGCGCGCGGCGGGACTGCTCAGGATCTGCGTGCCGAAGCAGCACGGTGGGCTCGGCGCCGACTTCCAGACTTATGCGATGGTCGCGGCGGAGATCGGCCGGCACTGCGGCGCGACCGCGCTCACCTGGAACATGCACGTCTGCACAACGCTGTGGAGCGGCGCACTCGCGGACGACCTCGACATGACGACAGAGCAGCGCGAGGACCACGAGCGGCACCGGACCCTCCACTTCGAGCGCATCGCGAAGCACGGCAAGATCTACGCGCAACCGTTCTCGGAGGGCTCCGCGGCCGCTGCCGGCAAGGCGCCCTTCGGCACGCTCGCGACCAAGGTCGAGGGCGGCTGGGTGCTGAACGGCAAGAAGATCTTCGCGTCGCTCTCGGGCGCCGCCGACTACTACGGCATCCTCTGCACCGAGGACAAGCCCGACCGGTCTATGCGGGACACGCTCTACCTGGCCGTGCCGGGCGACGCCCCGGGCTTCTCGGTCACCGGCGACTGGGACCCGCTCGGCATGCGCGGCACGGTGTCGCGCACGCTGCTCCTCAAGGACGTCTTCGTTTCCGACGAGGCGCAGCTCATGCCGCGCGGCGTGTACTACCAGGCCGCGTCGCGCTGGCCGCACATGTTCTCGACGCTCTCGCCGACCTACATGGGGCTCGCGCAAGCCGCGTACGACTTCACGATCCAGTACCTGCGCGGCGACATTCCCGAGATGCCGCCGGTCAAGCGGCGCATGTATCCCACCAAGCAGATCGCGGTCGCGGAGATGCGCGTCAAGCTCGAGCAGACGCGCGCGCTGTTCCTGCGCGCGACCGGGGAGGCGAAGGTCGACCCCTCGAAGGACGAGCGCCTGCGCTGCTACGCCGCGCACTACTCGATCATGGAGAACTCGAACGACATCGCGCGGCTCGCAATCCGCACCTGCGGCGGCCAATCGATGCTCAAGAGCCTGTCGCTGGAGCGCATCTACCGCGACAGCCGTTGCGGCTCGCTGATGCTGCCGTGGACCGCGGAGCTGTGCCTCGACCGGATCGGTCGCGAAGCGCTCTACGAGTCGGGCGAAACAGACGACTGAGCCGCGCCCCGCCCTTCCGCGGCGCTATTTCGCAAGGACGAGGGCTTCCGTTTCGCGCGGCGCCCCCGCTGCGGCGCCGCGGCTCTGGTAGGTCTCGCCCTACTCGCAGAGCCGGTCCAGCACCGGCTCGAGCGTCCGCCCGAACGCCGTGAGCCCGTACTCGACGTGCGGCGGCGACTCGGGCAAGACCCTTCTCTCGACTACGCCATCGCGCTCGAGCTCGCGCAGATTGTGCGTGAGCACGCGCTGGCTGACGCCCGCAATCGAGCGGCGCATCTCGTTGAAGCGGTGCTTGCCCTCGAAGAGCCTGCAAATGATGAGGATTTTCCAGCGGCCGCCGATTACCGACAGCGCGGCCTCGACGGGGCATTCCGGGGTTCGCTTCTGCACCATGGTTGTGCGCGGTTACGTCAACGTAACCATGTAACGTCTTGCTCCCTACTATACACGCCGCAGAGCGGCTCCTATAGTCGGCGCACGCTTCAGGCAGGAGACCCCAATGATTTCTTTGAACGTCAACGGCAAGGCGTCGTCGCTCGACGTCGAGCCCGATACGCCGTTGCTGTGGGCGCTGCGCGATTTTGCGGGGCTCACCGGCACCAAGTACGGCTGCGGCATGGCGCTGTGCGGCGCCTGCATGGTGCACGTCGATGGCCAGCCGACGCGCTCGTGCACGGCGCCCGTCTCCGCGGTGGTCGGCAAGCGGATCACCACGATCGAGGCGATCGGTGCCACCCGGGTCGGCAAGGCTGTGCAAGACGCGTGGATCGCCGAGAACGTCGCGCAGTGCGGGTATTGCCAGTCCGGCCAGGTCATGAGCGCCGCGGCCCTGCTCGCGGCGAAAAAGCGCCCGACCGACGCCGACATCGATGCCGCGATGGCGGGCAACCTGTGCCGCTGCGCGACCTACCTGCGCATCCGCGCCGCGATCAAGCGGGCCGCTCAGTCCATGGCGTGAGGAGGCGGTCATGATCGAGAACTACAGTCGCAGGGACTTCCTGAAAGCCACGGGCGGGCTGACGATCGCATTCGTGCTGCCTGAAGCGCTCGCGCAGTCTGGTCCCGGCAAGACCGCCGGCGCGGTGATGGCCGGGGCGACCTTCGAGCCGAACGCCTTCGTTCGGATCGGCGCCGATTCGAGCGTCACGGTCGTCGCCAAGCACCTGGAGATGGGACAGGGCACCTACACCGGGCTCGCCACACTCGTCGCCGAAGAGCTCGACGCCGACTGGTCGCAGATCCGGGTCGCGGGCGCGCCGGCCGACGCCAAGCGCTACAACAATCTCTTCTGGGGCCCGGCGCAGGGTACCGGCGGCTCGACTGCCATCGCCAACTCATTCGAGCAGCTGCGGAAGGCCGGCGCGACGGCGCGCGCGATGCTCGTCGGCGCCGCGGCGCAGCGCTGGAGCGTGCCGGAAGCTGAGATCCGCGTCGCGAAGGGCGTGGTCTCGCACAAGTCGGGCCGGCGGGCAAGCTTCGGCGAGCTCACCGCCGCCGCGGCGCAGCTGCCGGTACCGACGGAAGTGAAACTGAAGGATCCCAAGGCGTTCGTCTACATCGGGAAGAACGCCGCGCGCACCGACGCCCGCGAGAAGTCGACCGGAACGGCGCTCTTCACCCAAGACGTCAAGCTTCCCGGCATGCTCACTGCGGTCGTTGCGCACCCGCCGCGGTTCGGCGGCAAGCTCAAGAGCTTCGAGGCGACGAAAGCCAAGTCGGTGAAGGGCGTCGTCGACGTGGTCGCGTTCTCGACGCCCGTCACGGACGGCGTCGCGGTGCTCGCGACCGACTTCTGGTCGGCGAAGAAGGGCCGCGACGCGCTCGCCGTCGAGTGGGACGAGTCCACCGCCTTCAAGCTGAGCTCGACCGACATCATGGCCGACTACCGGAAGCTCGCCGAGCGGCCGGGCACCGTTGCGCGCAGCGACGGCGACGCCGCGGGCGCGCTCGCGGGTGCCGCGCGGACGCTCGAGGCCACCTACGAATTCCCGTACCTCGCGCACGCCGCCATGGAGCCGATGGACTGCGTGGTCCGGCTCGACGCGGACGGCTGCGAGGTCTGGAACGGGGAGCAGCTGCAGACGGGCGACCAGTTCGCGCTCGCCAAGCTCCTCGGCATCAAGCCCGAGCAGGTTAGGCTCAACATGCTCTACGCCGGCGGCAGCTTCGGCCGGCGCGCGTGCGCGCTCTCCGACTACGTGCTCGAGGCCGCGGCGATCGCGAAGGCGCACGGCGCGAAGGCGCCCGTGAAGCTCGTCTGGACGCGCGAGGACGACACGAAGGGCGGCTTCTACCGCCCGATGTACTACCATGCGCTGAAGGCCGGCCTGGATGGCGCCGGCAACCTCGTCGCCTGGCAGCACCGCATCGTCGGGCAATCGATCCTGACTGGCACCGCCTTCGAGCAGATGCTCGTGAAGAACGGCGTCGACGAGACTTCAGTCGAAGGTGCCTCGACCCTTCCGTATGACATTCCGAATCTGCGCGTCGACCTGCATTCGCCGAAGATCGGCGTGCCGGTGCTGTGGTGGCGCTCGGTTGGGTCGACGCACACCGCGTTCTCGACCGAGTGCTTTCTCGACGAGCTGGCGCGCGCCGCCGGCAAGGACCCGCTCGAGCTGCGGCGCGGCCTGCTCGGCAAGCATCCGCGGCACAAAGCGGTGCTCGAGCTCGCGGCGCAGAAAGCCGGCTGGGGCAAGCCGATGCCGCAAGGGCGCGCGCGCGGCGTCGCGGTGCACGAATCGTTCCATACGTTCGTCGCGCAGGTCGTCGAGATCGCGCAGCGGGCCGACGGCTTCCGCGTGGAGCGCGTGGTGTGCGCGGTGGACTGCGGCTTCGCGGTGAATCCGAACATCATCGCGATGCAAATGGAGTCCGGCATCGGCTACGGGCTTTCCGCCGCGCTCACGGGCGCGATCACGCTGAAGGAGGGCGTCGTAGAGCAGTCGAACTTCCACAACTACCCGGTGCTGCGCATCAACGAGATGCCGCGCGTCGAGGTGCATATCGTGCGGTCGCGCGAGAAGCCGACCGGGGTGGGCGAGCCGGCCACGCCGGTGATCGCGCCAGCGCTCGCCAATGCGCTCTACGCGGCCACCGGAAAGGCGGTGCGTTCGCTGCCGCTGTCCGCGGCCGGGATCAACTTCGGCTGAGCGGACGTCGGGACGTAAGGAAGCCGCGCGGATGGCGACCAACGGGGCAGCAACCTCGAAAGGAACCGCCATGTTCGCGAAAGTGACTGCTCTCTTCGTCGCGCTCTTCGTCGGCGTGATGGCCGCGCTGCCGGCGTCCGCCAGCACCGACGACCCGTCGAGCCCGTTCTACCTGCTCCCGACCAAGAGCAGCGGCACGACGCTGCACGCCGTGCGGCGGTAGCGCCCGTCAATCGACGCGATACCGGTCGATGACGCCCGGGTCCGGATCGCATCCGAGGCCCGGCGCGGACGGCAGTTCGAGCGACCCCTTGACCGGATCGAGGGTCGCGCCGAAGAGCTTCGCGTCGGGCCAGAGGTAGAAGTACTCGAACCACGACGGCTCGCCGTAGGCGGCGAGAAGGTGCAGTGTCGCCAGCGCGCCCGGGCCGAAGTAGGGCGAGTGCGGCGCGAGCCGCACGTTGCGCGCCTCGGCGAGCGCCATCACCTTCAGGAACTCGCTGACGCCGCCCACCTTCGTCACCGACGGCTGCGCGTACTCCACGGCGCCCGCGTCCAGCATCGCCTCGAACTGCGTCGCGAAGCAGAGATTTTCGCCCGCGGCGATCGGGATGCCGCTCGCCGCGCCGATTTCGCGGATCGCGCGAAAGTCTTCGGGCGGGAACACCGGCTCCTCGAGCCAAAGAAGATCGTGGCTGCGCCAGCGCAGCGCCGCGGCGATGGCCTCGCGCGGTTGCCACTCGCAGTTCACGTCGACGGTCAGAGGGACATGCGACGGCACGGCCCGGCGCGCGCCGGCGACAGCGGCGTCGTCCACCTCGTGCAGCTTGATCGCGGTGAAACCCTCGCCGAGCGCCCGCTCGCAGTACTGCGCGAGGCGCGCCGGCTCGGCGTAGCGCAGGAAGCTCGCGTAGCAGGGGATGCGCGTGCGCCGCGCGCCGCCGATCAGCCGGTGCAGCGGGACGCCGCCCGCCTTTCCCGCGACGTCCCAGAGCGCGATGTCGAGCCCCGAGAGCGCAAACGCGGTGATTCCGAACCGCCCGAAGATGTGGAGCTGCTTCTGGATCTTCGCGTGGAGCCCGCCGATGTCGGCGGCGTCGTGCCCGAGTGCAAGCGGTGCGATCATGTCGCGCACCGCCGCAACGGTCGCCGTGCGGCAGGTGTACGCGAACGCCTCGCCCCAGCCGACGAGGCCCACGTCCGTCTCGACCCGCACGAGGCAGAAGTCGAGCTTCTTCCAGCTGCCCGTGCCGAGCTTGAAGCTGTCGGCTCCGTAGGTGAACGGGATTGCGAGCGGGAGCGCTTCGACGCGGGTGATCTTCATCGGTGCCTCCTCTGCGCACGCATTCTAGCGGCGCGGCGCTAGACGTCCGGCCTTGCCACTCGGGGAGGAACGCACATGATCGGCGTCGCGATCGCGACCGGCGATATCGTTCGTCGGCGACCGCGACGGAGTGGTGGCCGTGCCGCGCCGACAGGCCGCGGCGGGGCGGCGCGGAAGCAGCTCGCGGACGCTGCCTCGCGCATCGCGCAGAGCGGCCTGAGGCCGGTGCGCCGGCGGGTGATCGCGAACGCGAGGCGGCTGCACCGGCGCATGCCGTCACGCTGAGGAAACGGTGACTGCCGGCGGCTCGCGCCGCAAGATCACCGACAGGTTGTTCGCCGGCATCCCGACGATCTCCTCGAGCGCGAGCCCGTTAGCCTCGGCTTCTGCGACCACGGCCTCCAGGTCGCGCACGCCCCACTCGGAGTTCTGCGCGCGCAGGCTCGCATCGAACGCCGCGTTGCTCGGCGCGGTGTGCCGCCCGTCGCGCTTGTACGCGCCGTAGAGATACAGGAGGCCGCCGCCGGCGAGGAGACGCCCCGCGCCGCGCATCAGCCCGAGCGTTGCCGACCAGGGGGAGATGTGGACCATGTTGATGCACAGGATCCCGGCAAGCGGCGCGGGGATGCCCCGGTCCGTCTCCCACTTCGGGACCGAGACGTCGAGCGCCAGCGGCGCACGGACGTTCGCCGCACCCGCCGTCCACGCCGCAATGCTCGCCCGGCTCGCCGGGCTCGGGTCGCTCGGCTGGAACACGATGTCGGGGAACTGGGCCGCGAACCAGGCGACGTGCTCGCCGGTCCCGCTCGCGATCTCCAGCACCGTGCCGGTGGCCGGGAGGATCCGTCGCAGCACCGCGGTGATCGGCGCGCGGTTGCGCTCGGTGGAGGGGGAAGAGAGCCGCTGGTCCATCTGTGATCCGGGAGCATAGCGAGGTCGGCCGCCGGATGGTTCAATTGCGTCCGTGAACCTCTCCCGCATCGTCGCGCACTGGGCTCAGTTCCGGCCGGACCGGGTCGCCGTGCACTTCGCCGGTGAGGACATCACATGGGCGGCGCTGTGGCGCCGGGTGGAGGCGGCGACGCTGCGCCTCGCCAGCCTCGGCGCGAGTCGCGGCGACCGCATCGCGTACCTCGGCTACAACCATCCCGAGATGCTGTCCCTGCTGTTCGCGTGCGCGCGCCTGGGCACGATCTTCGTTCCGCTCAACTTCCGTCTCGCGCGCGCGGAGCACGAGGAGATCCTCGCGCACGCGGACGCGTCGATGCTCGTCGTCGACGTGGACTTCTACACGCACGCCGGCGTCATCCGCCAGAGGCTGCCGATGATCCAGGTCGTCGCGCTGCGCGGCACGCCGGCAGGGTGGTTCGCGTGGGAAGGCCCGCTGCCGGTCGGCTTCGAGCCGAAGCTGCCCGGCGCCGACGCCGACCCCGTGCTGATCGTCTACACCTCTGGCACCACCGGCAAGCCGAAGGGTGCGGTGCACACGCAGTCGGCGCTGCTCTGGAACATCGTCAACGCGACGCTCTACCAGGACCTCACGAGCCACGACCACGTGCTCACCGTCCTGCCGATGTTCCACGTCGGCGGCCTCTGCATCCAGACGCTGCCCGCGCTGCACGCGGGCGCGTCCGTGACGATCCACGCGCGCTTCGACCCGGGCCTGTGGCTGAAGGACGTGGCCGGCCGCCGGCCGACACTGTCGCTGCTCGTGCCCGCGACGATGAAAGCGGTCACGACGCATCCCGACTGGTCGAGCACCGACCTCTCCAGCTTGCGCGAGATGAACACCGGCTCCTCGACGATCGCCGAGTCCCTGTTTGCGCCGTTCCATGCGCGCGGCATCCCGGTCGGCCAGGTGTACGGGTCGACCGAGACCGGGCCGGTGTCGATGTATCTGCGCGCCGAGGACGCGACTCGCAAGGTCGGGTCCGCCGGCAAGCCGGCGATGCACGCCGAGATCCGGCTCGTCGGTGCCGAGGGGCGCGACGTGAATCGGGGCGAGGTGGGCGAGATCTGGGTGCGCGCGCCGAACCTGATGTCCGGCTACTGGAAGGATCCCGACAATCCGGCATTTCGGGACGGGTGGTTCCGCTCGGGCGATCTCGCGCGCGTGGACGACGAGGGCTATCACTGGGTCGTCGGCCGCTCCAAGGACATGATCATCTCCGGCGGCGAGAACGTGTATCCGGCCGAGCTGGAGAATATCCTCGCCGACTGCCCGGACGTGGTCGAGGCGGCGGTGGTGGGCGTGCCCGATCCGAAGTGGGGCGAGGCGGTCGTCGCCGCGATCGTCAGGCGGCCCGGGACCGCGCTCGACGAGACCGCGGTGATGAAGCTCTTCGAGGGCAGGCTCGCGCGCTACAAGCTGCCGCGCCGCGTCGCGTTCGTCGACGCGCTGCCGAAGAGCGCGATCGGCAAGGTGCAGAAGTTCGAGGTGAGGAAGATTCTGGGCGGCTGAGCGCGGATCTCAGCCGACGCGCAGCCACCGCTCGATCAGCTGGTACGCGAGCGAATTCGGGTCGCGCAGCGGCGCGACCCCAGCGACGTGACGGAAGTCGCGCCCGCTCCAGGCGGGAGCGGCGACCTGCAGTGGAAGGGCCCGTTTACGTGCGCAGCCGCGGCGCGAGCTGAAGGAGGTGAGGCCCGGACGCTCAATGCTGAGGCGGGTTCAGGATCTCGCGGTGCCGCGCCATCAGCTCGTCGAGCACGGCCCGCGTCGGGCCCCTTCGCCGAGCACCCGCACGCGGAATACTCGGCAGGACGGTTGCTAGCGCGAGCGCGTCGTTCGCGCACGCCGCCGCTTCGGCGGCGTCTTGGAACGCGGTCTGCCCTGAGCCCGCAGATGCCCGAGCATCGCTTCCAGCCCCAGGATGTAGGACCGGACGCCGAACCCCGCGATGATCCCCACGCCAGTTTCCGCGAGGATCGAATGTATGCCGCGCTTCTCGATATTGGTGATGTGGATCTCGACGTACGGGAACGGCACCGCGCGGAGCGTGTCGCGCAGCGCATAGCCGGCGAAGATGAACGCGGCGGGGTTCATCACCAGGCCGTCGACCCTCTCGTCGACCGCGCGGTAGAGCCGCTCGATCGCCGCGCTCTCGCTGTGCGTGTAGAAGATGTCGAGCTCGTACCCGTTCGCCCGCGCATGCTCGAGGAGCATCGCATCGAGCTCCGCGGCGGACGTTCTGCCGTAGATCTCCGGCTGGCGCCGGCCGAGGTAGCTCAGATTGGGGCCTTGAATCAGCAGGATCTTCGGCATGGCCATGGGCGAGTGGTGGCGTGACGGGTGGCCGACGGTTCTCGTCTGCGGCGCCGGGTCAGGGCGTGTGTCGCTGGGACGATCCTGCGCCCCTGGAGGCGAGCGTCATCCGGTCGTCGCGCTCGCGCATCAGCCAGTAGGTCACCCCGAGCACCAGGGTGATCGCGGCCAGCCCGAGCAAATGGCCGGGGCTCGTCTCGTAGACGTCGAGGATGATGAACTTGCGGGCCAGCGCCAGAAGGGCGATGAGCATTACGACCCTCGTCTGGATGATGCTCTGCTCTCTTGTGACGACGTATCGGAGCGTATGGTTGAACTCCAGCGCGATCAGCAGGGTCATGATCTCGCCGAACACCGTCTGGAAGACCTTGTGGTCGAGCGGATCGAGCGCGCCGATCACCAGGCCGAATACGACGCCGACGACGAGACGGTATAGGGCTACCAGGACGATCACTCCGATGACGATCGTCAGGACGAACGCCGCCGAGCTGGTAGTAGGAGAGAATCGCCCACTGCTCGCGGGTCCGCTTCCACCTCTGGGCCATGTGCATCGTGGTTCCTCCTCCGCGTAAGGGGAGCGTGATTGAGCGGCGGCAGGTTCCCGCTGCGCTCAACCCGGCTTCACGCCGGCGGCCTTGATCACCTTGCCCCAGCGATCGGCCTCCTCGCGCATCAGGATGCGCAGCGCCTCAGGCGCGGTCCCGACGGGCTGGAAATAGATCGCGATCAGCCGCTGGCGCACGTCTTCGCTGCGGATGATCGCGACCAGCTCCTCCGACAGGCGGCGCACGATCGGGTCGGGCGTCCTGGCGGGCGCGACGGCGGCGATCCAGGCGGTCGAGTGGAAACCGGGGAAGCCCTGTTCGGCGACCGTCGGCATGTCCGGCAGCACGACGCTGCGCGTGGTGGTGGTGGCGCCGAGCGCCTTGAGCCGGCCGGCGTGCACGAGCGGCATCGCGGTGGCGGGCACGACGAATCCGCCGGCGATCTGGCCGTTGAGGATCGCGGTGTTGACCTGCGGGCTGCCGGGGTAGGGGACGTGGACGACGTCGATGCCGGTGAGCTGCTTCAGCAGCTCCATCGTCAGGTGCGACGCGCTGCCGTTGCCGACCGAGCCGTAGTTGAGCTTGCCAGGCTGTGATCTTGCGGCCGCGACGAACTCCTTCAGGCTCGTCACGTTCAGCCTGGGATCGACCACGAGGACGTTCGGACTCGCGGCCACCACCGTCACCGGCGCGAGCTCCTTGAACGGGTCGTACTCCATCTTCGGCATGAGCACGGTGTTCACCGCCAGCGGCCCGGGGATCGAGAGCCCGATCGTGTAGCCGTCCGGTGCCGCCTTCGCCACCGCGCCGGTCCCCACCATGCCGCCTGCCCCGGCGCGGTTCTCGACGACGACCGGCGTCCCGAGCGCCTGGCCGAGCCTGTCGTTCAGCATGCGCGCCACGAGATCCGGCGAGCTGCCCGGCGGGAAGGGCACGATCATGCGGATCGGCTTCGATGGCCACTTGTCCTGCGCGAACACGCCGGTCGCGAGCCCGAGCGCGAGGAGCATGGCGGCGAGGATGCGTCGCATCGGAACGTGCTCTCCGTTGTTCAGCCGATGTCGCGCCCGAGGTAAGCGCCATCGCGTTCCAATTGTGCCTGAAGGCGCGCGGCGAGCAGCGCGCGCGGCGCGACGGCTGCGCGGAGCGCGAGCGCCGCCGCCGTGCCGGCAGCCTGGCCCATGACGAAGCAGCCGCCGCTCACGCGCGCGGCGGACTGGCCTTCGCCGGTCATCGATGCGCAGCGACCCGCCACGAGGAGGTTGTCGATCACGCGGGGCACGAGCATGCGATAGGGCAGGTGGTTGAAACCGCGCGAAGCCGGGATCTCGGGCCACGTCCACTCGACGTCGCCTGCCACGTGGCGCTCGAGCGGCCAGCCGTTGACGCCGATCGTGTCGCGGAAGCTCGCGCATGCAAGCACGTCGGCGCCGCTCAGCACGTACTCGCCCAGCACGCGGCGCGTTTCGCGGATGCCGATCTGCGGCGCGATGTCGAGGGCGTAGGCGCGCTCGAAGCCCGGCACCCGCTCGCGCAGGAAGGCCAGGTAGTCCCGGACCTGCCGCCGCCCCTCGATCTCGCCGGCGCTCCACTGGTCAGCGTCGGTGCCGTCCATCGCAGTTCCGTCGGGGTTCTGGATCTGCGTCACGTTCGCGCGCCACTCTGTCGGGTTCTTCTGCGGGCGCACGATTGCGCCCTTGCGCGGGAAGCGGAACGCACCCTCGCGCTCGGCCTGCTCCATCAGGCGCGGGATCCTCGCCGCCGCGTCGCGCGCGCGTTCCGGGTCGACGTTGTTCACCCGGAACATGAGCGTCGGATACAGGAGATGCGCGCTCTTCTCCCAGGGCGCGCCCGCCCACGCCGCGAGGTCGCCGTCGCCCGATGCATCGACGAAGAGCCGCGCCCGGAGCGCGCGCCGCCCGGACTTCGTCTCGACGAGGAGCGCATCGATGGCGCGCTCGTCGTGCATGACGACGCCTGCCCCCAGCGCGTGAAACGCGACCTTCGCGCCGGCCGCGGCGAGCAGGTCGTCGGCCGCGCACTTGTAGGCGGACATGTCGTACGCCTGCGCGAGGGTCTTGCCGAGGACTGGGTGCGGCGCATTGAGCCCCCCGAGGCGCCCGATGCGGTCGAGCAGCTCCTCCGCCACGCCGTGAACGACGCGCCGGACCTCGCCGTGAACGTTCGCGAACAGCCCGCAGAAGTTGGTGACTCCGGCGGCGGTGCCCATGCCGCCGAGAAACCCGTAGCGCTCGGCGAGCAGCGTGCACGCCCCGTTCCGGGCCGCGGCTGCGGCCGCCGCGATCCCGGCCGGTCCGCCGCCCAGGACGACGACGTCATATTCGCCGGTGACGGGAACCCTGCGGGCGGGCTCGGTGACGAACTTCATGGTGGCAGACAAGATACCGCACGCGCATCGTGCGCGCGGCGTGGGCCTATGCTTAGAATCCCCACTATGGACGAGCGCATCACCCCCGGCCAGGTCGAGGCCGCGCCCGAGAAGGGGCGCGGCGTGCGCGCGTTGTGGAGCTGGCTGACGAGCGTCGGCCGCGCGAAGGAGCGCCAGCCGATGTCGGGCACCGAGCTGAGGCTCGCGCGCACGACGTTCCGCGATTGCCTGGAGGGCACGGGCGGCGAGGCCTCGGCGCGCCGGCGCGTGGAGACTCTCGCGTCGCTCTATCGCGGCCTGAACGACGAGGGCCGGCAGCGCCTCCTCGGCCTGCTCGCGGAGGAGTTCGGGCCCGACGAGCTCGCGGTCAACGGCGCGATCCAGGCCTACCTCGACGCCGGGGCCGGCCCGACGCGGCGGCAGGCCGAGTCGCAGCTCCGGCTGGCGCTCGGCAGCCCGCGCATCCGCATCCTCAAGCAGTTCAACCTTCTGCACGACGGCGTGAAGTTCCTCGTCGACCTGCGCGCCGACGTGATCCGCAACGTGCGGGCGCGGCCCAGCCTGGAGGTGCTCGACGAGGAGCTCTCCTCGCTCTTCTCGAGCTGGTTCGACATCGGCAACCTCGAGCTCAGGCGCATCTCGTGGAACTCGCCGGCGATGCTGCTCGAGAAGCTGATCGCCTACGAGGCGGTGCACGAGATCCAGTCGTGGCGGGACCTGCGCAACCGCCTCGATTCCGACCGGCGCTGCTACGCGTTCTTCCACCCGCGCATGCCGGACGAGCCGCTGATCTTCGTCGAGATCGCGCTGGTGAAGGACATGGCCGACAACATCCACCACCTCCTCGACGAGGAGGCGCCGGCGTTCGACCCGCACGCGGCGCAGGCCGCGATCTTCTACTCGATCTCGAACAGCCAGGTCGGCCTGAAGGGCGTGTCCTTCGGCGGGTTCCTGATCAAGCGCGTGGTCGAGGAGCTGTTTGCCGAGTTCCCGAAGCTCAAGATCTTCGCGACGCTGTCGCCGGTCCCGGGCTTCCGCAAGTGGCTGGACGGGCGCGTCGCCGCCAGGGACCAGTCGCTCTTCGGCAGGCACGAGCGCGACAGGCTGTGCCACGAGGCCGACGCGAAGGACCCGTGCGACGCGCTCGCACAGCTGATGCTGCGGGGCTTCGTGGCCGAGGCGCAGCCGCCGGAGTCGGTGCGCCACACGCTGATGCACCTGTGCGCCCGTTACCTGGCCGAGGAGAAGGAAGGCGAGGGCGAGGCCGCGCGGCCGCTCGACCCGGTTGCGCGGTTCCACCTCGGCAACGGCGCGCGCCTGGAGCGCATCAACTGGCTCGCCGACACGAGCCCGCGCGGGGTCAAGCAGGCGGGCGGGCTGATGGTCAACTATCTGTACAAACTGGACGACATCGAAGAGAACCACGAGGCGTTCGCGCGCGAGGGCAGGGTCGCGATGTCGGACGGCGTGAAGCGGCTGCTGCGGAAGCCGGGCTGACCCTGCCCGGCCCGCGCTCACGCACGCGCCCTTCATCGTTCCGTATGCCGCGCCCCGCGCCGAACGGGGCATAATCGCCGCGCAGCTCAGCCCAGGAGGAGGAGAAGATGAGGATCACGGTCGTCCTTGCGGCCCTTGTGGCCGCCGCCGCAGCGCTGCCCGCGCACGCGCAGCAATACCCGAACCGGCCGGTCACCATGATCGTGCCGTTCCCGCCGGGGGGCATCGCCGACATCACCGGCCGACCGCTCGCGGTTTCGATGGCGAAGCACCTCGGCCAGCCGGTCGTGGTCGAGAACAAGGCGGGCGCGGGCGGCGCCGTCGGGCACGCCTTCGTTGCGAAGGCGAAGCCGGACGGCTACACGATCATGACCGCGCTCTCGTCGATCGTCGTGATTCCCGAGGCCGACAAGGTCAACGGCCGGCCGTCGACCTACCAGATGTCGGAATTCACGCCGATCGCGCTCGTGTCGGCCGATCCGACCATCCTGCTCGTCTCGGTCGACAGCCCGTGGAAGACGCTCAAGGACCTGATCGACGATGCGAAGGCGCGCCCGGGAAAGATCAGCTACGCCTCGTCGGGCGTGTACGGCACGATCCACACCTGCTTCGAGATGCTCGCGCAGGCGGCGAACGTGAAGCTCCTCCACGTGCCCTACAAGGGCGGCGGACCGGCGATGACGGCGCTGCTCGCCGGTGAGACCAACCTCGGCGCGCAGTCCCCGGGCGTGTCCAACCCGCACATCAAGTCCGGCAAGATCCGGGTGCTCGGTTCCTGGGCGGGCAGCCGTACCGCCGCGCTGCCCGACGTCCCGACGATGAAGGAGCAGGGCTACGACGTCGAGTTCTACATCTGGGCCGGCGTGTTCGCGCCGGCCGGGCTCGCGCCGGACGTGCGCGAGCGCATCACCGGCGCGGTGCGCCAGGCGGCGCAGGACCCGGAGTTCGTGAAGGCGCTGGCCAACGTGAACACGCCGGTCAACTACAAGGAAGGCAAGGACTTCGACGCATTCCTTGAAACGGATACGAAGCGGCTCGCCGAGGTCGTGCGGAAGATGGGGAAGACCGAGTGAAGATTGTCCGTTTCAGCGCCGACGGCGCGGCGCGGGTGGGGGCGCTCGACGACGACCAGGTGGTCGAGTTTCCGGGCGTGCAGAACACGCAGGAGTTCATCTACGACGGCGCGGCTGCGATGGACGCCGCGCGCAAGGCGATCGCCGCGGGTGCGGGGCGGCGCCCGCTCGCGAGCGTAAAGCTGCTTGCGCCGATCGTTCCGGCGACGATCCTGTGCAGCGGCTCGAACTACACCGACCACAACAAGGAGAAGGCGAACACGCCGATCTCGGGCAAGGAGCCAGAGTTCTTCGTGAAGACCGCCGACTGCGTGATCGGGCCGGGCGACACGATCGTGCACGACGAGCGCCTCGCGAAGAAGCTCGACTGCGAGACCGAGCTCGCGGTCGTGATCGGGAAGCCGGGGCGATTCATCCCAGTCGAGCGAGCGCTCGAGCACGTGTTCGGCTACACGATCGTCAACGACGTCACGGCGCGCGACCGGCAGGTGCGGCGCAATGCGCAGGGCTTCACCTGGTACGAGCTCGGGCGCGGCAAGGCGTTCGACTGCTCGGCGCCGCTCGGCCCCTGCATCGTGACCGCCGACGAAATCCCCGATCCGCAGGCCTTGCGTCTGCGGACACGCATCAACGGCGACCTGCGGCAGTCCGCCTCGACCGGCAACATGATCTTCTCGTGCGCGCAGCTGATCCACTTCTTCTCGGTCAATTTCACCCTGAGATCCGGCACGGTGATCATCACCGGCACGCCCGGCGGCACCGCGTGGTCCGTTGATCCCGAACTCGGCGGGAAGTGGGTCGGCGGCGACGGCAGCGAGCCGCTCGTGCCGGCGAAGGGCTACCTTAAGCCCGGCGACGTGATCGAGTCCGAACTGGAGAAGATCGGCGTGCTGCGGAACGTCGTCGGCAGCGCTTGAACCGCTTTGACGCCGCCGTCATCGGCGGAGGTGCGATCGGCTCGAGCGTCGCATACTTCCTGTTGCGCGAACGGCCCGGGTTGCGCGTGGCGGTGGTCGAGCCCGATCCCACCTACGAGCTTGCTTCGACGCCGCGTGCCTCGGGCGGCGCGCGGCGGCTCTTCTCTTGCCCGGAGAACATCGCGATGTCGATGTTCGGCGTCGACTTCATTCGCGCGCTCCCTGAAGTCGGCTGGAAGCAGGGGGGCTACCTCTTCATCGTGCCCGAGGCGGGTGTCGCAACGCTGGAAGCGAACTGGCGCACGCAGACTGCGCTCGGTGCGCGCGTCGAGTTGCTCGACCGCGCCGGGATCGCGCGGCAGTTTCCGTCCATGAACGTCACAGATCTCGCTGCCGGCTCATGGTCGCCCGACGACGGCTGGTGCGATCCGTACGCGCTTTTGCAGGCTTTCCGGCGCGAGGCGCGGGCGCTTGGCGCAGAGTACGTCATAGACCGCGTCGTTGCGTTGGCGCGCGAAGGCGCGCGCGTGCAGACCGCCTCGCTCGAGTCTGGCCAAGTGCTCGCGGCCGATCACTTCGTCAACGCGGCGGGTGCGTGGGCGGGGCTCGTTGGCGCCATGGCGGGCATGCTGCTGCCGATCGAGCCGCTGCGCCGCTTCGAGCACTACTTCGAGACGCCGCATGCGATCGAGCCGTTGCCCTACGTCAAGGACCTCGATCGCCTCGCGTTTCGGCCGGAGGGCCGCGGCTACTCGGGCGGTCTGGTGAATTCGGACGAGCCGCGCGGCTTCAACTTCGAGGTCGACCACGACTGGTTCGAGACCGCCGTGTGGCCGGCGCTCGCGCATCGCTTTCCCGCGTTCGAGGCCGTGCGCTGCAAGCGCACCTGGTCGGGCCTCTACGATCAGTGCGAACTCGACGGCAACCCGATCATCGGCAACTGGCCGGCGCGGCTCGACAACTTCCACGTCGTGGCGGGCTTCTCCGGCCACGGGATGATGCATGCGCCCGCTGCAGGTCGCGCAATCGCCGAGCTGATCGTCCACGGCGAGTACCGGACGATCGACCTCGCGCGGCTCGGCTACGCGCGGGTCGTAGCGAACGCCCCGTACCCGGAGCGCGGGATCATCTGACGCCGGACGCCGGCCCGCGGTGCGCGATCCAGAGTCCGAGCAGCACGCACGCCAGGCCCGCGGCAAGGCCCGCTGAGACCGGTTCACCGAGCACCCACGCGCCGAGCGCGGCCGCTGTGATCGGGCTCAGGCCGAGGAAGACGGTGACCCGGGTCGGAGTCGTGCGCGCAAGCGCCCACAGCCAGAGGTAGTAGCCCACCCCGCTGCTCACGCCGATGAATGCCACCGCGACCCAGCCGTGGATCGTGAACCGCGGCACGGCGTCGTAGAACCCTTCCCGCACCGCCAGCATCGCGAGGAACGCCACCGCCGCGAGCATCGCGAACGCGCTCACGGGTAGCGTCGGATACCTGCGCAGGTACGGCCGGTAGAGGACGCTGCAGACCGCACCGGCCAGGGCGCTCGACAGCACCGCGACCTCGCCGCGCCACTCGTCGTGCGCGCCACCCGCTCCGAGCCCCTTCTCGCCGAGCGCGAAGGCAACGCCCGCGATCGTGAGCAGGACGCCCGCAGTCTTCGCCGTGGTCGGGCGCTCTTCGCCAAGCACCATGCCGACCACGATCGTTAGGAGCGGAAAGGTCGAGAAGAGGAGCGCCGCCCGGGCGGAAGGGACGAGCTGCAGCCCGTAGTTCAGCAGGGCGATGAGCACGCCAAACTGGACGACCCCGAGCAGCCCGATCGGCAGCAGGTCGCGCGAGGCGATGCGCGTGCGGCCCGCGAGCGCGAGCGGCGGCACGAGGCACAGGAGGCCGATCGCGTAGCGCAGCAGCGCGAGGGATGCCGGTGCGGTCTCGCCGATCACGAAGCGCGTGGCGACGATCGCCGCCCCGACCTGGATTCCGGTCGCCGCTGCGGCGACCGCGGGCAGGAAGCCGCGCACGCGCTAGAGCCTGAGTTCCCAGAACTGGCCGACGAGGTCCCGGCCGAAGCTGTGATGCGGCTCCTCCCGCACCAGCCGGTAGCGGGCCTCCTCGTAGATCCGCCGCGCGGCGTCGAGACCACGGTTGGTCCACAGCACGATCTTCCGGTAGCCGGCCTGGCGCGCGAAGCGTTCGCACTCGCTCACAAGCCGCTTGCCGATGCCGAGCCCGCGCGCCTCCGGCTCGACGATCAGCAGGCGCAACTGCGCGGTCGTCGCGGTCTTGCGGACCAGGAAGACCGAGCCAACGTTCCGGCCGTCCCGCTCCACAATCCAGCAGCGCTCGCGCTTCGGGTCGAAGTTGCGGACGAACCGCGCGGCGATCTCCGCGACGAGCGCCTCGAACGTCCCGTCCCACCCGTACTCCCGCGCGTAGAGCGCGCCGTGCCGGCCGATGACCCAGCCGATGTCGCCGGGCTCGTGCGTGCGCAGGATGTAGGGCACGCGCGCGTCCGGTCGGGCTTCGAGCACGGCCTCCGCCGTCTCCAGTGCGGACACGAAGCCCCGCTGCTCCGCATCCGAGAGGCCCTGGAGCAGAGCCGCGACCTCGTCGTTCGAGCGCGAATTCAGCGTCGCGAACGCGCGGCGCCCCTTAGCCGTGAGCGCCAGGTGGCTCCGCCGGCCGTCGATGGCCGAGCGCGTGCGTGCGACCAGGCCGTCGCGCTCGAGACCCCGCACCAGCCGGCTGAGATACCCCGCATCGAGACCGAGCTCGCGTCCGAGCTCCGCAGCGGTCGGCCCGTCGCGGTGCGCGAGCTCGTAGAGCACCCTTGCCTCGGCAAGGGAATAAGGGCTGCCGAGGAGCCCGTCGCGGAGCACGCCGATGCGACGCGTGTAGAAGCGGTTGAATCGCCGCACCGTGTCGATGCGCTGCGCGAGCCCGTCCTGTCCCATGCGCGTCCCCCTGCCGGATGACGCCTGACATTGTCAACCTGATACTTGCCATTGGCAAGTATTTGGCCGATCGCTGCCCTCTGCTACGATCGGTCGGGACCCCGCCGCGCAAGGAGGTGAGCCATGGCCTTCCGGACCGAGACCGACACGATGGGCGAAGTGCAGGTGCCCGCGGAGCGGTACTGGGGCGCCCAGACCGAGCGCTCGCGCAACAACTTCCGCATCGGGCCGGCGGCGAGCATGCCGCGCGAGATCATCCGCGCCTTCGCCTACCTCAAGAAGGCCGCTGCGCTCGCCAACGTGGAGCTCGGCGTCCTGCCGCGCGAGAAGGCCGACCTGATCGCGCGCGTCTGCGACGAGATCCTCGCTGGCCGGCTCGACGACGAGTTTCCGCTCGTCGTCTGGCAGACCGGGAGCGGCACGCAGAGCAACATGAACGTGAACGAGGTCATCGCGAATCGCGCCCACGTGCTAGCGGGCGGAAAGCTCGGCGACGGGAAGCACACGCTCAATCCGAACGACGACGTCAACAAGAGCCAGTCGAGCAACGACACCTTCCCGACGGCGATGCACATCGCCGCGTACATGCTGGTGACCGAGGTGACGCTGCCGGGCGTGCGGAAGCTGCGCGACACCCTCGCCGCGAAGTCGCGCGCCTTCGACAAGATCGTCAAGACCGGGCGCACCCATTTCATGGACGCGACGCCGCTCACGCTCGGCCAGGAGTTCGGCGGCTACGTGCAGCAGCTCGACAACGGGATGCGGGCGATCGAGAACGCCCTCGAGATGGTGCGCGAGCTCGCCCTCGGCGGCACCGCGGTCGGCACCGGCCTCAACGCGCCGAGGGGCTACGCGGTGCTGGTCGCACAGAAGATCGCCGAGCTCACCGGCCATCCGTTCGTCACCGCGCCGAACAAGTTCGAGGCCCTGGCGGCGCACGACGCGATGGTCGAGCTCTCCGGCGCGCTGAAGCGCCTGGCGGTGTCCCTGATGAAGATCGCCAACGACATCCGCATCCTGAGCTCCGGGCCGCGGAGCGGCATCGGCGAGCTGCTGATTCCCGACAACGAGCCCGGCTCGTCCATCATGCCGGGCAAGGTCAACCCCACCCAGCCCGAGGCCGTGACGATGGTCGCCGCCCAGGTCATGGGCAACGACGTCGCGGTGACGATCGGCGGTTCAAGCGGGCACTTCGAGCTGAACGTGTTCAAGCCGCTGATCGCTGCGAACGTGCTGCAGAGCGCGCGACTGCTCGGCGATGCCTGCGTGTCGTTCAACGACAACTGCGCGGCGGGCATCCAGCCGAACCTGCCGACGATCGACCGGCACCTCGAGAACTCGCTGATGCTCGTGACCGCCCTCAATCCGCACATCGGCTACCACAAGGCTGCCGAGATCGCGAAAAAGGCGCACAAGGAAGGCACCACGCTGCGCGAGGCCGCGCTCGCGCTGGGGCACGTCACGCCGGAGCAGTTCGACGAGTGGGTCGACCCGGCGAAGATGGTGTCGGGCGGGTGAGGGGACGCCGCGCTACCTGACCCCAGCGCCTCGCGCGCGAGGCCGTCGACGAGCGCCTCGACCTCCTTGAGCGATGCCTTCGACGCGGCCGAGCCGTCGGGCCGCCACGGCCGCTTGTAAGTCACGTAGACCCTGTCCGGCTCCTGCGCTGTCGCATAGACGACCATGGTGTAGGGACACATCGACACGTTCGCCAGGTCCGCTTCCATCGTCTTGCGCGACAGCGCGGCGCTGCAGAACACGAAGGCCTGCGCGTCCGCGTAGAGCTTGCGCGCCGAGCCGACGTCCTTGCCGGTGCGCTCGAGCATGCGGTTCACGTACGACTGGTAGTCGACCACGAGTCCCTTCCCCTCGATCGCCGACTTCAGGTCGTCGCGAACGTCCTCAAACTTCGCCTTCTTCGAGTAGCTCACCACCGGATGCGGATCGGCCGCCTGCACTCCCATGCAGACGATAGTGAGCAGCGCCAACGCTAGAGCGCGGGTCATTGCATGTCCTCCTCAGCGATTCGCGGGGCGCGACCCTAGCGCGCGCCCGCCTTCTCCAGGATCGCCACCATCTCCTTGTAGCCCCGCCCGCGCGCGTGCGCAAGCGGCGTGATGCCGGCGCGGTCCGGAACGTTTACGTTCGCGCCCGCCGCGACGAGCGCCCGCAGCGTCTCGGTGTGCCGCTTTCCGCCGTCGCCGAGCACGATCGACTCCATCAGCGCCGTCCACGTCAGATTGTTGATGTGGTCGAGCGGCGCACCCGCCTTGATCAGCACCTGGACCACCTCGATGTGGCCCAGGTGCGCAGCGGCGATCAACGCCGTGCCGTCGTAGGGGCTGGTGACGTTCTTCGCGCTCGCTCCGCCCTCGAGCACGAGCTTGAGCATGGGCACGTCGTCGGCGACCGCGGCGATCGTGACGACGTCGTAGCGCTGCCGGTCGAGCGCATTGGCGTTCGCGCCTTTCGCGAGCAGCAGTCGCGCCGCGTCGTACTTCCTGCAGTAGACGGCGACGTGCAGCGGGGTGCGCCCGTTGCCGTCGTGCGCCTCGCGGTCGGCGCCGGCGGCGAGCAGGCGCTCGATCTCCGCCACGTTCCCCGCGGCGGCAGCGGCGTGGAGCCCGGTATACGCGCGCACCTCGTTCTCGCTCGGCGCGACCTGGGCGAGTGCGGCAAGCGAGCCTGCGAGCAGGAGCGCAGCGGCCGTTCGAAGCAGTCCCAGCATGCGCAACTCCCGGTCGGTCGGTTCGGCGCGTTACTATCTGGCCGCGGTCGCGTGGCGTCAAGCGCGACCGGACGACCCGGCAACGCAACCTCGCCATGCCCCGTGCGGCCCTCGCAATTCCGATCCTGCTCGCATTCCTGATCGCGCTCGCCGGCTGCGCCGGCAAGCCGTCGCGCCCCGCCGCGCCTGCGACTGCGCGGCTGCTCACCATCAAGGGCGTGCTCGCCTATCGCGTGCGGATCGCCCTTCCGCCCGACAGCCGCGCGGTCGTCGAGCTGCGCGACGTGTCGCGCCCCGACGGCGCGGTGGTGGCGGAGCAGCGGATCGACCTGGCCGGGCGCCAGGTGCCGATCCCCTTCGAGCTCGTCGTCGACCGCGCCAAGCTCGACGAGGCGAAGCGCTACGCCGTGCGCGGCGCGGTGTTCAGCGGCGCGCGCCCGGCGTGGACGAGCGATCCGGTCACGATCGACACGAAGGGCGCGGTCGTCGATCTCGGGACCCTGGACATGGCCCCGGTGCGGGCCGCCGCGTTCCCCACTGTGTTCCAGTGCGGTAACCAGCGCGCCACGGTCGACTTCCTGCGCGACTCGATGCGGCTCACGGTCGGCAATGAGACCTTCGAATTGCGCCAGGCCGTAGCGGCGTCCGGCGCGCGCTACGAGGCGGTGGGCGACCCGACGACGTCGTTCTGGAACAAGGGCAGGAACGCGACGCTCGTGGTGCGGGGCAGGACGTACCCGGAGTGCAGCGAGGTGGGCGAGGCGATGCGGAAGTTCGCCGCGCGGGGCAACGAGCCCGGCTGGCGGCTCGACATCGACGGCGACAGGATGACGCTGATCATGCAGAACGGCGCGAAGCGCCTCGCGACGACGATGCCGGCCGCCCACCGCGCCGACGCGTACACCCGCTACGCGGGGCGGATGGACGGCACCGAGATAACGGTCACGATTTTCGACCGGGTGTGCCGCGACACCATGAGCAGCATGCCGCATCCGCACGCCGTCGAAGTCGTCCTCGGCGGCGCCCGCTTGGCCGGCTGCGGCGGCGAGCCGGCGGCGCTGCTGCACGGGGGCGAGTGGGTGGTGGAGGAGATCGCCGGGAAGGGCATCGTCGATCGCTCGCGCGCCACGCTCAACTTCGGCGCCGACGGCCGAGTGGCGGGCACCGCGTCTTGCAATCGCTACACGGCGCAGTACAAGCTCACGGGCGAAGGGCTCTCCATCGCGCAGGCCGCCGGGACCATGATGGCGTGCGCCCCGGCGCTGATGCAGCAGGAGGCGCTGTTCCTCGACGTGCTCCGGAACGTCAGCCGCTTCGACATCGGCCCGGACGGCGCGCTCGTCCTGCACGCGAACGACCGGCGGACGATCAAGGCGCGGCGGGGATGAGTGGCGCCGCGCGGGCGCGGCGGGGGCGCTACCGCAACAGCCCGGCTTCGCGCAGATACTTCGCGACGCCCGGGTGGATGAGATCGGCGCGGGGCGCCGCCGCAACGGTGTTGGCGGCGGTCGTCTCGCGCGCCTGCGCGAGCTTCGCACCCAACGAGGCCTCGCCCTTGTGCAGCGCCCGCGCGATGCGGTACGCCGCCTCGTCAGGCAGGCCCCGCCGCGCGAGCACGAAGCTCCACGAGCCGACCGTCGCGACCGGCGAGTCCTGGCCCGGGTAGCTGCCCGCGGGCATCGTCATCGGCTTCAGCAGAGGCTGCTTGGTGAGGATGCGCTTCACCTCCTCGGCGTCGGGCGCGATGAAGCGGCCGCCGGCCTTCGCCACCGCGGTGAATCCCGGCCAGCCCACACCGGCACCCCACAGCGCGGCGGCGCGACCGTCGAGCACCATTGCGGGCCCGTCGCCCGCGCGCTCGAGGTAGATCGCCTGGATGTCGCGGTCGGGGTCGATCCCGATCGCCGCGAGCACGTTGCGGCCGAGGATCGTGAGCCCGGAGCCCTGCGCGCCGAGCGCGACCGGCTTGCCGCGGAGGTCCGCGATCGCGCGATACGGGCTGTCGCCGCGCACGACGAACATGCCCGGCGACGAGTACATCGCAGTGACGATGCGCAACGACGCGTCGGGCTTCGCAAGTACAGGGTTCGCGACCTCCCCCTGCACGAGCGCGATGTCCAAGGCGCCCGACTCGAGCAGCGGCACGTTCTCGGTGCTGCCCTTGGTGTTGCGCGGTTCGATACGAAGCGTCGGGTCGTTCGCGTTCACCACCTCCGCGAACGCCGCGCCGTAGACCGGGAAGCCGCCGCCGGGCGTCGCGGTGCCGAGGCTGATCGCCGTCTGTCCGTGCGCCGACGCGGCGACCAGCGCGCCGGCCACGCCGGTGAGGATTCTGAGCGTCATCGTGGTAGTCCCGCCGAGTTCGGCACGCACATCGGGTCTTCCTCCTTGGGCGCGGCGGGCTACTATGTTTGGAACGCTTGAGGCCGTCAAGCGCCGACCAGGGAAGCGGCGGCGAATCGCGAGCCGCGCCGGCTCAGCCCGAGCGGGCACGGCCCGAGCGCTCGGCGTCGATCAGCGCGCGCTTGCGCGCGAGCCCCCAGCGATAGCCGCCGAGCCCCCCGTCGCCGCGGATGACGCGGTGGCAGGGAATCGCGACCGCGATCCGGTTCGCCGCGCAGGCCGAGGCGACGGCGCGCACGGCTTTCGGCGCGCCGATTCCCTTAGCGACCTCGGCGTAGGAGCGCACCTCGCCGTACGGGATGCGCTGCAGGAAGCTCCACACCTTCATCTGGAACGCCGTGCCGCGCACGTCGAGCGGCAGATCCAGTCGCGGCCGCGTACCTTCCAGGTGCGCCGCGAGCGCGGCCATCCATTGCGCGAACGGCACGCGGGCGGCGGCGTCCATCGGCGCAATCGTGGCGCGCGGGTACTCGCGCTCGAGCTGCGCGAGCAGCTCGCGCTCGCTCGCGCCGAACTGGACGAAGCAGAGGCCGCGGTCGGTCGCCGCCATCATCGTGAGGCCGAGCGGCGTCTCTGCCACGGCGTACGAGATCGCGACGCCCGCGCCGCCTTCCCGGTATTGCCGCGGCGTCATGCCGAGCCGGGAATCGGCGCGCTCGTACACGCGGCTCGCCGAGCCGAACCCCGCGTCGTAGATCGCGCCCGTGACCCGCTCGCCCGCGCGCAACCCCGTCTTGAGACGCTTCATCCGGCACGCGTCGAGGTACTGCTTCGGCGATACCCCGACGACCGCCTTGAAGCTGCGCTGGAAGTGGAACGGGCTCAGCCGGGCGCGCGCGGCGAGCGCGCCGAGCGGATGAGTCTCGTCGGCATGCGCCTCGATGTAGCGGGCGACCGCGTGGATGCGCGCGGCGTGCGGATCGTCGCCGGGGGCGGCCAGCGGGCGGCAACGCAGGCAGGGCCGCAGGCCGTCGCGCCGCGCCTCCTCCGCCGTGGCATAGAAGCGGACGTTCTTCCGCAGCGGCCTTCGCGAGGGGCACGACGGCCGGCAGAACACCCCGGTCGTCAGCACTCCGTAGAGGAACTGGCCGTCGCACCGCGCGTCGCGGTTGCGGACGGCTTCCCAGCGTTGCTCGTCGTTCATTGCGCGCTCTCCGTGAGTGGATCGGAACGCGCCGATGGTGGCGCCGCGGCGCGGCGCCCGAAATCCGGAACTTGCGGCCACGGTCGCGCGGCCTCGCGCCGCCTCACTTGCGCAGGAACCAGACGACGAGGCTGATGACGATCGAGAGCACGATCGACGTCATCAGCGGGAAGTGGAACGAGAACCCCTCGCGCTCGAAGTGCAGGTCGCCCGGCAGCCGGCCGACCCAGCGCAACCACCCGGAGCGCGCGAGCCACGGCCACGCGAGCCCCGTTACGAGGAGCACGATCCCGAAGGTGATCAGGAAGCGCTGCACGCCGGGAGCATACCGGAGCGGCAGCGCGCCGCGCGCGCCTTCCCCGCCGGCCGGCGTGCCGCGATAATCGCCGCATGGCGCCCCCGGCCCCGCCCACGCCCCGCGAGCTCTTCATCGCATTCCTGAGCGTCGGGATCTCCGGGTTCGGCGGCGTCCTGCCGTACGCGCGGCGCGAGCTCGTCGAGCGCAAGCGGTGGATCACCGACGGCGAGATGACCGAGCTGCTGAGCCTTGCGCAGCTGCTGCCCGGGCCGAACATCGTGAACGTGGCGATCATGCTCGGGACGCGCTCGTGCGGCGCCCTCGGCGCGACCGCCGGCGTGCTCGGGCTGCTGCTCGTCCCGCTCGTGCTGTTCCTCGTCCTGGGCGAGGTCTACCAGCAGTTCGCGGAGGTGCCGTGGCTGAAGGGCGCCTTCGCCGGCGTCGGCGCCGCGGCCGCCGGGCTGATCCTGTCGGTCGGGATCCGCTTTGCGCACGCGCTCAAGCCGCGCGCCTGGGTGGTCGCGCTCGGCGTCGCGAGCTTCGTCGCAATCGCAATTGCGCGCCTGCCCCTGGTGCTCGTCGTGATCGCGCTCACGCCGATCGGCGTGTGGCTCGCCTGGCGGCGGGAGTGCTGATGGCGTCCTTCGCCGACGCCGGCACGCTCCTCGCCCATCTCGCGCTGCTCTCCCTCGTCTCGGTGGGCGGCGCGCACACGGTGTTCCCCGACATCTTCCGGCTCGTCGTGACCGAGCGCGGCTGGATGACCGGCACGGAGTTCGCGACGCTGGTGGCGCTCAGCCAGGCGGCGCCGGGGCCGAACGTGCTCGTCATGGCGCTGATCGGCCAGCGCGTCGGCGGCGCGGCGCTCGGCGTCGCCGCGCTGGTCGCGTTCTGCCTCCCGTCCTCGGTGATCGCCTGGCTCGCGGCGCGCGCGCACTTCAAGACCGCCGGTACGCGCTGGGCGCGCGCGCTCCGGAACGGCTTCGCGCCGGTCACCGTGGGGCTCGTGCTGGCGAGCGGCTTCATCCTCGCCACCGGCACCGCGGGAGCCTGGTGGGTGTACGCGATCGCGATGGCCTCGACGGTGCTCGCGTCGGCGACGCGCATCCACCCGCTCTGGCTGATCGCCGCTGCGGCGCTGATCGGTGCGTTAGCATAGAGGCCCACTGCCGCCGGAGAGCGGCGCACACCAGGAGGAGACCGATGTACGTCGCGGACTCGAAGCGCCTGACGCTCGCCGGCGCGCGCAAGATGACGGCCACCGCCGTCGGCCAGGCCGAGCAGGCGGGCATCGCCATAACGGTCGCGATCGCCGACGCCGGCGGCAACCTCGTGGTGCTGGAGCGTATGGACGGCGGGCGCTTCCACACCGTTCATTCCTCGACGACCAAGGCGGTGTGCGCCGCGTCGAACAAGCGTCCGACGACGATGCAGGGCGCGCAGGCGCAGCCGCTCGACACCACCCATGCGCTCGGCCTGGCGCTCGCGGCGGGGCCGGACCGGTGGACCGCGATGGAAGGCGGGTTCCCGATCATCTTCGACGGCGAGTGCGTCGGCGGGATCGGCGTGAGCGGCGGCGACTGGGAGACCGACGCGCGCATCGCGCGCGCCGCGGTCGAGTCGATCGGCGCCGCGTGGCGCATCGACGCCAGGTAGGGGCGGGCGATGACCGAGCCGCTCAAGGTCGCCTGCATCGGGATGGGCTGGTGGTCCGACGTCCTCGCCGATGCGATCGTCCGCTCGGGCAAGCTGAAGATCGCGGCCTGCTACACGCGCTCGGAGGAAAAGCGGGCGAAGTTCGCCGCGAAGTACGCCTGCCGCGCTGCGCCGAGCTACGAGTCGATTCTCGCCGATCGCTCGATCGAGGCGGTCGTCAACACGACGCCGAACAACGTCCATCTCGAGACGACGCGCGCGGCGGCCGAGGCGGGCAAGCACGTCTTCCTCGACAAGCCGATCGCGAACACCGTCGCCGACGGCCGCGCGATCACCGCTGCCTGCCGCAAGGCGGGCGTCGTCCTGGCGCTCGGCTATCAGCGTCGGCGCGAGGGCCATTTCCGCTGGATCCGGAAGCGGATCGACGACGGCGCGTTCGGGCGGCTCGTGAACGCCGAGGCGAACATCAGCCGCGACCGGCTTGGGAAGATCGACCTGAGCTCGTGGCGCTACACCGCCGAAGGCATGCCGGGCGGCGTGATGCTGCAGATCGGCATCCACTACATCGACGCGCTCGAGTATCTCGTCGGCCCGGTCAAGGCGGTGAGCGGCAGCCTCGCGCAGCTCGTGCTGCCCGGCGACAACCCCGACGTCGCGAGCTTGATCATCGAGCACGAGAACGGCGCGCTCTCGACGCTGAACGCGAGCTACGCATCGGCTTCCGAGCATTACGTCATGAACGTCTACGGCAAGGAGGCGAGCGCGTACTACGACTTCCACCAGGGGCTGCGCTTCCTCAGGCGCGGCACCGAGAAGTCGGAGCCGGTGGCGGTGCCGAAGATCGACACGTTCGTCGACGAGCTGGAGGAATTCGCGGCGGCGGTGCGCGGCGGCCCGCCGCCGGAGATGGGCGGCGAGGGCGGCACGCACTCGCTCGCCGTGATTCGCGCAGGCATCAAATCGGCGCGCGAGGGCCGGCGGGTGCAGGTCGCCGAGATCCTCGAGGCGCAGGAGGCGTGAGAGTCCCAGGAGGAAGGGCAATGAGAGCTTCGATCGCCGGTCTGTTCGTCTTCATCGCGGCGTGCGCGCTGCCGGCAGCGGCGCAGGAGCCGCCGTTCCCGCAGAAAGGCAACGTCGAGATCACGGTGCTCTTCCCGGCCGGGTCGTCGGCCGACGTGACCGCCCGCCTGCTCGCCGAGGGGATGTCGAAGCACCTGGGCGCGAACGTGATCGTCGTCAACCGGCCGGGCGCCGGCGGCGCGATCGGTTACCGCTACGTCGCGGCGCAGAAGTCCGACGGCTACTCGCTCGTCTGGAACTCGAACTCGATCTCGACCACGTACCACTCGGGCCAGCTCGCCTTCGACTACAAGGCGTTCGATCCGGTGGCGCGCGTCCTCGTCGAGTCGCCGGTGGTCGCGGTGCGCGGCGATGCGAAGTGGAAGACGCTGCCCGAGCTGCTGGCCGACGCGAAAGCGCGCCCGGGCATGATCACCGTTGGCAACTCCGGCATCGGCAGCCACACGCACATCTCGTCGGTGGCGCTCTTCCAGGCCGCCGGGGCGAAGGTCGTGGACGTGCCCTACGCCGCGGCGCAGACGGTGCCGAACCTGCTCGGCGGTCACGTCGACGTGCTGGTGCAGCTGCCGGGCGCGCTGGCGGCGCAGGTGAAATCGGGCAACGTGCGCCTGCTCGCGGCGATGATCCCGAGCCGCGATCCGGCGCTGCCCGACGTGCCGACCGCCAAGGAGCAGGGCGTCGACGTGTCCCTCGAGGCGTGGCGCGGCATCGCGGTGCCGCGCGGCACGCCGCAGCCGGTGATCGCGCAGCTCGAGCGCGCGATCCGGCTCACCGCGGTGACCCCCGAGTTCGCGCAGGCGGCCGACAAGCTCGGCGTGCGGCCGGCGTTCATGCCGGCAGCGCAGTTCGGCGAGCTGATCGCGAAGGAGGACGCCGAGCTGGCGCGGCTGATGGGGACGATCGGGCTCAAGAAGTAGCGGCGTGGCGACGCGGCGCAGGGCGGGCCGGAAGTGACCGGGCCGGGCCCAATCATCGATCGCTGGCTGCTGCGCCCGCTCGCCTGGCTGGGCGCCGCGCTCGTGTTCGCGATGATGGCGCTCACGTTCGTGGACGTCGTCGGGCGCTACGTGTTCAACGCGCCGGTGCGGGGCTCGACGGAAGCCACCGAGCTGATGCTTGCGGTGATCGTCTTCGCCGGCCTGCCGCTCGCCGCCGCCGCACGCGAGCACATCCGCATCGACATCCTCGAGCAGGTGCTGTCCGAGCGGGCGAAGCGCCGGCAGGCGGTGTTCGGCTTCTCGTTCGCCGCGCTCGTCACCGCGTTCGTGGCATGGCGCCTCGCGCTGCGGGCCGCCGAGCTCGGCCGGCTCGGCGACCTGTCGTCGCACCTCGGCTTCCCGCTCGCGTGGCTCGCCTGGTTCCTCGCGACGGCGTGCGCGGTGACCGTGCTGGTGTTCGCCGGCCTCGCCTGGCGCGCGGCACGCAGCTGATGCTCGCGGCGCTCGCCGGCTTCGCGCTCCTCATCGCCGTGTCGGCCGCTGGCGTACCGATCGCCTTCTCGATGCTCGCCATCGGTTTCGCGGGGTTCGCGCTCTTTCGCGACCTGAACGGCGCGGCCTACATGGTCGGGCAGATCGCGTACGAGACCGCGCAGAACTACGGCCTGTCGGTGCTGCCGATGTTCATCCTGATGGGCAACTTCATCAACCACGCGCGGCTGTCGAACGAGCTGTACGACACCGCCAACGCGTTCCTCGGCCACCGGCGCGGCGGTCTCGCGATGGCGACGATCGTCGCATGCGGCGGCTTCGCCGCGGTCTCGGGCTCGAGCGTTGCGACCGCCGCGACGATGGGCAAGGTCGCGATCCCGGAGATGCGGCGCTTCGGCTACTCGGACCGGCTCGCCGCCGGCGCGGTCGCCGCCGGCGGAACCCTCGGCATCCTCATTCCGCCGTCGGTGGTGATGGTGATCTACGGGATCCTCACCTCCACCGACATCGGCAAGCTCTTCGCCGCCGGCATCCTGCCCGGGATCCTGGGCATCCTCCTTTACATCGCGGCCGTCCGGTACTCGGTGTGGCGCGACCCCGCGGCGGGACCGCCGGGGGCGCGCACGAGCGGGCCGGCCCGGTGGGCGGCGCTGCGCAACGTCTGGGCGGTCGCGGGCCTCTTCCTGCTGGTGATCGGCGGGCTCTATCTCGGCGTCTTCACGCCCACCGAGGCGGCGGGGATCGGGGCGTCCGGCGCGTTCGCGGTGGCGCTCGCGCGCCGCTCGCTCACGTTTCCGGTGCTGATGCGCGTGCTCGTCGAGACGGTGCGCACCACCGCGGTCATGTTCGCGGTCCTGATCGGCGGGCTGGTGTTCTCGAACTTCGTCAACATCGCCGGCATGCCGGCCGCGATCTCGGCCTGGGTCGGGTCGCTGCAGGTGCCGCCGGTGGCAGTGATCTTCGCGATCATCGCGATCTATTTCGTGCTCGGCTGCGTCCTGGAGAGCATGACCATGATCCTGCTCACGATCCCGGTGTTCTTCCCGATCGTGCAGGCGCTCGGGTTCGACCCGGTCTGGTTCGGTATCATCGTGGTCGTCGTCACCGAGATCAGCCTGATCACCCCGCCGGTGGGGCTCAACGTATTCGTGATCGGGGGGATGTTCCGGGAGATCGGCACCGCGAACGTGTTCCGCGGGGTGGCGCCGTTCATCGTGTCGGACCTGGTCCGGATAGCGATCCTGGTCTTCGTGCCGTGGATCTCGCTGGTGCTGCCGTCGTTCATGAAGTGAGGGAGGACTCATGAGGAAACTCGCCACCGCCGCCGCAATCGCCGCCGCGCTCGCCGCACCGCCGGCCGCCGCGCAGGTCGTCTGGAAGTACTCGAACTGGCTGCCGCCGACCCACCCGGTCACCGACGGCGTGACCAAGGTATGGGCGAAGCAGGTCGAGGACGCGACCCAGGGGCGCGTGAAGGTCGAGATCATCGCCCCCCTCGGCGCACCGCCTGCGCACCTCGATCTGGTGCGGAACGGCGTCGCGGACGTCACCAACATCACCACGGCTTACACGGCGGGCCGCTTCGTGCTGCTGGGCGGGCTGGAGATGCCGTTCATGTCCGACCGCAATTCGGCGATGTCGCTCGGCGCGCAGCGCACCTACGACAAGTTCTTCAGGCAGGCGAACGAGTTCGAGGGGCTGAAGTTCGGGGGCATCGCGATGGTCGGGCCCTACCAGATCTACACGACGAAGAAGCAGATCAGCACGATCGACGACTTCAAGGGCCAGAAGATCCGCGAGGCGGGCGGCGTCACCAAGGCGGTCGTCGAGGCGCTCGGCGCGACGCCGTTCTTCGCGCCCGCGCCGCAGACCTACGACGTCCTCTCGAAGGGCGTGGGCGACGGCGTGCTGTTTCCGCCCGAGTCGATCCCGGGGTTCAAGGTGACGAGCGCGGTGAAGCACGGCTTGCATGTCCCGGGCGGCTTCAACCAGGCGGTGCAGGCGCTCATCATCAACGAGGCGAAGTGGAAGGCGCTCTCGGCGGCCGACCAGGCGGCGATCCAGAAGCTCCTCGACGAGCACTGGTCGCTCCTCTGGGGCAACCTGTGGGACAAGACCAATGCGGCCGCGATCGAGCAGATGAAGAAGGACGGCGTCGCGCTCGCCGACGCCTCGCCCGCCCTGCTCGCCGAGATCCGCAGGCGTCTCGCGAAGATCGAGACCGACTGGGTCGCCGACGCGGCGAAGAAGAGCGTCGACGGCAAGGCGGCGCTCGCTTACATGCGCGAGCAGGTGAGGACACTCGAGAAGCGCTAGCGATGCTCGATCTCCTCATCCGCGGCGCCGCGGTCTACGACGGCAGCGGCGGCGCGGCACGGCGCGCCGACGTCGGCGTGCGCGACGGGCGGATCGTCGCCGTCGGCGGCACGGACGAGCCGGCGCGCGCGACGGTCGACGCCGGCGGGCTGGCGCTCATGCCCGGCATCGTGGACGTCCACACGCACTACGACGCGCAGGTCACCTGGGACCCCACGCTGTCGCCGTCGCCGTCGCTGGGCGTGACGACCGCGGTGATCGGGAACTGCGGGTTCGGGATCGCGCCGAGCCCGCCGCAGCACCGCGACCTGCTGCTCCGCAATCTTTCAGTGGTCGAGGGCATGGACCTCGACGCGCTCCTCACCGGGACGCGCTGGGACTTCGAGACGTTTCCGCAGTACATGGAAGCGATCCGGGACTGCAGGCCGTACGCGAACGTCGCAGTGCTGGCGCAGCACTCGACGATCCGCACCGCGGTGATGGGCGAAGACGCGTGCGAGCGCAAGGAGCCGACGCCGGACGAGCTCGCCGCAATGCGCGAGTCGGTCCGGGGTGCGATCCGCGCCGGCGCGATCGGCTTCGCGTCCTCGTTCTCGCCGAACCACAGCGGGTGGGGCTCGCGCCCGATGCCCTCGACGCTCGCCACGGACGCGGAGCTCGCGGCGCTGGTCGGCGTGCTCGGCGAGGAGGGCCGCGGCGTGTTCGTCGCGGCGACCGGGTCGCGCGCGACGCCGGCGTACATGGAGAACATCGCCGCGACGACGGGGCGGCCCGCGTTCATCGTGACGGTGCTCACGATGTACAGCGACGCGCATCCGGACCGCGCGCTCGGCCTGTACGAGCAGTGCCGCGCCGCGATCGGGCGCGGGCACGAGGTGTACATCCACTCGAGCTGCCAGCCGCTGTCGTTCGACTTCGGCCTGCGCGACCCGTACGTCCTCTACAGCCACGACGCGTTCAACCGGGTGAAGCAGGCGGCGCGGGAGGACCTGCCGGCGATCTACCTCGATCCGGCGTTCCGCGATGCGTTCCGCGCTAACCTCGCCGCGCCGAAGCCGGGCGTGATCTTCGCCGGCGACTGGCGCAAGATCGAAGTCGGCCAGGCGGCCACCGAGCGGGGCCGGGCGCTCGAGGGCAAGAGCATCGCCGAGCTGGCGCGCGTCGCGGGCCTCGACCCGCTCGACGCGTTCCTCGACGTCGCCTTCGCCGAGAGCCTCGACATCACGTTCGTGGGCAAGTTCTTCAACAGCACCGACGACGGCGTGCAGCCGCTGCTGCAGCACCCGGCCGGCGTCGTGGCGCTGTCGGACGCCGGCGCGCACCTCAAGTTCCTCTGCGACGCGGGCTTCGGCCTGCACTTTCTCGGCCACTGGGTGCGCGAGCGCGGCGCGTTCACGCTGGAGGAGGGCGTGCGGCGGCTGACCAGCGATCCGGCGCGCAAGTACCGGATCCCGGAGCGCGGCCGCATCGAAGCCGGCGCGTGGGCCGACCTGCTGCTCTTCGACCCGGCGACGGTCGGGATCTCCAAGCTCGAGCGCGTCGCCGATCTCCCCGGCGGCGGCACGCGCATGATCCGCCGGCCGCGCGGCGTGCACGGAGTCTGGGTAAACGGCGTATCGGTGTTCGACGGCGAGGGCTACGCCTCGCTCGAGACGGGGCCGGGGCGGGTCCTCGATCGCTTCGCAGGCTGATCTCGAGTCCATGCCCGGCTACCGGCGCGGACGATTCGCGCCCTGCGCGGTGTTTACCGCGCGTGGGCACTCAGGCCGATATTCGCCACCCGAGCGGAGGACCCTTCGGGCCCTCAACCCCATGACACGCTGCCGGCGCTATTGCGGGCTGTGGGGCCGCGGAACCTGAGCCTGCGCCGGCCGAACAAGAGCGCCCCGCGAGGGGCGTTTTCGTTTGGTCAGAGCGCCAGCACCTTCTTCCCCCGCCCGTGCCCGCGCTGGCTCGCGGCGTACATCGCCGGCGCATCCTCGAAAGCGTAGATGCGCTCGAGGTGCGGTTTCAGCGCGCCGGCAGCCGCCCATTCAGCGATGCGACTCAGACGCTCGCGGGTCGCCACGATCGGCGCGTTGAGCACCTGGATTTCGGTGCGTACGACGCGCTGGATCGGATCGCCGTGGATGTAGACGAGCCTGCCGCCCGGCCTCATCGCCGCGGCGGAACGCTCGTGCACCGCGCCGCCGAGCATGTCGAACACGACGTCACAGTCGCGGGCCGCGGCGGCGAAGTCCTCGCGCGCGTAGTCGATGACGCGGTCGGCACCGAGGCTCCGGCAGAAATCGGCGTTGCCGGCGCTGCACGTCGTGATCACCTCGGCCCCCAGGTGGCGCGCGATCTGGAGCGCGAGGTGCCCGACGCCGCCCGCGCCCGCATGGATGAGCACGCGCTCGCCGGCGGCGAGCCGCGCCAGCTCGACGAGGGGGATGTAAGCGGAGAGCGCCGCGACGCCGAGCGTCGTTGCGCTCGTCATCGGCAACGCGGCCGGGCGTGCCATGACGCCGTTCGCATTGAGGCACGTATATTCGGCGTGGGTACCGTCGCGCTCGGGCGCGCCGACCCCGAAGATCTCGGCGCCTACCGCGAGATCCGTGACGCCCTCGCCGAGCGCGACCACCGTCCCTGCGCAGTCGCGGCCGATCGTGCGCGGGAACGTCACTGCGAAGGCTTTCTTGAGCTGGCCTTCGCGCAACCGCCAGTCGCTCGGGTTCGCGCTGGCCGCCGCGACGCGCACCAGCACATCGCCCGGGAACGGATCGGGAACGGGCGTCTCCTCCAGGGCGAGGACCTCCGGACCGCCGTACCGACGGATGCGCCACGCGCGCATGTCACCTGCCGCGCGCAGCGCCCGGGGGCTTGAGCATCCCGAGCTGCCGCAGCATCGCGAGCTGGCGGCCGAGCGCTTCCCGCCGGTACGCCGGCACGTCGATTGCCTTCCAGTCGTAGAAACCCTGGCCGGTGCGGAGGCCGTCGCGCCCCTCGTGCATATAGCGGTTCACGATGTCGGGCGAGGCGTAGCGTGCGTCGCCGGTCGACTGCGCGAGGTATTGGCTCGCGTAGTAGAGAATGTCGAGGCCGCCGACGTCGATGAATTCCACCACGCCCGTGTTGGCGTAGCGGAAGCCGAGGCCGTACCGGACGGCGCGGTCGATGTCCTCCGCGGTCGCGACGCCCTGCTCGATCATCCGCGCTGCCTCGTTCATCATCAGCGCCTGCATGCGCGGCACGATGAAGCCCGGCGCGGCGGCGCACATCACCGGCACCTTGCCGATCCCCTCCAGCAGCGCCTTCATCCGCGCGACGATCGCCGGCGCGGTGCCGGGGTGCGGGCTCAGCTCGACCAGCGGCACCAGGTAAGCCGGATTGAGCCAGTGCGCGTTGAGGAAGCGCTCGGGGTGCGAGACGAAGCCGGCGAGGTGGCTGGAGAGCATCGTCGACGTGGTCGAGGCGACGATCGCGTCGACGCGGAGATGCGCGCACGCCCACTCGAAGGCGGTGCGCTTCGCGTCGAGGACCTCGGGGACGCCTTCGAACACGACGTCGGCGCGAGCAAGCGCTGCCGGCGCTTCGTCCCGCGGGACGAAGCGAATGCGCGCGAGGATGCCCGGCCGCGCACCGTCGTCGAATGCGCCGAGCGAGGCAAGCATCGCGAGACTCGCGTCCACCTCGGCCCGCACCTCGTCCGCGAGCTTGCGCGCGGCGTCCCGTGCGCGGGCTTTGAGATCGACGAGCAGGACGTCGTGGCCGGCGTAGGCGAATGCGTGCGCGATGCCGCGACCCATCCGGCCGGCGCCGAGCGAGGCGATGACCGCGAGAGTCACAATCCCTCGTCCAGCAGTCGGCGCATCGCGGCCCGGCCGAGACTGGCGAGCCCGAGCGCTTCGAGCGTCCGCGGCCCGTTCCGGAAGTCGGTGCCGCACACCGCCGAGCCGAGCGCAAGCAGTCCGCGTGCGACCGGACACGGCACGCGCGTCCATTCAGCGACCGAAACGAGGAACGCAAGCCCGCACTCAACGTCCTCGCGCATGTAGCGGTGCGTCGTCAGCTCGATCTTCTCGCGCCAGTCGCCGGACTCGACCAGCCGGTCGTGCGCGTCGCCGTACATCCACTTGTCGGTCGCGTAGTGGTCGCGCAGCGGGAAATGGTACGGCCGGTAACCGAGCGCCTCGCGGACCGCGATCCGCTCGCCGTCGAGCGCGTCGGTGACGCGCCGGATCGCGGGCTGGGTGCCCTCTTTGTGGATGTCCCACTTCTCGAAGTGCTCGAGAGGGCCCGCGTTCATCAGGATGAGCGGCGGATGGATGATCGGCCCGGCGTTCATCAGCGCGCCGGACAGCGCATCCTCGACCGGCTCGACCGACGGGTACGCGCGCAAGACCACGTCGAGTGCGTGCGCGCCTCGGCTCGCCGGGAAGGCGCCAGTGGGCAGGCGCTTGGCGCGGATCGTGATCGCGATCTCGGCCGGGCCGTGCTTGCGCGCGAGATAAGGCAGGGTCCCGGTCTCGGCGAACGTGACCGTCGCGCGGCTGCCTGCATCGCGCAGCGCTCTTGCCATTGCGTAACTGCCGAACGTGCCCGGCGGGAGGAACACGACCTGGCCGTCGGACATGTGCGGAGCGAGCGCTTGCGCGATGCCGACTTGCGCGAAAGCGGGCGTCGGGACGACGAGCAATTCTGCCCCGTGCACCGTATTGCCGATATCGGTGCTCGCGAGCGCGAGCCGCACGCCGCGGCGACCCTCGACGTCCTTGAGCGTGATCGACTGCGAATCGAGCACCGGCGCGAATGCCGCCGCGTCGCGCCGCCAGAGGCGCACCTCATGACCCTGCTCTGCCAGGTCGGCGGCGGCGGCGTAGGCGCCGTTGCCGCCGCCCAGCACCGCGATCCTCATGGACGCAGACCTGCGTCCGATGCCGCTTCCTGCCGCAGCTTGAAGCGCTGGAGCTTGCCGGTCTCGGTGCGCGGCAGCGCATTGCGGAACTCGATTGCACGCGGATACTTGTACGGCGCGATGGCCGCCTTCACGTGATCCTGCAGCGCCTTCGTCAGCGCCGCATCGCCGGTGAAGCCCGGCTTGAGCACGACATAGGCCTTGACGATCATGCCGCGCTCCTCGTCGGGTGCGCCGACCACCCCGCACTCGGCGACCGCCTCGTGGGCGAGCAGCGCCGCCTCGACCTCCGGTCCAGCGATGTTGTAGCCCGCCGAGATGATCATGTCGTCGGCGCGCGCCTGGAAGTAGAAGTACCCGTCCTCGTCCATCGCGTACGCGTCGCCGGTGACGTTCCAGCCGTGCTGGACGTAGACCGTCTGGCGCTCGTCGGCGAGGTACTTGCAGCCGGTCGGCCCCTTGACAGCGAGCTTGCCGACCACGCCCGGCGCGCATGGCTTGCCGTCGTCGTCGAGCACGGTTGCCCTGTATCCCGGGATCGCATAGCCGGTCGCGCCGCGCCGCACTCGCTCCGCAGTGTGAGCGATGAAGATGTGGATCATCTCGGTCGAGCCGAGGCCGTCCAGGATCTCGATGCCGGTCGCCTGCTTGAAGAGCTGCCGCGTCGCATCCGGCAGCACCTCGCCGGCCGAAACGCACTTCTTCAGGCTCGCGAGGTCGTAGCCTTTCACTGCCGGCGCCATCATCCGGTAGAAGGTCGGCGCGGTGAAGCAGACGGTCGCCTTGAAGTCCTGGATCGTCTGCAGCAGCAGCTCCGGTGTCAGGCGCTCGATCAGCACGGTCGAGGCGCCGACCCGCATAGGGAAGCAGAGCATGCCGCCGAGCCCGAACGTGAACGCGATGGGCGGCGTGCCGCAGAAGACGTCCTCTTTCACCGGCTTGAGGCAGGAGCGCGGGAACGCGTCGCACATCGCGATCACGTCGCGGTGGAAGTGTATGCAGCCCTTGGGCTGGCCGGTCGTGCCGGAGGTGAACGCGATGAGCGCCACGTCGTCGACCGCAGTGTCGACGTTCGGGAACTCGGCGGGCTTCCCCTCGAGGAGCGCTTCCAGCGAGCCGGGGCCGCGGTGGTTGAACCACAGCACCTGCTTTAGGCTCGGGCACTGGGGCTGCGCGAGCCGCATCTCCTCGTCGAGCCGCACGTCGCACAGCGCGGCGCCGACCCGTGCCTTGTCGATGATTTGCTTCAGCTCCTTCGCGCGCAGGAGCGGCATCGTCGCCACCGCGATGCATCCGGCCTTGATCACGCCGAACCAGCACGCGGCCATCATCGGGTTGTTCGGCCCTCGCAGCAGGACGCGATTGCCTGGCACCAGCTTCAGGTCGTGCACGAGAACGTGCGCGATCCGGTTGGCGCGCGCCGCGAGCTGTCGGTAGGTGCAGGAATACTTCTTCCCCTCGATCATCGTATGGATGACCGGGCGCTCGCCGTGCCCCGCAGCCACCATCCTGTCGAGCAGCTCCGCGGCGCAGTTCATGCGCGCCGGGTAGCGGAACTCCGGACGCTCGAAGAGGCACTCCGGCATCTGGTGCGGAGGCGGCAGGTTGTCGCGTGCGAACGTGTCGATGTGGGCCGTGTAGGTCACCGCTCAGCCTCTCAGCGTTTCGCGGGCGATGATGAGCTTCTGCACCTCGGTCGCCCCTTCGTAGATGCGCAGGCTGCGGATCTCGCGGTAGAGGGTCTCCACCGCCTGTCCCGACACCACGCCTAGACCGCCGAAGATCTGTACCGCGCGGTCGATGATCGTCTGCGCAGTCTCGGTGGACACCATCTTCGCCATCGCGGCCTCGCGGGTCGTGCGCGCCTGCTTCACGTCGCGCAGCCAGGCCGCGCGGTAGGTGAGAAGGGCTGCGGTGTCGATCCCGGTCGCCATGTCGGCGATCGCCGCCTGCGTGAGCTGGAAGTCGGCGAGCGCCTGGCCGAACATCTTGCGCGAGGTGGCGCGCCCGATCGCCTCGTCGAGGGCGCGCCGCGCGAATCCGAGCGCCGCCGCCGCCACCGAGGCGCGGAAGATGTCGAGCGTCTGCATCGCCACCTTGAAGCCTTCGCCCGGCGCGCCGAGGCGGCTCGCGACGGGGACGCGGCAGTCCTCGAACGCCAGGCTCGCGAGCGGGTGCGGCGCGATGACGTCGATCCGGCCGGCGACGCTCAAGCCGGGGGTGTCCGCATCGACCACGAAAGCGCTGATGCCGCGCGCGCCGGGGGCGTCCATCTCGCGCGCGAACACGCAGTAGAAATCGGCGATTCCGCCGTTCGAGATCCAGGTCTTCGAGCCATTGAGGACGACCTCGTCGCCGTCGACGCGCGCTCGCGTCAGCATTGCCGCAACGTCGGAGCCGGCCTCGCGCTCCGAGAGCGCGAAGGCCGCGATCGCCTCGCCCTGCGCGACGCGCGGCAGGTAGCGGCCGCGCACCTCGTCCGAGCCGGCGATCGAGATCGAGCCCGAACCGAGCCCCTGCATGGCGAACGCAAAATCGGCGAGGCCGTCGTGGCGCGCGAGGGTCTCGCGCGCGATGCACAGGCTGCGTGAGTCAATGCGCTCGAGCCGCCCGCCCCAGGCCTTCGGCACGCAGTACTCGAGCCAGCCCGACTCGCCCAGCATCGCGACCAGGTTGTGGCAGGCGGCGTCGGTGTCGACGTGATCGTGGCCGCCCGCGAGCCGCTCCGCGGCCCACGCGTCGAGATCGTGCGCGAGCGACCGATGCTCGTCGCCGAAGAATGGCCAATCGAGATAGGTCTTGTCGCTCATCGGGCTCGCCTCGCGCAGTCAGTCATCGCGTGCACTCGTGACGCTCTTCTTCAGCTTGGCCAGCAGATCGAACAGCTGCCTGCGCTCCAGCGCGGACAGGCCGGATACGAGCTTCACGACCCACGCTTCGTGCGACTCCGCCATCCGCAGGAAGCTGCGCCGGCCCGCGGGCGTTAGGCGGACGACGAATGCGCGGCGATCGTCGGGCGGTGCCGCGCGCGTCACCAGACCCTCTTTCACGAGTTGGTCGGTGATGCCGGTCACGTTGCCGCCGGTGACCATCAGGCGCTTCGACAGCTCGCCCATGCGCAGGCCGTCCGGGTTGCGCTCGAGCTGCGCCATCAGGTCGAAGCGCGGGAGCGTGCAGTCGAAGTCGCGCCGCAGCTCCGCACGCACCGAGGCTTCCATCAGGCTCGTGCAGGTGAGCAGGCGCAGCCACAGCCGCAACGCCTCGTGGTCGGCGCGCGATGCGCGGGACTCGCGGTCGACCGGTTCCGAGATGGTGTCGCTCAACCCATCACCTCCCCGCCCGCGACCGCGATCGCCTGGCCGGTGATCGATCCCGAGCCGGGCAGGCACAGCCACAGCACCGCGGCGGCCACCTCGTGCGGCTGGATCATCCGGCCCTGCGGATTGCGGGCGACGAGCGCCGCACGCGCCTCGGCTTCGCTCTTGCCGGTCTTGGCGACGATGTTCGCCACCGCGTCCTGCACGATCTCGGTTTCGGTGTAGCCGGGGCAGACCGCGTTCACGGTCACGCCCGACTTTGCCGCCTCGAGCGCCGCCGCGCGGGTCAATCCGATGACGCCGTGCTTGGCGGCGCAGTACGCGGGAACATACGCGTAGCCGAGCAGCCCGGCGGTGCTCGCGACGTTCACGATCCGGCCGCTGCCGCGCTTCGTCATCTCGGCGATCGCCTCGCGCGTGCACAGGAACGTGCCGGTGAGGTTCACTGCCAGCATGTCCTGCCAGAGCGCGAGGTCCGTCCTGGCCAGCGGCGCGCTCTTCGCCTCGCCGGCGTTGTTCACCAGTATGTCTATGCGCCCGAAGCGCTCGCGCACCGCTGCGAAAGCGCGGCGCACCGACGCCTCGTCCGTCACGTCGACGCCGACGGCCTGCGCCTGTGCGTCGCCGCCGAGCGCCGCGACCTGCGCGGCGAGGCGTCCGGCGTCACGGCCGAGCACCGACACCGTCGCGCCCTCGCGCGCAAGCGCCTGCGCGATCGCGGCGCCGATGCCCCGGCCGCCCCCCGTCACGACCGCATGCTGCCCCGCAAGCTGCGACATCGGGAAAAAAATTTAGGCCTCAATAGATGAGGCCTCAAATGATCGGCCGATCGGCCGGCGCCGTCAACGGTGCGCTGCGGCGATCCTCAGGCCCCGATGCGGTCGTAGAACTTCGAGAGTGCGGCGTCGAACGCCGCCGGCTGCTCGACGTTCGACAGGTGCGACGCCGAGGGGATGATCACGAGCTCCGAGCCGGGCAGGTTCTCATGGATCGCCTGCGCCATCGCCGGCGGCGTGCCTGCGTCTTGGTCGCCCACGATGACGAGCGACGGCACCTGGATCTCCTTCAGCCGCCCGGTGAGGTTGAGCTTCGGGATCGCCTGGCAGCAGCCGACGTAGCCGGGCACGGGCGTCGCGCGGATCATGTCGCCGACGCGCTTCATCTGGGTCGGTTGCGCGGCGCGATAGGGCGCGGTGAACCAGCGCTCGAGCGTCGGCTGCACGAGCGGCTCCATGCCTTTCGACTCGGCGACCTTGATCCGCTCGGCCCACACCGGGGCGGCCTCCTCGGGAATGCGGCTCGACGTGTCGGCAAGGACGAGGCTCGTGAGCACCCCGGGGTACTTCAGTGCCAGCGTCTGCCCGATCATCCCGCCCATCGACAGTCCCGCCCAGTGCGCCGTGCGGATGCCGAGGGCGTCGAGCAGGCCTTTCGCGTCGTCGGCCAGCTGCTCGAGCGTGTACGCGCCCGCCGGCGCATCGCTGCCGCCGTGCCCGCGCGTGTCGAAGCGCAACACCTTGAAGCGCTTCGTCAGCAGGGGCATCTGCTCGTCCCACATGTGCGAGTTGCACGCGAGCGAGTGGCTCATCGCGAGCCACGGCCCGCTGCCTTCGACCGAGTACTCGAGCTCTATGCCGTTCGTTCTTGCCTTCATGTCTCCTCCTGGCGAAGCCTTTGCTGCGGACCTACGCTAGCGCGTCGTCTGATCCCTGAGCCGGGTGATCCTGACGACCTCCGGGATGCGGCGGAGGGTCTTCATCAGCCGCGCGAGGTGCAGGCGGTTCTGCACCTCGATCGTGAAGTACATCGCAGTGTAGACGCCGCGCTCCTCGTCCATGCTCACGTTGTCGATGTTGGAGCCGGCCTCGGCGATCGACGCTGCGACCTTCGCGAGGACGCCGCGCTGGTTGGCGGCGACGACACGGATGCCGACGCCGAACGTGCGGTCGGTCTCGGAGGCCCAGTCGACCTCGATCCACTTGTCGGGGTCGCTGCGGGCCTTGAGCGCGGTCGGGCAGTCGTGGGTGTGGACCACGAGTCCCTGGCCCTTCTTAATGAAGCCGATGATCGGATCGCCGGGGATCGGCCGGCAGCACTTCGCGAACTGCACCGCCATCCCCTCGGAACCACGGATCACGATCGAGCCGGCGGGCTTCGCGTCGGCCGGCGCGTGATCGGCCAAGGCGAGGAGCTGCCGCGCCACGATCGCCGCGAGCCGCTTGCCGAGCCCGATGTCGGCGAGGATCTCCTCGCGCGACTTGGCGCCGGAATCGCGCACCAGCTTCTCCCAGCGCTCCGGCGTGATTTTGAGGACGTCGCTGTCGAGGTAGCGCAGGGCCTGGCCGAGCAGCCGCTCGCCGAGCGCGGTCGACTCCTCGAACTGCATGGTCTTGAGGAAGTGCCGGATTTGCGAGCGCGCCTTGCCGGTCCTCACGTACGAGAGCCACGCCGGGTTGGGGTGCGCGTGCGCGGCGGTGATGATCTCGATGCGGTCGCCGTTCCTGAGCTCGGTGCGCAGCGGCACGAGCTCGTAGTTCACCTTGGCGGCGACGCAGCGGTTGCCGATGTCCGTGTGCACCGCATAGGCGAAGTCGACCGGCGTCGCGCCGCGGGGCAGCGACATGATCTTGCCCTTCGGCGTGAAGACGTATACCTCCTCGGGGAAGAGGTCGACCTTGACGTGCTCGAGGAACTCGCTCGAGTCGCCGCTGGCGTTCTGGATCTCGATGAGCGACTGCAGCCACTTGTGCGTGCGGCTCTGCACCTCGGAGAGCGTGGCTGCGTCGTCCTCCTTGTAGAGCCAGTGCGAGGCGACGCCCGTCTCCGCGACGCGGTTCATCTCGCGCGTGCGGATCTGCACCTCGACCGGGATCCCGTGCGGGCCGATCAGCGCCGTGTGCAGCGACTGGTAGCCGTTCACCTTCGGAATCGCGATGTAGTCCTTGAACTTGCCCGGCACCGGCTTGTAGAGGCCGTGCAGCACGCCGAGCGCGAGGTAGCAGGCGGGCACGTCCTTGACGATGACCCGGAACCCGTAGATGTCGAGCACCTCCGAGAACGACAGGTGCTTCTCGATCATCTTCTTGTAGATGGAGAAGACGTGCTTCTCGCGCCCGGTGACCGAGGCCTCGAGTCCGGCCTCCTTGAGCCGTGCCTTCAGCGCCTCGAGGATCTTGTTCACCACCTCGCGGCGGTTGCCGCGCGCGCCCTTGACCGCCTTCGCGAGCACCCGGAACCGCATCGGATGAAGGTGCTGGAACGCGAGCTCCTGCAGCTCCCGGTACAGTCCGTCGAGGCCGAGACGGTTGGCGATCGGCGCGTAGATCTCGATCGTCTCGCGCGCGACGCGATGGCGCTTCTGCACGCCGACGGCGTCGAGCGTGCGCATGTTATGCAGGCGGTCGGCCAGCTTGATCAGGATGACGCGCACGTCGCGCGCCATCGCGAGCAGCATCTTGCGGAAGTTCTCGGCCTGCGCGTCCTGTGCGTTCTGGAACTCGATGCGGTCGAGCTTCGAGACGCCGTCGACGAGCTCCGATACCGGCTTGCCGAAGCGCTCGCTGAGGTCCTCCTTCGAGACGCTGGTGTCCTCGAGGACGTCGTGCAGCAGCGCGGCGACGAGCGTCTGCGTGTCGAGCTGCCAGTGCGATAGGATCTCCGCGACCGCGACCGGATGGGAGATGTACGGCTCGCCCGACTTGCGGAACTGCCCCTGGTGCGCGGCGTCGCTGAAGTGGTAGGCCTCTTCTAGGCGGGAGAGGTCCGCCGGCTTGAGGTAGGCGGCGACGCTCTGCTTGAGGCCCTCGAGGGAAGCGACGGCGGTCGTCACGCCGCCTCCCGTTCGCCCGTTCGCGCCGGGACGTTGCTGGATGCGATCAGGTCACGGGCGCGGCGCGGCAAGTTTCCGGTTCAGTTCTGGTGGACGCGGTTGAGCATCTCCAGCCCTATCTTGCCGGCCGCGAGCTCGCGCAGCGCGAGCACGGTCGGCTTGTCACGCACGCTCTCGATCAGCGGCGTGCCGCCCTGGGCGAGCTGGCGCGCGCGGTAGGTCGCGGCCAGCGTGAGCTGGAAACGGTTGGGGATGCGCTTGAGGCAGTCGTCTACTGTGATTCGGGCCATGGTCGATTATGCAGGTTTGCGCGGTCGGAATAATTCGGGGTGGCGTACGCTCTGCCGCTCGAGCGACAGGCGCGACGCCCGTACGACTGCGGCGAGGTCCCGCTGCGCCTCGTCGAAGTCTTTGTTAATTATAACGTAATCAAATTCCGGGGCGTGGCTCATCTCCTCCTCGGCGGCGGCGAGACGCTGCCGGATGACCGCCTCGGAATCCTGGCCGCGCGCGATTAGCCGGTCGCGCAGCGCCTCGAGCGACGGCGGCAGGATGAAGATGCCGACTGCGTCGGCGTAGAGGCGGCGCACCTGCTGCGCACCCTGCCAGTCGATCTCGAGCAGCGCATCGCGGCCGCCGGCGCGGATTTCGTCGATCTGGCGCTGCGAGGTCGCGTAGAAGTTGCCGTGCACCTCGGCGCTCTCGAGGAAGTCGCCCGCTGCCGCCATAGAGAGAAAGGTCTCGCGGTCCACGAAGTGGTACTCGCGCCCGTTGACCTCGCCCGGCCGCGGCACGCGCGTCGTATAGGAAATCGAGAGGCGCAGCCGCGGGTCCTCCGCCAGCACGGCGTTGACGAGCGAGCTCTTCCCAGCACCGGAGGGCGCGGCGACGATGAAGAGGAGACCCTGCATGCCCGCGAATGGTGAGTCGTCTGCCGTGGATGGTAAACCGTGGTGCCCGGCGTGGCGTGGCGCAGTTAACGCCTCACGACCCGCAACTCACGACTCGCGGGCTCATTCCAGATTCTGCACCTGCTCCCGCATCTGCTCGATCGCGAGCTTGAACTCGAGCGCCGCGGCGGAGAGCTCCCTCGAGACGGATTTGGACCCGAGAGTGTTCGCCTCGCGGTTCAGCTCCTGCATCAGGAAGTCGAGGCGCTTGCCGACGGCGCCGCCCGCGGCGAGCACGCGCTCGACCTCGTCGAGGTGCGTCGCGAGGCGCGACAGCTCCTCGGCGACGTCGACGCGCACGCCGAACACCGCGATCTCCTGGCGGATTCGGTCCTCGTCGCCGGCGCCGAGCACCTCGCGCAGCTTCGCCGCAAGCTTCTCTTCGTACGCCGCGATCGCCTGGGGCACGAGCGGCTCGAGCTCCGCGAGACGTGCGCGAATGCGAGCGAGGCGCTCGCGGATCATTGCGGCGAGCCTTTCTCCCTCCCGCGCGCGCGCCGCGCCGAGCTCGGCGAGTGCCGCGCGCATCGCCTCCAGAGCCGCCTCGCGCAGCGCCTCGGCGCCGGCAGCGTCGTCGCCCAGCACGCCGGGCCAGTGCAGAACGTCGCTGACGCGCAGCGGCTGCGCGTCGGGCAGCGCGGCGCGCACCGCCTGCGAGAGGCGTGCGAGCCGCGCGACGACGTCCTGGTTGAGCGCGACCTCCCCGCGCGCAAGCGGCGCCGCGGCGAAGTTGACCCGGCAGTCGACCTTGCCGCGGCCGACCGCCGCGGTGACGAGCTCGCGCAGGCCCGGCTCGACCGCGCGCAAATCTTCGGCCATGCGGAACTGCACGTCCAGGAACCGGCCGTTGACGCTCTTCAGCTCGAGTGTGAGCGTGCCTTGCGCAAGCTCGCGCGCGACGGTGGCGTAGCCGGTCATGCTGCTGATCATGAGTCCTCGCGCTCGGGTGCGGTCCGGCCGCGTGCCTCGCGCTCACGCCCGGGAAAACTGCCGGATTGGCTGCTTGCCATAGGATGCGGCCGCTTTACTTTGGCGGGGCAAACACAGAGAATCGACGACGCTCTTCCGCTATCTTAACAAAGCCCCTCCCACGTCCCGGAGCCATGCCGTCGCAAGCGAACCTTCCGCTGCCCGAGGGCTATCAGCTCCAGAACTACCGCGTCACGAAAGTCCTCTCCGCTGGCGGCTTCTCGATCGTGTACCTCGCGCACGACGAGGGCGACCAGCCGGTCGCGATCAAGGAGTACCTGCCGTCCTCGCTCGCGCTGCGCCGCGAGGGCGACGTGCTGCCGTCGATCGCCGAGGACAATCTCGCCACCTTCCGCTACGGGATGAAGTGCTTCTTCGAGGAGGGCCGCGCGCTCGCGAAGCTTTCCCACCCCAACGTCGTGCGAGTGCTGAACTTCTTCCGCGCCAACGAGACGGTGTACCTCGTCATGCGCTACGAGCGCGGCCGCACGCTGCAGGAGCACATCCAGGTGCGCCGCGGCGCTATGAAGGAGAACTTCATCCGACGGGTGTTCACGCTGCTCCTGAACGGCCTGCGCGAGGTGCACGCGAACAAGCTGCTGCATCTGGACATCAAGCCGGCGAACATCTACATCCGCAACGACATCACGCCGGTGCTGATCGACTTCGGCGCCGCGCGCCAGACCCTCACCGCCGAGAGCTTCAAGCTGAACCCGATGTACACGCCTGGCTTCGCTTCCCCGGAGCACTACCAGAAGCGCGAGCTGCTCGGCCCGTGGAGCGACATCTACTCGATCGGTGCGAGCATCTTCGCGTGCCTCGCCGGGGCGGCGCCGCAGGCGGCGGACCTGCGGGTCGAGAAGGACCGCTACGTGTCGGCGACGAAGATCTTCGCCGACAAGTACTCCGACCAGCTGCTTGAGACGATCGACTGGTGCCTGCAGCTCGACCATTCCAAGCGCCCGCAGAGCGTGATGGCGCTGCAGAAGGTGCTGCTGCGCGAGAAAGACCCGGAGGGGCCGAGCAGGCGCTCGTTCGTGACCAACCTCCGCGGGGCGCTCGGCCGGCTCGCGCGGCGGTGACGGGGAGACGGTAGGCCCCTGGAGGCGGGGGAATGCGATGAAGTTCTCGATTTATCAGGAAAGCCGTCAGGGACCGCGCAAGTCCAACCAGGACCGCGTGGTCTATTGCTACAGCCGCGACGCCCTGTGCATGGTCATCGCGGACGGCATGGGCGGGCATCTGCACGGCGAGGTCGCGGCGCAGATCGCGACCCAGTTCATCGCGGAGGCGTTCCAGCGCAGCGCGCAGCCGCGGCTCGCCGACCCGATCAAGTTCCTCCTCGACTCGATCACCAACGCGCACCACGCGATCGTCGACTACGCGAACGTCAGGAGCCTGCTCGAAACGCCGCGCACGACCTGCGTCGCGTGCGTCGTCCAGGACGGCCTGGCGCACTGGGCACACGTCGGCGACTCGCGCCTGTATCTGATCCGCAACGGCCGCATCGAGGGGCAGACCAAGGACCACTCGCGGGTGCAGATCCTGGTCGACGCCGGCCGGGTGCGCGAGGAGGCCGTTGCGGCGCACCCCGACCGGAACAAGATCTTCAACTGCCTCGGACAGATGGGGCCGCCGAAGGTCGACCTCTCGCGCCGCACGGCGCTGCGGCACGGCGATGTCATCCTGATGTGCACCGACGGCGTCTGGGGGCCGCTTACCGGCCGGCACATCTGCGAGGAGCTGCTGCGCGCCGAGGTGATGTACGCCGTGCCGAAGCTCATCGACATGGCCGAGGTCCGCGCCGGGAAGGACGGCGACAACGCCTCCGTGGTGGCGATGACGTGGTTCGAGGAGTCCGAGGGCGCCGGAAAGGACTGGATCTCCACCGTCAGCATGGACCCGACCGACATCAAGTCGACGATGGAGCGGTTCGGCAAGTCGATGCCGCCGGCCACGGGCGGGTACCTCACCGACGACGAGATCGAGCGCGCGATCGACGAGATCCGCAACGCGATCCAGAAGCACTCCAAGTAGGGAAGGGGGAAGGGTGAAGTTGGAAGGGTGGGCCCGGCCGAGCGGCCGTGCACCCGGCGAGCTCCGTTCGGTCCGCATCACCCGCGGATACACCAAGCATGCGGAAGGTTCCGTGCTCGTCGAGTTCGGCGACACGAAAGTCCTCTGCACCGCGAGCGTCGAGGAACGGGTGCCGCCGTTCCTGAAGGACAAGGGCCAGGGCTGGGTCACCGCGGAGTACGGCATGCTCCCGCGGTCGACCAATACGCGGACCGACCGGGAGGCGGCACGCGGCAAGCAGTCTGGCCGCACGCTCGAGATCCAGCGCTTGATCGGCCGCAGCCTGCGCACGGTCGTCGACCTCACGCTCCTCGGCCTGCGCACGATCCAGGTCGACTGCGACGTCATCCAGGCCGACGGCGGAACGCGGACCGCGAGCATCACGGGCGCGTTCGTCGCCGTCCACGACGCAATCGGCACGCTGCGCGCCGCTGGGGCCGTGACCGGCGCCGCGATCCGCGACTTTGTCGCCGCCGTCTCGGTCGGCGTGTACCGGGGCGTGCCGGTGCTCGACCTCGACTACACCGAGGACTCCGCGTGCGACACCGACATGAACGTCGTGATGACCGGCGCGGGCGGCTTCGTCGAGCTGCAGGGCACCGCGGAAGGCCTTCCTTTCACCCGCGCGGAGCTGGACGCGCTCGTCGCGCTCGCGGAGCAGGGCATCCGCGAGCTGATCGCGAAGCAGCGGGCCGCGCTCGGCTCGTGAAGACGCTGGTCCTGGCCTCCGCGAATCCCGGCAAGATCCGCGAGTTTCGCGACCTTCTTGCTCCACTCGGGATCGACGTCGTGCCGCAAGGCGACCTCGGCGTGCCCGACGCCGAGGAGCCGCACGCGACCTTCGTGGAGAACGCGCTCGCGAAGGCGCGGAATGCGGCGCGGCACGCGCGCCTGCCGGCGCTCGCAGACGACTCCGGGATCTGCGTCGCGGCGCTCGGCGGCGAGCCCGGCGTGCACTCCGCGCGCTTCGCCGGCGAACCGAAGTCCGACCGGCGCAACAACGAGAAGCTGATCTCCCTTCTGAAGGGCCGACCCGACCGCCGTGCACACTACTACTGCGTCGTCGTGCTGGTCCGGCACGCCGACGATCCCGAGCCGCTGATCGCGGAGGGGCGATGGCACGGCGAGGTGGTCGACGATCACCGCGGTGCGGGCGGGTTCGGCTACGACCCGCACTTCCTGCTGCCCGATTTCGGACGAACGGCAGCCGAGCTGGCGCCGCAGGAGAAGCACGCGGTCAGCCATCGGGGCAAGGCGTTGCGGCGGCTGCTTGCGTTGCTGCGGGAAGAGGACCTCCCCGGGTAACTACTGCAGTCCCGATCTGGCGATGTTGTGTCGCACAACCCGGCGAAACCCGGGACTCTCCGTCAGGCGGGAAACTTCAACTGGCCACTCGCCTTCAGCTCCAGCGGCAGCAGGGAGTGATAGATGAACTCATGCAGCGGCGTTGCCACGCCCGCTTCGCGGCCCAGGCGCACCACCGCGCCGTTCCACGCCTCGAGCTCGGACGGCTTTCCGTCGGTGATGTCCCGCTGCAGGGAGGTCGTCGCTGCGGCCGGCATCGCATCGAGAAAGGCCAGCGTGCTGGCGACGACCGCATCTGCCAGAGCCACTCTGCGAGCGCGCGCGACTGCTTGGACTTCGTGCATGCACTGCTCGAGCAGGCGCCGCGTCCCGGGCACGGTACGAACGATTCCGAGCGGGGCGCGCGCCACTGCCCCCACGCCACCGAATGAAGCGACGAGGAGGAACTTTCCCCAGATGGCCTGGTGGATGTCGGCGGGGATCTCGACCTGCACCCGGGCGCGCTCGAAGGCCTGTCGCAGGCGCTCGGCTCGCTCGCTCGCGCGGTTGTCCAGCTCGCCGAACTTGACGAAGTGGGCCTCGCCGATGCTGCGGATCCGGCCGGGGCCGGTCACCTGGCTCAGCGTCCCGCACGTCCCGCCGAGCACGCGCTCGGCGCCGAGCACCGCAGCGACCTGAGACGGCGCTTCCACGCCATTCTGGAGCGGCACGACGATCGTGTCCGGCCCGATCATGGGCCGCATGGCGCGTGCAGCGTCGGACACCTGCCACGCCTTCACGCTGACGAGGACGGTGTCCACGACGCCCGCCTGCGCGGGATCGTCCGTCGCCTGCGCGGGCTCGATCACAAGCTCGCCTTTGGGCGTTTCCACGCGCAGCCCCTGCTTGCGGATCGCCTCAAGGTGCGCGCCGCGCGCAATGAAGACGACGTCCTCTCCGGCGCGCGCGAGCTGCGCGCCGAAGTAGCCGCCCACGCCGCCGGTGCCGTAAATCGCGATGCGCATCGGGAACCTCCGTCCTATTGCCGCTTCAGAAAGTCGAACAGCGTCTAGAGGTGACGGGCTTTGGTGACGCTCGCACTGTTGCGGATGAGGAAGTGCGCAGCCCGGACGAGCGGCGGGCCGCTGCCCATCCTGGCCTAGGCGATGCGCGCGCCGTCGCTCGACGTGCAGAACCGGATGGTCTGCTTCAGTTCGCGCATCGGGCGCCCCGGGGGCGGACCGGGGCAATATACGCCGGGCGCAGCGGGTCCGCCCTAGGCTCGGCCGCTGCTCTATCATCGAGTGGCGTCCCGACCGCCATGTCCCCTGCCATCGTCCACGCTCCAGCTGCCGGCCACCGCCTCCGCCTCGCGGCGCTGCCCCCGCTCGCGCTCTACGTGCACCTGCCCTGGTGCGTGCGCAAGTGCCCGTACTGCGACTTCAATTCGCACGAGTCGCGCGGTTCGCTTCCGGAGGACAAATACGTCGCCGCTCTGATCGCCGACCTCGAATCGGCGCTGCCGGACGTCTGGGGCCGGCGCGTCCACAGCGTGTTCTTCGGCGGCGGCACGCCGAGCCTCTTCTCGGCGCGCGCGATCGACCACCTGCTCGCCGCGATTCGCGCGCGCCTGCCGCTCGAGCCCGATGCCGAGATCACGCTCGAGGCGAATCCGGGCACGTTCGAGTCCGACAAGTTCCGCGACTTCCGTGCGGCGGGCGTGAACCGCCTATCGATCGGAATCCAGACCTTCAATCCGGAGCACCTCCGCGCGCTCGGTCGCATCCACGACGAGCGCGAGGCGCACCGCGCGGTCGAGATTGCGCACGCGCACTTCACGAACTTCAACCTGGACCTGATGTACGCGCTGCCGGAGCAGACGGTAGCTGACGCGGAGCTCGACGTGGAAACCGGCATCGCCACGCGTGCGCCGCACCTGTCCTTCTATCACCTCACGATCGAGCCGAACACGGTGTTCTTCACTCGCCCGCCGCTGCTTCCCGACGAGGACACGTCGGCCGAGATCGGCGATACGGTCGAGCGTCGCCTGGCCACCGCGGGCTACGAGCGCTACGAGACCTCGGCGTACGCGCTGCCCGGCATGGCGTGCCGCCACAATCTGAACTATTGGCGCTTCGGCGACTACCTCGGAATCGGCGCCGGCGCGCACGCGAAGATCTCGTTCGCCGACCGGGTCGTGCGCGAGGTGCGCGCGCGGACGCCGGTCGAATACATGCGGCGCGTCGCGGCGGGCACGCAGATCGTCGAGCGGCGCGATCTGGGGCGGAGCGATCTCCCGTTCGAGTTCATGATGAATGCGCTGCGTCTCGCCGAGGGCTTCCCGGTCGCGATGTTCTCGGAGCGGACCGGGCTGCCGATCGTAGCGGCGGAGCGCGAGTTCGCCGCCGCAGAGAGTAAGGGCCTAATCGAGCGAGACCACGCGCGAATCCGCACGACGGCGCTCGGCCGGAGATTCCTCAACGATCTCCTGCAGGTCTTTCTCCCGGAGGCGAAGTGAAGAAGCTGGCGTGCGAGGTGAAGGCGTTGACGTTCGACGTGTTCGGCACGGTGGTCGACTGGCGGGGGTCGCTGATCGAGGAGGGGAGGCGCCTGGGGCGGCGCAAGAAGATCAAGATCGATTGGGCCGCCTTTGCCGACGCGTGGCGCGGCGGCTACCGCCCTGCGATGGACCGGGTGCGGCGCGGCGAGCTGCCGTGGACCAACATCGACGGCCTGCACCGGAGTATCCTCGACGAGCTGCTCGTCAGGTTCGCGATCGCGGGGCTGACCGAGGCGGACAAGGACCAATTGAACCGAGCGTGGCATCGTCTCGCGCCGTGGAAGGAGGCAGTGGGCGGGCTGAAGCGGCTCAAGAAGAAGTACGTGATCGCGACGCTCTCGAACGGCAACGTGGCGCTGCTCACCAACATGGCGAAACACGGCGGCCTGCCGTGGGATTGCATCCTCTCCGCGGAGCTCTTCGCGCACTACAAGCCCGATCCGGAAGCCTACCGGGGCGCCGCCCGGCTGCTCGGTCTGACGCCGAGCGAGGTACTGATGGTCGCGGCGCACAAGGACGACCTCGATGCCGCGGCGCGCGCGGGGCTGCGCACCGCCTTCGTTCAGCGGCCGCTGGAGTTCGGGGATGCGGCGAAGAAGGACGTCGCGTTCGAGCCGCGCTTCGACGTCAATGCGAAGGACTTCGTCGACCTCGCGCGAAAGCTCGGCTGCTGACCGGAAGTACGGGAGAATCCCTCTAGTGCGCATTCGGGTCGTCGAGAAGAGGTTGAAGAATATGCTGGTTCGCGTGGAAATCGCCCTGAACCGGCTCCTCGGACGCGAGTTCATCCCGGCTGACCTCGGCGCGTTCAACATAGAGACCACCAGCGCCTGCAACCTCAAGTGCCGGTTCTGCGCCTACGAGAAGAAGCAGACCGCCAAGGTGAGCATGTCGAACGACACGTTCGCGCAGGTCGTCGAGCAGGCGCTGCGCCTGGGCTTCGACCGCTTCCACCTCACGCCTTGCACCGGCGATGTGTTCATGGACAGGCACGTCTTCGAGAAGCTCGCGTTTCTTGACGTCCACCCCGAAGTGAAGGGCTATCACTTCTTCTCGAATCTGACGATCCCGACGCGCGATCAGCTGATGCGGCTCATGCACCTCAAGAAGTTCGACCGCATGACCATTAGCGTCTACGGCCACGACGAGGCGAGCTTCGTTGCCATCACGAAATCGAGCCCGAGGATCTACCGGCGGCTGATCGCGAATCTCGAGACGGTGCTCGGGCACCTTGACCGGTGGCCATTCCGCGTCTCGATCGGACATCGCTCTTCGTTCAACGCGGTGTCGGCTGACGCGAGCGACCTGATGATGCTTCTCGAACGATTCCGGAGGGCCGGCATTCCCGTGAACGCTTCGCACGGCATGTACAACAACTGGGGCGGGTACATCACTCAGGAGGACGTGGCTGGGCTCGACATGCAAATCACGCCGGCCGACGACACTGTCAAGGCGGGCGCCTGCGTCAAGTTGTTCGACTCCGTTCAGGTTATGGCGACGGGGGTCGTCAACGCATGCGCATGCCGGGACGTCGACGCCACGCTCGCCATCGGCGACGTCGAATCGAAGCCACTCGCGGAGATCATCAGCGCCGGGAACGCCGAGTACCGGAAGATCATTGAAGAGCAGCAGGCCGGCAGGTTCCGCCCCGTCTGCGCGAGCTGCGACTTCTACCGCAGCATCTACCACCAGCCCAAGAACTATCGCGGCGGGAAGGTGCCCACTCAGACGATCGAGCAGTACCTGAGGCTGATCAACCGTCGCGAAACCGGGCAGCGGGACGCGAATGGATGAATTCGCGCAAGGACGCGACCCGCCCGCGCGGCTGCGACTCGCGATCTCGGCATCACGCCCAGTCGCGCGGCTTCAGGAACACCTCGTAGAGGCGCGCTTCGGGCGTGCCGGGCTCGGGCCGCCAGTCGTAGCGCCATTTCACGAGCGGCGGCAGCGACATGAGGATCGACTCGGTCCGGCCACCCGACTGCAGGCCGAAGAGAGTCCCGCGGTCGTACACTAGGTTGAACTCGACGTATCGGCCGCGCCGGTAGGCCTGGAAGTCGCGCTCGCGCTCGCCGAAGGGAAGGTCGCGCCGGCGCTCGACGATCGGCCGGTACGCCGGGACGAAGTGGTCACCGACGCTCCGCGTCAGCGCGAAGCACGTGGCGAAGTCCGGCGCGCCGAGATCGTCGAAGAAGATCCCGCCCACGCCGCGCGGCTCCCCGCGATGCTTCAGGAAGAAGTAGCGGTCGCACCAGTCCTTGAAGCGCGGGTGCAGGTCCGCGCCGAACGGCGCGAGCGCCGCCTTGCAGGTGCGATGGAAGTGGGCGGCGTCCTCCTCGAAGCCGTAGTACGGCGTGAGGTCCATCCCGCCGCCGAACCACCAGACAGGCTCGGTCCCGACCCGCGTCGCGACGAAGCAGCGCACGTTCATGTGCACCGTCGGGACGTACGGGTTGCGCGGATGCAGGACGAGCGACACGCCGAGGGCTTCGAAGCCGCGGCCGGCGAGCTCCGGCCGCGCCCCGGTCGCCGAGGGCGGAAGGCTCGCGCCCGTAACGTGCGAGAAGTTCACGCCGCCGCGCTCGAAGAGCGCGCCGTCCTCGATCAGCCGGCTCTCGCCGCCGCCGCCCTCGCCGCGCGTCCACGCGTCGCCGCGGAACGCGCCGCCGTCGAGCGCCTCGAGCGCCGCGACGACGCGGTCCTGGAGGCCGGTGAAGTAGGCCCGGACGGCGGGGACGTCCATTCCGGTTAGGCCTTGGGGGCGGCGGCCGGGCGTTGGCCGCTGCGGGCCTCGATTGCCCGGTGGCCGATGTCGCGTCGGTACTGCATCCCCTCGAAGCGGATTCCCGCGAGCACTTCATAGGCGCGCCGCTGCGCGATGCGCACGCTGTCGCCTAGCGCGGTCACGCACAGCACCCGCCCGCCGCACGTGACGACTTTCCCGTCGCGGAGCTCCGTCCCGGCGTGGAAGACGTGGTAGTCCTCGCCGCGGGACGGCAGGCCCGTGATCTCGTCGCCCTTGCGCGGGGTCTCGGGGTAGTTCGCCGCGGCGAGCACGACGCCGAGCGCAGCGCGGCGGTCCCATCCGGCGTCGATCGCGTCGAGCTTCCCGTCCACCGCGCGGTCGAGCAGGTCGACGAGATCGCTCTTCAGCCGCAGCAGGATCGGCTGCGCCTCGGGATCGCCGAGGCGGCAGTTGAACTCGAGCACCTTCGGATTGCCCGCGCCGTCGATCATGAGCCCCGCGTACAGGAAGCCGGAGTACGGCATGCCGTCCGCCCTCATCCCGCGGATCGTGGGCGTGACGATCTCGCGCACGACGCGCGCGTGCATCGCCGGGGTCACGACCGGCGCGGGCGAGTAGGCGCCCATGCCGCCGGTGTTGGGGCCCTCGTCGCCGTCCTTCAGGCGCTTGTGGTCCTGGCTGGTCGCGAGCGTCAGCACGTGCTCGCCGTCGCACATGACGATGAAGCTCGCCTCCTCGCCGCCGAGGAAGTCCTCGATCACGACGCGCGCGCCCGCGTCGCCCATCCTATTCTCGACGAGCATGCCGTCGATCGCCGCATGCGCTGCGTCATTCGTCGCCGCGACGATGACACCCTTGCCGGCCGCGAGGCCGTCGGCCTTCACGACGATCGGCGCCCCGCGCGCGTCGACGTACCGGTGCGCGGCGGCTGCGTCGCTGAATCCTTCGTATGCCGCGGTCGGGATGCGGTGGCGCACGAGGAACCGCTTCGCGAACTCCTTGGAGCTCTCGAGCTGCGCCGCCGCCCTCGTGGGGCCGAAGATGCGCAGTCCCTTCGAGCGGAAGAGATCGACCACGCCGGCGGCGAGCGGCGCTTCCGGGCCAACCACGGTGAGGCCGATCTGCTCGCGCGCGGCGAACTCGGCGAGCGCCGGAAGCTCGGTGATCGCGACGTTCTCGACCCCGGGCTCACGCGCGGTGCCGCCGTTGCCTGGTGCGACGAACACCTTCTGCACGCGCGGGCTCGACGCGAGCTTCCACGCGAGCGCATGCTCGCGGCCGCCGCTGCCGATGACGAGGATCTTCATGAAAGACAATCTGCCACAGAGGACACAGAGATCACGGAGAAAACCCGAGATGGCGCGCCTGTCGATTCTCGCTTCTTGTCAATGCCTGAAGTGCCGCACGCCGGTGAACACCATCGCCACCCCGCGCTCGTCGGCAGCGGCGATCACCCCGTCGTCGCGCATGCTGCCGCCCGGCTGGATCACCGCCTTCGCGCCGGCGTCGGCGACGACGTCGAGCCCGTCACGGAACGGGAAGAACGCGTCGGAAGCGACCACCGAGCCGGCGAGAGAGAGGCCGGCGTTCTGCGCCTTGATGGCCGCGATGCGCGCGCTGTCGACGCGGCTCATCTGCCCCGCGCCGACGCCGAGCGTCATGCTGTCGCCGCAGAACACGATGGCGTTCGACTTCACGTACTTCGCCACGCGCCAGGCGAAGAGCAGGTCCCGGAGCTCGGTTGCGGTCGGGGCGCGCCGCGTGACGACCTTCAGCTCGGCGGCGGTCACGTTGCGCACGTCCGGCGTCTGCACGAGGAGCCCTCCACCGACGCGTTTGAAGTCGTACCGCTGCACCTCGTGCCCGATCGGTACGACGAGCACGCGCACGTTCGCCTTGGCGGCGAACACAGCGGATGCCTCGGGGCTCACCTCGGGCGCGAGCACGACCTCGACGAACTGCTTCGCGACCGCGTCCGCCGTCGCGCCGTCAATCGGCCGGTTGAATGCGATGATGCCGCCGAATGCCGACGTGGGATCGGTCTTGAACGCGCGCGTGTAGGCCGCGAGGCAATCGTCGCCTTCGGCGACGCCGCACGGGTTCGCGTGCTTGATGATGACGCACGCCGGCCGCTCGAAGGTCTTGACGCATTCCCACGCGGCGTCTGCGTCCGCGATGTTGTTGTAGGAGAGCTCCTTGCCCTGGACCTGCGTGTAGCGCGCCAGGCTCCCGGCCGCCGGTTCGACGTCGCGGTAGAACGCCGCCTCCTGGTGCGGGTTCTCTCCGTAGCGCATCGGCTGCGCCTTCTCCCACTGCAGCGTGAGCTTCCCGGGGAAGAGCGTCGGTCGGCGGTCGGAATCGAGGCCCGTCAGGTAGTTTGCGATTCCCGCGTCGTAGGCGGCGGTGTGCGCGAAGGCCTTTTTCGCGAGCGCGAGTCGCGTCGCGCTGCTCAGGGCGCCGCCCCCGGCGCGCAACTCTGCGAGGACGCCCGCGTAGTCGCCCGGATCGGTCACCACCGCGACGCCGCCGTGGTTCTTGGCCGCCGCGCGCACCATCGTCGGCCCGCCGATGTCGATGTTCTCGACAGCGTCCTCGAACGTGGAGCCCGGCTTCGCGATCGTCTGCTGGAACGGGTAGAGGTTGACGACGACGAGGTCGATCGGCTCGATGCCGGCATCCTTGATCGCCGCCAGATGGTCCGGCAGGTCGCGGCGCGCAAGCAGCCCGCCGTGGACCTTCGGGTGCAGCGTCTTCAACCGGCCGTCGAGCATCTCCGGATAGCCGGTGTAGTCGGCGACCTCGGTGACCTTGACGCCGTTCGCCGCGAGCAGCTTCGCGGTCCCGCCGGTCGAGAGGATGGAAACGCCGAGGGCGGCAAGCCCGCTGGCAAACTCGATCAGCCCCGCCTTGTCGGAGGCGCTGATGAGCGCCTGCCGGATCTTGATGGAGTCCATGAGCGCGAGCCGGGTTCGGCTGAGGTTCGGGGGCCGCGGGCGCGGCGCCAACTCTTCCCCCTTGCCTCGCCCCGCCTACGGCTTGATCTTATGCTCCTGGATCTTCTTCCGCAGGGTGTTGCGGTTGATGCCGAGCATCTGGGCCGCGATGGTCTGGTTCCCCTCGGCCTTGTCCAGCACCGCCTCCAGCATCGGCTTCTCGACGTTCTTCAGGACCATGTCGTAGATCGCGCGCGGCCGCGCGCCGTCGAGGTCCCTGAAGTAACGCTCCAGCGATTTGCGCACGGACTCTCCGATCTCTCCCGTGGTCTGCTTCATATGCCGCCAGCTCCTCTTTATCGTCATAGCGCAGTCGTTCTTGTTGTTGCGCGAGTTCTCCGAAATACCGGTCCACCGCGGCGAGCTGCGCCTCGCAGGTCTCGAGCCCGTTCAGCGTCCGACGGAACGCGTCGGCGCCGGGCAGCCCCTCGATGTACCAGGCGACGTGCTTGCGCGCGACCCTGACGCCGGTCTCGCGCCCGTAGAAAACGTACAGCTCCCGCAAGTGCTCGGCGAGCACCTGCCGGATCTCCTCGGCGAGCGGCGCCGGCAGCTCCCGCCCGGTCGCGAGGAAATACTCGATCTCGCGGAACAGCCAGGGCCGTCCCTGCGCGGCGCGACCGATCATCACGCCGTCGGCTCCGGTCGCGTCGAGCACCCGCCGCGCCTGCCGAGGGCTCCCGATGTCGCCGTTCGCGATCACAGGAAGCTGTGTGGAAGCCTTCACTTCGCGGATCGTCTCGTACTCGGCGGCGCCGGCGTAGCCGCACGCGCGGGTGCGGCCGTGGAGGGCGAGCAGCCGGACGCCGGTCTCTTCGGCGATTTTCGCGATCCGCAACGCGTTTCTGTTCTGCGGATCCCAGCCAGTCCGGAACTTGAGCGTCACGGGCACGTCCACCGCGCTCACCACTGCGTCGAGGATGCGCGCCACGAGCGGCTCGTCGCGAAGCAGCGCGGAGCCGGCGGCCACGTTGCAGACCTTCTTGGCCGGGCACCCCATGTTGATGTCGATGATCTGGGCGCCCTCGGCAACGTTGTGCCGCGCCGCGTCGGCCATCTGCGCGGGATCCGCGCCCGCGATCTGCACCGCGATCGGTTCTGGTTCGCCGGCATGGTCGCGGCGGCGCTGGCTCTTGACGGTGTTGCGGAGCCGCGGGTTCGACGCGGTCATCTCCGACACCGCGAGCCCTGCGCCGAAGCGCTTGGCAAGGTGGCGGAACGGACGGTCCGTCACGCCGGCCATCGGTGCGACGAAAAGATTGTTCCGCAGCACGTGAGTGCCGATCCGCATGCCTTGCTCGAGGGGGAGAATCGATCGAGAGGAGCGCGATTCTACTCTCAATGTTTTTCGTCGGGGAACGAAAATGTCACTCAGATCGCATCTCGCGTCGGCGCGGCGACGCGCGCATCGGAGCACGAGCGCCGCACGCGAGCGGTGCGCCGGCTCGCGGCGCGCGCAACGATCGGAACGGAAATCCGAAATGCGGCCGGGGTTTCCGCGCACTTCGCGAGATTGCGTTGAGGTTTCGCGCGGAAGTTCGCGGCGCGGCGGCGAAGCGCGCCTGCGCGCAGCGTTACGGCAGGCCGCGCGTGCCGAGCATCATGCGTCGCGCGAGCAAGCGACGCGCCGGTGGAACGAGGTCGAGCGCGGCGAGGCCCAGCCCGCGCGCGAACCTCAGCAGCGCATCGGCGTTGGAGAAGATGCGCACAAGGAAATCGGTGACGCCGATCGCCGCGTACCGATCGAACCGCCGTCCGGCGCCGAACGCCCCGACGAAATCGGGTTCGCCGATGCGCGCCGGGTCGGTGGCGCGGATCAGCTCGGCGAGCTCCGCGGCGTCGCGCAGGCCGAGGTTGAGGCCCTGTCCGGCCACCGGATGAAGCGTCTGTGCGGCGTTGCCCACGGCAACCGTGCGCGGGCCGGCGTTGCTCGAGCGCCTGTACCAGAGCCGGAGCGGATAGCTCGCGCGCGCGCTCACTTCCGTGAAGCGGCCCAGCCTGCGGCCGAATCGCTCGCCGAGCACGGCGAGGAAGCCGTCATCGGCCAGCGCGGCGAGCCGCGGCGCCTCGGCGGCCCGGACAGTCCAGACGAGTGCATATATATAGTGTGGTGCGTCTCCCGTCCCCCCGAACGGCAGCAGTGCGAGCGGGCCTTCCGGGGTGAATCGCTCCCAGGCCTTTCCGCGCTGCCCGAGCTCGGTTCGGACCGTGGCCACGATCGCCGTCTGCCCGTAATCGCGCATTGCGAGATCGTCGCCTGCCAGTTGCCCGCCGTCGGCGAGGACGAGCAGCCGCGCCGCGATCCCGCGTGACACATCGCCGCAATCGACCGTGACTTCGATGCGATCGCTTGCCGCGCGCCAGGCCGCGACCCGGCCGGTGACACGCTCCTGCTCGGCCGCGGCGAGCAGCACCGCGGCCACCTGCGACGCGTCGGTGACGTAACCGAGGGCGGGCAGGCCGTGATCCTCGCGGCGGATCAGCGTGCGCCCGAATCCACCGGCCTGCGAGACGTGGATCGCCTCGATCGGCGTCGCATGGATGCGGTCGAACGTCCCGACGCGCTCGAGCACGAGCCTGCTGCCGTGCGAGAGCGCGACCGGCCGCAACGGCCCTGACGGCTTCGCCTGCGGCTCGACCAGCGCGATCGTGCGCCCGCTCCCGCGCAGCGCGAGCGCGAGCGTCGCCCCGACCGGACCGCCGCCGGCGATGACGACGTCCGCCATTTCAGGCAGCCCGGGCATCGCGCATGAGCGCTTCGATGTCGTCCGCGCGCTTGGGCGCGTCGGCGGTGACGATCTCGCATCCCGCGGTGGTGACGAGGGCGTCGTCCTCGATGCGCACGCCGATGTTCCAGAAGCGCTCGGGCACGCCGTCGGCCGGCCGGATGTAGCAGCCGGGTTCCACCGTCAGCGTCATGCCCGGGACGAGCGGCTTCCACTCGCCGCGCTCCTTGTAGTCGCCGGCGTCGTGCACGTCGAGGCCAAGCCAGTGGCCAGTGCGGTGCATGTAGAACTGCTTGTAGAGCTCCTTTTCCAGCACGGTATCGAGCGGGTCGGAGCAGAGGCCGAGATCGACGAAGCCCTGGGCGAGCACCCTGACGGCCGCGTCGTGAGGCGCGTTCCATGCGTTGCCCGGCTTCACTTCGGCGATGGCTGCGGCCTGCGCCGCGAGCACCAGGTCGTAGATGTCGCGTTGTGGCCCGCTGAACTTGCCGTTGACCGGGAACGTGCGCGTGATGTCGGCGGCGTAGCCGTCGAGCTCGCAGCCGGCGTCGATCAGCAGCAGGTCGCCATCGGCGAGCCGCTGCGAGTTGTCGCGGTAGTGCAGCACGCAGGCATTTGCGCCGCCGGCGACGATCGGCCAGTACGCCGGGAACTGTGCGCCGTGCCGGCGGAACTCGTACAGCAGCTCGGCCTCGATCTCGTACTCCATCGCGCCGGGCCGCGCCGCACGCATTGCCCGAACGTGGGCGCCGGCGGAGATCGCGGCGGCGCGCCGCATCGTCGCGATCTCGTGCGCATCCTTCACCAGGCGCATCTCGTCGAGCGGGACGCGCAGGTCGCGGATCTCGGCCGGCGCGGTTACGCCGGTGCGCGCCTGCGCGCGCACCTCGTTCAGCCAGCGGAGAATGCGCGCGTCCCACGCCGGGTCGAGTCCCGGCGCATAGAAGAGCGCGGGCTGGTTGGCCATCAGCTTGGGCAGCATCTCGTCGAGGGCGCCGACCGGATGCGCCTCGTCGAACCCGAACGCCTTGCGCGCGCCGTCCGGCCCGTACCGGATGCCCTCCCACAGCTCGCGCTCCGGATGCTTCTCCCGGCAGAACAGGATCGACTTCGGTTCCGCGCCGGCGAGCAGCACGATCACCGCGTCCGGTTCGGGAAAGCCGGCGAGGTAGTAGAAGTAGCTGTCGAACCGGTAGAGGTAGTCGCTATCGCGATTGCGGATCCGCTCCGGAGCGGTTGGCATGATCGCGATGCCCACGCCCATCTTCTCGAGCAGTGCGGTGCGGCGTGAGCGGAACGGCGTGACGTCGGGCATCGGAGTCTATCGGGACCGATCGGAGTCCGGATTGTCCTCGTCGCGGGCACGCCGATCAAGGAGCGTCGCCCACTCGTTCGCGCGCGGCGCAATCTCGTCCAGCGCGGCGGCACGCAGCCCGGCGAGTGCCACGCGGAGCGCCGCGGCGTCGGCGCCGTCGAGCTCGCGCGCGGCCAGCTGGAGCGCATCGAGCGACTCGCGGAGCGCGAGCGCCGAAGCGAGCGCGTTCTTGAGTCGCTCGCGCGGCTGCGGGATCCACGCCCGGTCGGCGAGCACCGCGCGCAGCCGCTCGCCGGCGTCGAGCACCTGCTTGCGCAGGCGGGGCAGCGCGCCGACGTGCGGGCCGCGCAGATCGCCGAACACGACCACTCGGGCGAGATCGAGCCACAGGGTGCGGAGCCGCCCAGCCCATGCCGCGTCGAGCGCGAGCGCGCGGTCCACTTCTTCCGGATCAAGCACGGCCCGCCCGGCCGAGCTCGGCGTCGAGCGCCGCGAGTCGCTCGGGCGTGCCTACGTCGGTCCACCGTCCGCGGAAGCGCTCCCCCGACACGCGCCCGGCGTCGGCAGCGCGGCGCAGGAGCGGCGCAAGCTGGGCTTTCGTGCCGCGCGCAATCTCCGCGAACAGCGCCGGGCGGTACACGCCGATCCCGCTGAACGTGAGCATTCGTTCGCCCGCATTGCGCACACGACCGTCCGCGAGCGCGAAATCTCCGAGGGGATGGTGCGGCGGGTTGTCCACCAGGACGAGATGCGCCAGGTCGTCGCCAATCAGCGCGTCGCGAAGCCTGGCGAACGGATATTCGGTGTGCAGATCCGCGTTGATCGCAGCGAAGGGGGCGTCGCCGAGGAGCGGCAGCGCCCGCACGATCCCGCCCGCGGTCTCGAGCGCGGTGGCCTCCGGCGAGTAGCGGATGCGCACCCCGAACCGCGCGCCGTCGCCGAGCGCCGCCTCGATCATGTGACCGAGATGCGCGTGATTGATCACGAGATCGTTGAAGCCCGCCAGCGCGAGCCGCTCGACGAGACGCTCCACGAGCGTGCGCCCGCCCGCCTCGAGCAGCGGTTTCGGCTTCGCGTCGGTGAGCGGACGCATCCGCTCGCCGCGGCCGGCGGCCAGGAGCATGACTTTCATGCGCAAGCCACGAACGTCTCAGAAGGTGTAGCCGGTGCGCGCCGCCCGTCCCTCGAGCTCGTCGACGAGCAGGAGCAGGGGCTTAAGCGCGTCGTGGCGGCGGCAGACGGCGCGGATGTAGTCGATGAAGCGTGGCGTGTCGGCGAGGTACGCGTGCTTGCCGTCGCGGTGCGCGAGCCGCGCGAAGATGCCCGCCACCTTGAGGTGGCGCTGGAGGCCCATCCACTCGAAGTCGCGGTAGAAGGCGCCGAAGTCCTGGTCGACCGGCAAGCGCGCGCGCCTCGCCTTCTCCCAGTAGCGGATCGCCCAGTCGAGCACGCGCTCCTCCTCCCAGCTGATGAACGCGTCCTTGAACAGGCAGACGACGTCGTACGCGATCGGCCCGTACACGGCGTCCTGGAAGTCGAGCACGCCCGGGTTCGGGTCGCACACCATGAGGTTGCGCGGCATGTAGTCGCGGTGCACGTACGTCCGCGGTTGCGCGAGGTTCGAGGCGATGATCAGCGCGAATGTCCGCTCGAGCACCTCGCGCTGCGCCGGCGTGAGAGTCGCGCCGAGGTGGCGCGCGACGTACCAGTCGGGGAAGAGGTCGAGCTCGCGCCGCAGCAGCGCCGCGTCGTAGGACGGTAGCTCGTCGGGCCGGCTGGCGAGCTGCCACTTCACGATCGCATCGGCCGCGTCCGAGAAGAGCCGGTTCGCGGCTGCCTCGTCCGCGGTGCGGAGCGCCTCGAGGTAGGTGGTCGTGCCGAGATCGCTCAGCAGCAGGAACCCGCGCGCGAGGTCCTGCTCGAGCACGCGCGGCGCGTTCAGGCCTGCGCCGGCGAGCAGGCTCGCGACGTGCACGAACGGGCGGCAGTCCTCCTTTTCCGGCGGGGCGTCCATCACGATGAGCGTGCGCGCCCCGTCGCGCGGGAACGACACGCGGAAGTAGCGGCGGAAGCTCGCATCGGCGGACGCGGGCGCGAGGGCGAACTCCGAGTCGGGCAGCCGCGCGGCGAGCCAGCGCTCGAGCTCGGTGAAACGGTCCATTGGGCGGGAGGTCGGAGGCCGGACGTCGGTGCGCCGATGCGCGTCGGCGGCGTTGCCTTGCTTGAGCGGATGTGCGATTTTACGGGATGCTCCGGCGGACGAGCGTTCCGAATCGGTCCGACCGCGAAAATCGTCCTTACAACAAGAGCGCCCGGCCGTACACCCGATGAAGCATGCCGCTCCCGCGGCCGCCGCGGTCGCATCGTGCGCGCTCGTGCTCCTCGTCCTCGCCGGTACGGCGCAGGCCCAGGGGCAGGGCCTGCGGCTGCAGCGCTCGCTCGGGGATCCCTCCGCGACGCGGGGCGAGGATGTGCCGACCTTCGTCACTGCCGACCGCATCGAGGGGCTCGGCGGCGCCGAGGTCGAGGCGCTCGGCGATGCGGAGCTGCGCCGCGGCGACACGCGGCTGACGGCGGACCGCATCAAGTACCTCGTCGACACCGACGAGGTCGAGGCGACCGGGAACGTGCGGCTCCGCGTCGCGGGGGACGAGGTCAGCGGGCCGCGCCTGCGCCTGCGGATCGGGGACACGACCGGGATCTTCGATCAGCCGACGTTCCGCCTCGGCGAGCGCTCAGTGGCCGTGCGCGGCGAGCGCCAGCGCGGCGCGGTGCTGACCGCCGACCCCGGCGCGCCGACCCGGCCCCAGACCTACGTCGAGACGCGCGGGACGGCGAAAGCGCTGCGCTTCGACGGCGACGAGCAGTACCGCATGACCGCCTCGAGCTTCACGACGTGCAGGCCGGACCAGGACGACTGGTTCATCGAGGCCGGCGAGATCAACATCGACATGGGGCGCGAGGTCGCGACAGTGCGCGACGCGCGGCTCACCTTCCTGGGCTTGAGCACGCCGCGGATCCCGTGGTTCGATTTCTCGCTGAACAACCAGCGCAAGAGCGGCTTCCTGCCGCCCACCGCCGGCACACAGAACACCACCGGCTTCGAGGTCACGCTGCCGTTCTACTGGAACATCGCGCCCAACTACGACGCGACCATCGCGCCCCGCTACATGGCCCGGCGCGGGGTGCAGTTCCTGAACCAGTTCCGCTTCCTGCAGCCCTGGGCGACGGGTGAGCTTCGCTACGACATCCTGCCGAAGGACCGGGTGGCCGACGACGAGCGGCGCTACGCGTTCGCGGCCAACAGCAACCTCAATTTCGGCAACGGCTGGTCCGGGCTGGTCAACTACAACAAGGTCTCCGACGACAATTACTTTCGCGACCTGTCGGGCCGCCTCTCGGTCGCAACCCAGCTGTTCCTGCCCCAGCAGGGCCTCGTCAGCTATGCGTCGCCATCGGGCGAGTGGACGGCGTTCGCGAACATGCAGCGGTTCCAGACGCTGCAGGATCCGCAGAACCCGGTCTCCCAGCCGTACTTCCGCGAGCCTCAGGTGGTGTTCAACGGACTCCGCCAGACCCTGGGTGGCCTCGACGCCGGCCTCGCCGCGGAGTACGTGAACTTCACCAACAACGCGCTCGTGCCGACCGGTGCACGGACCACGGCCTACCCGACCCTATCGCTGCCGTTCGTACGGAGCTACGGCTACGTGCTGCCGAAGGTGGGCGTGAACGCCACCTGGTACAGCCTCGCCGAGCCCGGCACCTTCACCGACACTTCGCTCTCGCGTACGCTGCCCATCGCGAGCGTCGACTCGGGGCTGTTCTTCGAGCGCGACGCGCGCTGGCTCGGCAACGACTTCGTCCAGACGCTCGAGCCGCGGGTCTACTACCTGTACGTGCCGTTCGAGGACCAGAGCAACATCCCCGTGTTCGACACCTCGACTTCCGATCTTAACTTCACGCAGCTCTTCCAGGAGAACATCTTCTCCGGTGGCGACCGCATCGCCAACGCGAACCAGGTGTCGCTCGCCGCCACCTCGCGGCTGGTGCGGCCCGCGGACGGCCAGGAACTCGTGCGCGCGGTCATCGGCCAGCGTTATTACTTCGCGGACCAGAAGGTCACGATACCCGGACAGGCGGTGCGCACGAGCTCGCAGACGCCGCTCATCCTCGGCCTGGGGGGTCGGATCGCGGAGAACTGGTCGGCCGACGTCGGGTTGCAGTACAAGTTCAGCGAGGGCCAGAACGTCGAGAGGTTCACCGCCGCCGTACGCTACTCGCCCGCGCCAGCGTCGGTGGCGAGCCTCTCGTATCGCTACATCGCCCAGGAATACACCGCCGGCGCGGGCCGGATCAACAACGTCGACTTTGCGGCGCAGTGGCCGCTCGGGCGCGGCTACTACGGGGTCGGACGGGTGAGCTACGATCTCGACGGCAGCAAGATCGTCGAGGCGCTGGGCGGCCTCGAATATAATGCCGGCTGCTGGATCGTCCGCGGGGTGGTGCACCAGTTCCAGACGGCGACCGCGCAGCAGACCACGGCCTTCTTCATTCAGCTCGAGCTGAACGGCGTGGCGCGAATCGGGTACAACCCGATCGAATTGCTCCGGCGCAACATCCCGGGCTACACCCTGCTCAATCAGGCGACGCCGGCGGCCGGTACGGGCGACCTCGCACCGATCGGTGGTCAGCCGCCGCTCGGCGCGGCGAGCCCCGGCGCGATCCCCGGAGGATCCTCGTCGGTCTACCGCTATTACGATTGATGAAGCACGCGCTCTTCCTGCTTGTTCTCGCGATTGCGGCGGCCCCGGCCGCGGCCCAGTTCCGCACGCCTGCAACGCCCGGCGGTGCCCCCGGTACCGGGACCGGACTGCAATGGCCCGAGACGAAACCCGCAGCGCCCGACGCCCCAACCGCGCCCGCCCCCCGCAGCGCGCCCGCCCGCGGGCCGGTGCTGATCGACCGGATCGTCGCGATCGTGAACAAGGACGTCATTACGCAGCGCGATCTCGACGAGCGCGTCGCGCTGGTCGTCTCGCAGCTGAAGCGGCAGAACACGCCGCTGCCGCCGGCCGACGTGCTCGAGCGGCAGGTCCTAGAGCGCATGATCACCGATCGCGTCCAGGTGCAGTTCGCTCTCGAGACCGGCGTGCGCGTCGACGAGCTGCAGCTCGACCGCACGGTGGCGATGATCGCGGAGCAGAATCGCATGTCGCTCGCCGACTTCCGCCGCGCGCTCGATCGCGAAGGCGTGCCGTTCGACAAGTTCCGCGAGGACATCCGCAGGGAGATCATGATCTCGCGTCTGAAGGAGCGCGAGGTCGACAGCAAGATCCAGATCGGAGAGAGTGAGATCGACAACTTCCTCGCGGAGGTGCAGTCGACCCCGCAGGCCACCGAGTACAACATCGCGCATGTCCTCGTCCGCGTGCCGGAGAACGCCTCGCCCGAGCAGGTCGAGGCGCGGATGAAGCGCGCGCAGGAAGCTCTCTCGCGCGTGCGGGGCGGCGCGGACTTCGCGCAGGTCGCCGTGAGCTACTCGGACGCGCCCGATGCTCTCGCGGGGGGCGGCATGGGCTGGCGCGCGCAGGATCGACTGCCGGAGCTCTTCGCTGGCGTCCTCGCGAAGATGCAACCGGGCGACGTGAGCGAGGTGCTGCGCAGCCCCGCGGGCTTCCACGTGCTCAAGCTCGTCGAGCGGCGCGGCGGCGGGAGCGCCGGCCAGTTCGTAATCGACCAGACGCACGCGCGCCACGTCCTCGTGCGCGTGAACGAGGTCGTCTCCGAGGCCGAGGCGCGGCGCAGGATCGGCGTGCTCCGCCAGCGCATCGTGGACGGAGCGAACTTCGCCGATATCGCGCGGCTCAATTCCGACGACACGGCGTCCGCGCAGCGCGGCGGCGACCTCGGCTGGGTGGTGCCCGGCGACCTCGTGCCCGAGTTCGAGCGCGCGATGAACGAGCTGAAGCCGGACGAGGTCTCGCAGCCGGTGCGCACGCCGTTCGGCGTCCACATCATCCAGGTGCTCGAGCGGCGCAGGGCCGACGTGTCCGGCGACCGCAAGCGGCTCGAGGCCCGCAAAGTGCTGCGCGACCGCCGTGCCGACGAGGCGTATCAGGAATGGCTGCGGCAGTTGCGCGATCGCGCGTACGTGGAGCTGCGGCTGGACGAACGGTGATGGGAAAAGGGTGGAGCCTCCGCCGGGGTTCTCCTGGCCGCTTCCCAGCATGGGTCAAGTTCCCAGCGGGCGTCATGGTTCCGGAATAGCGCGCCTCGGGCATCAGCCTCCACCGGAACGACGCCGAGCGACTCAGTGGAGACCGCCAAGCACCGACCACGGCGTCGTTTCGGACAGCACTTCCTCCACGACCCGCGCGTCATCGCGCGGATCGTCGCGGCCATCGACCCGAAGCCATGCGACGCGATCGTCGAGATCGGACCGGGGCTGGGCGCCCTGACTGCGCCGCTCGCCGAGCGCGTCCCGCAACTGCACGTCGTCGAGCTCGATCGCGATCTCGCTCAGCGGCTGCGTGCAGGCTTTCCGTCAGGCCGACTCGTCGTGCACACCGCCGATGCGCTGCGCTTCGATTTCGGCGCGCTTCCCGCAGGCCTGCGCGTCGTGGGCAACCTGCCCTACAACATCTCGACGCCGCTCCTGTTCCGGCTCGCCGCGTTCGCCCCGCGCTTGCGCGACCTCCACTTCATGCTCCAAAAAGAGGTGGTGGAACGCATGGTGGCCGCGCCTTCGACGTCCGAGTACGGGCGGCTGTCGGTGATGCTCCAGTACCGCTTCGAGATGATGAAACTCTTCGACGTTGGTGCGGGCGCGTTCCGGCCGTCGCCGCAGGTCGACTCGGCGGTCGTGCGGATGATCCCCCATCCGGTCGCCGCGCTCGGCGCGCACGACGAGCAGATGCTCGGCCGCGTGGTGACCGCGGCCTTCACGAAGCGACGCAAGACGCTGCGCAACGCATTGGACGGCGTGGTCGACGAAAGCGGATTAAGTGCGCTCGGGATCGACCCGCGGCTGCGCCCCGAGAACCTCGGGGTCGAGGACTACATCCGGATCGCGAACGCCGTCGTTGTCAGTCGCGCTGGATAAGCTCGATCTTATAGCCGTCGGGATCCTGCACGAACGCGATGACGGTCGTCCCCCCCTTCACCGGGCCGGCTTCGCGGGTGACGGTGCCGCCGCGCTTCTTGACCTCCTCGCACGCACGGTAGGCGTCGGGCACGGCGATGGCGACGTGACCGTACGCCGTTCCCATGTCGTACTTGTTCACGCCGTAGTTGTAGGTGAGCTCGAGCACTGCGCTCTTGTCTTCGTCGTCGTAGCCGACGAACGCGAGCGAATACTTCTGGTCCGGCCGGTCGGTCGAGCGGAGCAGGCGCATTCCGAGAACCTCGGTGTAGAACTTGACCGCGCGGTCGAGGTCGCCGACGCGAAGCATGGTGTGCAGCATGCGCATTGGTATCCTTCCTTCAGAGATCGGGAATCAGGTTCCCGCGCTCGCGCAGCGCCCGCCGCGCGTCGCGATGGCCAGGGTACACCGCTTCGACCAGCCGCCAGAAGGCGGCCGAGTGGTTCATGTGTCGCAGGTGGGCGAGCTCGTGGGCGACGACGTAGTCGACGAGAGGCACGTCGAAGTGCACCAGCTTCCAGTGCAGCAGCACTCTGCCCCGCCCATCCGGCGCGCGGACGCAGCTGCCCCACTGCGAGGCGGCGTTCGAGAGCCCGACGACGGGCGCGTCCACCCGCAGGACCGGCGCGAAGGCCGCGATCCGCTCCTGGAAGAGCGCGAGCGCCGCGACTCTCAGCCACGACGTCACGATCTCTCGCAACGATTCCGCGGTCCGCGTCGCATGCGCGGGCACCTCGAGTCGATCCCGCGCGAGCCGTGGTTCCTCGTGCATCGCGCGCCAGATCTCGATCTCGCGCCCGAGGTACGGCAGTCGCGCGCCTTCCTGCCACAGGAACGGGGCGCGCGCATGGCGCCGCGTGTCGTCGAGGCGCTTGAGGATCCAGCGCTCCTTCTCGCGGATGAACGCCTCGACCTCCGCGATGCTTGCCCAGCGCGGCGCCGTGGCCGCGAGCCCGCGCCCGTCGACGACGATGCCGATCGTGCGGCGGCGAGCGCGGCGGAACCGGTAGGGCACCACGCGCGCGCCGAGCCGCACGTGGCGCAGGCGACCCTGCGCCTCGCGCGGCAATTCAACGAGGAAGGGCAGCTCGAGCTGCATCGAAGCCTCGCACCGCCTCGGGCGGAGTCAGCCGCTCCATCTCGCCCTCGATCCACTCCTCCGCGCGCCGCATGACCTGCTCGGCGGTCAGGCCGTCGCTCTGGATCGGCGGACCGATCACAACGGTGACCCGCCCGGGAAGTTTCGCGAACGAGTTGCGGGGCCAGACGAGCCCGGCGTTGTGCGCGACGGGAAGCGCCAGCGCGGCGTTGTTCACGGCGATCACCGCCCCGCCGAGCTTGTAGATGCCGCGCCGGCCGACCGCGATGCGGGTGCCCTCGGGGTACACCATGATCGAGAAGCCCTGCTTGAGGCGCTCCCCGCCGAGCTGGATCATGCGCTGCATCGCGGTCTTGCGGTTGGCGCGATCGATCGCGATCGGGCTCATCAGCCCGAGTCCCCAGCCGAGGAACGGCAGCCAGAGCAGCTCGCGCTTGATCACGTACACGTGCGGCGGAAAGATCGTCGTGTACGCGATCGTCTCCCATGCGGACTGGTGCTTCGAGAGGATCACGCATGGTTCGCGCGGGATGTTCTCGGCGCCGCACACCTCGTAGTCGATCCGCAGCAGGTGCCGCGAGAGCCAGAAGGCGAATTGCGGCCAGCCGGCGATGATGCGCCAGCGCACGAGCCGCGGCAGCGGCGCGGTGCAGTACACCAGCGCGCAATACGGGATGACGACCACGACCAGAATCAGCTGGTAGAGGGCAGAACGAAGGAGCGTCATTCGGCCAGCGCCTCTGCGACGGCCGCGAGATCGGGGAACACGCGCGTGCCTTCGGGCAAGCCGCCCGACTCCAGCGTCTTCTGCCCCTTGCCGGTGAGCACGAGGATCGGCGTCGCCTTCACCGCCGCAGCCGCGTGAAGGTCGCGCAGGCTGTCGCCGATCGCGGGAACCCCCTCGAGCGGCATGGCGAAGCGCTCGCCGATCTCGAGGAACATACCCGGTGCGGGCTTGCGGTAGGCCGATTCCGACTCGGCCGTGTCGGGGCAGTAGAAGATCGCCTCGATGCGTCCTCCGAGCTGCGCCAGCGCCTTGTGCATCTTGGCATTGATCGCGTTCAGCGTCGCCATGTCGAAGAGTCCCCGGCCGATGCCCGACTGGTTCGTCGCCACGACGACCGTGTACCCGGCCTGATTGAGCCGGGCGATCGCCTCCAGGCTGCCCGGGATCGGCTTCCACTCGTCGGGACCCTTGATGAACTGCGGGCTGTCGACGTTGATCACGCCGTCGCGGTCGAGGATGACGAGCTTCATGTGGCAATCGTAAACCGTGAATCGTGAACCGTGAACCGTACAGGTCGGAAGGATCCGGGTGATCCGGGTCGTGGTCTGCGGCTCACGGTTCACGACGCCAGTTTCGAGATGTCGGCCACCTGGTTCAGCGCCCCCTCGAGCTTGGAGAGCAGGCGGAGGCGATTCGTGCGCTGCGCCGGATCCTCGACGTTGACCAGCACGTCGTCGAAGAAGCGGTCGACCTGCGCGCGCACCCTGGCGAGGGCCCGCAGCGACCCGGTATAGTCGCCCGCGGCGGCGAGCTTGCGTACGTCCACGGTCACATCCGCGAGCGCCACGACGAGAGCCTTCTCGGCCGGCTCGGTGCAGCGCGCCGCGTCCGGCTCGCCCGCCTCGAACTCGGCTTTGCGGAGGATGTTCCGCACGCGCTTGTTGGCCGCCGCCAGGCTCTCGGCCTCCGGCAGCGCGCGGAACGCGCGCACCGCTTCGATGCGAGGCGTCACGAGGTCGAGTCGGCGCGGCATCTCGGCGAGCACCGACTCGATCTCGTCGGGCGCGTAGCCCTGCTCGCGCAGGTACGATCGCAGTCGGTCGAGGACGAACGCGTGCACCTCGGCGGCGGCCGTGTGGGGACCGCCCGGCGCGAACGCCGCAAAGGCGTCCTGGAGCAGCTCCACCACGTCGAGGGACAGGCGATGCTCGACGAGGATGCGCGCAAGGCCGAGCGCCGCGCGGCGCAATGCGAACGGGTCCTTCTCACCGGTCGGCGCCCCGCCGACCGACCAGATGCCGGCGAGCGTGTCGAGCTTGTCGGCGAGCGCCACGCAGTCGCCGATCCGCCCCTCGGGCAGCGCGTCCCCGGCGAAGCGCGGGCGATAGTGCGCCTCGATCGCCTCTGCGACTGCGTCCGCCTCGCCGTCGTGGCGCGCGTAGTACCGTCCCATCACGCCCTGCAGCTCGGGAAACTCGCCGACCATGCCGGTGAGGAGGTCCGCTTTGCAGAGGCGCGCAGCGCGGGACGCGAGCGCCTCTTCGGCCCCGAGCTTGCGCGCGATCAGCGCGGCCAGGCGATCGATGCGCTCGACGCGTGCGAGCTGGGTGCCCAGCCTGTTGTGGTACACGACCGCCGCCAGCCCGTCGACGCGCGATGCCAGCGTGCGGCGACGGTCCTGATCGTAGAAGAACTTCGCGTCAGCGAGCCGAGCGCGCAGCACCCGCTCGTTGCCGTGCACGATGTGGTGCGGATGCGCGACCTGCATGTTCGAAACGATCAGGAACCGGTTCGAGAGCCGGCCCTGCCCGTCGACGAGTGGGAAGTACTTCTGGTTCTGCCGCATCGTCAGCATCAGGCACTCCTGCGGAACCTCCAGGAATGCCTTCTCGAAGTGGCCTTCGTACACGGCGGGCCACTCGACGAGCGCGGTGACTTCGTCGAATAGCGCGTCGCCCGCCGCGATCGTCGCGGCGCCCGCCGCTTGCGCCAGCCGTTCGCGGATCGCGCGGGCGCGCAGTTCGAAATTGGCGATGACCTTGCCCTCGTGCTCGAGCGCCCGCTCGTAGTCGTCGGCGCGCGCGAGCACGATCTCGCCCTTCCCGAGAAAGCGATGGCCGCGCGTAATGCGTCCGCTCTCCAGTCCGAGCACCTTCCCCGGCACGACCCGCTCGCCATGCAGCAAGACCAGCCCGCGCGCCGGGCGCACGAATTCGGCGTCGAAGTCGCCCCAGCGCATGGTCTTCGGGATCGGCAGCTTCTCCAGCGCCGCCTCGACCTTCGCGGCGAGCACCTCATCCAGCGGGGCCCCAGCGGCCACCGAGCGGACGGCGAACACTTCCTGCTTGCCGTCGCTCACCCGCTCGAGCCGGTCGACCGATACGCCCTGCTTCTTTGCGAATCCGGCGAGCGCCTGCGTCGGCGTACCGTCGGCGGCGAGCCCGGCCTTGACCGACGGGCCCTTCGCGACTACGTCGCGGTCGGGCGCCTTCGCCGCGACGTCACGCACGAGCGCGCCGAGCCGACGTGGCGACGCATAAACCGTGAATTCGCCGTTGGCCGGTGCGAAGCCGTCGCCGCGCAGGCTCGCGACGAGCGCGTCCGCGAAGGCGTAGCCGAGCGTGCGCAGCGCCTTGGGCGGCAGCTCCTCCGTGAGCAGCTCGACGAGCAGCGAGGCGTTTGCGGCCACCTTACGATGCCTTCTTCAGCATCGGGAAGCCGAGCCGCTCGCGCGACTCGTAATAGGCCTGAGCCGCCGCGCGCGCGAGGGCGCGCACCCGCGCGATGTACGCGGCGCGCTCGGTGGTCGAGATCGCCCCGCGCGCGTCCAGCAGGTTGAAGGTGTGCGAGCACTTCATGACCATCTCGTAGCCGGGCAGCGTGAGCCCGCCCTCGAGCAGCCGCTTGGCTTCGCGCTCGAACCCGTCGAACAGTTCGAGCAGCCACTTCGGGTCGCTCTCCTCGAAGTTATACTTCGACTGCTCCACCTCGTTCTGGTGAAAGACGTCGCCGTAGGTGACGCCCGGGGCCCATACCAGGTCGAAAACGTTCTCGACGCCCTGCAGGTACATCGCAAGCCGCTCGAGCCCGTAGGTGATCTCGCCGAGCACCGGCTTGCACGTGAGCGAGCCGACCTCCTGGAAGTAGGTGAACTGCGTCACCTCCATGCCGTCGAGCCAAACTTCCCAGCCGAGGCCCCACGCGCCGAGCGTCGGCGACTCCCAGTCGTCCTCGACGAACCGGATGTCGTGCTCCGCAGGATCGACGCCGAGCGCGCGCAGGCTGTCTAGGTACAGGTCCTGGATGTCGTCGGGCGAGGGCTTGAGCACCACCTGGTACTGGTAGTAGTGCTGCAGCCGGTTCGGGTTCTCGCCGTAGCGGCCGTCCTTCGGACGGCGCGAGGGCTGCACGTACGCGGCGTTCCACGGCTCGGGGCCGATCGCGCGCAGGAACGTCGCGGTGTGGAACGTGCCGGCGCCGACCTCCATGTCGTACGGCTGGAGTAGCACGCATCCTCGTTCGCCCCAGAAGGTCTGGAGGCGGAGAATGATGTCCTGGAAGGTCTGCATGATCGGCCGGGGCGTCCGCGCGTCGGGCGCCGGAAAGGGCGCAATTCTACAGGCAGGCGCCGCACGCGCTATGGGGATGACGCAGAACGGGCGCGACTCCGGGAGTGACCGTTCCGTGGTCCGAGCCGTGGCGCAACTGGTTGATTGCGCATGACGCGATGGTGCGCGCGCAGGTCAGATGCAGAACACCTCGTCGAGGTGTTCTGCATCAAGCTGCTATAGTCCGCGCGACCGGTGGCAGACGCACTCCGGAGAAGAGAAGTGCCCGCGCTCCCCCTCACGCTCGCGATCGGCGACTACGACCACGTGCGCGACCTCGCGCTCGGCACGGTGCGCGCGGAGGGCATCGACCTCAATATCCTGAACCTGCCGGTCGAGGAGATCTTCTTCCGCTTCACCAGGCACCGCGAATGGGACGTCTCCGAGATGTCCTTCGCCAAGGTCGTATCGCTCCTCTCGCAGGGCGACGGCAGCATCGTGCCGCTGCCGGTGTTCGTCTCGCGCGTGTTCCGCCTGTCGTCGATCTACGTGCGGCCCGACGGGGCGGTAAAGGCGCCCGCCGATCTCGCCGGCAAGCGCATCGGCGTGCCCGAGTGGGCGCAGACCGCGGCGATCTACAGCCGCGGCTACATCGTGCACGAGCTCGGGATTCCGCTCGCCGCGATCGAGTGGGTGCAGGCGGGCGTCAACGAGGCCGGCCGCGTCGAGAAGGTGGCGCTCAAGCTGTCGCCCGGCGTGCGGCTGCGCGCCGCGCCGGACAAGACGCTGAACGGGATGCTGCTCGCGGGCGAACTCGACGCCGTGCTCTCCGCGCGGCCGCCGCAGGCTTTCGGGGAGGGACGGCTCGTGAGGCTCTTCGCCGACTACCGCGCCGCCGAGGAGGCGTGGTTCCGCAAGACTGGCGTGTTCCCGATCATGCACGTGGTCGCGCTGCGGCGCGACGTGTTCGACCGCGACCCGTGGGTGGCGATGAACCTCGTCAAGGCGTTCGAGGAGGCGAAGCGCCGCTCGCTCGCGCGGCTCGGCGACATCACCGCGTCGCACGCGCCGCTCGCCTGGATCGGGGACTACGTCGCGCGGCTGCGCGGCCTCTTCGGCGACGACCCGTTCCCGTACGGCGTGGAGCCGAACCGGCGCACGCTGGATGCGTTCCTCCAGTACGCGTTCGAGCAGGGCGTCTGCCACCGCCGCCTCGAGGCCGAGACGCTCTTCCCCGAGCAGGTGCGCTCGCGGTTCGTCATCTAGAGGGCATCCATGGACGTCGACAAACGCGCGCTCTCGCAGCCGATGCCCGACGAGAAGCCGGTGCCGTCGACCGGCGCTCCGACCTTCTGGGGCAGCGACGCCGTGGCGGCGGCGCTCCGCGCGCTCGACATCCCGTTCATCGCGCTCAATCCGGGCGCGAGCTTCCGCGGCCTGCACGACAGCCTCGTCAACCATCTCGGCAACGAGCGGCCGCAGATAATGCTCTGCCTGCACGAGGAGCACGCGGTCGGGATCGCGCACGGTTACTACCGCGTCAACGGGCGGATGATGGCCGCCGCAGTCCACGCGAACGTCGGCCTGATGCACGCGACCATGCCGATCTTCAACGCGTGGTGCGATCGCGTGCCGGTGCTCGTGCTCGGCGCGACCGGCCCGGTGGACGCGGCCAAGCGGCGGCCGTGGATCGACTGGATCCACACGGCGCGCGACCAGGGCGCGCTCGTGCGCGACTACACGAAATGGGACGACCAGCCGTCCTCCGCTGCCGCGGCGCAGGAGTCGATTCTGCGCGCCGCGCTGCTCGCGAACACGGCGCCGCGCGGGCCGGTCTATGTCTGCCTCGACGCCGGGCTGCAGGAGTCGCGGCTCGAGGCGGCGCCGGCGCTGCCCGACGCGTCGCGTTTCGCGCCGCCGCCACCGGCGCAGCCGGCGCCGGACACGCTCGCGCATGCGGTGCAGTTGCTCGACGGCGCACGGCGGCCGGTGATCCTCGCCGGCCGCGTCGGCCGCGCCGAGCAGGCGTGGCGCGATCGGGTCGCACTCGCCGAGAAGCTCGGCGCACGCGTGCTCACCGACATCAAGCAGGCGGCCGCGTTCCCGACCGATCACCCGCTGCACGCGCTGCCCGCGACGACGTTCCTCTCGCCCGCCAGCGCGGAGGTCCTGCGCGAGGCGGACGTGATCCTCAGCCTCGACTGGAACGATCTCGCCGGCACACTGAAGACCGCTTTCGGCGCCGCACCGGTCGCGGCCAAGGTGATCCAGGCCTCCGTCGATCTCCATGGCCATCGCGGCTGGAGCATGGATTACCAGGGGCTCCCGCCGGTCGATTGCCACCTGCTCGCGGAGCCGGACACGGTCGTGCCGCTGCTGCTCGACGCGACGACGCGCGCGACGCCGGCGTCCGTGCCCGTCAAGCACCCTTCGCCGGTGGCGCCAGCGATGGGCCGCGAGATCACCGTCGCGTCGCTTGCCGCGGCGCTCAACGAGGCGCTCGGCGACGCGCCGGCCTGCTTCATCCGCGTGCCGCTCAGCTGGAGCGGCGAGTACCGGCACTTCCGCCATCCGCTCGACTTCATCGGCTACGACGGTGGCGCCGGAATCGGCTCCGGCCCGGGCATGGCGGTCGGTGCCGCGCTTGCGCTGCGCGGCTCGGGGCGCATCCCGGTCGCGCTGACCGGCGACGGCGACTACCTGATGGGCGTCACCGCGCTCTGGACTGCGACGCACTACCGCATTCCGCTGCTCGTCGTCGTTGCGAACAACCGCTCCTTCTTCAACGACGAGCTGCACCAGGAGCGCGTCGCGCACGAGCGGGGCCGCCCGGTCGAGAACCGCTGGATCGGCCAGCGCATCGCGGAGCCGGAGATCGATCTCGCGGCGCTGGGACGCGCGCAAGGCGCGCTCGGCGTCGGGCCGGTGAGCGATCCCGCGCGGGTCGCGTCAGCGCTGCGCGAGGCGATCGATGCGGTGCGCGGCGGCGCGGTCGCGGTGGTGGACGTGCGCGTCGCGGCCGGCTATGCGGGCGCGATGGCGGCGGGCATGCTGCGCACCGGCAAGGCCGAGGGCAAGTCATGAGGATCGTCCGTCTTGTCGCGGCGGCGGTCGCGACCGCGCTGCTCGGCGTCGCGGGCGTCGCGTGGGCGCAATACCCGACGCGGACGATCCGGATCGTGGTCACCATCCCGCCCGGCGGCGCGCCGGACCTCACTGCCCGCATCGTCGGCGAAAAGCTCGCCGCGGCATTCGGGCAGCCGGTCGTGATCGAGAACCGGCCCGGCGCGAACGGCAACACCGCCGCCGAGCAGGTCGCCAGGAGCTCGCCCGACGGCCACACGCTGCTGCTCGGCGCGGACTCGCTGCTGGCCATCAATCCCCACGTCTACAGTCGCATGCCGGTCGACGTGCAGCGCGAGCTCGCGCCGGTCGCATCGCTCGTGTCCAACATGTTCGTGCTGTCGGTGAACCCCGCGCTTCCGGTCGGGACGTTCCAGGAGTTCATCGAGTACGCGCGGAAGGCGAACCCGCCGCTCACCTACGCGTCCGGCGGCAACGGCAGCCAGCACCAGTTCATGATGGAGGCGCTCAAGCAGCGCGCGGGCATCAATCTCGTGCACGTGCCGTACAAAGGGGGCGCGCCGGCGACGACCGCGACGGTCGCGGGCGAGGTCGCGGCGATGTTCGCAGGCACGTCGACGGCGCCGCAGATCAAGGCGGGCAAGCTCCGCGCGCTCGCCGTGACCGGCGCCAGGCGCTCGGATCTCTTCCCCGACCTGCCGGCGATCGGCGAGGTCTACCCCGGGTATGAAATGACGATCTGGCTGGGTCTGTTCGCCCCCGCCGGCACGCCAGCGCCGGTGCTCGAGCGGCTGCGGGAGGAGGTCGCGAAGGCGCTCGCGTCCCCGGACGTGGTCGAGAAGCTCGGCAGGGCCGGGGGATTGCACCCGTTCACGACCACGCCCGACGAATTCGCGGCGCTGATCAGGCGCGACTACGACAAGTACGGCAAGCTGGTGCGCGAAATCGGCGTGCGTGCCGATTAGAGAAGGCCGCCTCTACCCGAGCTGCGTCCGGAAAAACGCCAGCGTCCGCTCGCGCGCGAGCGTTGCGCTCTCGGCGTGATACGACCCGCGCTGGTCGCAGTTGAACCCGTGACCCGCAGGATAGACGTGGATCGTGAGCTCCGGCCGCGCCGCCTTCATTGCCTGCACCTCGCCGATCGGGATCGCTTGGTCGGTCTCGCCGAAGTGCAGCATCGCCGGGCAACGTGGCTTCAGGTCCTTGCTTGCCAGGATGCCGCCGCCGTAGTAGGGCGCCGAGCATGCGAGGCCGTCGAGCTTCGCGGCCGCAACCCACGCCACCGTTCCGCCCCAGCAATAGCCGACGATGCCCGTCTTGCCGGCCGGCGCGACCGCCTGCAGCGCTGCATTCACGTCCAGCAGCACGGCGTCCATCGAGAGCTTCTGCATGATCGCCCGCCCGCGTTCGATCTTTGGTTGCGAGTAGCCGATCTCCACGCCGCGCTCGGTGCGGTCGAAGAGCGCCGGCGCGATTACGAGGTAGCCGTCGGCCGCATAGCCGTCGGCCACGCTGCGGATGTGACTGTTGACCCCGAAGATCTCCTGGACGACCACGAGGCCGCCGCGCGGCTTCCCGGGCGGATCGGCGCGATACGCGGAGAAGCGATGGCCGTCGGCGGCCGCAAGCTCTAGGGTCGTGCCCATGGGAACGATGCTCCGTACGCGCGCAGCAGCCGCCCGCTGCGTGCGGTTAGGTGGAACTGCGGGATCCGGTCAGTGGTGCGAGTCGGGCCCGAGCTTGCGCTCGAGCAGGCTGATCTGGTCTTTCAGGAACAGTTTCTTCTTCTTGAGGCGGTGCAGCTGCTCGTCTTCGAATATCCGGCTTTCTTCCATTCTGCAGATTGCGGCGTCGAGATCGTGGTGTTCCAGTCGCAGCGTGCTGATCTTGAGCTTTAGCGACTCGATCTCAGCTTCGGTCATAGCGCCTCCTCTAGAGAGCGAATGGGTGATCGGAAAGAGTCCGCGGTGCCGCACCGCGCCGGTTAGTTTACTCCTCGCTCGTTGGCCCGGCGCAAGACGGATCACGATTTCCCATCGCGAACGGACATTCCGAAAAATCCGGCTCGGCGAAGCTGCACCGCGCACCGCCGCCCCGGGTGGCTGGTGCGCTCAGGCAGGGGGACGCAAGTCCTCGCGGGGGCTCGGGTTTCTGGCGGCGCGGCGGGCCAGGCCCAGCGCCACCGCGGCGATGAGCGCCGCCCCGGCCACCACCGGCGCGTTGCCGACCCGGACGTACGGGGTCGCCCCGACGTACCCCTGGACCCGCCCCTCCAGCACCCCCTCGGTGAAGGACGGGAGCCGGGCGGTAACCGCGCCGCGCGGGTCGACGATCGCCGTCACCCCGGTGTTGGTCGCGCGCAGCATGGTCCTGCCAGTCTCGATCGAGCGCATGCGCGCGATGCGCAGGTGCTGTGCCGGCGCGAGCGAGTCTCCGAACCATGCGACGTTGCTCACGTTCGCGAGCAGCGTCGCCTCCGGCAGCTGGCGGATGATTTCGGTCCCGAACGCGTCCTCGTAGCAGATGTTCGGCGCGACGCGCTGGCCGGCCAGCTGCAGCGGACGCTGGCCCCCCGAGCCGCGCGCGAAATCCGAGAGCGGAATCGTGAGCACCGTCACGACCCAGCCGAACCCGGGCGGGACGAACTCGCCGAACGGCACGAGGTGCGACTTGGCGTAGCCCTGCGTCGGCGACGCGCCGAGGCTGACGACCGCGTTGTAGTAGCGCCGGTCGGCCTCCAGCACGGGAACGCCCAGGAGCAGGTCGCCGCCGCGCGCCGCCGCGCTGCGCTTGAGGCGCTCGATGTAATCCGGCGCGACCTCGTGGAGGAAGCGCGGGATGGCGATCTCCGGCAGGACGATCAGGCGGCCGGTCGAGCGCTCGACCAACCGTGCGTAGGTCGCGAGCGTCGATTCGTAGCGGCCGTCGACGAACTTCAGCTCCTGCGGGATGTTTCCCTGCACGAGGCTCACCGCGAGCGGCTCGCCCGCCGGCGTCGTCCACCGGACGGCGTGCAGCCCCCAGCCGGCCGCCCCGAGGGCGACGAGCACACCCGCCGCCGCCGCGCGCGCGTTTCGCGCGCCGCCGCTTGCGAGCGTTGCGACCGCTCCGGCCGCGACCGCACCGAGGAAGGAGAGGCCGAGTACACCGAGAACGGGCGCGAACCCGGCGAGTGGCCCATCGGCCTGCGAGTAGCCGAGCGCGAGCCAGGGGAAGCCGGTGAAGAGCCAGGCGCGCACCCACTCCCCGAGCGTCCACAGCGCCGGGATCGCCAGCATCAGGCGAAACGGGGGCGCGACCCGCAGCCGAGCCTGGAGGTAGCCGACCGCCGCCGGAAACAGCGCGAGGTAAAGGCAGAAGAGGAGCGTCGCCGTCGCCGCGAGCGGCGCGGGCATCATGCCGAAGTCATGCAGGCTGACGTACACCCAGCTCACGCCGACGAGGAACAGGCCCGCGCCAAAGGCCAGGCCGAGCAGGGCCGAGCGACGCGGCGTGCTGACGCGGTTCCACAGGAGGAAGAGGGCTCCCAGCGCCAGCACCGGAAGCGCGAAGAGGTTCCAGTCGCCGAACGCGCTGACCGAGACCGCTCCTGCCAGGAAGGCGGCAACGAGGGGGCCGGCGCGCAGACCGATGCCGGCCAGCCCGGCGCTCAAGCCGTCGCCCCGGGCAGCCGCTCGACCTGCAGCGTGTACAGGCGCCGGCTGTCGGCGCGCAGCACGGTGAGCCGCAGGCCGTCGATCGCGACCGACTCGCCGCGCTTCGGCAGGCGGCCGAGGCGGTGGATGACGAGGCCGCCGACGGTGTCGAACTCCTCGTCGGAGAAGGCGGTGCCGAAGACCTGGTTGAAGTCGGCGATCTCGGTCGCCGCCTTCACGCGCCAGCGGCCGCCCTTCTCGCGCAGGACGTTGTCCTCGATCTCGTCGAAGTCGTACTCGTCCTCGATGTCGCCGACGATCTGCTCGAGCACATCCTCGATGGTCACGAGCCCCGCGACGCCGCCGTACTCGTCGACGACGATTGCCATGTGGTTGCGGTTCTTGCGGAACTCGTGCAGCAGCACGTTTAGGCGCTTCGACTCGGGCACGAACACCGCGGGCCGCAGCATCTGGCGAACGTTGAACTCCTCCTCGCCGGCGTAGTAGCGCAGGAGATCCTTCGCGAGCAGGATACCGATCACGTGGTCGCGGTCGCGGTCGATGACCGGGAAGCGCGAATGTCCGGTGCCGATGACCGACGGGATGAACCGGTCGGGCGTCTCGTTGACGTCGATCACGTCCATCTGCGCGCGCGGGATCATCACGTCACGCACCTTCATCTCCGAGACCTGCAGCGCGCCCTCGATCATCGACAGCGCCTCGCCGTCGAGGAGGTTGCGGTCGTGCGCCGAGCGCAGGAGCTGGACCAGGTGCTCGCGGTCCTCCGGCTCCCGCATCAGCAGCGCGCCCAGGCGCTCGAGCCAGGAGGGCTTGTGACTAGCCGGAGTGTCGTCCATACGGGTCCCCGAACCCGAGGCGCTCCATGATCCGGCGCTCGCGCGCTTCCATCCGCGTCGCGGCGCCGGCGCGCTCGTGATCGTAGCCCTGCAGGTGCAGCGCACCGTGCACCGCGAGGTGCGCGAAGTGCGCGCGCCGGTCCAGGGCGTGCAGCCGCGCTTCCCGCGCCACGACCGGCGCACAGAGGACGATGTCCCCCTCGAGCGCGCCGCGAGGCGCGCCGTCGTAGACGAAGGTCAGCACGTTGGTCGGATAGTCGCGCCCGCGATAGTCGCGGTTGAGGCGCCGGCCTTCCGCGGCGCCCACGAACCGCACCGTGATGCGCGCCCTGCGCTCGTCGAGGGCAGCGCCGATCCAGGCCGCGACGCTGCCGCGCGCCGGAAGGCCGGCGCGCGGCACCGCGTACTGCACCGCGAGCTCGAGCCGCGCACGCGCCTCACCCCTCTTCACGGTCGCGCGTCGCGCGCGCGGCGCTAGAGCGCGCGTGGGCCTCGTAGGCGTTGACGATCCGCGCAACGAGCGGGTGCCGCACCACGTCCTCAGAGCCGAACTCGGTGAACGCGATTCCGCGCACCCCGCCGAGGATCCGCCGCGCCTCGATGAGCCCGCTGCGCTGGCCGCGCGCGAGGTCGATCTGCGTCACGTCGCCGGTGATCACCGCCTTGGTGCCGAACCCGATGCGGGTGAGGAACATCTTCATCTGCTCGGGCGTGGTGTTCTGCGCTTCGTCGAGGATGATGAACGAGTGGTTCAGCGTGCGGCCGCGCATGTAGGCGAGCGGCGCGATCTCGATCGCCCCGCGCTCGAACATCCGCTGGACCTTGTCAAAACCCATCAGGTCGTAGAGCGCGTCGTAGAGCGGACGGAGATAGGGGTCGACCTTCTGCGCGAGGTCGCCCGGCAGGAAGCCGAGGCGCTCGCCCGCCTCGACCGCCGGCCGCACCAGGACGATGCGCTTGACGGCGTCGCGCTCGAGCGCGTCGACCGCACAGGCGACCGCGAGATAGGTCTTGCCGGTTCCGGCCGGGCCCACGCCGAACGTGATGTCGTGTTCGAAGATGTTCCGCAGATACTCGCGCTGGTTCGGCGTGCGGCCGTGCAGGTCTGCGCGTCGCGTCTGGAGAGGCGGCACGTCGAGCTCGTCCCGCGCGTGCGGTGCCTGGGCCTCGACGAGCCCGAGCTGGATGTCGTCGACGGTCAGCTCGCGCTTCGCATCGGCGTAGAACTTCTCGAGCAGCTCGGCCGCGCGCGCGGTGCGGTCCGCGTCCCCGCGCAGGGTGAAGTGGTCGCCGCGGCGCGCGATCGTGACGTCGAGGGCGGTCTCGACCTGGCGCAGATTCTCGTCGAGTGCGCCGCACAGGTTCGCGAGGCGCTGGTTGTCCGCGGGCGCGAGCGTGAGCTCGAAGGACTTCGGCTTCAGCGCGGATCGGGGAGGTCGAGGTTCGCCCATTGCCTATTCAGCGACGTGCCTCATGTGGCATGGACGAGGGGCCAAAAACCTTCGTACTAACAAGGAGCTCCGCCCTACGGAGATCCCCGCATCCGTCTCTTCGTGCAATCAGGTCCCCGTCTCTGCGGTCAGTAGGATGCCACCACTGGCGCCATCGCGTGCTCGACCCCGTCGACCCGCCCGCGCAGGCTGTGCGGGCGCGCCCCTTCCACCACCACGTCGACAAAGCCGCCGACGAGGCGCGGGTGCCCGGGGAAGTTCACGACGCGGTTGTTCGCAGTGCGGCCGGCGAGCTCGTTCGGGTCCTTCTTGGCGCGGCCTTCGACGAGCACGCGCTGTACCGTCCCGACCATCGACTCGCTGATGGCGCGCGCCCGCGTCTCGAGCAAAGTCTGCAAGCGCTGCAGCCGCGCGAGCTTTGTCTCTGGCGGCGTGTCGTCGGGGAGCTCCGCCGCAGGCGTGCCGGGCCGGCGGCTGTAGACGAACGAGAACGACGCGTCGAAGCCCACGTCCGCGACGAGCTTTATCGTCTGCTCGAAATCGCGCTCGGTCTCGCCGGGGAAGCCGACGATGAAGTCGGACGAGATCGAGACGTCCGAGCGCGCCGCGCGCAGGGCGCGAATGATCGACTTGTATTCGAGTACGGTGTAGCCGCGCTTCATTGCGGCGAGCACGCGGTCGGAGCCCGCCTGGACCGGCAGGTGCACGTGCGGGACGAGTTTTGCGAGCCTGGCGTGCGCGTCGATCAGCCGCCGCGTGAACTCCTTCGGGTGCGAGGTCGTGTAGCGGATGCGCTCGATGCCGGGCATCTCGGCGAGGTACTCGAGCAGCAGCGCGAAATCCGCGGTTTCATCGTCGGCCATCCTGCCGCGATATGCATTGACGTTTTGACCGAGCAGCGTCACTTCCCTCACGCCACGGTCCGCCAGATCGGCCACCTCGGCCAGTACGTCGTCGAACGGCCGCGAGACCTCTTCACCGCGCGTGTACGGCACGACGCAGAAGCTGCAGTACTTGCTGCAGCCTTCCATGATCGACACGTGCGCGGTCGGGCCCGCGATGCGCGCCGGCGGGAGGGCGTCGAACTTCTCGATCTCCGGGAACGAGACGTCGACCTGCGGGCTGCCCGAGCGCCGCCGCGCGGCGATGAGCTCGGGCAGGCGGTGCAGCGTCTGCGGTCCGAACACGAGGTCGACGAACGGCGCGCGCGCGACGATGGCGCCGCCCTCCTGGCTCGCGACGCAGCCGCCGACCCCGATGATGAGGTCCGGTTTCGCGCGCTTGAGATGCCGCACCGTTCCGAGGTCGCTGAACACCTTTTCCTGCGCCTTCTCGCGCACCGAGCACGTGTTGAAGAGGATCACGTCCGCGTCCTCGGGTGCGGCGACGAGCTCGTAGCCGTCCGCGGCGGCGAGCACGTCGGCCATCTTGTCCGAGTCGTACTCGTTCATCTGGCAGCCGAACGTGCGAATGAAGACGCGGCGGGTCATTGCATTCCGCGGCGACGCGGGACGGTCGGCTAGGGGTTGGCCGATTGCCCGGGGCCGGGCGGAATCGTGGTGTCGCGCGGTGGGTCGCCCGGCCGCAGGCCGATCCGGCTCGGCGGCGGAGTGCCGAGCACCTGGTCCATCGTTCGACCCTGCTCCGGGGAGGTGCTCCACGGGAGCGCCGGGGCGGCGTACTTGTCCGGCTGCGCCGCTTCCTGGGGCGAGAGGATCCAGGCCCGGACGAGGTTGCCGCCGCCATCGAGCTGGTACTTCACGAGCGAGTTTCGCGGCAGCGCCGTCGGCAGAACGAGGAGATTGCCGGGACCGCGGATCTGCGCGCCGGGGGCGAGCTTCACCTGCTTGTCGTCCAGCGCGACGACATTGCTTTGCACGAACGACAGATGGCCCCGCCGCGCGTCCTCGGGCAGTGTTCGCACTTGCGCCCATGCCGTGGTCGCAGCGAGCGCAACGGCGAACGCGGCGAGCAGGCAAGCGGGGCGCGAGTGTGAGGACATGGTCCGAATCCTTTGATCGAGCGACATTTTAGGCCAGTTGGGCGGCCCGGTCAGACAAAGCGGCCGGAGACCGCGGCGGACGCCACGAAAAGGACCTGGTCAAGGTGCTCAGGGAGGAGAAACTGGTGGCGAGTCAGGGATTTGAACCCCGGACCAACGGATTATGATTCCGCTGCTCTAACCGCTGAGCTAACTCGCCACGGGAGGGGCGCGATTATCCCGGCGCGCGCTCCGAGGGTCAAGCCACGAGCCCGGGTGCCCTCTTGACGGGTCCGGTTTCCGCGTCGCAACATAAGCGCTTTCTAATACGCTCTGCGGTGCGAGCCGTGGTACGCGCGCGAGTCAGGAGAGGACAGGCGATGAAGATCTGCGTCGTGGGGGCTGGATCAATCGGCGGTTATGTGGGCGCGCGACTCGCCTTGGCGAGCGAGGAGGTGACCCTCATCGCACGCGGCAAGAACCTCGAGGCGATCCGCGCGAAGGGCATGCGCCTCACGATGGCCGACGGCACGGATCACATCGCGCCGGGGATCAAGGCCACCGCGAGCTTCGCGGAGGCCGGACCGCAGGACATCGTGATCCTCGGCATGAAGGCCCATCAGGTCGAGCCCGTCGCGAAGGAGCTCCATCACCTCCTGCACGACGACACGGCCGTCATCCCGATGCAGAACGGGATTCCGTGGTGGTACTTCCAGCGCCATGGCGGGCCGTTCGAGGGCCGCACCGTCGCAGCCGTCGATCCCGGCGGCCGCATCATGGGCGCCATCGATCCGCGGCGGCTCATCGGCTGCGTCGTGTACCCGGCGTGCGAGCTCGTCGCGCCCGGGGTCGTGCGCCACATCGAGGGCGACCGCTTCCCGCTCGGCGAGCTCGACGGCGCTGCCACCGAGCGCGTGCAGCGGGTGTCCGACGCGTTCGTCCGGGCTGGCATGAAGGCGCCGGTCCTCAACAACATTCGCGCCGAGATCTGGCTCAAGCTGTGGGGCAACCTCACGTTCAACCCGATCAGCGCGCTCACCCACTCGACGCTCGTCGACATCTGCCAGTACCCGCTGACTCGCGAGCTCGGCGCGGCGATGATGCGCGAGGCGGAGTGCGTGGCGAACGCGCTCGGCATCACGTTCCGCGTCTCGCTCGAGAAGCGCATCGCGGGCGCGGAGAAGGTCGGCAAGCACAAGACCTCGATGCTCCAGGACGTCGAGTCGGGCCGCGACCCGGAGATCGACGCGCTCGTGGGCGCGGTGATCGAGCTCGGGCGGCTGACCGGCACGCCGACACCGCACATCGAGGCTGTCTTCGCGCTCGTGAAGCTCCTCGGCCGCACCATGCAGGAGGAGAAGGTCTACATCCGCGCGCATCCCTTCCTGGGGTGAGACGTAGAATGCGCGCGTGACTCGAGCGCGCGAATCCTTCGACGTCGTCATCGTGGGTGCCGGGCTCGTTGGTGCGAGCCTCGCCGCCGCACTTGCCGGCAGCGACCTGTCCGTCGCGGTCGTCGAGACTGCGGTTCCGGCGCCGTCCGCCGGCGAGTGGGACAGCCGTATCTATGCAATCAGCCCCGCGTCGCGCGAGTTCCTCGCGGGCACCGGCGCATGGCGGCGGGTCGATCCGGCGCGCATCCAGGCTGTCGCGCGCATGGAGATCTTCGGCGACGAGCCGGGCGCGCGGCTCGAGTTCTCCGCGTACGACACGGGTGTAGCGGCGCTCGCGCACATCGTCGAGAGCGGCCGGTTGCAGCACGGGCTCTGGCAGGCGCTTCAGGAGGGCGGCACTCGCCTGTTCGCCCCCGCGCAGTGCGCGCGCCTCGACAGGGGAGAGCGCACGGCGACTCTGTCGCTCGCCGACGGGACGACGCTCGGCGCGCACCTGGTCGTCGGCGCCGATGGCGCGCAATCTTGGGTGCGTCGCAACGCACAGCTCACCGCGCGCGCGCAGGCCTACGGTCAGCTCGGCGTGGTCGCGAACTTCGCGATCGCGCGGCCGCACCAGGGCGCCGCGTTCCAGTGGTTTCGCGAGGACGGCGTGCTCGCGTACCTGCCGCTTGCCGGGGACCGCATGTCGATGGTGTGGTCGACGCCCGAGGCGCACGGCCGCGAGCTGCTCGCGCTGGAACCGCCAGAGCTGTGCCGACGAATCGCCGCGGCGGGGTGCGGCGTGCTCGGCGATCTCGATCTCGTCACGCCGCCAAAGGCGTTCCCGCTCCAGCGACTGACGGCGGAGTCGATGATCGCCCCGCGGGTCGCCCTCGTCGGGGACGCGGCGCACGTCGTGCACCCGCTCGCCGGACAGGGCGTGAACCTCGGATTCGGCGACGCGCGCACCCTCGCCGCAGTGCTGCGCGACCGCGGCGCGGCGGACTCCGGCGACCGCATGCTGCTGCGCCGGTACGAGCGGTCCCGGGCGGAGGCTATACTCGCGATGCGCACCGTCACCCATGGGCTCGTCGGGCTGTTCGGCCAGACCGGGCGCATTCCGTCACGGCTCCGCAACCTCGGATTGAACCTGACCGACCGCTTGCCGGTCATAAAGAACCTGCTCGTTCGCCACGCCGTCGGTTAGGCACCGGAAGGACACCATGGCCAGAACTCTCATCGCGTTCCTCGCGCTCGTCGCAGCGCTCTTCGCCGGCGCTGCTTCGGCTCGCGACGAAGCGACTATTCGCAAGGCGGCCGAGGACTTCCTCGGCGAGAACATGAAGGTCGACGGCGTCGCGCGTGCCGGCTTCCTGGGTTTCTGGGAGGTGCGCGTAAGCACGCCGGAGGGAACGCGTCTCCTCTACACCAACGACGAGGCCACGCATTTCTTCGTCGGTTCGGTGCTGGAGGCCAAGTCCCAGACCGACCTCACCGAGCAGCGCATGCGCAAGCTCAACTCGGTGCGCTTCGCCGACCTGCCGTTCGATCAGGCGTTCAAGATCGTGCGCGGCAAGGGCACGCGGCAGTTTGCATACTTCTCCGATCCGCGCTGCCCCTATTGCAAGAAGTTCGACCAGGAGCTCGTGAAGATGGACGACGTGACCGTGCACGTCTTCATGCTCCCGATCATCGCGCCCGACTCGGCGCAGCTTTCTCGCGCGGTGTGGTGCTCGCCCGACCGCGCGAAGGCCTGGCTCGATCTCATGCTCAGGAACATCGTGCCCACCGCGGGCGGCACCTGCCCGAACCCGATTGACCGCAATCTAGAGCTCGGCAAGAAGCTGCGCGTGAACGGGACGCCGACGCTCATCTTCGTGGATGGCCAGCGCATGTCGGGCTGGCGGCCCGCGCCGCAGCTCTCGAAGGTGCTCGACGAAGCGCAGAACAACAAGCAATAGCGCGCGTCAGCGCGCCGGGCAGCGCAACTCGGGCGAGAGCTTCATCCAGCGCACGAGCCACGCCTTCGCCCGCTCGTGCGCGTGGCGCGCGGCGATCTTCTCCTCGGGCGTCTGGTCGCGGCGGAAGTCGAAGGCGCGCCGCGCCATCGGGTACACCTGCAGCTCCACCGGTACGCCGCGCTCGTACAGCGCGTAGAAGGCGCGACCCGCGCTGAGGCGCCGGACCTCGAAGTCCTGCTCGCCGATGAGCATCAGCACCGGCGTAGTGATCCGGCCGACCTCCGGCGCGACGCGAAAGATCTGGTCCGGCTCGGGCGCATTCGGGTTCTGCATGTGGCCGTACCAGCTCACGATCGCCGCAACGTCCTTCGGGCGCTTCGCCGCCAACCGGATCGCGTAGTAGGGGCCGCGCGAATAGCCCACGATGCCCGCCGGCATCCGGCACGCGTCGGGGCGCTTGAGCAGGTAATCGAGCGCGGCCTCGACATCGCCCTCGGTCGCCGCGTCGTGCGGCACCGGCCAGCGCTCGAGGAATCGGCCGCTCTGCCAATCGGGCGCGACGACCAGAAAGCGTGCCTCCGCGAGCTGGCGGAGGTTCTGGCGATCCTCGTCCTCGAACCCGCGGCGCGCGTGCACGTACAGCAGCGGCGGGAATGGGCCGGCGCCGTCAGGTCGCCCGACCTCCAACGGCACCTCGACGTCCGCGTTCCTCACCGCCGCCTTCTCGATCGTGGCGGCATGCGCACCAGTCGCGCATGCGGCGAGCGCAAGCGCGAACACGAGCCAGCTCATCGAGAGTTCCCCTGCGGGGACACGGGGTAGCCCAGCGGAAGCAGGACCCACATCTGCCCCGACTGGCGCATGCGGCCAGCGAGCAGCCCGGCATCCGGTCCCGTGCCCCAATAGAAGTCCGCGCGCACCGCGCCGCGGATCGCGCCGCCCGTATCCTGCGCCACCATCAGCCGCTTCAGCGGCACGCTCGAGTTGGGGTGGGTCGTCGCGAGATACACCGGCGCGCCGAGCGGAATGTAACGGGGATCGATCGCGACGGATCGCTCCGCCGTGAGCGGGACACCCTGGGCGCCGGGCGGCCCGCCCGGGCTCGGCTGTAGCTCGCGAAAGAACACGTAGCTCGGATTCTGGTTGAGCAGCTCGACGACGCGCGACGGGTTCGCGCGCGCCCACGCCTGGATGCCCTGCATGCTCGCCTGCCCGAGCTCGAGCTCGCCCTTGTCGACGAGCCAGCGGCCGATCGACTGGTACGGGTGGCCGTTCTGATCCGCGTAGCCGATGCGCAGCTCCTCGCCGTTCGCGAGCCGCACGCGTCCGGAGCCCTGGATCTGCATGAAGAATGCCTCGATCGCGTCGTCGACGAAGACGAGCTCCTTGCCGTTGACCGGCGCCTTGCCGTCCTCGATCTCCGCACGCGACCAGTAGGGCACGACGCGCCGGCCGTCGAGCCGGCCGCGCAGGCGCATGCTCCGCGTGTCGGGCGCGACCGACGCCAGATCGATGATCAGGAGGTCGTCCGGCGGCGCATAGAGCGGGTGCGCGAACGGCGTGCCCCGCTCGCGGCTGCCGCGCAGCACCGGCTCGTAGTAGCCGGTAACGAGGCCCGTCGTGCCGCCGTCGGCGTTGGCGACGCGGTACGGAACGAAGTTCGCCTCGAAGTATGCGCGGATCGCGGCACCGTCCGGCTCGCCGAGCACCTCGGCGCGCGCGCACGCCTCGCGCCAGGCCTCGCGGAAGCGCAATGCGCGGCAGCTCGCGCGGAAGGCGGGCCACGCCGCCGCGAGATCGTCCTCTCCCCATCCCGGGAGCTCGGCGTACGACACGGGCGCGAGCGTCGGCGCCTTCGGCTTTTCGGGAACGCCCGGGCAGACCGGACACGCTGGACACGGCTTCGCTTCGGGGCACGCCTGCGCGACGGACGGCGCGGGCGGCCGCGTCGCACAACCGATGACTGCCAGCGCCGCAAACGCGCCGATGACGGCGAGACGCCGAGCGTGGGTTACCATCGCGCGCCGCCCTCGTTTCGTCCGCAATCGCCCACCACGCCAAGTATAGCCACGCATGCAGGGCTTCTGGATCTTCCTGGTCGAGGCGGCGGTCGCGCTCGCCATCCTCGTGCTCATCGTCTGGTGGACGATGAAGAAGTAGTCGCCCCGGTCTTCACGAGCGCGATCGAACGGAACCAGCCGCCGACGAGCGCCGGTGCGTCGGATTCCACGACGAGGCTCGGCGCAGCGGCGAGCGCATCCTCGAACACGACATCGAGTCGCGTGGCAACGTGCCGCGAGATCGCGTTCAGCGCGCGCCGCACCGGCGCGCGCTGCCCCGACCGGAGGAACTTGTCGAGCACGAGCGCGCGGCCGCCGGGCCTGAGCACTCGAGCGGCCTCTGCAAGACACCGGGCGGGGTCCGGCACGACGGCGACGATGAGATGCATCACGACGAAGTCGAATGCGCCGTCCGCGAACGGCAGCCGCATCGCATCGCCGCGCACGAGCGCAAGGTCTGCGCGGCGCGGCACGCGCGCCAGCATCGCGGCGGTCAGATCGATCCCGGCATACCAGTTCCCCGGCGGCAGGTGCGGAACGTCCAGCCCGGTGCCGATGCCTGTGACCAGCACCCGCGCGCCGGCCCGCGCAGGCAGCCGCGCGAGGCTCGCGGCGCGCGCCCGCGCGCTCGCGCGGCGGATGGCGAGGTCGTAGACCGGCGCGAACAGCCGGTAGGTCTGATGGAGCCCCAACGAAGGCGCGCTAGTGGAGCACGCGCGGGATGGATAGCGTGAACTCCGGAATCGGCGCGTCGAACTTCGTGCCGTCCTCGGCGACCATCTGGTAGCTGCCGCGCATCGTGCCGACCGGCGTGGCGATCGCCGCGCCGCTCGTGTACTCGTAGGACTCGCCCGGGGCGAGCTTGGGCTGCTCGCCGACCACGCCGAGGCCCTTGACCTCCTGCACCTTGCCGTTCGAGTCGGTGATGATCCAGTGCCGGCTGACGAGTTGCGCGGCCGCGGCGCCGGTGTTCCGGATCGTGATCGTGTACGCGAAGACGTAGCGGTCGGCGGCCTCGTCCGACTGGTCGGCGAGGTACTGCGTCTTCGCGGTGACGGTGATCTCGTGCCGGGCGGCCATGGGCGCGGGTATTGCACCCGATTTCCCGACGGCGCACAAGCATCCGGGGCGGCGCGCTGCCCGGCTGAGGGGCTAGAATCGGGCGCGAGCCTATGTCCAAGCGCGCCTATTGCATCGCCCCGAGCATCCTGTCGGCGAACTTCGCCCGACTGGGAGACGAGATCACCGCGGTCGTCGCCGCCGGCGCCGACCTGATTCACTTCGACGTGATGGACAACCACTACGTCCCGAACCTCACCATCGGGCCGCTGGTGTGCGAGGCGATCCGCCCGCTCATCCAGGCGCCGATCGACGTGCACCTGATGGTGAAGCCGGTCGACCGCATCGTCCCCGACTTCGCGAAGGCGGGCGCGAACATCATCAGCTTCCATCCGGAGGCGAGCGAGCACATCGACCGCACGATCGCGCTGATCCGCGAATGCGGCTGCAAGCCCGGCCTCGTGTTCAACCCGGCAACGCCGCTCGACTGGCTCGACCACACGCTGCACGCGCTCGACCTGGTGCTGATCATGTCGGTGAACCCCGGCTTCGGCGGCCAGAAGTTCATCCCGCACGCGCTGGACAAGGTGCGCGAGGTGCGCCGGCGGATCGACGCCTCGGGCCGCGACGTCATGCTCGAGGTGGACGGCGGCGTGAAGGTCGACAACATCGCGGAGGTCGCGCGCGCGGGCGCCGACACCTTCGTCGCGGGGTCGGCTATTTTCGGCGCAAAGGACTACAAGGCAACGATCGCGGCGATGCGGGCGGCGCTGCAGGGCGCAGGCTAGCTCGCGGCCGTCGCACACGGAAAGGGCGCGCGGACTGGCCGCCGCGAGCCCTTGCTTGTCGTTGCTCTCAGCGTCAATCATGTCGTAGACTCCGTTGACTTTTGAGTCAATAGAGCCCATGCAGACCGTTCTCTCTGCCCTGCGGCGGGAAGCCCGCCGCCGCGGGCTCAACGATTCGGGCTGGGCGGCAGCGGCGGGGCTGCGCAAGGAAACGCTCTCGCGGCTCCGCGGGCGCGCGACCTGCGACTTCACCACGCTGCAGGCGCTCGCGCGCGCGGTCGGCGCCACGGTGACGGTAGCGCCCGGGCCGCCCGTGCCGACGACGCCCGACGGGCATTTCCCGGCGGTCGTCGACCGCGAGTACGAGGCGGAGCTGCTCGCCTTGTGTGCCTCCGGCCCGCTGGACCCGGAAGAGTGGCGCGGCGCCGGCCCGGCGTTCTTCATGGCCGGTCTGGCGGTGATGCTCGCGGGAGTCCGCGGGTTCGACCGCGGCCGATACCTTGCGCTCGCCGAAGCGCTGCACCCGGGGAGCGGAGCGCCCGAGGTGTTCGCGCTGTGGCTGGCGCGCAGCCCGCTGCGCCCGTCCCGGTTCCTGCCGATGCTGAAGGCACGCAGGCGTGCGGCCTGACCCGCGCGCGCGCGGGCCCTATCTCGACGCGTTCCGCGAGGTGGTGTCGCGAATCGCGCGCGCGCTCGCGCAGGCGCCGAAGCGCTCGCTACCAGTCGGCATGTATGTTGCGGGTGGGGCCGCGCTCCATTGCTACACCGGCGCCCGTATCTCGGAGGACATCGACGCGGTGTTCTCGCACCGCGTAGCACTGCCGGACGACCTGGAGGTCGCGTACCGCGACGCCGACGGAAAGGCGCGGCTGCTGTATTTCGACCGTCAGTACAACGACACCTTTGGCCTCCTGCACGAGTCCGCGCACGATGACTCCGTGCCGTTGTCCTTGGAGGGCATCGATCCCAGGATCCTGGATGTCCGCCTGCTCTCGCCGGTCGACCTTGCGGTCTCCAAGATCGCGCGACTCTCCGACCAGGATCGCGAAGACATCGCGGCCCTCGCGCGCGCCGGCCTGGTCAAGCCGGCCGCATTGCGACGCCGTTCCGAGGAGGCGTTGGGCGGGTATGTGGGCGATGTCGCGAGAGTCCGCACATCGATCGACATCGCGTGCCGGATCGCCGAGGAGTCGGCGCGGGCGGCACCAAAGCATCGCCACAGATGACTCGCGCGTCGCCCCAGATCGCGGTGCGCGCCGTCCTCTTCGACCTCGACGGCACGCTGCTTGACAGCGCGCCCGACCTTGCCGCCGCGGCGAACGCGATGCTCGCCGAGCTCGGCCTTCCGGCGCGCGATCCCGCGGTGATCGCGACCTACATCGGAAAGGGTATCCCCAGGCTCGTCGAGCGCACGCTCACCGGTTCCCTCGACGCCGCGGCCGATTCTGCGCTGCTCGCCCGCGCACTGCCGGTCTACGAGCGCTATTACGCGGAAGAGTCCGGACTGCGCTCGGTCCCGTTTCCCGGCGTGATCGAGGGCTTGCGGGCGCTGCGCGACGCGGGCCTGCCGCTCGCGTGCATCACCAACAAGGCCGAGCGATTCACGGTCGATCTCCTCAAGCGCACCGATCTCGACGGCTTCTTCAGCGTGGTCGTCTGCGGCGATACGGTCGCGCGAAAGAAGCCCGACCCGGAGCCGGTGCTCACCGCCTGCGCGCGGCTGGGCGTTCCACCCGGCGAGGCGTTGATGATCGGGGACTCGGCGAACGACGTAGAGGCGGCGCGAGCGGCAGGCTGCCCGGTCTGGTGTGTGCCCTACGGTTACAACGAGGGACGGCCGGTCGAGTCCCTCGACTGCGACCGGATCGTTGCGTCGCTCGCGGAGGCGGCGGAGTGCCTCGCGGTCGCGCGCTGAGTCCCCAGCGGGGCCCTCAACGGGCTCAGGCACCCAGCCGGACGACCCCCGGGAGACCGTCGAATCCGCTGTCGAAGCTCATGATGCGAGCGATTCTCGCGCGCTCCATAGTTGCTGCATGGATCGCGTCGCGCGCGGAGAGCCTCTGCCGCCCCAGCACGATGGACTTCGCTCGCTCGACATCGGCGCCGGTCACGGGGAGCACTTCGTCCACCACCCCGAGCAGCGCGTCGAAGGCGGGCTGGATTGCGTCGCGCCTGTCGATCACCACGTAACGGTGCAGGATTTCCTGTAGCACTTCGGCGTCCGTCACCAGGCGCTCGCCGGAGCCGATGGCGAGCTCGAGCAGGCGTTGGGCGCGTGCTTTATGCGGATGCGGAGCCCCGACGAGATACATCGGGATGTTGGAGTCGACGAAGATCACTCGCCTGGGCGGCCGGCATAGCCGCGCTCGATCTCGGCGAGCATCGGGCCGAGGTCCGCCGTAGGGAAGTCGTGCCGGGTGGCCGCACGGACGACTTCGAGCTTTTTCCTCGCGTCGCGCGCAGGTTGCACGCGCCGCGCCGCCCGCAGGGCTTGGCGCACCCATTCGGCGACGGTCATGCGATTGCGCCGCGCGAGCTGGCGGATCTCCTGCAGCTCGCGCTCCTCGAGAAGGACCTGGAGGCGCTTACTCATGCGATGAGTATAGTTTACTCATTGGAAGGGGTCGAAGCGGCGGGCAAGGCGGACGGTCGAATCCGGCCGCTCGGGAGTCCGTGCGCGCGAGGGCAGAAGGAAGAGCAGCGTGCCCGGCCGATCGACACACATCGGGAATCCGTGCGCGCGAGTTCAGAAGGTGCTTCCGCCGATGGCCCGCAGTTCGCCGGTTGTGCGACGCAAACGCCCGGTGCTATAGTCGCCGCCGATTCACCCTATCGAACGGACGAGACCTCGTCACATGAGCTGCGTGCTCTTCGGCCTCCGGGGGCAGTGGGAAAGCTGGCGCCGCTGGCGCTAGTTGATTTGACCGCGCCCGCGCGCTGCTTTACGCGCGCCCCCCGCAGTACCGAAGAGATTCACACGAAAGCAGCTCATGACCGAAACCGACCTCAAGCGCCTCGCGGCGCAGGGCTTCAACCGCGTTCCGCTCGTCCTCGAGACGTTCGCGGACCTCGACACGCCGCTCTCGATCTACCTCAAGCTCGCGAACCGGCCGTATTCGTACCTCCTCGAGTCGGTGCAGGGCGGGGAGCGTTTCGGGCGCTACTCGTTCATCGGCCTGCCGGCCCAGACCCGAGTCGTGGTGCGCGGGCACAAGGTGCTCGTGCTCCACGGCGAGACGGTGACCGAGGACGTCGAATGCGCCGACCCGCTCGCGTTCATCGGCGACTACCTGAAGCGCTTCAAGGCGGCGCCGCTCGAGGGGCTGCCGCGCTTCGCCGGCGGCCTCGTCGGCTATTTCGGCTACGACACCGTCCGCTATGTCGAGCCCAAGCTCGCGCGGAGGCCGGAAAAGCCCGATCCGCTCGGCACGCCCGACATCGTGCTCCTGCAGTCCGAGGAAATCGCGATCGTCGACAACCTCGCCGGCAAGCTCTACCTGGTCGTCTATGCCGACCCGCGCAACCCGCTCGCGTTCGCGCACGGCAGGCAGCGCCTGCGCGAGCTGCTCGAGGCCCTGCGCCGGCCGGTCGAGATTCCCGCGCACGGGCCGACCGTCGCGCACGCGGCGCAGTCCGGCTTCGGCGAGGCGACCTTCCTGCAGGCCGTGGCCAAGGCGAAGCGGTACATCTTTGACGGCGACGTGATGCAGGTGCAGGTCGGGCAGCGGCTCTCGCGCCGCTACGCCGGCGAGCCGCTCGCGCTCTACCGCGCGCTGCGGACCCTAAACCCCTCGCCATACATGTTCTATTTCGACTTCCGCGACTTCAACGTCGTCGGCGCTTCACCGGAGATCCTCGTCCGCCTCGAGGGGGACAAGGTGACGTTGCGGCCGATCGCCGGCACGCGGCGCCGCGGCGCGAACGCCGACGAGGACCGCGCGCTCGCGGAGGAGCTGCTCGCCGACCCGAAGGAGCGCGCCGAGCACGTCATGCTCATCGACCTGGGCCGGAACGACGTCGGCCGCATCGCCCAGATCGGCTCGGTGCGCGTCACCGAGAACATGGTGATCGAGCGCTACTCGCACGTGATGCACATCGTCTCGAACGTCGAGGGAAAGCTGAAGCCCGGCCTCGACGCGCTCGCAGTGCTGAGAGCCACGTTCCCGGCCGGGACGGTCACCGGGACGCCGAAAGTGCGCGCTATGGAGATCATCGACGAGCTCGAGCCGGTGAAGCGCGGCATCTACGCTGGCGCGGTCGGGTACGTCGGGTACCACGGCGACATGGACCTCGCGATCGCGATCCGCACCGGCGTGCTGAAGGACGAGCTCCTGCACGTCCAGGCCGCTGCGGGCATCGTGGCCGACTCGGTGCCGGAGAGCGAGTGGAACGAGACGAACATCAAGGCGCGCGCGCTGCTGCGTGCAGCCGAGATGGCCACGGCCGGCCTCGACTCGAAGGTGCAATGATGCGCGTCGCGCAGGCTCCGGCCGTCAGCGCCCCGCGCGGAGTGTGCCCTCCCAGCCGCACCCCATGGCCCGGCACCGGTAGCGCCGGCGCGGGGCGACCAGGCTCAGCAGCCGGTCGAGCGGCTTGCGGCGCACCCGCACGAGCGCGGCTCCGCAGCGTGGGCAGCGCAATCCCGGGTCGGGCGGGTGGGTGTACACGTTCGCGGGTCGGCCATGCCGGTCAGGGCTGGCGCAGGTGCATGCCTAGAGCATATAGCGTCGCGGGGGCGGCATGGTGTTGATGATCGACAACTATGACTCCTTTACCTACAACCTCGTCCAGTACCTGGGTGAGCTGGGGGTCGAGGTGACCGTTGTCCGCAACGACGAGGTCGCCGTGGACGACGTCGAGCGCATGCGCCCGGAAAGGATTGTCATTTCACCCGGGCCGTGCACCCCGAACGAGGCGGGCATATCGGTCGAGACGATCCGGCAGCTGGGCGGGAAGGTCCCGATCCTGGGCGTGTGCCTGGGGCACCAGGCGATCGGCCAGGCGTACGGCGGCAAGGTGCTGCATGCGAAGACGCTGATGCATGGGAAGACCTCGCCCATCCACCACGCCGGCGCGGGCGTCTTCCGGGGCCTGCCGAGCCCGTTCACCGCGACGCGCTACCACTCTCTCGCGGTCGAGCGCCCCGGCCTCCCCGACTGCCTTGAGATCACCGCCTGGACCGAGGACGGCGAGATCATGGGGCTGCGGCACCGGACCCTCGCCGTGGAGGGCGTGCAGTTCCACCCCGAGTCGATCCTGACCGAGCACGGTCACGCGCTGCTCCGCAACTTTTTGAACTAGAGGAGAAAGTCATGATCACCCCCCAGGAGGCGCTGCAGCGCACGATCGAGCACCGCGAGATCTTCCACGACGAGATGCTCGACCTGATGCGCCAGATCATGAGCGGGCAGATGTCGCCGGTTATGATCGCGGCGATCACGATCGGCCTGCGCGTCAAGAAGGAGACGATCGGCGAGATCACCGCCGCCGCGCAGGTGATGCGCGAGCTCGCGGCGAAGGTCCATACGAAGGACCCCGAGAACCTCGTCGACGTCGTCGGCACCGGCGGCGATGCGGCGCACACGTTCAACATCTCCACCGCTGCGACCTTCGTCTGCGCCGCCGCGGGCGCGCGCGTGGCCAAGCACGGGAACCGCGCGGTGTCCTCGAAGTCGGGCAGCGCCGACGTGATGGAAGCGCTCGGCGTGAAGATCGATCTCACGCCGGAGCAGGTCGGGCGCTGCATCGACGATGTCGGCGTCGGCTTCATGTTCGCGCCGAATCACCATGCCGCGATGAAGCACGCCGCGCCGGTGCGGCGCGAGCTCGCGGTGCGCACCATCTTCAACATCCTGGGGCCGCTCACCAACCCGGCGATGGCGCCGACCCAGCTGATGGGCGTGTTCCATCCGGACCTCGTCGGCATCCAGATCCGCGTGCTGCAGCGGCTGAACGCGCGTCACGCGATGACGGTCTACGGCATGGAAGGGCTCGACGAGATCTCGATCAGCGGGCAGACGATGATCGGCGAGCTGAAGGACGGCCGGGTGAACGAGTACATGTTCCATCCCGAGAAGGTGGGACTGCCGGTGCACGACCCGCGCCCGCTGCGGGTCGCGAACGTCGAGGAATCGCGCGCGCTGGTGCTCGCCGCGCTCGAGAACAAGCAGGGCGCCGCACGCGACATCGTCGCGCTCAACGCCGCCGCGGCGATCTACGTCGCCGGCAAGGCGCCGACGTTCGAGGACGGCGTGGAGCTCGCCTTCGAGACGATCAAGAGCGGCGCGGCGCGCGCGAAGCTCGACGCGTTCGCCAAGTTCACGCAGCAGTTCGCGAAATAGGCGCGGGCCGGTCGGTGCTGACGCAGCAAGGCTTCGACGGCCTCGTGCGCCAAGCGGCTGCGAGCATGGCGGCCGGCCGGCTCGAGGAGGCCGAGCGGGCGTTTGCTCAGGTCGTCGCAGCCAACCCGCGCGAGCACCGCGCGCTTCAGGCGCTGGCCGTCATCGCTTTGCGGAGCGATCGCCCCGAGGTCGCGCTCGAGCGCGCACGCCGCGCGCACGCACTCGATCGGCGGAACCCGGAGTACCTCAATACGCTGGGGATTGCCTGTGGCGCATGCGGGCAGG
>DATIDG010000007.1:0-64459 GCA_035456405.1 Burkholderiales bacterium | reverse complement strand
CGACGAGGCGACCTCCGCGCTCGACACACAGTCCGAGAGCAACATCCTCGCGAACATGCACGACATCCTCAAGGGCCGCACCGCGGTGATCATCGCGCACCGGCTGAGCACGATCATGCGGGCGGACAAGATCCTGGTCCTGTATCAGGGCTCGATCGTCGAGCAGGGCCGGCACCAGGAGCTGCTCGACCGCAAGGGCATGTACTACCAGCTCGTCCAAAAGCAACTGAGCGCGGCATGAAGATCCTCGACCAAAGCGAATCCGGCAACTCGGTGGTGTCCTACGCGGGACTGATCGAACGCATCGAGATTCTTCGCTCCACCTTGCGCTGGTCCACGAAGCTCGAGCGACCCGAAGTGGAGCGGCTGCTGCGCCAGTCGAACGCGCTGCGCGACGAGGTGATGCGGCTGTCGTACAAGGAGCGCTTCGTGGCCGCGGCGGCCGCGCAGCCGGGCGGCGCGGTGCGAACGAACGGCGAACGCCGCCAGGCCTTGCTCGAGCGGAGCTTCGTCTTCGAAGGGGCCTTCGGCGACAACCCCAAGCTCCTCGAGGCCCTGGAGATCGCGGAGAAGGCCGCCCCCACCGATCTGCCGGTGCTGATCGACGGCGAGAGCGGCACCGGCAAGGAACTGATGGCGAAAGTGATCCATTCCAACGGGGCGCGCGCCGACAAGCCGTACATCTCGGTCAATTGCGGCGCGATCCCCGACAACCTGCTCGAGTCCGAGCTGTTCGGACACAAGAAGGGCGCCTTCACCGGCGCATCGCATGATCGCAAGGGCAGGTTCGAAAGCGCGCACACCGGAACCATATTCCTCGACGAGATCGGCGAGCTGCCGCTGTCGGGACAGGTGAAGCTGCTGCGCGTGCTGGAGTCGCGAGAGATCCAGCGAGTGGGATCGGACGAGGTGACGGCGGTCGACACCCGCATCGTCGCCGCGACCAACAGGAACCTCCGCAGGCTGTGCGACGAGGGCAAGTTTCGCGAAGACCTGTTCTACCGGCTCAGCGTCATCCACGTGACGCTGCCGCCGCTGCGCGAGCGCAGGGACGAGATTCCGCTGCTGCTCGAATTCTTCGGCGACGAGGCCGCAGAGGCGCTCAGACGGCGGCCGCTGAACCTCGCGCCCGCGCTGCGGGAGTTCCTGCTGAACTACTTGTATCCGGGAAACATCCGCGAGCTGCGCAACATCGTCTACCGGATCTCGTGTCTGGCGGGAGAGACGGCGGGCTTGGAGCATCTGCCGCCGGACATCCGCGCGGCTGCGCCGGCGCCGGCCGCACAGCAGGTTGCGGCAAGCGGCGCCGCGGCGGGATCGAACGCGACCTCGCTCGGCGACGCGAAGCGCGCTGCGAGCGATGAGGCCGAGCGGGCCTTTCTCGAACGCGCCCTGAAGGACGTTGGCGGCACCGTCACGGAACTCGCGCGGCGGTGCGACATGAACCGCTCCCACCTGCAAGTCCTGCTGAAGAAGCACGGCATCCGGTCGCGGGACTTTCGCGGCCAGCGTTCGGCGCACAGCGAAACAAGGAACTGACGTGGCCTGCGCGCTCGCGGGCGGCGTCAGAGGGCGGGATTGAACTTCGTCCTGTCCCCCTGCGGGTCTTCTGTGCGAACCACGACGGCGGGCGGCGCCCCGAGCAGGGGGCCGCTTCATCTCGCCGTAGCCTCGACCGCTTCTACACCTTGAAATCCAGGCCGCCGTTGTTGAGCGAGCTGATGACGACCGCGGTGATGTTCGAGTTCGCGCCCTGGTTGTCGATGTCGACGATCTGGTGGTGATTGACCATCTCCTCGACGTACAGGTTGTTCTGGATGTTGTTCTGGATGTTGTTGATCTGAAGGAAGTTGAAAGCCGGCACGACGCTGGGCGCGAGCGGCAGCGCGAACGCGCCGTTGACCCACGAAAGCCCGCCGCGAACCGACGCCATCGCGGCTCGATCCAGTGCCCGGTCGGCGGGCAGGTCGGCGATGATGAGAGCAGCCATGATGTGTCTCCGATGTGACGTTCGTTGGGGCCGGATGGAGAGACGCAGCCCGGAGGTTCGGCCTCCGAGTGCGGCTCTCGCTCCGTTCACCACCACCAATTACGCCTGTCCGACGGCCGCAAGCGAGCCGAGGATGTTGGCGAGGTTGATGTTCACCTCGGTGTAGGTCTGGGGCATCGACGGCACGTTCACCGCGGTGACCGGGCTCGCGAAGTTCAGAAGGCCGGCCTGCCCAACCGTCTGGCCGCCCTGAACACCGAAGTTGAAACCACCGCGCACGGCGGCGAGCTCTTTGCGGGACAACTCTTTGCTGACTTCCAGGTCTTTGATCATCATGGCAGTTCTCCTAAGTAGGTTAAGTGAAAAGAGATTCTCGAATCACGTTGAGCAAGTTTCCGTGCTCGGCGACCTATACAGCACGGGGTGTGCCAGGCCCAGCGAGGGGTCGCGAATCGATCCGTAACTGCCTGTACGGAATGGAGATATCCGATCGCGAGGGTTTTGCGATCGAACGTTGCGAGGCGCGGCGCGGTGGGCGGGCGCCAACAGGCCGCAGCGCGCTGTTGGCCGTCGCCTAACAGCCCGGCGTCCTGAGCCCGCTCGCGCGATACCGAGGGTTTAAATTGACGATCGGTCCGCGGTCGGAATAGATTGCGCCGCGGTCTTGTTAACGGCCGGTACCGGCGCTGTTCGTCGGGCGTTCCCGCGGTGAACCGCGGTCGAAATCGTCCAAACCAAGGAGGAGTTCAAGTGGAGCGCACCAGAATCGCGACGGCAACCGTTCTCGCATCGCTCGCCGTGGTCGGGGTCGGCTGCACGACAGGCATGTCGGGGCAGGAGCCGATGAGCTTCTTCGTCACGAGCGTCGGCAAGGGCAACGGCGCCGACCTCGGCGGCCTCGCGGGCGCCGACGCCCATTGCCAGGCGCTCGCGCGGGCGGCCGGCTCGAGGTACACGAACTGGCGCGCGTACTTGAGCACACAACCCGCCAAGTTCAGCGAGACGGACTTCGTGAATGCGCGCGACCGCATCGGCAAGGGTCCCTGGTACAACGCGAAAGGCGTGATGGTCGCGAGGAACGTCGAGGACCTGCACTCGGCCAGCAATAACCTCACCAAGGAGACCGCGCTGGACGAAAAGGGCGCGATGGTCAACGGACGCACCGAGAAGCCGAACAAGCACGACATTCTGACCGGCTCGCGACCTGACGGCACGGCGTTCCCGGGCGGACCGTTTCCCGACATGACGTGCGCCAACTGGACCAAGGGCGGGACCGATGGCTCCGCGATGACGGGCCATCACGACCGCGCGGGCCCGATTGCGGCCTCCTGGGCCGTCTCCTGGAATTCGGCGCACCCGACGCGCGGCTGCAACCAGGAAGGGCTGGTCAGCACCGGCGGCGCGGGTCTGCTCTACTGCTTCGCCGCGCAGTAACCGCATCGCCACGCACGGCGCGCCGGGGCCCGCCGCCCGGCGCGCCGCGTTCTTTCCGAAGGCTGCTCCGCTACGCGGTCAGCGTCCTCGCCACCGCCTCGCAGGTCGCGATGCTGCGCAGGTGCGACTCGCGCATTCCGGCGATCGTTTCGCGCGCCTCGGCGTCGAGACGCGGCAGCGCCTCATCGAACCGCCGCACCGCCCAGCTCAGCCCTTTCGCGAGGAACTCGACGCGCGCGCGCGGACCCCGGATCGCGAGCAGCTTGCCGAGGAATTCGCCCGTAACGTGGCTGTAGTCGGCGCCGAGCCGCTGGATCTGCTTCCCGAGCAGGACACAGTTGTGCGCCTCGTCGGCATGGACGCGGCGCAGCGCGGTCCAGGCGTCGCCGTGGCGCGGGTGCTCCTCCAGGATACTCAGCAGCGCGTTCGCCCCCGCGCGCTCGGCCTCGAGCATGCGGTTGAGGAAAGCGACCTGCTCGGCGCGGGAGAACGCGGGTTGTGGATCGGGCATGAAGTCAGTGGCGCGTCGGGTCCCGGTTGCTCGGAATCGACCGATCGGGAGACCCAGCGTACACCTTCCGCACATGCCAGCCCACAGGGTGAGGATCGGCGCCCGGCTGACCTTCGAGCAGTGCCGAGCGCAGGCGAGATAGCGCGGCCGGGTCGTTTGCCCGGTGTCGAGCGGGCGCTTGGCGGCGGGTTGCTTGCCGCCGGTGAGGCGACGCTACGCCGCCTGCTCGCCGACGACAGACAGGCCGGAGAGGACCGGCTTCTGCAGCAGCCGCTCGAACTCGGCCGCGGGAACCGGCCGGCTGTACAGGTAGCCCTGCACTTGGTCGCAGCCGTGTACCCTTAGGAACGCGACCTGCTCGGTATTCTCGACTCCTTCGGCAGTGACCGTCAGGGCGAGGCTGCGGGCCATTGCCATGACCGCAGCGACGATCGCGCGGTCGTCCTCGTCACGCGACACGTCGCGCAAGAACGAGCGGTCGATCTTGAGCGTGCTTACCGGGAAGCGCTTCAGGTAGCCAAGGCTCGAGTAGCCGGTGCCGAAGTCGTCGATTGCGAGCTTCACACCGAGCGCCTCGAACTCGTTCAGCACCTGGAGGGTGCGCTCGGTCTGCTGCATCAGGATGCTCTCGGTGATTTCGAGCTCGAGCTGGGAGGCGGCGAGCCCGAATCGCGCAAGCGCTCTCTGCACCACGGAGACGAGGCTCCCCTCCTGGAACTGGCGCGCCGAGAGGTTCACCGCGACGAACGGCTTGCGGCCGCCGGCCGTCGCCCATTTCGCGGCCTGCGCGCATGCTTCGTTCAGCATCCATTCGCCGAGCGGGGCGATCAGCCCGATGTCCTCGGCGACGGGGATGAACTCTGCTGGCGGCACGAGGCCGCGCTCGCGGTGATTCCAACGCACGAGCGCTTCTGCGCCGAGGAGTTTCCCGCGCTCGAGCTCGACGATCGGCTGGAAGTGCAGCACCAGCTCGTTCCGCGCGAGCGCTTCGCGCAGCCCGATCTGAAGCCCGAGGCGCCGCTTCACACGCTCGGTCATCTGCTCGCGGAAGAAACGGAAGGTTCCGCGCCCGTCGTCCTTGGCGTGGTAGATCGCCATGTCGGCGTTTCGCACCAGCGTTTCGGCGTCCGCCCCATCCGCGGGGTAGAGCGTAATCCCGATGCTCGCGTTCGCGTGCAGCTTGTGTGGGCCGATCTCGAACCCTCGGCACCCTACGCCGCGACATCAACTTCTCCGTGTACTGCCCTCGGCTTGAAGCGAGCTGCGCGCTCCAGAAGGGCTCTCATTCTTTCATCGCGTCAACACGAACCGAGTCTTTCGACGAATCGACCAAGCAGCCGGTCGCTGTTCTTCCAAGCAGACGGGGGCAATCAAGCAATTTCGACAAGACTGCGATCAGCGGTTTGCGGCTTGGCTCCGATCAGCCGACGGAGGCGAAATCTGTTCTTAGAACGGGCCCGGGCAGCTCCGCCCAGCGCGATCAATCGTTACCACGATGGAACTGCCGCCAGATCGCCTCGGATCACGCACCCTCGTCGACCCTATGAGGAGCCGGTCGCCCGCGGAGACTACAATGCGCCCCGCCCGGAGAAGACGACCCGCATGAGCGACGGACATGCCCGACCAACCAGGACCAGTAAGGCGATGTGGCGTGCTGAACTGGCCGTTGTCATATCCTTCATCACTTTGCTCGTCGTCACGCCCACCGTCTGGGCGGCCGATACGTCTTCCGGCGACGCTATACCGGTGCGCCTGCAACTCAAGTGGCGTCACCAGTTCCAGTTCGCCGGCTTCTACACGGCACTCGAGAAGGGCTATTACCGAGAGGCCGGTTTCGCCGTGACGATCATTCCGGCAACCCCCGGCACCGATCCTGTTGAGGCCGTCCTAAAGGGCGGAGCCGACTTCGGCGTCGCGTCCTCGGAACTGGTGTTGCGCTACGCTAAAGGCGACCCTGTTGTCGTGCTTGCCTCCATCTTCCAGCACTCACCACTCACTTTGTTCGTGCGCCGCGACGCCGGCATCAATACCGTGCGCGACCTCGCGGGCCGCAAGGTGGCGCTCGCGTCGTGGGAAACCGAAATTTTCGCGTACCTGCAGCGCGAGCAGGTGCCAGTCGACCGACTGCAACTCGTGCAGCATGACTACAGTGTTGACACCCTGGTGCGGGGGCGCGTCGACGCGCTCGCGGGCTACGAGACCGACGAGAGCTACTACCTGCAGCAATCGGGTGGGCGATACAGCCAGTTCACGCCTCGTTCCAGCGGCGTGGACTTTTACGGCGACACGCTGTTCACCACCCGTGCAATGGTGGCGAGGCACCCGCAATGGGTGGAGGCATTCCGCACGGCGAGCCTGCGCGGCTGGGGGTATGCCCTCGCGCATCAGGAGGAGATCTCTGCAATCATTCACGCGAAGTACGCGCCTGACCTCCCTGTGGAGAAACTGCGCTTTGAAGCCGAACGCATGATGCCACTGGTGCGCTCGGATCTTGTCGAGCTCGGCCACACGCACGTCGGCCGCTGGCAGCACATCTTTGACGTGTACCGCGAACTCGGCCTTGCACCGGGAGGCGCCGACATCGACATCCGCGGGCTGATCTACCATCCCCCGCAGCCGACCGACTTGCGCTGGCTGCTGTGGGTGCTTGCAGCCGGCGCCCTCGTCTTGGCGGTGGTCACCTGGATTGCACGTCGCTTCTATCGCGTCAGTTGGCGTCTGCGCCAGCAACTGGAGGAAAACCGGCGCCTGCAGGACGAACTACTTGCGCTCACCATCATTGACCCGCTCACCGGCCTCCATAACCGCCGCCACTTTGACATCGTCTGCGCCACGGAGTGGGAGCGCGCGCGTCGGGACCATAGGTCGCTGACAGTGCTGTTCATCGATGTCGACTACTTCAAGTCCTACAACGACTTCCACGGCCATCGCGCCGGCGACGACTGCCTTGCCGCTGTCGGCCAGGCAGTCGGGCAATCGCTGCAGCGCCCGGCGGACCTCGCCGCGCGCTATGGCGGCGACGAGTTCGTGGTGCTGCTGCCGGACACCTACACGGACGGCGCGCTCGACGTTGCCCGGCGCGTGGTGGCGGCAATCGCTGCGCTGGGTATCCCGCACGGCGCCTCTCCGTTCGGTCGGGTCACTTCGAGCATCGGTGTCGCGCAGCTGGCGCCCGGGCCAAACCACACATTCCAAGAGCTGCTCGAGCGCGCCGATCGTGCGCTCTACGCAGCCAAGGAGGCTGGTCGCAACGGGGTCATGGCGACGCCGACGCACTTGTTCGATCAGCCCGTCGCCCGATAGTCAAGCATCTGCACGCGTCGCCGGATGCGTAGCGTTTCGGCTCCGCACAGGCCCAGCGGAAGGTGACACCTCTCTCGTCGAGGGCGCCGATTGACAGCAAGGGGCGCGCACCATATGTTGACGCAAGTTGAACGGGTGCGGTTTGTGTCCATGTCCGACCCGCGCCGAAAATTGGGGACCCAAGCCGATGAGTCCACCGCCGATCAGCACCCGCGAATACGCACGCGAGCAGCGCTTCAACGCAGTCTGGACGCAGGAGCTGGACCAGGTGTTCGCCGACGTCGCTCCTTATTACGACCGCGCGAACCACGTGGCGAGCCTCGGGCTCTGGAACTGGTTCCTGGGCAGCTTCATGGCGACCATCGACGTGCGGCCTGGCCAGCGGGTGCTTGATGTGTGCGCCGGCACCAACGCAGTCGGCATCGCGCTGCTCGAGCGCGAGCCGAGCCTGGAGGTGCATGCGATGGACCGCAGCGCCGCAATGCAGGAGGTGGGCCGGCAACGTGCGCAGGCGAAAGGGTTTCGGATCGCGAGCGTGATCGGAGACGTCCACGAGCTGCCGTTTCCGGATAATCACTTCGACAGCGTCACCCTGCAGTGGGCTTCGCGCCATATTCGCGTCAGACGGGTCTTCGGGGAGATCCACCGCGTCCTAAAGCCGGGTGGACATTTCTATCACTGCGACATGCTGCGGCCGGGCAATCGGTTCGTCGAGAAGACTTATTACGCCTATCTGCGCGCCTGTCTCGCGGTCACCGGCTTCCTGTTCCGCAGCGGCCCGGCGGCGCTAAATTGCAAGAAATACTTCATTAACGCCCTTGAGATGTTCTATTCAGCCGACGAGCTCTCAGCGGTGCTGCGCGAGCTCGGCTACCGCGACGTTGAGGCCAATTCGCTGATCGCGGGAATGATCGGCTTTCACAGCGCGGCCAAGCCGCAGGCGGATTGAAGGCCTTCGCGCTCGCGCGAGCCGGCTTCGGGTTTGCGCGGTCTGCGGCAGTACGCCCATGGATCGGGCACGCGTTCTCGCGGGGCTGAACCGCCGGATCCTAGGGACGTTCAGCCGGCGCACCGTCGCGGCGCTGCGCGCGCACTTGCCGGTGCGTCTCGCGCTCTCCCACCTCGAGTGGGTCCTGGTCATGAATGTTGCGAAGGAGGTTCGCAAGGATTCGCTCGTGATTCGCGCCGCCGGCGACGCGCTCGCCGCCGGCTCCCCGCCCGGCCGAGAAGCCCTCCACAAACTCCTCGAGGCTGCCAAAGGAATCGATCAGGCGTTCCTCGATCGGATCGGCGTGCTTCCGGTCCGGGTCGCGATCCGTTACGAGGACGTCGTGCCGGTAAGGGCAGAGCGCATGGAGCGGCTACTTGGGGCGGGGTATCGGATTCTCGACGCGTGGCAGACCGAGCCCGGGTTGCGTGGCGCCCTGCGGGCCTCCTATCCGAAACCTGAGCTCGAGCGGCTTTTGTACGACATCCTGCGGCTGTATGCGCTGGAGACGCATGCCCTAAGTCGCTCGGTCCGATTGCCGGCGCTACTCACTCCGCTGCGGGAGCGCCTTGCGGGAAGCGTGTACGGCGTCATGAACGACGCCGCGGCGCGGCTTGCGAACGACCTGGCGCGCGTCGTCTAGCACAACCTTTCAGGCCATCCGCGGACGGTAACGCAGGCGATGCGAAATGTCCGCCTTGTCTCCGAGACGCTCGCGCTCTCGAACCACCACACCACCTGGCAATTGCCCGCGAAAGCGAGGATGTGGCTCGCGATGCAGTCGAGCACCGTGAACATTTCACCGTCGGAGACGCCCACCACGCGGCCCTCAATGGTTCAGGGGGCGGCGAGAGCCGGAATGCATAGAGGCCGGCAAGCAACACGGCGGGCGCGCAGGCTCGCGTAGAAAGCCACCGGGCGCCATAGCCTTGCGTCATGGGCGAAGGCTACTTCAGTCAGTGGAGAGGTTCCTTGGACTGGGACTGCCGAACCTGCTGCTACTCGATCGCTTAGCCGATGACGTTCACCTGTGGTGCGACCAGCACCGTCTGGTGGTTGTATTCCCCTGCGGGTGGTGGGAGCGGGGGTAGGGGCGGACCAAGAAAAGGACAAAGCCCGCACGCGGCGGGCTCTGACACAAGGTGATTGGAGCGACCGTCCGAAATCCACCCCGAAGCCGACGTCCATCAAATCTTCTTCATCGCCATAGGGCCGTATCCAGCCGTTCGATAGTCCACCAGCTCTCAGTAATCGGCACCACGACTTTTTGAGGCTCGTGAGCGGTCGGAAACCGACGCAGGAGGAACATTCTTGATCACCATCAAGAGCCGAAGACTGCGCTTTGGCTAGCTTTAGCCGACTCCAGCCTCGAGGAGGCACGAGCAATGTATGGTCTACCGATCCGAAGCGTCATGGAGCGCAAGAGAATTCTGATTGCGCCTCCCGAAACCAGCGTCAGCAAGGCCGCCAAGCTGATGGCGAAGAGGAAGATCAGTGCAGTGATGGTCGTGGAAGACGGGCGTCTGGTCGGAATTTTCACCGAACGCGACGCGGTCTATCGCGTTATCGCAAAGGAGCGCGACGCCCACACCACCCGCCTGGCCGAGGTGATGACACCCGACCCAAAAACTGTCGCCCCAGACGAATCGTTCGGATACGCGATGCTCATGATGTACGAGCACGGCTTTCGGCACGCTCCGGTGATTGAGAACAGCCGGCCAGTCGGAATGGTCTCAGCGCGAAAGGCCCTCGACCCTGAACTAGAGGAGTTTGTATCCGAAGTGCAAAGGCGAAAGCACATCCGCCGGCACGCCTGAGGTCTTAGGAAGATCGCGCCAGCTCGGCCGTCTAAACACGTCCGCTCCTGGGCCGGATCCCGTCGTTCTTGCGCGCACGTGATTCGCGAGCAAGATCTGCAATTCCAATGCATTGAGTTCGCGCCGCTGTGCCGTACGCATCCGGCACTATCAACGCGCCGCATCTATGAATGCGCATGGCGCATCCATAGTTTGCGGAAATCTCGTTTCACACGGCCTCCGTGTCCCAGTAGAGTGCAACGCACAGTCAAACGGGAACAGGAGACTTGCCCATGCGAAACGATCATATATTCTACAGCCGCGTCAGCGGTGCGCAGCCGGAGCCGGAGGAGATCGCGAGGCACATGGCGCGCGCCCGTCGGATGCGTTCGGAAGCCGTCCACGGCTATCTCGCCCGGGCGGTCGCGTGGATCCGCGGCGCCCTGCGCTCCACGCGCGCGCCGAACGGCCCGGTCGGGCAGTGCTGCTAAGAGGGCCAAATGCCGATCCTGACGGTCCTTCTTAGCGCTGCGCCCGATGTCACCCGCGACGCGGCGATCGCCGATGCGCTGACCGAGCTCACCGCGGACGTGCTCCGTAAGGACCGCCGGCTCACCTCGGTCGCGGTCGGTCACGTCCCCGATGCGCAATGGTTCGTCGGCGGGGAGAGCCTCGCGACTGCGCGCCGCGCGAGCTTCTTCCTCGACGTGCGCGTGACGGCCGGGACCAATAGCCACGACGAGAAGGCGCGCTACATCGCCGCGGTCTTCGCACGCATGCGCGAGCTGCTCGGCGCCGTGCACGAGGCGAGCTATGTGCACGTGCACGAAGTGTCCGCAGATGCCTGGGGGTACGCCGGCGTCACGCAGGCGCAGCGCCACGCCGCGCGCCTCGCGCCGGTCGAGCAGGAGGTCACCGACCCAGCCGGAATTCCTCGGCGATCAGCTCGTACGAGCGCCGCCGGCTCGCGGAGTCGCCGGTGATGGTAATGATCATCGGCTCGTGGGCGGCGTACTGCCTCGCGAGCTCGAGCAGCCGGGCGCGCACCGTGGGCAGCATGGAGCCGCGTCGTCGCGGCGTGCGCGACGGTCACGGCGCCAGCGTCGGAGGCCGACGTCGTGGCGATCGACGTTGCGGGACTGCGGGGCGTTGACGATGCCGAGCGCACGCGGCGGCTCGCCATAATTGCGCGCCAGGACCATCGCGACGCTGGCTTGCGCGGCCAGAAGCTGCCCTGAAAGAAGGATGCCGGCCACCGGCCTGAGCCTTCCTTCTTTAGTTCTTTTCGTCAGGGAGACCAAGCTTCCTTCTGGCTTCCTGGACCTTGGCTTCAACCGATGCACGGTACGCCAGGTACCTCTCACTGAGCAAGTATTGCTCAGCCTCAAACCTCATCCGCGAGCCCCAAATCGATCCAATCAGCAGGCTCACGGCAAACGCAACGACGGACAGACTTACCAACGCGCGAGCTGCGCGGTCTTTCGAGACGAGAAACACCGTCAAGCCGGCAATCAGCGACAGTGCGGCCGGAATCGGCACGATGTCTTTCATGGCTTGCGTCCTCCATTCCAGAAGGCGACATCTACGCGCAAGCGTTCTCTAGTGAAATCGGGTCTTCGCTCTAGCCCGTCTGGACGAGTACTCGAACGATGTGCACGAGGCGAGCTACGTGCACGTGCACGAAGTGCCGGGCGATGCATGGGGGTCCGCGGGGGTCACCCAGGCGCAGCGCCACGCGCGCGCCTCGCGTCCGTCGAGTGGGACGTCAGCGACCCAGCCGGAATTCCCCGGCGATCAGCTCGTACGAGCGCCGCCGGCTCGCGTAGTCACCGGTGATGGTGATGATCATCAGCTCGTCGGCGGCATACTGCTCCGCCAGCCGGAGTAGCCGGGTGCACACCGCGGGTGGATCGCCGAGCACCACGCGCGCGCGCTGCGAGCGGATGTAGGCCGACTCGCGCTCGTCGTACTTCCGCGCCGCCGCCTCCTCGTAGGTCGGCACGGGCGCGTCGACGCCGAGCGCCATGTGCAGCCGGCGCAGGTCGATCGACCGGGCCAGACGCTCCGCCTCGGCGCCCGTCTCGGCGCAGATCGCGAAGACGCAAAGCAGCGCGTGCGGGGCGCCTTCGCGCGCCGACGGCATGAACTCCGACTTGTAGGTCTGCATCACCGCGTCGCCGCCCTGCGCGGTGATGAAGTGCGCGAACGCGAAGCGCAGGCCGAGGAGCGCGGCGAGCCCGCCGCTGTAGTCGGAGGAGCCGAGCAGCCAGATCTCCGGCGCGGTGTCGCCGGCCGGCATCGCTTTCACCCGCGCGAAGGGGTGCGCGGCGGGGACGGTCGCGTCGAGGAACCCGACGAGATCGCGAACCTGTTCCGGGAAGTCGTCCGCGAACGTGTAGTGGCCGCGCGAGAGGGCCTGCGCGGTCAGCTGGTCGCCGCCCGGCGCGCGGCCAATCCCCAGGTCGATGCGCCCGGGAAACAGCGCCTCAAGCATGCGGAAGACCTCGGCGACCTTGAGCGCGCTGTAGTACGGCAGGAGCACGCCGCCGGTGCCGACCCGGATGCGCCGCGTCGCGGCCGCGATGCGCGCGAGGAGGATCTCGGGGCAGGGGTCGGCCAGCGCCGCGATCGCGTGGTGCTCGGCGAGCCAGTAGCGCGAGTAGCCGAGCCGCTCGGCGGCCTCGGCGAGCGCCACCGTCTCCGCGATGGCCTGCGCGGGCGTGTGCCCGCTGATGACCGGGCTCTGGTCGAGGACGCCGAGACGCATCCGCGCCGCGGCGCTCAGTCAGCCATCCAGATCAGGGCGGCGACGAGCGCCGCCAACGCGACCGAGATCCAGAAGATGCCGGTCATCCGCTTCTTGTCGGTCCAGGTCACGCCCTCCTTCTTCTTCCGCGCCATGTTCCATTCGGCGAGGATGATCAGCATGCCGATCCCGAACGTCACGGCGGCCCATTTGAACATGGCGGTTCCCCTTTGGTGGTGGCGCGATTCTAGGCCGGGACCGCCGCCGGCCGCCGTGCACGCCGTCACGGCCCGGGCGTTTCAGCGCGGCCGCCCGCCCCGGAACGCCCACGCGTGCAGCGGCGCGAGGCAGAGCGCCAGGGCGACTGCGAGCGCGCCGAACAGGAAGAAGGCGTTGTGGATGCCGTACGCGTCGGTCAGGACTCCCATGATCACCGGCGTGGTGAGGTGCGAGAGCCCCCAGCCGAGGCCGGAGATGGCGAGCGTCGAGCCGCGCGTGTCCGGGGTCGAGATCTCGCTCGCCAGGAGCTGGAAGTAGAGCGTAAGCGCGCCGGAGGCGAGGCCCACGGCGAACAGGCACAGGCTGATCGGCGCGGCGTGGGTGAACGCCGCGATCCCGAGGATCGTCAGCGCGGTCGCGAGGCCCGCGCCGACCGGGATCGAGCGCTCCGTGACCTTGCGGACGAAGCGGGCCGCCGTCACACCTGCGAACACCGAGCCGACCGCGCGCAGCGCGATCATCCAGCCCGTCTCGTCGCTCGAGAAGCCTTCCGCGACGAGCAGGATCGGGTAGAAGGAGAAGCTGAGCGAGAACGGCAGCCCGGCGAGGTACGCGGTCGCGAGGCCGAACCAGATCGAGGGCCGCCGCGCGAGCGCGCGGTAGGTCGCGAGGATCGGCTGCGCGTCCGTCAGCCGCCGGTGATCCGGCGCCGCAAAGGCCGCCATGAGCGCAGCCGCGACGACGCCGCCGAAGAAGGCGAGCACCAGGAATCCTGCCCGGTAGCCGAGATGCACGATCGCGAGCCCCGCTGCGACGGTGCCCACGATCTGGCCGGCGCTCGTGATCGAGTTGAGGCGGCCCATCTGCGCGCTCCGGTCGCCGGGAAGCTGCGAACCGAGCGACCACGTCGCCGGCCAGTAGATCGAGCGCGACAGGATGATGCAGAGCTGCGCGAAGAGCAGGACCGCGAAGGTCGCTGCGAGCGCGTACACCACCCCTGCGACGCCGAGCATGGCTGACGAGACGAGAGCGAGCCGCTTGCCGCCGATGCGGTCGGTCCACACGCCGCCGACGAGGTTGAATGCGAGCTGCGCTATCACCGGCGTGGACACGAGCGTCCCGATCGCGACGCCGGAGTAGCCGAGGTGATACGCATAGAGCGGGATGAGCACGTGCGACATCCCGAGAGCGAGGTTCCAGACGAACGCGCTGGCGAAGAACGGTGTCAGCGCGGGGGCAGGCGGTGCGGGGGCGGTCATCGGCGGGCGGCCGCCATTATGGGTGATGAACCCGTCCCGGGGCCGGGTGTGGAATATTTCCTCCCGCGACCGTGACGCGCGCACGCTGCGACCCTTCGCTCCGGTGGACGGCCGCGCGGTGGCCCCCGTATAACCTTGCGGCGGGCGGCCGTAACGGCCGTCGCCGACCTCCGCGGAGGCAGACCGCCATGATCCAGATCGCCGGCGCAGTGTTCCTCGTCCTCGGGCTCGCTTCGGGGCTCGCGCTCACGCTCGCGCCGTTCGGCATCGGCGAGGCGCAGCCGCAGCTCGTCGCGTGGGCGCTGTTCCCCCTGCTGACGATCGGCGGGTACGTCCTGCTCGCGGTCGCGTCGCGCGGCCCGTCGATCGCGCTCATCTCGCGCTCGGCCGGCGCCGCGCTGCTCGCCCTGGCGGTCGCCGCGACGATCGGCCTCTTTCTCGTCGGCAACTCGCTCGTCGCGCCGAACGCCGCGACGATCTCGCTCTGGTACGTGCTCCTGATCGGGCTCGTCCTCGGCACCGCCGGCCTCTCGTTCCGCCGCCCGGGGGACGAAGGCTCCTGAAGCGCCGCGCGGGCCCGTCAGGCCCGCCCCTGCCGTCCGACTGAATCCACGCCCGCCCCCTCGCCGTATCGGGCTTGGGGACCGAAATTCCGTCGGAGGCCGTCATGATCCATCGGCTCGCTGCGGCGTTCGCCGCCGCGTTCACCGCTTCCCTCGTCCACGCCGCTCCGGGCGAGTGCACCGCGAAGAGCGGCGTGGCCACGGCCGCGCTCGTCGAGCTCTACACTTCGGAAGGCTGCGATAGCTGCCCGCCCGCGGACCGCTGGCTGAGCGGCCTTCCGGCCGCCGGCTTCGGCACGGGGCGCGTGGTGCCGCTCGCGCTGCACGTCGACTATTGGGACTACATCGGCTGGAAGGACCCGTTCGCGAAGCCGCTCTTCGCGGCGCGGCAGCGCGAGGTCGCCGCCATCGGCCGGAACCGCGTGGTGTACACGCCGCAGGTGGTACTCGCGGGCAAGGACTATCGCGGCTGGCCGGCGCGGAGCCGCTTCGCCGAGGCGGTCGCCACAGTCAACGCCGCGCCGGCGCGCGCAGGCATCGAGCTGGCCATCGGGGCCAGCGAGATCCGCGCGCAGGCGGCCGTGCCGCGGCGCGAGGACCGCGAGGACACGGCGCTGTTCGTCGCCGTCTACGAGAGCGGCCTCTCCACCCGCGTCACCGCGGGCGAGAACCGCGGTGCGACGCTCCGTCACGATTTCGTCGTGCGCGAATGGTGGGGCCCGCTCGCGCTCGACGCGGCGGGCACGGCGTCGCTGGCGCGGCCGGTCGACCCGCAGCCGCTCGCGAACGGCGGCCTTGCGGCGTTCGTGCAGAGCCGCCGCACGGGAGAGATCCTCCAGGCGCTCGCGCTGCCGGCCTGCAAGGGCTAGGGCGATACCCGCCGCAGCGCGGCGAGGTCGCCCGCTACCCGCTCGATCACCTCGTCCCACGCGCCCAGTCGCCGCTGGCGATAGAGCCGCATCGTCGGATACGACGCCGAGTCGCCGCGTCCGAGGAGCCACCGCCAGTCGGGTGCGAGGGGCAGCATCACCCACACCGGCCGCGCGCGCGCGATGTGCACCACCGCGGAATCGCTGACGATCGCCAGGTCGAGCACCATCATCGCGGTGTGCCGGACCACACGATGGGTTGGGGTATCATCGCCGCGCCCTCTTCGCCCGAGTCGAGACTGCGCGTGGAAACCTACTGGATCTGGGTCATCGCCGGCATTGCGCTGGTCATCGCCGAGCTCCTGAGCGGGACGTTCTACCTGCTCGTGCTCGGCGTCGCGACGTTCCTCGCCGCCGCGGTCGCCTGGTTCGGCGCGCCGTTCCTCGTTCAGGTCGTCGTCGCCGGCGTCATCGCGGTGGCCGGCGTGTTCTGGATCCGCAGCCGGAAGCACGCGCTCGCGACGCCGGACATGGCTTCGCTCGACGTCGGGCAGCCCGTGACGCTCCAGTCCTGGGTGAGCAAGGCCGACCGGGTCGCGCGGGTGATGTACCGCGACGCGCTGTGGGACGCCGTGGTCGACGGCGAGGCGCGCGGCGAGGCCGGGGAGGTGTTCTTCATCACCCGCGTCGACGGCAACACGCTGCGCGTCGCGAAGCAGAAGGCGACCTGAGGCCCGCCCGGCGCGCCGCAGCCGATGTCGCTTCAGCCGCAGCAGCCGCCGCCCGGCCTCGAGGAGCTGATCCGGCTCATCTCGAACATTTTCCGCGGGCGCAAGGCGTCGGCCGAGGAGATCCGCAAGCGCCTCGCCGAGCGTCGCCGCGGCGTCGTGCCGGCCGCGACCCCCGCAATGCGCACCCCCGTTCCGCCTCACCCGGTTTCCAGGGAGACCAGCATGCTGCCCAAGCTCGTCATTGCCGTGGTCATCTCGGTCCTCGCCTACATTTGGGAGGGCACCCGCCCGTACTCGCTCGGGATCGCGATCGTCGCGTTTGTCATCGCGTTCGTGATCGAGGGCATCCGCGTCGTGCCCCAGCAGAACGCGTGGGTGGTGGAGCGGCTCGGCAAGTTCCACGAGGTGCTCCAGCCGGGGCTGAACGTGATCATCCCGTTCTTCGACCGCGTCGCCTACCGGCACTCGCTCAAGGAGGTGCCGTTCGACGTGCCCGAGCAGGTCTGCATCACCAAGGACAACACGCAGCTCGCGGTCGACGGCATCGTCTACTACCAGGTGACCGATGCGCGGCTCGCCTCCTACGGCACCTCCGACTACCTGCTCGCGATCACGCAGCTCGCGCAGACGACGCTGCGCTCCGAGGTCGGCAAGATGGAGCTCGACAAGACCTTCGAGTCGCGCGACGAGCTCAACCGGCAGATCGTCAGCGTGCTCGACCAGGCAGGCCGGCCGTGGGGCGTCAAGGTGCTGCGCTACGAGGTGAAGAACCTGACCCCGCCCGAGGCGATCCTGCGCGCGATGCAGCAGCAGATCACCGCCGAGCGCGAGAAGCGCGCGCTGATCGCCAAGAGCGAGGGCGAGCGCCAGCAGCAGATCAACATCGCCGACGGAGAGAAGCAGGCGGCGGTGCTCAACTCGGAGGGGCAGAAGACCGCGGCGATCAACCAGGCGCAGGGCGAGGCCACCGCGCTGCGGCTCGTGGCCGAAGCGACGGCTGCGGCGGTGCGCGCGGTGGCCGAGGCCATTAGCTCGCCCGGCGGGCAGTCGGCGGCGAACCTCAAGGTCGCCGAGTTGTACATCCAGCAGTTCGGCAATCTCGCCAAGACCAACAACACGATGATCGTGCCGTCGAACCTGTCCGACGTGGCGAGCGTGGTCGCCTCGGCGATCACGGTGCTCGAGCGCACGAAGGCCGGGGCGCACCAAAACTAGGAGGACATCATGCCGGTGACCGCAGCAAACCACTTCACCATCCTGACCGACGACCTGCCGACGACGCTCGACTTCTACGCCGAGCATCTCAGCCTGCGGCCGGGCCCGCGCCCGCCGTTCACCTTTCCCGGCGCGTGGCTCTACGCCGACGGCGGCAACGATCCGATCCTCCACATCGTCGCGGGCCGCGATCGCAAGGACCTCGTCAAGGGCGTGCTGGACCACATGGCGTACACCGGCAAGGACCTGGCCGGCACCGTGGCCAAGCTGAAGTCGAAGGGCGTCCCCTACGAGCTGCGCCGGCTGCCCGAGTACCGGACGTGGCAGCTCTTCTTCTTCGATCCGAACAACGCAAAGATCGAGATCGATTTCGATCCGGAAGAGCCGGCGCCGGCGTAAGTCGACGACCAGAAGACCGGCGACGGCGTGAACAGCGTCTGGCACGTCGTGACGTAGCTCCCGGACCGTCCACGCGGCGGTGAAGCGGCAGGGAAGCTAGCCGCCACGCGCTCCATCGGACGCGAAGCTCACGATTCGCGGGGCCGGGATGCGCAGCGAGCCCAGCACGGCGGCACCCGCGATCAGGAATGCCAGCAGCGAGACCAAGGCCACCGTCTCGCTTCCCGATGCGGCCGCAACCGCGCCGAAGACGAGCGGCCCGAGCGCTGCCGACAGCCGCCCAGCGACCGCGTTGAACCCGAAGAGCTCCGCCGCTTTCTCGGGCTGGACCAGGAGCGCGAGCAGCGAGCGGCACACCGCCTGGAGAGAGCCGTACACGAGGCCGAGCAAGACGATGACCGCCAGGGCGGCGCCGGTACCGGTCCCGAACCCGAGAACGAGGATGGCGACGCCCAGGATCGCAACCTGGACGCAGATCACCGGGCGCTGCCCCCAGCGGTCGGCGGCGTGGCCGAACGCGAGCGTCGCAGGCGCGGCGGTGACGTGATACAGCAATGCGAGCGACAGCATTCCCTCGACGCTGAGGCCGAACCGTGTGCGCATGAGGATCGCGATGAAGAAGAGGAGCGTCACGAGCGCGTCGTTGAGCAGGTAGTAGGCGATCATGAAGCGGAACACCTCGCGCTGGCGGCGCCAGTGCCGCAGCGTGCTCAACACCGAGGCGTACGCATCGCCGAGGGCGAAGGCGCGCGCGGCGGCTGGCGGCCCGCCGAGGTGGCGCAGGCCCAGGAGACCCGGCACGGCGAAGCCGGCGAAGAGCAGCCCTGCGAGCAGGAACGCGTCCGGCAACCGTTCGGCCTGCGCGTCGGCAGGCAACCCGCGCAACAGGATGAGCGACGTGGCGAGGGCGAGAATTCCGCCCCCGAAGCCGACGCTCCATCCAAAGCCCGACACGCGCCCGGCGTGCGCGGGCGCCGCGACCCGGACGAGGAGCGAGTCGTAGATGGAGACAGCAAGCGTGTAGCCGACCTGCGCCGCGACGAACAAGGCCGCAGCCCAGACCACTTTGCCGGGCGCGGTCGTCGGCATCGCGACGGTCGCAATCACGCACAGCGCCGTCGCGGCGGCGAGCAGCCCGAGCCAGCGTCCGCGCCGGTCCGCCCACGCGCCGGCGATTGGGGCTAGCAGCCCGGCAAGCGTGAGCGCCAGCGCCGCAATCAGGCCCCACTGCGTCTGCGCACCGGGCAGATCGCTGGCGATCGCGCTTACGAAGTAGAGACCGAAGAACGGGGGTACCACCGCGGCGAACGCGGAGCTCGCGACATCGTAGAGGGCCCATGCGAGCACCGGCCGCGTGAGCCAGCGTTCGCCCGGGCGCATCAGTCGATGCGCTCGCCGCTCGCGCGCGAGGGTTCGCGCGAAACGCCCCCACGTGCGCCCTTGACCTCCCGCGCGACGACCTCCCCGGCCGCGTTCGAATCGGCAAGACGCGCGGCATCGAGGACGCGGATGCGCCGGAACCCGACTTCGATCAGCCCCGCCTCATTGAGCTTGCCGAGGAGCGCGTTGAGGGTCTGGCGCGAAACGCCGACCATGCGCGCGAGATCGGCCTGCGAGACGGCCAGGGACACCGTGCCCGAATGGGGCCGCTCCTGCATGCGCATCTGCGCCATCACGGCGAGTCGCCCCCTCAGGCGCGCTTCCGGGGCGAGGTCCCGGACCTCGGCGAACAGCCGGACCAGGATCGCGTATCGATCCAGGGCGAGCCTGGCGAATGCCTCGTAGTACCGCGGCTCCTCCGCGACGATACGATCCAGCTGCACCTTCGAGAGCAGAAGCGCCTTCACCGGCGTGTGGGCGACGAACGTGGCCACGGTGGGTCTGCCGGTCAGTACCGCGTACTCGGCGAACCAGTAGCCTGGTTCGCAAACGTGGATCAGGGCTTCATCGCCGCTGCCCACCTCGCGGACTGCATGCACCATCCCCTCGAGCACGGCATAGAGGCCCTTCGGCACGCTCGCCTCCAAGCTGATGACCTGTCCCTTGGCGTACTTCCGCACTACGGATCGGGACAGGATAAGCTCCTGCAGCGCCGCGGGCAGGCCGCCGAACCACTCGCCCGCGCTCAAAAACCGGTGGATTTCCTGCTGTTCGTCGGCGTGCACGGCCCGCGTTGCCCACATGTCGTCCAACGGACAATTATGCCTGACTGACCGATCGCGCCGACCCGGTCTCGCGGCTCCGCCAGCGCCGAGGAAGTTGTCGGGTGGCGGACAGGTGTGCAGCGCGATCGTCCCTACTATCCGCGACGCCGAGCGCGCTCGCCTGACTCGATCGTTGCCGGACATCGACCCTGAATCGCGGAGGTTGGGAAATGATCATCGTTCTTCGTTTCTTGCTGTTGCTCGGCTTCGTCGCGGCGACGTCCGCGTTTGCGCAGCAGCCGGGAAAACCGAACATCCTCGTCATCTGGGGTGACGATATCGGCCAGTTCAACATCAGCGCCTACAACATGGGCATGATGGGATACCGGACGCCGAACATCGACAGCATTGCCAAGGAGGGTGCCGTTTTCACCGACTGGTACGGCCAGCAGAGCTGCACCGCCGGACGCGCGGCCTTCGTCACGGGCCAGTCGCCCATCCGCACCGGCCTCACCAAGGTCGGTCTGCCGGGCGCGCCCGAGGGCATGAAGAAGGAAGACCCGACGATCGCCACCCTGCTCAAGGCGCAAGGTTACGTGACCGGACAGTTCGGCAAGAACCACCTCGGCGACCGCGACGAGATGCTGCCGACGGCGCACGGCTTTGACGAGTTCTTCGGCAATCTGTATCACCTCAACGCCGAGGAGGAGCCCGAGAACCCCGACTACCCGAAGAACCCGGAATTCAAGAAGAGGTTCGGTCCGCGCGGCGTGATTCACAGCTTCGCCGACGGTCGCATCACCGACACCGGCCCATTGACGCGCAAGCGCATGGAGACGATCGACGAGGAAGTCACGGCCAAGGCGCTCGACTTCATGACCCGCGCCAAGCAGGCCGACAAGCCGTTCTTCCTCTGGTGGAACTCCACGCGGATGCACATCTTCACGCATCTCAAGAAGGAGTCGGAAGGCAAGAGCGGGCTGGGCATCTACGCCGACGGCATGGTCGAGCACGACGGACACGTCGGGCAGGTCGTCGCCAAGCTCAAGGAGCTGGGCCTCGATCAGAACACCATCGTCATGTACTCGACCGACAACGGCGCCGAGACGTTCACCTGGCCGGACGGTGGCACGACGATGTTCCGCGGCGAGAAGAACACGCAGTGGGAAGGCGGATACCGCGTGCCGACGATGATCAAGTGGCCCGGTGTCATCAAGCCTGGCACCGTCATCAACGACATCGGTGCGCACGAGGACATGCTGACCACGCTAGTTGCTGCGGCCGGCGACAAGACGGCGAAGGAAGACCTCAAGAAGGGCCGCCGGATCGGCAACACGAGCTACAAGGTCCACCTCGACGGCTACGACCTCGGGCCCGCGCTGCGGGGCGAGGCGCCCTGGCCGCGCCGCGAGTTCATCTACTGGACCGACGACGGGCAGGTCGCGGCGCTGCGCTACGACAACTGGAAGATCACGTTCCTGAAGCAAGAGGCCGAGGGTCTGAAGGTCTGGCAGCAGCCTTTCACGTCGCTGCGCGCGCCGGCGCTCGGCAACCTGCGCGTGGACCCCTTCGAGCGCGCCGAGCAGGAGCATGCGATGGGCTACCAGCGCTGGTATCTGGAGCGGATGTTCCTCATTGCGCCGGCGGGCGCGTATGTGGGCCAGTGGCTGCAGAGCTTCAAGGAGTTTCCGCCGCGCCAGAAGCCCGGCAGCTTCAACCTCGAACGGGTGATGGAAACGGTGATGAGCAGCTCCAAGCAGTGACGCCTTCGAGAACGTCATAGACACGACATACAGCGCGGGAGGGTTAGAAGTAGTCGTCCCCGCTAGAAGACACGGGGTGCCGGCTTAGTGGCGCCTCGCGCCCGTCCTCACTTAAGGGAGACTTGCCATGACAACGATTCGACCCGCAGCAATCGCACTCGCCGTGGCGGTTGCCTCTGCCGGTGGCTGCGCCAGCGACCGCGTGGTCGCGCCCGCGGAAATGCGCGGCGGCATTCTGACCGAGGCGTACTCGCACAAGACGCTCTACACGTTCGACAAGGACCCGACGGACCCGCCGCGCAGCGTGTGCAACGCCGATTGCGCAGCGAAGTGGCCGCCGTTCAGGCCGAACGCGGGCGAGCGCAACGCCCGGGATTTCAGCATCATCAAGCGCGACGACGGCTCCCCGCAGTGGGCCTACAAGGGCAAGCCGCTCTACATGTTCATCGGCGATCAGAAAAGCGGCGACAAGACGGGCGACGGTGTGAATGGGGTCTGGCACGTGGCCAAGTAACCGGTCGTCGTGCGGTTGACGATCGTGAGCATGAAGAACGACTGGCGGGCCGTGTACCCGCCCGAGAAGCGGTAGGTCCGGCGCGCAGGCATGGATCGCCTTTCGCACCAGCGATCGACATGACGTCAAACGGTTGGTCTCGAGATGGATGCGCTCGCCCGCGATCTGACGCCGACCGAGCGCCCCGCCTGCGAGGTCTGCCTGCACGCGCGTGCGCAGTGCGGGCGGCGACCTATACTGCGTCCGCGTGGCCGGGTCACCCTGTCCGTGCGAGTTGGAGCGCGCTCGGCGTTCGTGGAGGCGTGGCGGTACGACGCGTGCGGACGTCACGCGCACTTCTTCGAGCCGAAGGCCGCCGCCTTGACCGGCCGGATCGGAACGGATCCGGCGGGCCGCGAGATCCCGGCGGCGGCGCCCTGCTGCGCCGTACTTCCCGAGTCGATTTCCTTTCCTGATCGGAGACAACCATGAACGACCTCCTCGCAATCAATCGCGTGCGGCGCGCCGCCGCCATCGCCCTCACGGCGGTGGTCGTCGCCGTCGCCGCCGGCTGCGCCCAGACGCCGGTGCCGGTCGAGCTCACCGAGACGCAGAAGGCCGTCGCCACGGTCGAGGCGATCGACCTCACGAGCCGCCTCGTGACGTTGAAAGCGCCCGACGGGCGTCCGTTGGTGGTGAAGGCCGGGCCCGAGGTCCGCAACCTGCCCCAGGTCAGAGTCGGCGACCGGGTGGTGGTCAGCTACCAGGAAGCGCTGCTGGCCGAGGTCATCAAGCCCGGGACGGGTTCGGTCGGAGCGAGCACTTTCACCGCGCGCGCTGCGCCGGGCGAGCGACCCGCGGCCGGCGTGGTGGACGAGGTGCGCCTGCCGGTCAAAATCTACTTCGTCGACCCGGCGCAGAACATCGTCGAAGTGACAGGGCCGCGCGGCTACAACCGCCGCATCAAGGTCAACGATCCCAAGGCGCGGGAGTTCATCCGCGGCCTCAAGCCCGGCGACGAGGTCGAAGTCACGTTCCGCGAAGCCTTCGCCGTGAGCGTGGAGCCGGCGAAGTAGCGGGCGTTCGAACCGGAGGCCCCGGCCCACGGGCGCAAGCAAAGGAAGGAAATGCAGGGACGTTGAAGCGCCGCGACTCGGGGGATCGTCATGACCCAGGCGGTGCGACCAGCCGGCGCCGCGCCCGAGCCCTCGCGGCGTACGACGCGGTGAAGGCCATGCGCACCGTGCCGATCGGCAAGACGGCGATAATCCCGATCGCCGCTGCAGCCGCGGTGCCGCTGATCGCAGTGCTCGCGCTCCAGGTGCCGGTCAAAGACCTCGCGCTCAACCTGCTCAAAGCCCTCATCTAGAACCCCGAATCCACGGAGCCGCCATGAACCCGGAAAGCCTCGTCAACGAAGCGAGCCAATTCGCCAACACCTACCTCATCCCCTTCGGCTGGCGGATCCTCGGCGCGATTGCCGTCTGGATCGTCGGAAGCTGGATCGTGCGCTTCATCGCCGCCGCGTTCGGCCGGATGCTCACCGCGCGCAAGGTCGACCCGACGCTCGGGCGCTACCTCGAGGCGAGCGCGAGCGTGCTGATGAAGATCCTGGTACTGATCGCGGCCTTCGGCGTGCTCGGGATCGAGACGACCTCGTTCGCGGCCCTCATCGCGGCCGTCGGCATCGCGATCGGCGCGGCGTGGGCGGGGCTGCTCGCGAACTTCGCCGCTGGAATCTTCCTGATGACCCTGCGACCGTTCAGGGTGGGCGACATGATCACCGTCGGCGGCGTGACCGGGGACGTGAAGGAGATCGGGCTGTTCGTGACGGCGCTCGATACCGTGGACAACGTCCGCATCTACATCGGCAACAACAAGATCTTCTCCGACACGATCCACAACTACACCACCAACCCGTATCGCCGCGTGGACCTCAAGGCGCAGATCGCGCACAGCGTCGATCCGCACGACGCGATCAAGCGCCTTGGGGAGCGTGTGGCGCGGATCCCGAACGTCATTGCTCAGCCCGCGCCCTCGGTGCAGATCCTCGAGTTCAACCCGATGGGCGCGGTGATCGCGGTGCGGCCCTTCTGCCACAACAGCCACTACTGGCAGGTCTACTTCGATACCAACAAAGCGATCAACGACGTGTGCGGCGAGGCGCGCTACGCGATCCCCGAGACGCGGTACGCCTTGCGAAACGTCCAGTGAATGTTCAAGTGACCGCGCGGCGAGAGCGGAGGTCGTTGATGCCGTATCGCCCGTTGCTGGCCGCCGTTGCGAGCGTGCTCGTCGCGATCGGTCCGTCAGCCCTTGCCCAGGAAACCGAGTCCGGCCTCGCGTCGATCTATGCCGACGACCTCGAGGGCCGTCTCACCGCGAGCGGCCAGACCTACACCGGCGGGCGTCTCACTGCCGCACACCGGACGCTCCCGTTCGGAACGCGGCTCCGGGTGACCGATCCGGCTTCCGGACAGAGCGTGACCGTGCTCATCAACGATCGCTGGGGCGGCGGGCCCGGGAAGGTCGTGAACCTGTCGCGGCGCGCGGCCGAAGAGCTGGGCATGGGCACCGACTTTGAGCGCAAGGTGGAGCTCCAGGTGCTGGTGCTCGGGGACGGCGGGCGCCTGGCGACGTCCGAGGAGGGGCCCGAGTCGGTCTTTCGCGAGCCGCTGGCGCCGCGGTTCGAGCCGGCTCCCAACGATCCGGCGGGGCCGAGGCTACGGTGCCGGAACGAGGCCGAGATCCTCGGCCTGCGCGACCATTGGGCTGAGCGGCACGTCCGCACCTGCCTCGCGCGACAGCCCCTGAAAAAGCGCTGACCCTCGCGCGCTCAGTGCGACATCAGCACCGGCACGGTCATCGACTTCAGCACGGTGCGCGTCGCGCCGCCCATGATGAGCTCCTGCATGCGCGAGTGCCCGTAGGCGCCCATCACGATCAGGTCCGAGTCGAGATCGGCCGCGCGCGAGAGGAGCTGGTTGCCGACGTCCACGTCCTCGGCGGTCTGCTGCGAGACGTTCACCTTGATACCGTGGCGCGCCAGGTACAGGCCGATGTCGGCGCCCGGGACCTCGCCGTGCGGTGCGTTCTTCGGGTTGAACGCGATCACGTCGACCTGCTGCGCCTCGCGCAGGATCGGAATTGCATCGGTGACGGCGCGGGTCGCCTCGCGGCTGGCGTTCCATGCGACCAGCACGCGATTGCCGACGGACGGGAAGTCGCCGGCATACGGAATCACGAGCGCCGGACGCCCCACGGCGAGGAGCAGCCGCTCGGCGAAATCGGGCTCGACGCCGCTACCGTCGGTCTCGTTCGGCTGGCCGATGACGAGGAGGTCGGCGTACCGGCCGTGCACCGGGACCGACTCGACCGCATCCCGCCGCGACGCGCGCCACTCGGTCTTGGTGGCGCCCGCGGCCTTGACGGCCTTCTTGAAGACCTGCTCGGCGGCGACCGCCGACTCGCGCTGAATCCGCTCGTTCAACTCGCGCACCTGTACGCCGCCCTCGACCATCACATAGGACGGCAGCTTCACGACCGTGAGCGCGTGCAGACCGATGAGATGCGCATCGGATTGCTTCGCCAGACGGCACGCGATATCGACGCGCAGTGCGCTGCGCTTGCCGTTGTCGACGTGGACGAGCAGGGTCTTGTAGGGCATGTCGTTCTCCGAGTCGTGATGCGACGCCGCATTGCCACGGTCATGGTGGCACGCGGCTACCCCGGCAGTTTGACCTAACTCAATCGGGCGCGGCAAGCCGCTTAGTGGCGCGCGGCCCCCGCTCGATCCGGCTCACGACCCGGCCGCACGCCGCGGCGCAGGCCGCCGCCGCGCCCAGGACCCAGGCGGCGTTTGCCCAGTCGCCCGTCGCCGAAACGAGCGCCGCAATGGCCACGGGGCCGACGAACTGCCCGAGATTGGAGCCCTGCATGATCAGGCCCTGGAGGCTCGCGACCTGTGCGCCGGAGCGCGCGTAGACCTGCGTCGAGCTGAGCACCGCCGGGGGAATGATCCCGCCGCCGTAGGACAGCAGGAGGCATGCGACGTAGCGCAGCGCATCGGGGATCGGCGCGGCGAGGCTCACGACGCCGCAGACGCCCATCGTCACCGCGCCGGCGACGATGATCCGCCCGCGCTCGACGCGGCGCTGGAGCAGCCACGTCCCGGTGAGGTTCCCGGGCACGTTGACGACGACGGCCAGCGCCGTCGCGAGCGACGCTGCCAGCACCGAGGACTCGCGCTCCTGCACCAGGAAGGTCGGCAGCCAGACCATCACCGAGCTCCATTGCGCGGTGTAGAAGCCCATTGCGGCGGCGACCCACCACGGTCCGGGTTGGCGCAGCGCCGCGGTGATGGCGGTGAGCGAACGCCCGGCCGCAGGCGGCAACCCATACTGCCGGGGCTGCGTCGCGAGCCACGCGCCGCAGGCCGCGGTGACGACGACCACGGCGATCCAGAGGCCGCGCCAGCCGACTGCCGCAAGCAGCGGCGGCGCGGCGAGCACGGTCAGGGCGAAGCCGAAAGGCATGTACGCGCTCCATACCCCGAGCGCGAGCCTGCGGTCGTCGGGCGCAGCGGCGCTGAAGACCAGCGCGGCGGCCGAGACGCTCACCGTGATGAACCCGATGCCCTCGACGACCCGCGAGGCCATGAGCCCGACGGTTCCGGACGCGAGCGCGCCGGCCGCGCCGCCGACCGCGAGCAGCACGAGCCCGGCGATGCAGGCGCGGAATGCGCCGGCGCGGTCCGCGGCAACGCCGAAGAAGATCGCCGTCGCGGTCGCGATCGCGTTGAACATCGACACGACCCAGCCGGCCGCGACGAGCGAAAGGCCGAACTCGCTCGTGAGAGCAGGGAGGGCGGGCGGGAGCTTTCCGACGTAGGCCGCTGCGACCACGCCGGTGGCGATCGCCGCGGCGACCGCTGGCCAGCGAGTGGCCGTCATGCCGCAGCCGTCAGGTCGAGGCGGACGTCGCGCGTTGGCGGCTCGCCCACTGCATCCCTGCGACGAGCGCGAAGAGGCCGACGCCGACAAGATCGGTGATCCAGCCGGGCTTGATCAGAAGCACCGCCGCGGCGACGAGCAGCGCGCGCTCCCACATCAACGCGGAGCGCAAGAGGTACCCGAACAGCCCCGCCGAGAGCAGGATCACCCCGAACGTCGCGGTGACGAAGGCATGCACCGTCGTCTGCCAGTCCCCGATCATCAGCAGCGCCGGCTCGTAGACGAACATGAACGGCACGATGTAGGCGGGCGCCGCGGCCCGCATCGCCGCCCATCCGGACGTCCACATGTTGGCCTTGGCGAGCCCGGCCGCGGCGTACACCGCAAGGGCGACCGGCGGAGTGATCGCCGAGAGGATCGCGAAGTAGAACGCAAACATGTGCGCGGCGGGCAAAACGATGCCGAGCTTGTGGATCGCCGGCACCAGCAGCGCCACCATCACGATGTACGCGGGCGTCGTCGGCATGCCCATGCCGAGGACGATCCCGGCGAGCATCATCAGGACGAGCGCGATCACGAGGTTCTCCTGTGTCAGCGATAGCACGAACGACGTGAACTTCACTCCGGCACCGGTCAGCGCGATCGCGCCGATCACGATGCCCGCGCAAGCGCAGGCGAGCGCGACCGGAAGCGCATGCTTCGCGCCGTCCTCGAGTGCGCTGACGATGCTCCGCCAGCTGACGTTCTTGCGCGTGGTTTTGCGCAGCAGCGCCACCGGGACGCACGAGAGCGTGCCGGCGAGCGCACAGAGAGGCGCGCTGTACCCGAGCGTGAGGCCGGCGAGCACGACCAGGATCGGCGTGAACATGTGGCCGCGTTCGCGCAACACCGTCCCCAGCCGCGGCACCTCGGCATCCGGAAGGCCGAGCAGCCCGACGCGCTTCGCCTCGAAGTGGACCGCAAAGAACACCGCAAGGTAATAGAGGACCGCCGGGATGAGCGCCCAGACAGTGACCTGGAAGTACGACACCGCGAGGAACTCGGCCATCACGAACGCCGCCGCCCCCATGATCGGCGGCATGATCTGCCCGCCGGTCGACGCGACCGCCTCGACCGCGGCCGCGAACGCCGGGCGGAACCCGCTGCGCTTCATGAGCGGAATCGTGATCGGCCCGTCGACGAGGACGTTTGCGACCGCGCTGCCGGAGATCGTCCCGAACAGGCTCGAGCTCACCACCGCGACCTTGCCCGGGCCGCCGGCGGTGCGGCCGGTTAGCGCGAGCGCGAAGTCCATGAACAGCTGCCCGACGCCGGTGCGCTCCATGAAGGCGCCGAAGAGCACGAACAGGATCACGTACGCGGCGGACACGCCGAGCGTCGGGCCGAAGATCCCCTCGGTCGTCACGTACATCATCTCCACGATCTGCTCGGGCCGCGACTTTGCGACGAACACGGCATAGGCAAGGAAGACGATCGCGGTGATAGGCAAGGCCCAGCCGATCACGCGCCGCGTCGCGTCGATCACGATGACGATGAGGATCACCCCAAGCACGAGCTGCACGTTTGTGAGGTCGTCGACGTAGACGATCCGATCCTGGAGCTCGTCGTAGTTCACCCAGAGGTACACGATCGCCGCCACGGAGGCGACGATCAGCAGGAAGTCGAGCCAGCGGGGCAGGTCCGTGCGCCGGACGAGGCCGGGGTAGGCGAGGAACGTGAGCGTGAGCGCGAAGAGTAGATGGGTGCCGCGGAAGAAAAGCGCCTCGGGCGCGCCGATGAGCGGGATGATCAGGTGGTAGACCGACATCGACGCTGCGACCAGGAAGATCGCGGTGCGGATCGCTCGTGCGTACATGGCGGCACCCGGATGAAAAACGGGGCGCACATGCAGCGCCCCGGTTGCTCGCGGACGGTCGGCCGGTCAGCCGACGGTCACTTGACCTTCGCTTCCTTGTAGTACTTGAGCGCGCCCGGATGGTAGGGCACGCCGATGTCGATGGCCATGTCCTTGACGCTCAGCTCCTTCACCGCCGCGACGACCGCGCCGAGCGTGGGGATGTTCTCGGCGAGCGCCTTGGTTATCCGGTAGACCTGATCCTCGGGCAGTTTGCAGCTCGCGATCATGTGGGTCCAGGTGCCGATGGTCTGGATGTCCTTGTCCTGCTTCGGATAGCTGCCGGCCTTGATGATGCGCTTGTCGTAGCCGCGGTTGATTTCCTGCAGCGCCGCCAGCTTCTCGGCGGGCACTTCGAGCACTCGAATGTCGCGCGCCGCCGCGAGGTCCATGACCGCGGAGGCGGGCACGGTGGTGATCAGGCCGAACACCTGCGCGTGGCCGTCCTTGAGCTGCGCCACGGAATCGGTGTAGGAACCCATGTTCACCTTCGACATCGCCTTGTAATCGAGCCCGTAGACCTTCAGTACCTCGCGGGTCATCTGCTCGCCGGTGTTGCCCTTCTGCTGGGTGGTGATCGCCTTGCCCTTGAGGTCGGCGGGCGTCTTCACGCCCGAGTCGACGAGCGCGACGAAGTGGAAGTACTGGAAGTAGAGCGTCGCGACCTGGCAGACGTTGTCCTGCTTCGCCTTGAACGGCTCGCGGCCTGCGACGCCGTCGACGGTCGAGACGCCGTTGCCGAACCCGAGATCGGCCTTGCCGTCCTGGATCCCGCGGACGTTGGAGATGCCGGCGCCCGGCGAAACCTGGACCGAGGAGCCGGGGACCGCCTTCTCGACGAGCGACTGGATCGCGCCCCCGAGCGGATACCACGATCCGCCCTGCGGGCCTGTCATGAACCGGAAGGTCTGGGCACTCGCGCTGCCTGTGGCGAGGGCGAGGACGAGCGACAACGTAATCTTGCCGTACATGAGATCGCCTCCTTTGGTCGATTGTGCGGCCCGTTTTTTCTACCGATTCGGGCGTCCGGGCCGGTGCGCGGCAAGTATCGCATAGCCGCGCGGCGCGGCGGCACTGCTGCGCCGCGGCGAGATTCCGTCAGGGGACGGGAGTTAGAACCGGCCTGCCCGCGAAGTGCGCGACGAGATTGTCCAGCGTGAGCCGGCTCATCGCTGCCCGGGTCTCGCGCGTCCCGCTGCCGATGTGCGGCGTCAGGACGACGTTCTCGAGCTTCCAGAGCGCCTCGGGCATCTTCGGCTCCTCCTCGAACACGTCGAGGCCGGCGCCGCCGAGCGCACCCTCCTGCAGGCACTTCACGAGCGCGGCCTCGTCCACGACCGAGCCGCGCGCGACGTTCACCAGGATGCCCTGCGGCCCAAGCGCGCGCAGCACTTCCTCGTTGATCAGGTGGAACGTCTCCTTGCCGCCGGGGATGATCGCGACGAGGTAGTCGGAGTTCTTCGCCAGGTCCACGAGCCGATCGTAGTAGGCGAACGCGACGTCGGCGACCTTGCGCCGCGAGTGGTACGCGATCGTCATGTCGAAGCCCGACGCGCGCCGCGCGATGACCTTGCCGATGCGGCCCATGCCAACGATGCCGAGGCGCTTGCCGCTGACGCGTGCCTGGAGGGGTACACCGCCCTGCAGCCACTTCCCCGCGCGCACGTGGCGCTCGCCGAGCCCGATGCCCCGGCTCGCGGCGATGAGCAAACCCATCGCGAGGTCGGCAACGCAGTCATTCAGTACGTCCGGCGTGTTGGTGACGATGACGTTGCGCTTGCGGGCCGCGGCGACATCGATGCCGTCGTAGCCGACGCCGCAGCAGCCGATGATCTCGAGCTTCGGCAGGCCGTCGATCAGCTGCGCGTCGACCGCGGAGCTGCCGGTCGCCTGGATGCCGCGCACGCGCGGCGCGACCTCGGCCAGCAGCTTCGCCTTGTCCGGCGCCTTCCAGAGCCAGTGCATCGCGAAGTGCTCTTCGAACGATCCCAGGTCGAGGCCGGGCATGTTGGCGACGGAGAGGATTTCGGTTTTCATCGTCTGCGTTCACGAAGACTTGAACTTTGCCGCCAGCACTTCCGACCCCCGCGCGAGCAGCCCGACGTCGGCCCCCACCGCGACGAACAGGGCGCCGAGATCGAGATAGCGCCGCGCGAGCTTCTCGTCCGGGGTGAGGATGCCGGGCGCCTTGCCCGCGGCGCGGATGCGGCGGATCGCGTCGTCGATCTTCGGCAGCACCGCGGGGTTCGCGGTCTCGCCGGGGTAGCCGAGGGAAGCGTGGTAGTCGGCCGGGCCGATGAAGATGCCGTCGACGCCGTCCACCTTCGCGATGGCGTCGATCGCGTCCACGGCTTCCTGCGTCTCGACCTGGACCAGCACGCAGGTCTCCTCGTGTGCGCGCCTCGCGTAGTCCTTGACGCGGCCGAAGCGCGTGGCGCGCGTGGTCCCGGCCACGCCGCGGATCCCGCGCGGCGGGTAGCGCGTCGCGGCGACCGCCTGCGCCGCCTCCGCCGCGCTCTGCACGAACGGGAAGAGCAGCGACTGCGCGCCGACGTCCAGCGTGCGTTTCACGATCACCGGGTCATTCCAGGCCACGCGCACGACCGGGTGAGAGGGGTAGGGCGCGATCGCCTGGAGCTGGCCGAGCACCATGTCGATCTCGTTCGGCGAGTGCTCGGTGTCGATGAGCAGCCAGTCGAACCCCGAGCCGGCGCACACCTCCGCGCTGTAGTTGCTCGAAAGCGAGAGCCAGAGGCCGATCTGCGGCTTGCTCGCGGCGAGCGCGTGCTTGAAGGCGTTCCTCGGGAGTTCCATGGGGCCTCGGGGTCCGGGGGGGCGGGTGGCGAATTCTAACCGCGTCGTGCGCGCTGGACCGCCTTGCCGCGCTGCGCTAGATTGATGCGGTCCGCCCCCCGGAGTTGCCGCCAATGCTGCGCCCCCTCGTCCTGTTCGGCACGATCATCGCCCTCGCCGCGTGCGCGGCGATCCCCCGCCGGGACTCGGTCCGCGTCGGCGACTCGCAGACGCAGGTGCGCGAGCGGCTCGGCGCGCCTGGCGCCGAACGCAAGCTCGCGAGCGGCAGTGCCGCGTGGTACTACATGACCGGCCCGTCCGGCTTCGAGACCTGGCGCGTGGTCTTCGGGCCGGGTGGCACGGTCGCCGAGTACGCCCAGGTCCTCACGGCGGTGAACTTCGTGTGGCTGCGCGAAGGAGCGAGCCGCGAGGAGGCGCTCGACCGTCTGGGTCCGCCCATGCAGCGGATGGGTTTCCGGGGCACCGCCACCGACGCGTGGACCTATCGCTGGCGCGACGGCACGTTCGAAATGATTGCCGATGCCGTGTTCGACGCGCAGAGCGGCGCCGTGAAGTACGTCGGCATCTACCGCGACCCGGCGTACGCATCGACCCCCACGGGCTTTCGTTGACCGGGGTACTGGCCGGCAACCCAGTCGACTTCGCCCGCTACGCCGCGATGGGCGCGAAGTACCTGCCGATGACGCTGACCTCGGTGATCGCCGGCGCGATGCGCGAGGCAGTGGCGCTGCGCAAGGGCGCGCGCGCCGCGCCGCCGCGGTCGGGCTGACCGGTCAGGCCGCGCCGCGCCGCGCGCGGCACTCGCGGGCGATCTTCGCCCAGCGCCTCTCCGAATCCACCGGCGAAGGCGTGCGCGCCGACTGGCGCGCGGCTTCCTCGAACACCGCACACGCCTCGCTGGAACGCTCCAGCCGTTCGAGGAGCAGCCCGTAGCGGCAGCGGGCCTCCAGCCCGACGAACGCGGGCACGAGCTCCCGGTACTCCTCGATAGCGGCTGCGGTCTCGCCCCGGCCCTCGAGGACGCGCGCGTGCAGCAGCCGCGCATCGTTGGGCCGGTGGCACGGGTGGTCAGCGCGCAATCGCGCGACGACGTCGCCGGCCTCCTCCCACGCCTCCTGCTCGACGAGGGCGCGGGCCAGGCCGAAGCGCAGGTGCGGATCGTTCTCGTACGCGCCCGCCAGGCAGCTCCGATAGAGCTTCGCGGCCTCTTCCGGCATGCCCGCGGCGACGCATTCCTCCGCCAGCGCAGTGCGATTGTCGATGCTCCCGCAGAGATCAAGGTCGGCGACCTTCTCGCGCAGCCCCTGGTCGGGATCGAGCGCCCTCGAGACGCGCTGCGCCGCGCGGCGGGCGGCGCTCGCCTCCCGCGAATTCGGAAACACCTCGAGGGCGAAGTAGGCGAGGCAGCCGACGACGGGGAAAGCGAGGATCACGAGCACCCAGTACCGCGGCGCGCCGGAGCGGTACACGTGGACGACGAACAGCAGCTGCACAAAGACGCTGAGCGCGAGCAGGAGCGGCATGGCACGTTCCCCCGCCGGATGTGATGCCCGAATGATCGGGTGGCCCCTCCGGGGGTCACGAGGAACAACGGCACGGCGCGCCGGGCGCGCAACCCGGGGGTGCCAAGGATTACCGCCGGCCGAGACGTGTCACCTGGCCGTCATGCGGCACTGCCGCGCGGGGTCAGAACTTGCAGCCCTTCGCGCGCAGCGTCTCGTCGACCCACTTGCGGTCGATCGTGCCCGCGGCGATTGCAGCGAGGGATGCGTCTTCCTTCTTCTTCTGCTCGCGCGCGGCGGCGAGCACGGCTTCGGCGTCCGCCTGGGGAACGGCGACCACGCCGTCACCGTCGCCCACGACGATGTCGCCCGGCCGCACCACCATCCCGCCGATCGAGACCGGTACGTTGATCTCGCCGGGGCCGTTCTTGTACGGCCCGCGGTGAGTCACGCCACGCGCGTAGACCGGAAACGCGCGCGAGGCAAGCTCCGCCGCATCCCGGATCGCGCCGTCGATCACGAATCCCGCGACGCCGCGCTTCGCGGCGAGGCTCGTCATGATGTCGCCGACGATCGCCTGCTCGAGCATCCCGGCGGCATCGACCACGATCACGTCGCCCGGCTCCGCGATGTCGATCGCCTTGTGCACCATCAGGTTGTCGCCGGGCGGCACCCGCACCGTGAACGCGGGTCCGGCGAGGGGGCCCCCGCGGTGCATCGGGCGGATCGCCGCCGCGGCGCCCTGCAGGCGGCTCATGTTGTCGGAAATGTGCGCGGTCACCATCTGTGCGAGCGCCGCGACGAGCTCGCGCGACGGGCGCTGCGGCATGGGGAGGATGCGGAAGCCGGCGGTCATGCTCAGTCTTTCTGGTGAGAGGCGACGCACAACCGAACTTGATGGCGCCGAGAAAAGCCTTCGTACGAACAAGGGGGAATAAGGAAGGGTTGGGACCCTTCCTTTCCCAATCGAACAAGGGGCTGCGCCCCTTGTAGATCCCCTCTTTGCTGGGGAAGATCGCGCATCGGGTCAGTCCTTCTTGCCCACCTCGATCCCGGCGGCCCTGGCCAGCTCGCGATGCACCTTCGCGACGCGCTCGACCTCGCCCTTGGCGGGGAAGCGCTCGTAGAAGCCGTCCACGCGGAACTGCCGGACCATCTCCGCCCAGGGGGAGAGCCGGACTTCCCAGCGCCCGACGCGGCCCTCGGCGGGCTCGGCGTCCTCGCGCGCGAGATCGGCGCACACGCGCACCAGAGCCTTGATCGTCACCGGCTTGGTGACCATGTAGTTGTCCTTGCCCCAGGAGGCGTCGGTGAACGCCGAGTGGGCGGCCTTGAAGAAGTCGCGGATGATCGCGTAGTACCGCGGCACCTCCTTGCCGCTCCCGCCGGCGATCTGGATCTTGCGCCAGTTGGCCTTCACCCAGCGGTGGACCTCGTTGAAGAGCTCCGCCTGGAGCACCCACTTGTCGCGCGCGCTGCGCCCGCCGAGCCGGTTGATGCGGTAGCGCAGCGGGCTGTCGGCCTCCACGTAGAGCCGCTCGACGAGCCGCGCCGCGAACTTGCGGTCGGGCGCGGCCCAGGACACGCGCTCGTAGAGGTCCACCAGGTGGCTCTTGTTGATGCGCGTCGGCGTCGAATTGATGATGACGAACATCTCGGTCGCGAAGTCCTCGCTGCGGCCGTCGAAGATGATGCAGGGCACGTTGATCGTCGCGGCGTCGGCCGGCCGGTCGAGGAGGTAGAAGTGCAGCGCCGCGAGCCGGTGCTGGCCGTCGATGATCAGGAACTTCGAGGACGGCTCCGAGAGGCTGCCGTGGTCGTCGCCGCCCGAGCGGAAGTTGAGCCGCTCCGCCGTGAAGAGCAGCACCGTGCCTGGAATCGGTGGCTGGGTGACGGCGGTCTCGTAGAAGTTGCGCAGCTGCTTCACCTTTGCGCGCGAGAGTGCCCGCTGAAAGGCCTTGTCGGTGCGCTCGATCTTGGAGATGTACTGCGCGACGTCGTCGTCGTGGGCGATGCGGGAAGGCCCAATCTCCTCGCCTTCCCCGTAGAACCGGCTGATGAAGCGGACCTTGGCCAGCAGGTCCTTCGCGGGGTAGTTCGCGAAATAGAAGATGCCGTCTTTTTGGCGGATTCTCGTTGCGTGCACGCGCGCTTCTCCCTTGGATGCCGCCCGCCCTGGCGAGATTCTCGTCGAGCGGGACACACCCCGCGCGACGATTCCCCAATCCCTGTGAAAAAACCCAGCGAGCCGGGCTCGTTCAGACGTACCTAGGGCGGACCTGCCGAACTATAGCCCGGCAGGGGCCCGGTTCCCAAGACCCCGTCAGTGGATCTCGGGGTCCGGGGTTGCGGGGCCGGACTCGAGGAAATCGAAGTCGCAGCCGTCGTTCGCCTGGGTGATGTGGTTCGCGAACATCCGGCCGTAGCCCCGACCGTAGCGCGGCGCAGGGGGCGTCCAGGCGCGCTTGCGCCTTTCCAGCTCCGCCTCGCCCACCTTCAGTGTCAGCTTCCTGCCGGGCACGTCGAGCTCGATGACGTCCCCGTCCTGCACCATCGCGAGCGGCCCGCCGACGAATGACTCCGGCGCGACGTGCAGCACGCACGCCCCGTAGCTCGTGCCGCTCATGCGCGCATCCGAGATCCGGACCATGTCGCGCACGCCTTTCTCGAGCAGCTTCTTCGGGATCGGCAGCTGGCCCCACTCGGGCATCCCGGGGCCGCCCAGGGGGCCGGCGTGCTTCAGCACGATCACCGAGTTCTCGTCGACCGGCAGATCCGGGTCGTCGATGCGCGCCGCCATGTCGTTATAGTCGGCAAACACCACCGCCTTGCCCGCGTGCCGATGCAGGCGCGCTTCCGCCGCAGGCGGCTTGATCACCGCCCCGTCCGGGGCGAGGTTCCCGCGCAGCACGGCGAGGCTGTCGCCCGCGACGAGCGGATTCGCAAGCGGGCGGATCACGTCGTCGTCGAAGACCTGCGTCCCCGCGACGTTCTCGCCCAGGGTCTTGCCGTTGGCGGTCCGGGCCTCCGGGCGCAGGTGGCTGCCGAGGGTCGCGAGCAGTGCCCGCAGCCCGCCCGCGTAGTAGAAGTCCTCCATCAGGTACTTGCCCGAGGGCCGGATGTTGGCGAGCAGCGGCGTCTTGCGCGCGAGCCGGTCGAACGCGTCCAGGTCGAGCTTCACGCCGGCGCGGCGCGCCATGGCGAGCAGATGGACGATCGCGTTGGTCGATCCGCCGAGCGCGAGCACGGTGGTGACGGCGTTGTGGAAGGCGGCTGCGGTGAGGAGATCGGAGGGCTTCAGGTCCTCCCAGACCATGTCCACGATGCGCTTGCCGGTCAGCGTCGCCATCGCCGCGTGCCGGGCGTCGGCCGCTGGGATCGAGGCCGCCCCGGGCAGCGTGAGTCCCAGCGCCTCCGCCGCGCTTGTCATCGTCGAGGCGGTGCCCATGGTCATGCAGTGTCCCGGCGAGCGCGCGATGCCCTGCTCGACGCCTTGCCAGTCGGCTTCGGTGATCTTCCCGGCGCGGAGGTCGGCCCAGTACTTCCAGGTGTCGGAGCCCGAGCCGAGCGCCTGGCCCCGGAAGTCCCCGCGCAGCATCGGCCCGGCGGGCATGAAGATCGCCGGCAGATTCATCGAGGTCGCGCCCATGATGAGCGCCGGCGTGGTTTTGTCGCAGCCGCCCATGAGCACCGCGCCGTCGGCGGGATAGGACCGCAGCAGCTCCTCGGTCTCCATCGCGAGGAAGTTCCGGTACATCATCGTCGTGGGCTTCTGGAACGGCTCGGAGAGGCTCATGGCGGGCATCTCGACGGGGAAGCCGCCGGCCTGCCACACTCCGCGCTTGACCTCTTCCACCCGCTGCCTGAAGTGCGTGTGGCAGGGGTTGATGTCGCTCCAGGTGTTGACGATCGCGATCACCGGCTTCCCCGCGTAGTCGGAGCGGTCGAAGCCCATTTGCGCGGTGCGGGAGCGGTGGCCGAAGGCGCGCAGGTCCTTGGCGCCATACCAGCGGTGGCTACGGAGCTCTTCGGGTCGCTTCTTCGTCATGGCGGCGGTCCGGGCGAGGCGGAGTGCGCGATTCTATTCCGCGCCGCGCAGTTGTCGGGCGCGGCCGCGCGCAGGTAGCATCCGCCGCCTGCGCCGCTGCGCGCGACAACCGGGGAGGTTCACCGCGATGCTGTTCTCCTGCTTACCTGGCGCGGCGTCCGCCGGCGCAGCGCGGCGTACCGTGGTCAAGCGCCGCAGGCGGCGCCTCGTGGTCGACTTCCACTGCCACTGCAAGACCCCGGCGGTGGAACCGCTCGCGGCGCTCTATTACGCACCCGAGCTCGAGCCGATGGACATGTTCTCGAACGACCGCACGCGCGAGGTGAACCGGCAGCAGGGCGCGCGGATCGCGCCTCAGCTCACCTCGGTCGAGCAGCGGATCAGCGACATGGACCGGATGGGCGTCGACGTGCAGGCGGTGTCGACCTCGCCGCTGCAATTCCACTACTGGACGCCGCCCGAGGTCGGGCGGGAAATCTGCCGGCTCGTGAACGCGAACATCGCGGGCATGGTCGCGCGCAACCCGGAGCGCTTCGTCGGGCTGGCGCACGTGCCGATGCAGGACGGCCAGATGGCGGCCGCGGAGCTCGCGCGCTGCGTCAAGGACCTGGGGTTCCGAGGCGCGGAGATCGGCACCAACATCGCGGGCGTCGAGATCTCCGACTCGCGCTTCGAGCCGTTCTGGAAGAAGGCCGAAGAGCTGGGCGCGGTCGTCTTCATCCACCCGCACGGGTTCACCGAGGGGCGCCGGCTCTCGGATCACTACTTCAGCAACGTGATCGGAAACCCGCTCGACACGACGGTGGCGCTGTCGCATCTGGTCTTCGACGGCGTGCTGGACCGGCATCCGCGGTTGAAGATCGTGAGCGCGCACGGCGGCGGTTTCGTCGGCTCGTATCCGTTCCGGATGGATCACGCGCACGGCGCGCGGCCGGACTGCCGCGAGAGAATCAAGCGCAAGCCGACTTGGTACCTCGGGAAGCTCTACTTCGACACGCTGGTGTGGGACCACAAGGCGCTGCGGCACCTCGTGGACCTGTGGGGCGCGGACCACGTCGTCGCGGGCACCGACTACCCGTTCGACATGGGCTCCTACGACCCGGTCGGATTCGTGAGCGGGGCGGAGTTCCTCAAGCGCGCCGAGAAGGACGCGATCCTCGGCGGCAACGCCGCGAAGCTGCTCGGGATTCGCGCCGACAAGTACGGACGCACGAAGGGCAGGTAGCGCCGGCGCGCGTCAATCCTCGTCGCGGATCGGGTTCGACAGGGTGCCGATGCCCTCGATCTCGATCTCGATCGTGTCGCCGGGCTTCATCCACACCGGGGGCTTGCGCGCGTAGCCGACTCCGGCCGGCGTGCCCATCACCAGCAGGTCGCCCGGCTCGAGCGTGAGGCACTCGGTGAGCAGGGCCACGGTCTCGTCGACCGGAAAGAGCATGTCGCGCGTGTTCGCGTTCTGCATGACCTCGCCGTTCAGCTTCGACTTGATCGCGAGGCCCGTCGCGCCCGCCGGCAGCTCGTCGGCGGTCACGAACCAGGGACCGAACGCGCCGGTGGCGTCGAAGTTCTTGCCGATCGTCCACTGCGTCGTCTTGCGCTGGTAGTCGCGCACCGAGGCGTCGTTGAAGCACGAGTAGCCGGCGACGATCTCGAGCGCCTTCTCCTTCGGCACGTGGCGCGCCCGCCGGCCCACCACCGCCACGAGTTCGGCCTCGTAGTCGAGCGAGGTCGAGCAGCGCGGCCGCACGATCGGCGCGCCGTGGCCGCAGAGCGACGTGACGCAGCGCAGGAAGAGGCTCGGATAGGTCGGCTTCGCGTGACCGCCCTCGGCGGCGTGATCGACGTAGTTGAGGCCGAGGCAGACGATCTTGCCGGGGCTGCCGACCGGCGGGAGCAGCCGCAGGCCCTTGAGCGCCCGGCGTGCGGCGGGCTGCGCCGACTTCGCCGCGGTCGCGGCGGACGCGAGAGCGCCTTCACGGCGCAGCAGCGCCGCCAGCTCGCGCGGGAGGTCGGGCGCGGCCTCGGCGAGATCGATGACTGCTTCCCCGTCGACGACGCCGAGTCGCGGCGCACCCTGATGGTCGAAGGCGACGAATCGCATGGGAATCTCCGATGACGGGAGGGCGCATGATGCGGAGCCGCGCCGGACGTGTCAACGACGCGCGGCGTGTGCTACTGTCGCGGCCGGTCGCGCCAGGAGGAGGACGACATGAGAACCATCACAAGAATGGCATTCGCTCTTGCCGGAGCGGCGGCGTTTGCGTGCGGCTCACCCGCACTCGCGCAGGAGTACCCGACGCGCGCGGTCAAAGTGATCGTCCCGCAGCCGCCGGGCGGCGGCTTCGACCTCGCCGCGCGCACCGTGAGCGAGCCGCTCGCGCAGCTCCTCGGGCAGCCGGTCGTCGTCGAGAACCGGCCCGGGTCGGGCACTCTCGTGGGCACCGAGGCCGCGGCGAAGGCCGAGCGCGACGGCTACACGCTGCTTCTTGGCGCGCTCGCGAACATCGCGATCAACCCCGGTCTCTACAAGAGCCTGCCGTACGACCCGAAGCGCGACTTCGTGCCGATCGGCCTCGCGGTCAGCTTTCCGTACACGCTCGTCGCGCGGAAGGACCTGCCGCAGAACTCGCTGAAGGATCTGATCGACTTCGCACGCGCCAACCCGGGCAAGCTCAATTACGCCTCGGCGGGCAATGGCACCGGCCAGCATATCGGCGCCGCGGTCATCTGGCACCTCACCGGAGTGACTGCGACGCACATCCCGTACAAGGGCGCGCAACCTGCGTACCAGGACCTGCTCGCCGGGCGCGTCGACGTCTTCTTCGACAACTCGTCGACGGCCCGTCCGCACGTCGACGGCGGCCGCGTCAAGGCGCTCGCGGTTTCGTCGGCGAAGCGCCTGCCGATGCATCCCGACGTTCCCACCGTGCGCGAGACCGGCGTCGCGGACTTCGACATGGAAACCTGGGTCGGCTACTTTGCGCCGGCCGGGACCCCGGCGCCGGCGCTCGCGCGGCTGCGCGCGGATTTCGCGAAGGTGACGGAGATGCCAGCGGTCGCGGCCGCGTTCGAGAAGCGCGGCGCGACGCCGCTCAGGCTCTCGGCCGCCGAGACCGAGGCGCTCGTCGCGCGCGACATCGAAAAGTGGACGAAGCTCGTCCGCGCGGCCGGCATCCAGGCCGACTGACCGCGCGCGGGACGGAGGGCGTGGAGGTGGACAGGTTGATGCAGGAAAAGCTCGCGATCGCCGAGGTGGTGCAGAACTGGGCGCTGTGGCGCGACGCCGGGGACTGGGAGCGCTTCCGCACGGTGTGGCACGACGACGGGTGGATGACCGCGACCTGGTTCCAGGGGCCGGCGGAGAAGTTCATCGAGGTGAGCCGCGCCGGCTTCGAGAGGGGCGTGAGCATCCTCCACTTCCTCGGCGGATCGAGCGTGGACGTCAAGGGCGACCGCGCGATCGCGCAGACCAAGATGACGATCAACCAGCGCGCCCCCGTCGACGGGGTGCTGGTGGACGTCGTGTGCACCGGGCGCTTCTACGATTTCTTCGCGAAGCGCGGCGGCACGTGGGGCATCGTGCGCCGCCAACCGATCTACGAGAAGGACCGCATGGACCCGGTGGATCCGGCGGCGAAGCTCGCGCTCGATCCGGACCTCCTCGGCCGCTTTCCCGAGGGCTACCGCCACCTCGCCTATCTGCAGACGAAGAACGGCTTCACCATCAAGCTCGATTTGCCGCAGCTCAAGGGTCCGGTCGTCGAAGCGCTGTACGCGCACGGGCGCGCATGGCTCGACGGCGCGCCGAGCGCGCTCCCGTCCTGAGGGCCGACGCGCCGCCCAACGCTATAGCGCTGTCGCGCTTGGAGGCGCGAGAAATCAACCGCCGAGATCCACCGCGCGCTCGGCGAGCGTCTTGTCGCCCTTGAGCTTGAACTTCGCGATGCGGTGCGTCGGCGTGTGCGGGAGCTCGGTCACGAACGCGACGTAGCGCGGCACCTTGTGCGCGGCGAGGCGCGTGCGGCACCAGTCGGCCACATCCTGCGCGGAGGCCTGCATGCCCGGCCGCAGCACAACGGCGACCAGGATGTCGTCCTCGCCGAGCGGCGAGGGCACCGCGATCGCGGCCGCCTCGGCGACGGCGGGATGCTCGCCGATCACGCGGTCCAGCTCCGCGCCCGAGATGTTCTCGCCGCGCCGGCGGATGATGTCCTTCTTGCGCGCGACGAACCAGAAGTAGCCGTCGGCATCGCGCTTGACCAGATCGCCGGTCAGGAACCAGCCGTCGATGAACGCGGCCTTCGTGGCGTCCGGGTCGCGGTAGTAGCCCTTCATGATCATCGGCGTGCGCACCGCGAGCTCGCCGGTCTCGCCGGCGGGCAAATCGCGGCCGGCGTCGTCGATCACGCGCAGCTCGGCGAACGGCATCGAGTGGTCGGGATGGCGCGCCGCCTTGCCCATCGCGCCGAGGCGCATCTCGCCGAGCCCCGCGCCCGGGAACGGGTTGTTGCACGCGCCTGGAATCTCGGTCATGCCGTAGCCCTCGAGCATCACTTTCACGCCGAACTCCTCGCGGAAGGTCCGGTCGATCGCGGCGGAGATCGGCGCCCCGTACGCCTTCGTGATTCGGTGCGGCACGAACTCGCTGCGCGGCCGCTGCGCGAGGATGCTGCTGATGGCGGCGATGAAGTTGAACTCGGTCGCGCCCGTCTCGGCGGCGACCTGCCAGAACCGCGATGCGGAGAACTTGGGGACCAGCACGATCGAGCCGCCGCACGCCGCCGCGCCGCAGAGGGAATAGAAGAGCGCATTGATGTGGAAGAGCGGCAGCACAGCTATCAGCCGATCCTCCGGCACGAGCCGCATGCGCTCGACGAAGCCTTCTCCGGCGAGCACCATGTTGCGCTGGCTGTGCATCACGCCCTTCGGGAACCCCGTCGTCCCGGAGGTGTAGACCACGATGCACACGTCGTCCGCGCCGCCGCGGGTCGCGGCGAGCGGCGTCGCCTGCGCGGCTAACTCCGCGAGCGCCGGCATCCCGTCTGCGCCCGCAGGCTCGAGCAGGATGCGCCACGGCGCAGGCTGCGCGTTCGACAGCGCCTCGAGCGCCGGCGCCGCTAGCTCGCGCGCGCAGGCGATCCCGCAGACGCCGGCGTGTGCGAGGATGTAGCGCACCTCCTCGACGCGCAGCTCCGGGTTGACCGGCACCATCCAGGCGCCGAGCCGGGCGAGCGCGAACAGCGTGATCACGATCTCGGGCCGGGTCGGGGCGTACGTCGCGACACGGTCGCCGTGCTTCACGCCGAGCGCTGAGTACGCAGCTGCTGCGCGCCGCACCACCGGCTCAATCTCGCGCCACGAGATGGTCCGCCCCTCGAAGAGGATGAAGGGCTTGTCGCCGTTCCGCGCCGCGCGGCTCGCGACGAGTCCCGCGAGCGAGCCGTCGTGGGCGGGATAGAGCTGCAGCGTCTCGAGCGGGGTCATGCGCGGTCGCTCCGCGGCGGAGCGGTCGAGCCGCGCACGACGAGCTCGGGCTCGAGCCGCACGTTCTGTCGGCGCGCGCGCGGGTTCGCGATCTCCGCCAGGAGCACGCGCGCGACCTCGATGCCCATCGCACGATGCGCGATGCGGACGGACGTGAGCGGCGGCGCGAACCGGTCCGCGAACGGCATGTCGTTGAAGCCGGTCACCGAGGCGTCGCGCGGGCACGCCAGGCCGCGGCGCGCGAGCTCATCGTAGCAGCCGAGCGCGAGGAGATCATTCGCGGCGACGATCGCGGTCAAGCCGGGGTGGCGGTCAAGCAGCGCGGCGGCGGCGGGCGCGCCGGCCTCGATGCTGTAGCTCGGCGCCTCGGCGATCAGCGCATCGCCCGCCTCCAGCCCGCGCAGCCGCATCGCGGCGACGAAGCCCGTGCGGCGCGCCGCGCCGGTCGAGAGCCGGCGAGGGCCGGCCACGTGAACGATGCGGCGATGGCCGAGGCCGACGAGGTGCTCGACTGCAAGCGCGATCCCGCGCGTGTCGTCGTTGGTGACCGACGACGCGCCGCCCGCATCGGCGCCGCGGTTCACGAGCACGACCGGCAGCCCGAGCTTCCGGCAGCGCCCGAGGAGCGGATCGCCCTGTGTCACGGTCGCGAGGATCATCCCGTCGACCCGGCGCGCCGCGAGGCGCTCCAGCGCCTGGGCGGCGCGGTCGGGGTCGTTGTCGGTATTGGCGATGATCGCGGTGTAGCCCGCCTCGCCGAGCGCGCTCTCGATACCGCGCAGGATCGGCGGGAAGACGGGATTTGCGAGATCGGGGATGAGCACTCCGACCGTGGCGGTGCGCCGCGTTCTCAGGCCTGCGGCGACGGGGTCGGGGACATAGCCGAGCCGGCCGGCCACCGCGCGCACGCGCGCGGCGACCGCCGGGGTCACGAGCTGGCGCGACTGCGCGCTAAGCGCGCGCGACACGGTCGACGCATGGACCCTCGCGGCGCGCGCAACATCCTGAATCGTGACTCGTTTGGTCGACATGATGCGGTGCCGCAGGCGGGCCGCGGTCGCGGTCCCCGCCAGCATTCTATGCAATCGATTGCCACCCGCCAAGGCGCGGCGTAGCATTGCCGGGCCGCGGCGGTTTCCTCGCGGCGCACCGTGCACGTGAAGCCCTTCGTCTACACCCAGCTGCCCGGCCGCGTCGTCTTCGGCGCGGGCGCGCTCGACGAGCTGCCGCGCGAGATCGAGCGCCTCGGGGCCCGGCGCGCGCTGGTGCTCGCCACGCCGGAGCAGAAGGCGCAGGCCGAGGACGTCGCGCGCCGCCTCGGCGAGCGCTGCGCCGGCGTGTTCGCGCGCGCGGTGATGCACGTGCCGATCGAGGTGGCGCGCGAGGCGCGCGCCGAGGCGGAGCGCCTCGGCGCCGACTGCGCGGTCGCGATCGGCGGCGGCTCGACCACCGGCCTCGGTAAGGCCATCGCGCTCGCGTCGGCCCTGCCGATCCTCGCGATCCCGACCACGTACGCGGGATCGGAGATGACCCCGATCTACGGCATCACCGAAGCGGGCGCGAAGAAGACCGGCCGCGACGCGCGCGTGCTGCCGAAGACGGTGATCTACGATCCGACGCTCACCCTCGGGCTCCCGGTCGGGCTCTCAGTGACGAGCGGCATGAACGCGATCGCGCACGCCGTCGAGGGCCTCTACGCGCAGGACGCGAACCCGATCATGTCGATGCTTGCCGAGGAGGGGATCCACTCGCTCGCGCACGGGCTCGAGTACGTGGCGAAGAACCCGCAGGACCTGAACGCGCGCGGCGAATGCCTCTACGGCGCGTGGCTGTGCGGGGCGGTGCTCGGCGCGGTCGGCATGGCGCTGCATCACAAGCTCTGCCACACGCTCGGCGGCACCTGGAACCTGCCGCACGCCGAGACGCACACCGTCGTGCTGCCGCACGCGGTGGCGTACAACCGGGAGGCGGCTGCCGACGCGCTCAAACGCGCGGCGCGGGCGCTGCACGCACGTGACGCGGCGCAGGCGCTCTACGACCTCGAGGTGAAGCTCGGCGCGCCCGTCGCGCTGAAGGACATCGGGATGAAAGAGGCCGACCTCGACCGCGCGGCCGAGCTCGCCACGACTGCGCCATACTGGAACCCGCGCCCGATCGACCGGGCCGGGATCCGCAGGCTGCTGGACGATGCCTATCACGGGCGCCGGCCGAACTGACCCGATCACACGCCAGGAGGAACCCATGCGCCACGTCACCGAAGACACGCTCGCCGACGCCGTCATCGCGCGGATGGACCAGGTCAAGGACCCGCGCTTCAAGCGGATCATGACGAGCCTCGTGAAGCACCTCCACGCGTTCGCGCGCGACGTCGAGCTGACCGAGGAGGAGTGGTTCGAGGGCATCAAGTTCCTCACCGCCGTGGGCAAGAAGTGCGACGACAAGCGCCAGGAGTTCATCCTGCTCTCCGACGTCCTCGGCCTATCGATGCTGACGGTGATGATGAACCACCGCCTGCCGGCGGGCGCGACCGAGTCCACGGTGCTCGGGCCGTTCTTCGTCCACGGCGCGCCGGAGTTCCCGTACGGCGCCGATCTCACCAAGACCTCCACGGTCAAGGGCGAGGACACCTGGGTGAGCGGGCGAGTGCTCTCGGTCGACGGCACGCCGATCCCGGGCGCGACGATCGACGTGTGGCAGGCGCGCGCGAACGGCGTGTACGACATCCAGGACCCGGCGTGCGAGTTCGAGCTGCGCGGGCGTACGCGCACCGACGCCGAGGGGCGCTACGCCTTCCATACCTACAAGCCGGAGTTCTACGGCGTGCCGACCGACGGGCCGGTGGGCATGATCCTGGACAAGATGGGACGGCACCCGATGCGTCCGGCGCACATGCACATCATCGCCGAGGCGCCCGGGTACCAACAGGTCATCAGCCACGTGTTCGTCAAGGGCGACCCGTACCTCGATTCGGACACCGTGTTCGCCGTCAAGGACTCGCTCGTCGCTGAGTTCAAGAAGGTCGACGCGCCGGCGGAAGCGAAGAAGCTCGGGCTGCCAAACCCCTTCCTGCGGCTCGACTGGGACATCAGGCTCGCGCCGGCGGGCGCCGGGAAGACGCGCGCGGCGATCGCGGCGAGCGACGCGGCCGTCGCGCGCTGACCGGCGCGCCGCCGTCGAGGAGAGGACGAGCATGGCGAAATCGCTCAAGGATCCGAAGATCATCCGGCCCGACGACATCGACCCGCATCACCGCTGGGACCGGCCGCTGCACGCGCCGGGCCACACGCAGGTCGACTTCGAGGAGCGGATCAACTTCAGGCGCCTGCACGACTATCGCCTCGCGCGGATCCGCGCCGCGCTTTCCGGCTCCGGCCTCGGCGCGCTGCTCTCGTTCGACCAGCACAACATCCGCTACACGACAAGCACGGTGATCGGCGAGTGGGCGCGCGACAAGCTCACCCGCTACTCGCTCCTCACCGGCAACGGCGATCCGTACATCTGGGACTTCGGCTCTGCGGCCCGGCACCACAAGCTCCACGCGCCGTGGCTGCACACCGACCACTGCCGCGCGGGACTGCTCGGCATGCGCGGCGCGGTCGGGTCGGACATCTTCCTGTTCCGCGACGCCGCCAAGGAGATCAAGGCGCTCCTCGACGCGGAGGGCGTGGGCGACATGCCGCTCGGCATAGACGTCGTCGAGCCGCCGATGCTCTTCGAGCTGCAGAAGCTGGGGATCGAGGTGCGCGACGGCCAGCAGGTCATGCTCCAGGCGCGCGAGGTCAAGAACATCGACGAGCTGACGCTGCTCAACATGGCGGCCGCGATGGTCGACGGCGTGTACCAGGACATCGCGGAGGCACTGAAGCCGGGCGTGAAGGAGTCGGAGATCGTCGCGCTCGCCACCGGTCGCCTCTACGAGATGGGCTCGGACTGCGTCGAGGCGATCAACTCGATCTCGGGCGAGCGCTGCAGCCCGCATCCACACAACTTCACCGACCGGCTCATCCGCCCCGGCGATCAGGCGTTCTTCGACATCATCCAGTCGTTCATGGGCTACCGCACCTGCTACTACCGCACGTTCAACGTCGGCAAGGCGACCGGGCCGCAGCGCACCGCGTACAAGAAAGCCCGCGAGTGGATGGACCGCGCGATCGAGCTGCTCAAGCCGGGAATGAGCTCGGACAAGATCGCGGCGGCGCTGCCGACCGCCGACGAGATCGGGTTCGCGAGCGAGATGGACGCGTTCGGCCTCAACTTCTGCCACGGCCTCGGCCTCGGGCTGCACGAGCGGCCGCTCATCTCGCGGCTCAACTCGTTCAAGGAGCCGATCGAGCTGAAGGCCGGGATGGTGTTCGCGGTGGAGACCTATTGCCCGGCGACCGACGGCGTGTCAGCGGCCCGCATCGAGGAGGAGGTCATCCTCACGCCGACCGGCGCGAAGATCATCTCGCTCTACCCGGCCGACGAGCTGCCGATCGCCAACCCCTACTAGGGAGCGGTCCGGATGGCGATCTACAAGGGGCGCAGCGCCTTGTTCGTGCACGGGCGATATGCAAGGGGAGTCTCTTGTTCGTAGGAGGGATATTTGCCGAACCGCGACGGGCGAAGGGCTTGCCACAGATCACGCAAGAGGGAACGAAATGTCTGAACAGCTGAAGAAACACCGGCTCGGCTGGGTCGGCATCGGGCGCATGGGCTACGCGATGGCGGAGCGCCTCGCGAAAGCCGGCTGCGACCTGACGGTCTACAACCGGACGCGCGAGAAGGCCGAACCGCTCGCGAAGCACGGCGCGAAGATCGTCGGCCGCCCCGCCGACCTCGCGTCCTGCGACATCGTGTTCACGATGGTGTCGACCGGCGACGACGTCAAGGAAGTCCTCGAAGGCAAGGACGGCGTGCTCGCCGGCAACGGCAAGCCGAAGATGATCGTGGACAGCACCTCGATCTCGATCGAGGACTCCGCCGCGATCCGGCAGAGCCTCGCGGCACGCGGCGTCAAACTCCTCGCCGCGCCGGTGTCGGGCAACGCAAAGGTGATCAAGGCCGGCAAGCTTACCTATTGCATCTCGGGGCCGGCCGACGCCTACGAGGTCGCCAAGCCCTATCTCGACGTGATCGGCGCTGGCGCCTCGTACGTGGGCGAGGGGGAGCTTTCGCGCATCGCGAAGATCGCGCACAACGTGTTCCTGGCCGTGACGATCCAGTCCCTCGCCGAGGTCACCATCCTCGCGCAGAAGGCCGGGATGACGCGCGCGGCGTTCCTCGACTTCCTGAACAAGAGCGTGATGGGCTCGACGTTCTCGAAGTACAAGACGCCGGCGCTCGTGAACCTCGACATGTCGGTGACGTTCACGCCGGCGCTCCTGCGCAAGGACATCGACCTCGGCCTCGCCGCCGGCAGGGAGCTCGACGTCCCGATGCCGCTCACCGGGATCACGCGCGATCTCGTGCAGACGCTGATCGGGAACGGCTACGGCGCCGAGGACTTCGCGGCGCTCATCAAGCTCCAGGCGAGGGCGTCTGGAATCGAGCTGAAGAGCGAGAACACTCCGGTCACCGACGGGTTGCACTGAAGGAGGCGACAGCATGCCCAAGCAGCGGATCAGCTATGTCGAGCTGGACAAGATGGCTCCGGCGATGCAGGCAGAGATGGAGCGCTGCCGCCGCGAGGGCACGCCGCGCCCGGAGAGCTCGGCGGTGCGCGCCCACGTGCCGGCCGCCTTCTGGGCCTTCGCGAACTCGTGGCGCGACATCTTCCACACCGGCGTGTGCGACCACGCGATCAAGGAGCTGTGCCGGCTCTACGTCTCGCGCGCCGTGACGTGCGAGTTCTGCGGCAACCAGCGCTCGATCAAGGCTGCGACGAAGAGCGACCGTCCGGTCGTCGAGGAACAGGTGAAGGACCTGCTGAATTTCGAGAAGTCCACGCGCTACACCGAGCGCGAGAAGGCGGCGCTCGGCTACGCCGAGGCGATCACCTGGCGGCTCGAGACCGACGACGCGTTCTGGGAGCGCCTGTACCGGCACTACTCCGAGCCCGAGCTGGTGGAGCTCGGCTGCTTCGTCGCGCTGACGATGGGACAGCAGAGCTGGCTGCGGCTGCTCAACATCGAGCATCACCAGGTGCTCCCGGGCACTGCCGGCTCGATGGCGCCCGGGTTCGAGAGCGCCGAGGCGCTCGCCGCCTCGAAGGCCGCGCCCGACTACTGGGCGAAGCCGAAGGGCGGCTCGATCAAGGACGCGGCCTGAGATGACGCGACCGGCGTCGCCGACCCGACGAACCGGACGAACCCGCGCAGACGGGACCTAACGACCGACCAAGAGGAGAGAAGCATGAACGCACGGAGACATTGCCTCGCAGTGACGCTGGTCGCGATGCTCGGGGCGGCGCCCTGGGCTGGTCCGCTGGCGCAGGGCTTTCCGAACAAGCCGATCAAGCTGATCGTGCCCTTCACCCCCGGCAGCGCCACCGACGTCATGGGACGCACGGCCGGCGACCGTGTGGCGGCGAACATCGGCCAGCCGGTGATCGTCGAAAACCGTCCGGGAGCGGGCGGCACGATCGGCACCGGGATGGTCGCGAAGTCCGCGCCCGACGGCTACACGCTCGTCGTGGTGTCCTCGGGGCACGTCACGAATCCGGTCCTGTACGGCGACAAGCTCACCTACGAGCTCAAGGACCTCGCGGGCGTGGTCCCGCTCGGCTCGCTGCCGAGCGTGCTGATCGCGTCGCCCCAGAGCGGGATCAAGAGCGTGAAGGAGCTGGTCGCCACGCTCAAGGCGAAACCCGGCCAGCTCAATTTCTCGAGCGCCGGGGTCGGCAGCGCGGCGCACGTGAACGCCGAGAAGTTCAAGGCGTCGCTCGGGTTCGACGCGGTCCACGTGCCGCTCAAGGGCACACCCGAGATCCTGCTCGAGATCGCGAGTGGGCGCGTGCAGTTCGGGTTCGTGCCGCTCGTCTCGAGCGTCGGCCCGATCCGCGACGGCAAGGTCGTGCCGCTCGGGGTAAGCACGCCGCGCCGCTCGCCGACGCTGCCGGATGTCCCGACCATGGCCGAGACCGGCTACCCTGGCGGCGAGTACAACTTCTGGGTCGGCGTCCTCGCACCTTCCGGCACGCCGAAAGACGTGATCGACAGGCTGAACGCCGAGTTCGCGAAGGCCCTCGAAGCGCCCGAGGTGAGGGACCGCCTCACGAAGATCGGCGCGGTGCCGATGCCGATGTCGCCGTCCGAGTTCGACGCCACGATCGTGAAGGAGGCGAACGAGCTCGGGCCGATCATGAAAGCCGCCGGCGCCAAAGGCGGCTGAGACGTTCCACCGCAGAGAGGAGCAAAAAGTGAAAATCCGCAATCTCGCACTCGCACTAACCGCACCGCTCGCGTTTGCGTCCGGCCTGGCCGCCGCCCAGGAGTGGCCGGTTAAACCGGTCCGCGCCATCATCGCCTTCACGCCGGGCAGCGCGACCGATATCGCCGGGCGCATCGTCGCGGAGAAGCTCGGCACCGTGCTCGGCCAGCCGGTCGTGGCCGAGAACCGCGTCGGCGCCGGCGGCACGATCGGCGCGAATGTGGTCGCGAGGGCGGATCCCGACGGCTACACGCTCCTCTTCAACTCCTCGGCGCAGGCGTCGAACCCGGCGATCTTCGCGCAGCTGCCGTTCGACACCTTCAAGGACTTCATCCACGTCACGGCGATCGCCGGGCAGCCGAACGTCGTCGTCGTGAACCCAGATCGCGGCTACAAGACGTTGAAGGACGTGGTCGACGCCGCGAAGGCGAAGCCGGGGCAGCTCAACTATGCCCACGCCGGCATCGGGAGCGGGACTCACCTGAACTCGGAGAAGTTCCGGCTCGCGGCCGGCTTCGAGATTGTGGCGATCCCGCACAAGGGGACGCCCGAGGCCCTGAACGACGTGCTCGCCGGCCGCGTCGAGTACTACTTCTGCCCGATCACCGCTGCGCTGGCGCAGGTGAAGGCCGGCAAGGTGAGGGCGCTCGCGGTGAGCACGCCGAAGCGCTCGGCCATGCTGCCCGACGTGCCGACGACGATCGAAGCCGGCTTCCCCAAGTCGGACTACATCCTCTGGGTCGGCATGTGGCTTCCTGCGAAGACGCCCCAGCCGATCGTGCAGAAGCTGCACGCGGCGACGGTGAAGGTGCTCGGCGATCCCGACGTCAAGGAGCGCCTCGCAAAGCTCGGCGCCGATCCGATGCCGATGAGCATGGCCGAGTTCGAGGCCTTCATGCGCTCGGAAGTGGACGACGCGATGCGCATCGCGAAAGCTGCGGGGATAAAGCCGCAGTGAGCGAGCCGCACCGCCCGCGTTGGAGCGACGGCCTGCGGCGGCGCTCAACGCGCGGAAGGAAAGCGAACCGGAACGAGGACCTGACGAGGATATCTTCGGGGACGATGCGATGACGGAAGCGATGGACAAGGCCGCTGCGGAGGTGCTCGCGGCGGACGACGCGCGCTACGCGGCGATGATCGCGCAGGACTTCGGCGCGCTGGATCGCCTGCTCGCCGACGACCTGCTCTACACGCACTCGACGGCCGCGACCGACACGAAGGCCGGGTATCTCGCCGCCTTGCGGAGCGGCAAGTATCGCTACAAGGCCGCACGCTGCGAGGGCGTCACGGTGCGCATCCACGGCACCACCGCGATCGTCAACGGCCGCGGGTTCATCGAGGTCGACGTCGACGGCGTGCCGAAATTTCTGGCGAACGCCTTCGTCAACGTCTGGGTCAAGACACCCGCCGGGTGGCGGATGACGGCGTGGCAGTCCACGCCGGTCCCGCAGGCTTAGGCGCCGCGCGCGAGCGCTTCCTGCTTCGGGGGAGGCGTCAGTCCTTGATTTTCCTTACCGCGGCGATCGCCTCAGACGGCTCGAGCCGCGACCGGTAGTCCGCGTCGACGTGCGCCAGCGCGACGCGGCGGTCCCTGCCGATCACGAACGTGCCCGGCACCGGCAGCGTCCAGTCGCCCTCGTTCCACTCGCCGAGGTCGCGGCCGCGCGCCCTGTAGATCGCCTCCAGCTCCGGCGAAAGCTTGAACGCGAGGCGGTACTCGCCCGCGATCCCGCCCCCGTGGTCGGTCACGATGCTGAAGGCGAGCGCGTTCTTCTCCTTCGTCGAAAGCGAGTTGTCCGGCGACTCCGGCGACACTGCGATGAGCTGCGCGCCGACGGCGGCGAGCTCCGGCAGCGCCTTCTGGTAGGCACGGAGCTCCAGGTTGCAGTACGGGCACCAGCCGCCGCGGTAGAACTTGAGCACCACCGGCCCGTCCTTCAGCCGCTCGCTGAGCTTCACCGTCTTGCCGGTCGCGTCCGGCAGTGTGAAGTCGGGCGCGAGGTCACCGGGCTTCAGCGCATTGCGTTCGAGACCCGCCGCGCGCAGCTCCTCGATGCCCTTCTCGAAGGCGGCGACGATCGTCGGGCCGCTCTTCTGGGCGAACGTCGCCTTGATCTGCTCCAGCTCGTCGCGCAGCGGCGGCATGGATTTTCCCTTCCGGTGGGCCGATTCCCTTGGTCGTGCGGGCGGCGCAATCCTTTCAGATGATCCTGCACGCCTCGTCGAACTCGAGGCGCGGGTTGCGCTGGAAGATCTTGGACGGGTCGCCCTTGCCGAGGTTGCAGAGGAAGTTCGACCTCCACGACGTGCCGGCGAAGAACTCCTTGTCGACGGCGGCGTTGTTGAAGCCGGACATCGGCCCGGTGTCGATGTCGAGCGCGCGCGCGACGATGATGAAGTAGGCGCCCTGCAGCGAGCTGTTGCGGAGCGCGGTCGTCTCGACGTGCTGCTTCTTCTCGTCTCCGGCGTAGGCGTTCTTCATCGCCGGGTTGTGCGGGAAGAGGCGCGGCAGCAGCTCGTAGAACATGAGGTCGTAGGCGAGGATCGCGGTCACCGGCGCGCTCATCGTCTTCTCTTGGTTGCCGGGATTGAGGCAGGGCTTCAGCCGTTCCTTCGCCTCCTTGCTCCGCAGGAACAGGATCCGCAGCGGCTGCGAGTTGCCGGTGGTCGGCCCGAACTTCATGACATCCCAGATGGCGCGCAGCTGCGCATCGGTCACTTCGCCGGAGAACGAGTTGTGCGTCCGGGCCGTCCGGAAAATGTGGTCGAGGGCTGCGGCGTCGAGCATCTTCGGGTCCTTTTTTCCGGGACGGTGGAGGCGCGTATTTTGGCAGGGAACGGCGCCTCCGGGCACGCCTCGTTCGGGTATGCTCGCCGGCAGTCCCCGCTGCGAGCAAAGAGTCCCGCCATGGCCGAAGCCTTCATCTGCGACGCGATCCGCACCCCCATCGGACGCTACGGCGGAACGCTGTCCACGGTCCGCACAGACGATCTCGCCGCGCTGCCGCTCAAGGCGCTCATGGAGCGCAACCGCGAAGCCGACTGGGGCGCGCTCGACGACGTGATCTTCGGCTGCGCGAACCAGGCCGGCGAGGACAACCGCAACGTTGCGCGCATGGCGCTGCTGCTCGCCGGGCTGCCACAGCAGACGCCCGGCGCGACGGTGAACCGCCTGTGCGGCTCGAGCCTCGACGCGACCGCGGTCGCCGCGCGCGCGATCAAGGCGGGCGAGATGGAGTTCGTGGTTTCCGGCGGCGTGGAGAGCATGACCCGGGCTCCGTTCGTGATGGGCAAAGCCGACAGCGCGTTCTCGCGCAGCGCGTCGATTTTCGACACCACGATCGGCTGGCGCTTCGTCAACCCGCTGATGAAGGAGAAGTACGGCGTCGACTCGATGCCGGAGACCGCCGAGAACGTGGCTGTCGACTTCAAGATTGCGCGCGCCGACCAGGACGCATTCGCGCTGCGCAGCCAGAGCCGCTGGGCCGCCGCGCACAAGGACGGCTACTTCAAGCGCGAGATCGTGCCGGTCACGCTGCCGCAGAAGAAGGGCGATCCGAAGGTCTTCGACACCGACGAGCATCCGCGGCCCGACACGACGCTCGACCAGCTCGCCAAGCTCAAGGGCGTGGTGAAGCCCGACGGCACCGTCACCGCCGGCAACGCCTCGGGCGTGAACGACGGCTCCTGTGCGCTGATCCTCGCGTCCGAAGCGGCGGCGAAGAAGCATGGTTTGAAGCTCCGCGCGCGCGTGCTCGGCACAGCAGTGGCGGGCGTCGCGCCGCGCATCATGGGCGTCGGCCCCGCCCCGGCGAGCAAGAAGCTGCTGGCGAGGCTCGGACTGAAGATCGATCAGATCGACGTCATCGAGCTGAACGAAGCGTTCGCCGCGCAGGCGCTCGCAGTGACACGCGACTTGGACCTTGCCGACGACGACGCGCGGGTGAACCCGAACGGCGGCGCGATCGCGATCGGCCACCCCCTTGGTGCCTCCGGCGCGCGCCTCGTTACCACCGCCCTGAACCAGCTCGAGCGCACCATGGGCCGCTACGCACTGTGCACGATGTGCATCGGGGTGGGGCAGGGGATTGCCCTTGTGATCGAGCGGGTATAGGCGGCCTTCCAGACCGGCGAGGAAATCGGTAGATTCCTCCTCACAGGAGGAGGAGGACCTAATGAAGCCGATAATCGCTGCCGCCGCCGCAACCGCCCTGCTGGTCGCCTGCCAATCGACGCCTCCCGCGCCCCTGCGGGCGACGGCACAGCTTCAGCCGACCAAAGGGAACAAGACCTTTGGGGAGGCGACCTTCGAGCAGACGGGCAACAAGGTCACAGTCGTGGTCTACGTTCAAGGGTTGAAGCCGGGGCAGGACCACGGCTTTCACATCCACGAAGTCGGCGATTGCAGCTCGGGCGACGGCATGAGCGCCAAAGGGCACTTCAATCCTTACGGCAAGCCGCATGGGCCTCAGGGCACCGCGGAGCGCCATGCCGGCGACCTGCCGTCCCTCAGGGCCAACCAGCAGGGCCGGGCCAAGATCGATGTCGAGCTCGACATCATCACTTTGACGCCCGGGCCGGCGAGCATCATCGGCCGCGGCCTCATCCTTCACGCGGATCCTGACGATTTCAAGACCCAGCCGACCGGGAATACGGGTGCACGGCTTGCGTGCGGAGTGATTCAACCCGGTTGAGGCGATGGCCCGGTGGCGCCACGCCACGGCGCTATCGGAGCAATAGGAGTAGACCCAAGAGCGTGAGCGCCGCGCCGGCGCCGCGATCGATCCACCCCTTGATGCGGTCGCAGATCTCGCGGGCGCGCCGCGTGGAGAAGAGGCACGCGAATCCGACGGGCGGCATGCCGGACGGCGCGTTCCCTGCGACGGGGTCGTAGATGTGCCACGCACCACGTGCAGCGATGCTTCTTCACCCGCAAAAAGACCGGCGCACGGGCGAGGGGGAAGCGCTCGTTGCCGTGCGCCGTTCCGGAAGCACCGCGCCGCTCAGGACACGCCGAGCTTCTCCGCGGCCATCCTCGTGCCCTTCACGCGGTTCGCGATCTTCTGGAACGCGATGTCGCGCGCCGGTAGTCGCGACGCGACAGATGCCCTCCGCGATGGCCATTCCTCACGAACGTGAAGCAGCCACAAGGTCTTGGGGTCCTGCCATTCACCAACCACGGCTGTCGAATTGACTTACCATCGAAGCCGTGGCGAGTGGTTAGATCACCGGCTTGAGCTGTCTATGCCCCACCCCCAGTGCCCGTACTGCCAGCGCGTCAACCCACCGGACTCAAGCTTCTGCAACGCTTGCGGCGCGCCATTGCACCTGTTGCCATGTCCGCACTGCGGGGCGGTGAACGACGCCGCGGCGACGAAGTGTTATCAGTGCGCGGCCGCATTGCGCGAGGGGCCGGGGAGTGCCCCCGCAGCGTCCTCGTCGGGCACTCATCCTTCCGTCGCCGCGGGCTCTGCCGGGACGACGACCGCGGAGAGCGCTCCGGAAGCTGACGCGCTGGATCGCGATGCCGACCTTCTCGCCACACTCCAGGAGTTGCGCCAGCGTGTTGCCGAGATCGACGCCGGGACTGCGGGCCGCGGGCTCGACCGGGGGGGCAACGTCGACTCGTCTGCACCGGACCTTGGGCCAGGGATGGCGGTCGCGCCATGGGCAGCCGCAACGTCGTACCCTACGCCGGCAGTCGCCCTCCCCTCGGCACCTCGCCCCGAGCGGCGGATTGCACTTGCGCGCAGCCCAGGGATGATTATCGGAACTGCTGCCCTCGCGGCTGTCGTGGTAGCTGGCTATTACGCCTTCGATCGGGGTCAGATCGTCGACGCCTCGAAGGCTCCTGCGGCTGCCGGAGAGGTGAAGGACGGCGGAGATTCCGCCGAGGCCGTTCCGCCCGCCAGTCCGGATACGACCAGCGCCGAGGTGGCCCCCAGCGGGTCCCCCGCCCTCCCTCCGGTGACGCACGGCGTCGCGCCGAGCGCCCAACCTCCTACTGCGAGCGTCGTGCCCACCCAGCCGGCAAGCCCGTCCCGGCCGGGCGGGGCCCCGCAGCCTGAAGGTCCGGTCACATCAGCCGCACCGGCCGCTGCCGCAGCGAGCGCGCGTCCGCGCCCGGCCGAGACCAGTCCCGGGATCGAGCGGCCACCGCCGCCCCGACTCGGGCCGTGCACGGACGCAGTGGCGGCGCTCGGGTTGTGCACGCCGGAACCGACTCAGCGGAGGGAATAACATGGGGTGGAAAAGCATCGGAGCGCTCGTCGCAGCGCTTTGCGTCGGCAGTGGAACGGCCCACGCGGCATCGATTGCGTACAAGATCGTAACCGCGTCGGAGCGGGGCACCTATTACGCGATCGGAAACGATCTCGCCAAGTTCGTCGCTCCCGCGGCAGACATCGACCTCGAGGTTCTGCCGACGGCGGGCTCGGCGGAGAACATCCGGCTGCTTCGGTACGAGCCGGGCGTCAAGCTCGCGATCGTCCAGGCCGACGTCTATCAGGCCTTTATCGACCGGGCCGGCACCGGCAACCCCCAGGCGAGCACGATCATCCGTCCGTTGCGCGTCATTCTCCCGCTCTACAACACCGAGATCCATTACATCGTGAGGGCCGACTCGGAGCTCAATTATCTTCACGACATCAAGAGCGCGAAGATAAACGGCGGGATACTCGGCAGTGGGGCAGCGCTTATCACGCATACGCTCTACCGCATGATGTTCAACGGCCCGATCCCCGAGGCGAACGCCAGCTTTCTCTCGAACGAGGAAGCTCTCGTCAAGCTGATCGGCGACAAAACGGTGGACGTGGTCGTGGTCGCCGCAGGGCAGCCGGCCCCTCTGATCGCGAACATGAAGCCCGAGGCGCAGAAGTTCATCAAGCTGCTGAAGTTCGACCCGAATCATCCGCTGAGCAAACGCGCGCTCGAGACCTACACCTACTCGACCGTCCGCGCGAAGAGCTATCCGAACCTGCTGACCGGGGACTTCACGACGATCGCGGTGGGGGCGTTTCTGGTCACTTACGACTACAACATGAAGTACACGGTCGACGCGCTCAGCCGGTTCGGACGATCGCTGTGCGAGAACTTTTCGAAACTGCAAGCCGAAGGCCATCCCAAGTGGCGCGAGGTCAGTCTGACCCTGCCGGAGCTCAGCACCGGCTGGATCTATTACCCCCCTACGACGCGCGAGATCCGCAGCTGCGTCGCCGGGAAAGCGAAAGTGCGGGCAAAACCGGCGAAGATCTGTTCACCGGAGGAACGGATACTGGGGCTCTGCAGCTGATTCCGTATGCGCCGGCCCAGCGGTGCGAGTGCTCGGCCAGCCGTGGACAAGAGCGAGCTTTGGGAGAGGGCAATGGAGGCTGGGAGGGAGCTACGCCGCCAGAGGTTCCCCCTTCCCATGAAAGCAGAGAGCAAACTTCGGCGAAAGCGCCGTAACGATCTCTGGCTTGAGCTGAACGCAGCTTCATCCGTCTTCCACCTTGCTGGGCTGCCCCGCTTTCGCGGAAGGGTCGCTCAGCTTGCGAAGCCGCAAGATCAGCAGCAATTCGACCCGAGCGGCACGTGGCTAACACGTGTCGCGAGGGTGGCCGTATTCATCGCTGCTCCATTGACGGGCGATCCGACCTTTTCTTCCTTGTCTTAGGCACTCCGCCGCTTAGACGGCACGCCGCTTAAGGCTGTTCGCGCGCCTTCTGGCTCCGTGCCCACCGATTAAGCTCGTCCTAGCCTCAGAAACCGCCTCTGGTTTCTGAGCTATCCCTTTCTTTTTCCTGCAACTTCCGCCCGAGCGTCGACAACTCGGCTTAAGTCCTTGTCGCAGCTAAATAAATCACGCACGCGCCTTGACCCCCCCGAATTCCTCCTCTAAAGTGGTGAAAAGTGTAGTTCTGTGGGAAAACAGGGCGGAGCTCGCCATTTCGAGCCACCACGGAGGAGACAAGTGTTTCAGGGAGCGGCCGAGATCTCTCTCGACCCGAAGGGACGGCTCTCGATTCCCACGCGGCATCGGGAAGCGCTCACTTCGGGTGGCGGAGGCGTGGTGTTGACTGCGCACCCCGATCGCTGCCTGCTGCTCTACCCAAGCGCGGCTTTCGCGCCAATCAGCGCCCGCATTTCCACGCTCTCGAGCTTCAACGAGCAGGCGCGCTGGTGGCAAAGGCTGATTGTCGGCTTCGCCGAGGAGCTCACGCTCGACGGCACCGGCCGAATCCTCATTTCCCCCGCGCTCCGCAAGTTCGCCGACCTGAAGAAGACCGTGACGCTGGTCGGCCAAGGCAGCCATTTCGAGATCTGGGACGCCGAGGTCTGGGAGAAGAAGCTCGGCGACGCATTGGCGATGGCGGGGACGACCCCGCCGCCCGGGACGGACAACTTCTCGCTGTAGGGGCGCGGCCGGGGGGCGAGCGTGGCCGAGCACAGGACCGTCCTCCTTGCGGAGGCGGTCGAGGCCCTGGCGGTGAAGCCGGACGGCGTCTACGTGGACGCGACGTTCGGGCGGGGCGGGCACAGCCGCTCGATCCTCGCGCGGCTCGGGCCGGCGGGACGGCTGATTGCGATGGACCGCGATCCGGCGGCGGTGGCGGCGGGGCGCGAACTCGCCGATGCGCGCTTCGCGATCCGCCACGCGCGGTTCGCGCGGCTCGCGCAGGTGCTGAGCGAGGAAGGTGTGCAGATGGTGAACGGCGTGCTCTTCGATCTCGGCATTTCCTCGCCGCAGGTCGACGAGGCGGACAGGGGTTTCAGCTTCAGGGCCGATGCGCCGCTCGACATGCGCATGGACCCGAGCGGAGGAGAGCCGGCCGCTGCTTGGCTGGCGCGGGCGAGTGAAGCCGAAATAAGAGGGGTGATCAAAAACTATGGGGAAGAACGGTTTGCTGGCCCGATTGCAAAGGCGATTGTTGCTGCTCGGACCCGAGAGCGCATTGACCGCACAGTCCAACTTGCCCGCATCGTGGCTGCGGCTGTCCGGACGCGTGAAGTCGGGCAGGACCCGGCGACGCGCACCTTCCAGGCTCTACGGATTCACGTCAATCAGGAGCTTGAGGAATTGTCGCTAGCGCTGCCCCAGGCTCTCGCGCGGCTCGCGCCCGGCGGACGCCTCGCGGTTATCAGCTTCCATTCGCTCGAGGACCGGACCGTCAAGCGCTTCCTCCAGTCGCACGCGCGCCCCGAAGTGCCCGAGCGCCTCCCCCTCAAAGCCACGGAAATGCCACAACCGCGGCTCAAGGTAGTGGGCAAGCCGGTGCGCCCGTCGCCCGAAGAAGTGGCATTCAACCCGCGCGCGCGCAGCGCAATCATGCGCGTGGCCGAGAAGCCCGCATGAGCGGCGCGCGCCGGCCTGGAACAGGGGAGTTGCACAAGGGGGCCTGGCCCCTCGTGCAGCGTTTCCCGATCGAACCGTAGTCGCGCAGGCGGATGGCCCGGCTCAACCTCCTCCTCCTCGCCGTGCTGGCCGCCTGCGCGCTCGGTCTCGTGACGTCGCAGCACCAGGCCCGGAAGCTCTTCGCCGAGCTGGAGCGCGAGCAGGCGCGCGCGCAGAACCTCGAGGTCGAGTACGGCCAGCTCCAGCTCGAGGCGAGCACGTGGGCGATGCCCACGCGCGTCGAGCGGCACGCGCGCGAGCGCCTGCGCATGCAGCCGCCGGGAGTGAACCGGTTGCAACTCGCCGATCCGCGGCGCGGAGCAGGGCAGTGAAGTTCGCCGATTCGCCGGTCCTCGCCCCGACGTTTCCGCCGTGGCGCGCGCGGGTCGTGCTTGGCCTGGCGGCGGCGGGGTTCGCACTGCTCGCGGGGCGCGCCGTCTACCTGCAGGGATGGAACAACGAGTTCCTGCGCGCGAAAGGCGAGTCCCGCTACAGCCGCACGCTCGAGATCCCCGCGAACCGCGGCCGGATCCTCGACCGCAACGGCGAGGCACTCGCGGTGTCCACGCCGGTCAAATCCTTCTGGGCGATTCCCGAAGACGTGACCATGACGGCGAAGCAGCGCGACGCGCTCGCGGCGGCCCTCGAGATGCCGCGCGAGGAGCTGCGCAAGCGCCTCGCCGACACTACGCGCGACTTCGTGTACCTCAAGCGCCAGGTGCCACCGGAGGCTGCCGACCGGGTCGCGGCGATGAAGCTCGCCGGCGTCTACCAGAGCAAGGAGTATCGGCGCTACTACCCGGCGGGAGAGACGGCGGCGCACGTGGTCGGGTTCACCGACGTCGACGAGGTCGGCCAGGAAGGCATCGAGCTCGCCGCCCAGGCGGAGCTCGCCGGCCGCCCCGGCAGCCGGCGGGTGATCAAGGACCGGCTCGGGCAGATCGTCGAGGACATCGAGAGCGTGCGCGCGGCGCGCGACGGTCGCGACGTCGTGCTCGCGCTCGACGCCCGCATTCAGAGCCTCGCGTACTCGGAGCTCAAGCGCGCGGTCGCGGCGCACCGTGCGATGGGCGGCGGAATCGTAGTCGTCGACTCGGGCACCGGCGAGGTGCTCGCGCTCGCGAATCTGCCGTCCTACAACCCGAACAACCGCGCGCGGCTCACCGGCGGACAGATCCGCAACCGTGCGGTCACCGACTCGTTCGAGCCGGGCTCGACGCTCAAGCCGTTCACGGTAGCGCTCGCCCTCGAGGCCGGCCGCGTCTCGCCGACGACGAAGATCGAAACCGCACCGGGCACGCTTACGATCGGTCCGGCGACGATTCGCGACGCCCACCCGGCGGGCACGGTCACCGTCGAGCAGGTGATCCAGAAATCCTCGAACGTCGGCGCCGCCAAGATCGCGCTCGCGCTGCCGGCCGAGACGATCTGGACGATGTTCGACGGTATCGGGCTCGGCGCGTCGCCGCGGCTCGGCTTTCCGGGCGAGGCGGTGGGCAAGCTGCGTCCGTTCAAGACGTGGCGGCCGATCGAGCAGGCCACGATGTCCTACGGCCACGGCATCTCGGTGAGCCTCGTGCAGCTCGCACGCGCCTACACCGTGTTCGCGCGCGGCGGCGACCTCGTGCCGCTGTCGCTGCTAAAGGTGGACAACCCGCCCGCCGGCAAGCCGCTCGTCTCGCGGAAGACGGTCGCGGCCGTGCGCGACATGCTTGAACTGGCGGTCGAACCGGGCGGCACCGCGCCGCGCGCGCGGATCATTGGCTACCGCGTTGCCGGCAAGACCGGGACCGCGCACAAGCAGGAGAACGGCGGCTACGCAATCGACAAGTACCACTCGTCATTCGTCGGTCTTGCGCCCGCGTCGCGACCGCGGCTGGTGATCGCCGTGATGATCGACGAGCCCTCGACGGGGCAGTACTACGGTGGCCAGGTGGCCGCGCCGGTGTTCGCACAGGTGATGGCCGGCGCGCTGCGCATCCTCGGCGTCGCGCCGGATGCGCCGATGAAGCCGATCGAGACGCCCTCGGGTGCACTCGAAGTCCGGGAAGGCGTGTGAAGCGGGAGACGGGACAAGTGAACCAGACGGGGAGCAACGCAGCGGGCGGCGGAAGCCGCGCGTGAAGTGAGCAACGTAGCGGCAAGGATTCTGAGCGAGCTAGCACAACTCGGCGTGCGCGTGACCGGTCTCGCGGCGGACAGCCGCGCGGTCGCGCGCGGCGACGTTTTTCTCGCCTACCCCGGCAAGCGGGCCGACGGACGGCAGTTCATCGCCAACGCGCTCGCACGTGGCGCCGGCGCCGTCCTGTGGGAGCGCGACGGCTTCGCGTGGCCGCGCGCGCTGGCCGCGCCCAACGTCGCGGTCGCGGGTCTCAAGCGGCAGGCGGGGCCGCTCGCGGCGGAGGTGTTCGGCCGGCCGTCCGAGAAGCTGTGGGTCGTCGGGGTGACCGGCACCAACGGCAAGACCTCCTGCAGCCAGTGGCTCGCGCAGGCCCTCTCCGGCGCGGGCCGCAAGTGTGCGGTGGTCGGCACGCTCGGCATCGGCTTTCCGGGCGCGCTCGAGGAGAACCCGAACACGACGCCCGACGCGGTCGTCCTCCAGCGCGCGCTCAAGGGCTTCCTCGACGGCGGCGCCGCGTGCGTCGCGATGGAGGTCTCTTCGATCGGCCTCGAGCAGGGGCGCCTCGAGGGCACGCGGTTTGCATGCGCGCTGTTCACGAACCTCTCGCGTGACCACCTCGAGTTCCATCCCGACATGGAGAGCTACGCGCAGGCGAAGCTGCGCCTGTTCCGCGCGCCGGGCCTTGCCCACGCGGTGCTCAACCTCGACGACGCGCTCGGCGTGCGCATCGCGCACACGCTCGCGTTCGGGCAGGTCGCTCGGATCGGCTACAGCCTGTCGCGCGGCGCGGCAGCGGCAAGCGGCCTCGAGCGCTGGCTCGAGGCGCGCGACATCGCGGTCTCGAGCGCCGGCCTGGCGTTCCGGCTCGAATCGAGCTGGGGCGCGGCGGACTTCGCGAGCCCGCTCGTCGGGCGCTTCAACGTGGCGAACCTCCTCGGCGTGATCGGCGTGCTGCTCGTCGCGGGCCTCCGGCTCGACGACATTCCCGCGATCTGCGCGCGGCTCGAGCCGCCGCCCGGGCGCATGCAGCGGGTCGGGGGCGGCGCTGCGCCGCTCGTCGTCGTCGACTACGCGCACAGCCCCGATGCGCTTGACAAGTGCCTCGCGAGCCTGCGCGACGTCGCGCGTGCGCAAGGCGGCCGGCTCGTCTGCGTGTTCGGCTGCGGCGGCGACCGCGATCGCGGCAAGCGCCCGCTGATGGGCGAGGTCGCGTCGCGGCACGCCGACTTCGTCGTGGTGACGAGCGACAACCCGCGCAGCGAGGACCCGGCGGCGATCGTCGCGGACATCGTGCGGGGCGTGCGCGCGCCGCATGCGGTCCAAGTCGACCGGCGCGCGGCAATTCGCGCGGCGATCGCCGGCGCGCGTGCGGGCGACGTGGTGCTGATCGCGGGCAAGGGGCACGAGCCCTACCAGGAGATCGCCGGGAAGCGCCTCCCGTTCTCCGACGTGGACGAGGCGCGCGTCGCGCTCGCCGACTCCGCGGGGGGCGCCGGATGATGATGACCCTCGCCAAGGCCGCGCAGGCCCTCGGCGCGACGGTCGTCGGCGCCGACGTGCGCTTCGAGTCCGTATCGACCGACAGCCGCACGATCGAGCGCGGGGCGCTTTTCGTCGCGCTGCGCGGCGAGCGCTTCGACGGCCACGAGTACGTCGGTGCGGCGCGCGAGCGGGGCGCGGTCGCGGCAATGGTGGAGCGGGTGGCCGGTGTGGCGGTGCAGGCGGCCGGGATGCCGCTCCTCGTCGTCGGAGACGCGAAGCTCGCCCTCGGGGCGCTGGCGAAGCACTGGCGCGGCCGCTTTCGCATCCCGGTAATCGGGGTAGTCGGCTCGAACGGCAAGACCACGGTCAAGGAAATGCTCGCGGCGTGCCTGCGGGAGCAGTTCGGCGCCGCGCGTGTCCTCGCCACCGCCGGCAACCTCAACAACGACATCGGGCTGCCGCTCACCTGCCTGCGGGTGCGCGACGAGCACGCCTGTGCGGTGATCGAGATTGGCATGAACCACCCCGGGGAGACGGGCTACCTCGCCGGGATCGCGCAGCCCACCCTGGCGCTGATCAACAACGCGCAGCGCGAGCACCAGGAGTTCATGCGTGGGGTCGCGGAGGTCGCCGCCGAGCACGGCGCCCTGCTGCGCGCCCTCGCGCCCGAGGGCGTCGCGGTGCTCAACCGCGACGACGGGCACTACGGCTACTGGCGCGAGCTCGCGGGGACCCGTGAGGTGCGGGACTTCGGCACGTCGTCGGGCGCACGCGTCACCGCCGGTTACGAGCTCCGCGCGGCGGGGGCGGTCCTCGAGCTACGCGCAGACGGCGAGCGGGCCGCGGTCGCGCTCCAGGTGCCGGGCCTGCACAGCGTGCGCAACGCGCTCGCCGCCGCCGCCGCGGCGCTCGCCGCCGGGGCGACCCTCGCGGAGGCCGCGCGAGGGCTGGCCGCATTCCGAGCGGTGAAGGGTCGACTTCAAACCAAGCCGGGCCGCAACGGCGTGGTGCTGAT
>DATIDG010000006.1:0-7174 GCA_035456405.1 Burkholderiales bacterium | reverse complement strand
CGACCTGCTCGCGCGCGCCGATCCGTCGCCGGTGGTCGAGCTGAACCGCGCGGTGGCGGTGGCGATGCGCGACGGGCCTGCGGCCGGTCTCGATCTCATCGACGCCATCCTCGCCCGCGGCGATCTGCAGGACTACCGCCTTGCGCATGCAGCGCGGGCGGACCTGTGCCGGCGGCTGCGGAGAACGGCGGACGCGCGGTCTGCGTACCGACGGGCGCTCGAGCTGACACGGCAGGAACCCGAGCGGCGATTTCTCGAGGGCAGGCTGCTCGAGCTGGGGGACTAGGGCCCCCGCCAGCCGGCCGCAGGATGTCGATTTCCGCCGTCCCCGTTCGACCAGGGATATCCGGACAAGACCACCACGTGCGAAGGGGAAGCGATGAAATACCTGTGCCTGATCTGCGCGGAGAAGGTGATGGAGCAGATGAAGGAGGCCGACGCGGCGAGGCACTTCGAGGAATATCGCGAGTTCACGGCGGCGATTCGGGCGAGCGGCCACTATCTCGGGTGCAACCGGCTGCTGCCCCCTGCCGCCGCGACGACGGTCCGCGTCCGGCAGGGCAGGATCTCCACCACCGACGGGCCGTACGCGGAGACCAAGGAGCAGCTCGGCGGCTACTACGTCATCGAGGCGCGGGATCTAAACGAGGCAATCCAGGTGGCCGCGCGGATCCCCGGGGCGTGGATCGGCTGCGTCGAGGTGCGGCCGATCGCGGAGGACGAGAGGACGCTGGACGTCCTCGGGTTCCTCGCTCCGTCCGGCCCGCGATAGGCAGGGCGACCCGATGTCGAATCCGGGTTCCTCCGTTCGACCAGGGGGTAAACCCGGCCGCATCACCGTCGATGCATGAGGGGGTCATGAAATATCTGTGCCTGGTCTACATGGAAGAGAAGACGCTGGACGCCGTGCCCGACAGCGACTGCATGGCCTTCGGGGAGGGGCTGCGGAAGAGTGGCCGCTACATCGCCGCCGAGGCCCTCCAGCGCGTGGAGACCGCAACTGCGGTGCGGGTTCGCGACGGGAAGGTGTCCGTGACCGACGGGCCCTTTGCCGAGACGAAGGAGCAGCTCGCCGGCTTCTACCTGATCGACGCGAAGGACCTCGACGAAGCCATCCAGGTCGCCGCGAAGATCCCGCCGGCGCGCGTGGGCACCATCGAGGTGCGGCCGGTCAGAGAGTTGTCCGCGAAATAGCCCGACTCGTGAAGAACATATCAGGAGCGAAGGCCATGCAATACCTGCTGATGTGCTGCATCGACGAGAAGCTGTGGGAAAGGATTCCGGAATCCCAACGCGACACGATCATGCAGGAGTACGGCGCGTGGGAACAGGGCATCGTGAAAAGCGGTCACTACTGCGCCAGCGCGAGGCTGGGGCCGAGCTCGAGCGCCGCCACAGTTCGCGCGAAGAACGGGAAGCCGGTCATTACGGATGGCCCGTTTGCCGAGACCAAGGAGCACATCGGCGGCTACCACCTGGTCGAGTGCAAGGACCGCGACGAGGCGATTTCGATCGCGATGCGCATTCCGACGCTCCGCGTGGGCGGCACGATCGAAGTGCGGGCCGTGATGCCATCGTCGGAGACCTGAGCCTCTTCCGCGGCGAAGGTCCAAAGACCGTCTCGTTCAAAGACCCCGCCGGCAACGCCTAGTCCGTGCTCGACGGTCGCGAGGCCGCGCTTCGCGACGACCGCCGCGTGCCGCGCGCGAGGCGGTGGTCGAGCTCACGGCCGGGCGTCCCCGACGGACGGGTCCTTTGCCGAGACGATCGACGCGATGCCGCTCGATGTCGAATTCGCGAACCGTCGAACGACTAAGGACTGTCCACGGCGCGCGGCGCCGTCCTGGAGATGCAAGATCAAGGAGCAACGATGGCCACAAAAATCTTCGTGAATCTGCCGGTGAAGGATCTGAAGAGATCGATCGCGTTCTTCACCCGGCTCGGGTTCACGTTCGACCCCCAGTTCACCGACGAGACCGCCACGTGCATGATCGTCGGCGAGGACATCTTCGTGATGCTCCTTACGCACGCGAAGTTCAAGACGTTCACGCCTAACCCGATCTGCGACGCCACGCAGAGCACCGAGGTGCTGGTCTGCCTGTCGAGCGAGAGCCGGGAACGGGTCGACGAGATGGTGCGCAAGGCCGTCGCAGCCGGAGGGAAGGTGTTCCGGCAGCCCGAGGACCACGGTTTCATGTACGAGCACGGCTTCCAGGACCTGGACGGGCACATCTGGGAGGTGATCTACATGGACCCCGCCGCCATAAAGCGGGACTAAGACCAAGCGGGACTTAGACCAAGCGGGACTAAGACCAAGAGGACTAAGACCAAGCGGGACTAGTCGCCAGAGAGAAGCCACATGCTCGACAAGCCACACATCGCACAGACCGCCGCGCAGGCGACCGCCGTCATCCGGCTCACGGTTCCGCGGGCGGAGATTCAGAATGTCATGGGTCCGAGCTACCGTGAGCTGATGGCTGCAGTTGCCGCCCAGGGCATCACCCCAGTCGGACCGTGGTTCACGCACCACCTCAAGATGCACCCGGACGTCTTCGATTTCGAGATCTGCGTGCCGGTCGCGTCGCCGGTCTCCGCGACGGGCCGCGTGAAGCCGGGCGAGTTGCGCGCCGCGACCGTGGCGCGGACGGTGTACCACGGGCCCTACGAGAGGCTTCCCGCCGCGTGGGGCGAGTTCATGAGCTGGATCGAGGCACAAGGGCACACGCCGGCCCCGGATCTCTGGGAGCGCTACGTCTCCGGCCCGGAGTCGAGCCTCGACCCGGCCGCATGGCGCACGGAGCTCAACCGGCCGTTGGTACGAACGAAGGAGCAATCATGATGACGTTGACCGATGCGGCCCTGCCGGAAGTGACGTCGCGGGAAGAGTGGCTGCGGGCGCGCAAGGCGCTGCTCGCGAAGGAAAAGGAGCTGACCCGCCATCGCGACGCGGTCAACGCGGAACGCCGCCGGCTGCCGATGGTCAGGATCGACAAGCAGTACTTCTTCGACGGCCCGGCGGGCAAGGCGAGCCTGCTCGACCTCTTCGACGGGCGACGTCAGCTGATCGTGTATCACTTCATGTTCGACCCGGCGTGGGACGAAGGCTGCCCGAGTTGCTCGCTCGTGGTCGACAACCTCGGCCACCTCGCCCACCTGCGCGCACGCCGGACCTCGCTCGCGGTCGTGTCGCGTGCGCCGCGCGCAAGGTTCGAGCCGTACCGGCGTCGCATGGGATGGACGTTCCCCTGGTACTCGTCGTTCGGTAGCGACTTCAACTACGACTTCCACGTCACGAACGACGAGGCGGTCGCGCCGGTCGAGTACAACTATCTCGACAAGGCGGAGCTCATCGGCAAGGGCGAGCCCTGGTTCACGTCGGGCGAATCGCACGGCGTGAGCGTCTTCCTGCGCGACGGGAAGAGCGTGTTCCACACCTACTCGTCCTACGCGCGCGGCGCCGACCTGCTCATCGGAACCTTCAACTACCTCGACCTCACGCCGCTCGGCCGGCAGGAGGACTGGGAGGAGCCGTCGGGCCGCAGCGACGGTCCGTTCATGCAATGGGTGCGGCGCCACGACCGCTACGGTGCGGAGGCGGCCGCGTCGCCGGGGACCGATTCTTGCTGCGATTCCGGAGCGCACCGCGCGTAGTAATCCCCACGCATCCCAAGGAGAACGTCATGAGCAATCCCGTTGTCCACTGGGAATTCACATCCAAGGACCCGGCGAAGATCGCGAGTTTCTGCGAACGGCTCTTCGGCTAGAGGCGCCGCTTAGACTCGCCGCCCGCCGGGATTCGGCATCTTTGAAAGGAGCAACCCATGAGTGCAAGCAGCGCGCCGGGGTTCAAGCGGCACCCGGACTACCGCATCGCGACCAAGCCGGCACACATCCGTGTCCAGGTGAAGTTCAACGGCGACGTGATCGCCGACAGTCGCGACGCGGTCGAACTGAAAGAGGGCGATTACCCGATCGTCTATTACGTCCCGCGCAAGGACGTGAAGATGGATCGGCTAGTGCGTTCGAGCCATCAGACCTACTGTCCGTTCAAGGGGACTGCGTCGTACTACTCCCTGAAGGACGGACCGCAGGACGCGGTCTGGTCCTACGAGGAGCCGTACGACGAGATGGGTGCGATCAAGGACCGGCTCGCCTTCTACCCCGACAAGGTCGATTCGATCGCCACGAGCTGAACGATTCGGCAACCACTTCGAGGAGGTTTCACCATGGCATATGTCGATGGATTCGTCGTACCCGTCCCGAAGCGCAACCTCGAGGCCTACCGCCGCATGGCGCGGACGGCCGGCAAGGTCTGGCGGGAGCACGGCGCGCTCCAGTACGTCGAGGGCGTGGCCGACGACGTGAAGGCGGGCAAACACACGTCGTTTCCGCAGAGCGTGAAGCTGAAGCCGGGCGAGACGGTGATGTTCTCGTACATCGTATACAAGTCCCGCGCCCAGCGCGACCGTGTGAACGCCAAGGTAATGAAGGATCCGCGCCTCAAGAACATGATGGATCCGAAAGCGCTGCCGTTCGACGGCAAGCGCATGTTCTGGGGCGGATTCAAGGTCCTGGTCGAGATGTAGGGACGTCAGACACAGAGGAGGGCCAACGAAAGGAGATGCACATGCTAGGCAGCAAGAACGCGATCGCGAACATCGCGGTCAGGAATCTGGACACCGCGCGGCGCTTCTACGAAGGCACGCTCGGCTTGAAGGCGGTCGGCACCGAAGGCGAGGAGCTGGTCGCGTTCAAGAGCGGGACCTCCACGCTATACGTGTACCGGTCGGAACACGCCGGCACCAACCGGGCGACGGCCGTCACGTGGGAAGTCGGCAAGCAAGTCGACAAGCTCGTGCGCGAGCTCAAGGCGAAGGGCGTCGCGTTCGAGCACTACGACCTGCCCGGCCTGAAGGTCGAAGGCGACGTGCACGTCGGCGAAGGCATGCGGATCGCCTGGTTCAAGGATCCGGACGGCAACATCCTGAGCATCGTGAGCGGATGAGCCGGGCCGGACGTCGCGAGTGGATCGGGCTGGGGGTGATCGCGCTGCCATGCATGCTCTACTCGATGGACCTCACGGTCCTGAACCTCGCGGTGCCGTCGCTCAGCGCCGAGCTCAAGCCGAGTGCCGCCGAGCTGCTGTGGATCGTGGACATCTACGGGTTCCTCGTCGCCGGCTCGCTCATCACGATGGGCACGCTCGGCGACCGCATCGGCCGCCGCAAGCTGCTGTTGATTGGTGCGGCGACGTTCGGCGTCGCCTCGGTGGCCGCCGCCTTCTCCACGAGCGCTCCGCTGCTGATCGCCGCGCGCGCGGCGCTCGGCGTCGCCGCGGCGACGCTTGCGCCGTCGACGCTGTCCCTGATCCGCAACATGTTCCACGAGCCGGCGCAGCGCACGGTCGCGGTCAGCATGTGGATCATGAGCTACTCCGCCGGCGCGGCGATCGGACCGCTCATCGGCGGCGCGCTGCTGGAGCACTTCTGGTGGGGCTCGGTGTTCCTGATCAACGTGCCGGTGATGCTGCTGCTGCTCGCCATCGGCCCGGTCCTGCTCCCCGAGTTCCGCGATCCCGACGCGGGCCGCATGGACCTGGTGAGCGCGGTCCAGTCGCTGGCGGCGGTGCTGGCGGTGATCTACGGCCTGAAGCGCATCGCCGAGGGCGGCCCGAACTGGCTAGCGGCCATCGCGATCCTCGCGGGGGTCACGGTGGGCGTCGCTTTCCTGCGGCGGCAAACGCGCCTTTCCGACCCGCTGATCGACCTCGAGCTCTTCCGCGCCCCGGCCTTCAGCGCGGCCCTCGCGGTGAACGTCCTCGGCTTCCTCACGGCGTTCGCCGCATTCCTCTTCATCGCGCAGTACCTGCAATCGGTGCTCGGGCTCTCGCCGCTGCGCGCCGGCCTCTGGGGCATCCCCTCGGCGCTCGCGTTCATCGCCGGCTCGATGCTGACGCCGATGATCGTGCGCCGCTTCCATCCGGCGCACGTCATCGCGGGCGGCATGACGGTCGCCGCCGCCGGCTTCGTCCTGCTCGCGCTGGTCGACGACGTCGAGGCTCCGCTCGCGATGCTCGTCGCCGGGTCGATCGTGTTCTCGGTGGGACTCACCCCGGTCGTCACGCTGACGACCGACATCGTCCTGACCGCCGCTCCCCCGGAGCGTGCCGGGGCCGCCTCCGCGCTGTCGGAGACCAGCTCCGAGTTCGGCGGCGCGCTGGGCATCGCGGTGATGGGCAGCATCGTCACCGCGATCTACCGCGGCGAGGTCGCCCGTGCCATCCCGGAAGGTGTGCCGGCGGAGGCCGCCGAGGTCGCTCGCAGTACGATCGGCGGGGCGGTGTCGGTCGCCGGCGAGCTGCCCGGCGCGCTCGGCGCCGATGTGCTCGGCTCGGCCCGCGAAGCGTTCGCACACGCATTCGGGGCGACGGCCGCAATCAGCGCGGTCATCGCAATCGGCGTCGCGCTGCTCGCCGCCGCCCTGCTGCGGCGCGTCCCGGCGCGCGCGTGATCCAATCCGTCCTTCGACCGCCAAGGAGCGAGCGATGAAGTACCTGTGCCTGATCTACAACGAAGAGAGGGCGATGTACGCGAGGCCCGCCGCGGAGCTCGAGGCGATCGCCGGCGAGTGCGTAGGGTACGACGAGATGCTCAAGCAGAACGGCCAGTTCATCGCGTGCGAGCGCCTCCAGCCGGTGAGCACCGCGTCGACCATACGGTTCCGGGACGGCAAGGCGTCGGTCATCGACGGGCCGTTCGCCGAGACGAAGGAGCAGCTCGCCGGGTTCTACCTGATCGACGCGAAGGACCTCGACGACGCCATCCAGGTTGCCGCGAAGATTCCGCCGGCACGCGTCGGCAGCGTCGAGGTGCGCCCGGTCCGGGAACTGTCCGCGCATTGACGGTGCTCGCCAAGACCGGGCGGGTCCGCGCCGACCGGATGCGGCTCGATGTCGAATTCGCGCGTGGCCGAACGATTAAGCACTGTCCACGGCGCCCGACACCGTCCCGGAGACCGACCTTCAAGGAGCAATGATGGCCACCAAGATCTTCGTCAATCTGCCGGTGAACGATCTGAAGAAATCGATCGCGTTCTTCACCCGGCTCGGATTCGCCTTCGACCCGCAGTTCACCGACGAGACCGCGACCTGCATGATCGTCGGCGAGGACATCTT
>DATIDG010000005.1:0-61607 GCA_035456405.1 Burkholderiales bacterium | reverse complement strand
TCGCGTTCATCTACCTGTACAACCAGGCCGGCGGGAGCTTCGCGCTCGTCGACTGGTACCGGGTGCCCCTGTCCCTGACGGCGCAGATATGGCTGTTCTTCGCCCTGTTCGCGGCGTTCTCGGTGAAGGTGCCGATGTGGCCGGTGCACACCTGGCTGCCCGACGCGCACGTCGAGGCGCCGACCGGCGGATCGGCGGTACTGGCGGCGATCATGCTGAAGCTCGGGGCGTACGGGTTCATCCGCTTCTCCCTGCCGATCCTCCCGGACGCCGCGCGCGACCCCTACGTCTCCGGGTTCATGATCACGCTGTCGCTGATCGCGGTCGCCTACATCGGGCTCGTCGCGCTCGTCCAGGCGGACATGAAGAAGCTGATCGCGTACTCCTCGATCTCGCACATGGGCTTCGTGACGCTGGGCTTCTTCATCTTCAACGCGTACGGGGTCGAGGGCGCGCTCATCCAGATGATCTCGCACGGGTTCGTGTCGGCCGCAATGTTCCTTTGCGTCGGCGTCATGTACGACCGGATGCACAGCAGGATGATCGCGGACTACGGCGGGGTGGTTAACACGATGCCGAAGTTCGCCTCGCTGATGATGCTGTTCGCAATGGCGAATTGCGGTCTCCCGGCGACGAGCGGCTTCGTCGGCGAGTTCATGGTGATCATGGGGGCGATGAAGTTCAACTTCTGGGTCGCGTTCCTCGCCGCCACCACCCTGATCTTCGGCGCGGCGTACACGCTGTGGATGTACAAGCGGGTGATCTTCGGCGCCGTCGCGAACGACCACGTTTCGGGCCTCGAGGACATCAACGGCCGCGAGCTGCTGGTGCTCGGCCTGCTCGCGGCCGCGGTGCTCGCGATGGGTATCTACCCGGCCCCCCTCACCGAGGTCATGCACGCCTCGGTCAACGACCTCCTGAAGCACGTCGCGGCAGGCAAGCTATGAGCGACCTCCCGATCGTGCTGCCCGCGTACGGCGAGATCCTGCTGATGGTCATGGGCTCGGTGATCCTGCTCGTCGACCTCTTCCTGCCGGAGCGACTGCGCGGCCTCACCTACTGGCTCTCGCTCGCGACGCTCGCCGCGTGCTTCGTCGTGACGGTCGAGATCGTCCGTGCGACAGGCGGGCAGTCGGCCTACACGTTTGGCGGGATGTTCGTCGCCGACCTGATGGCGAACGTTCTGAAGCTCCTGACCTATGCGTCGGTGGCGGTGTCGCTGGTGTACTCGCGGCGCTACCTCGCTCAGCGCGGCATGCTGCGCGGCGAGTTCTTCGTGCTCGCGCTGTTCGCGACGCTCGGCATGGCGGTGATGATCTCCGCCAACCACATGCTGGTGCTCTATCTCGGGCTCGAGCTGATGTCGCTGTGCCTGTACTCGATGGTGGCGCTGAACCGCGACTCGGCGACCTCGACCGAGGCGGCGATGAAGTACTTCGTGCTCGGGGCGCTCGCGTCCGGCCTGCTGCTCTACGGCATGTCCATGCTCTACGGTGCGACCGGGACGCTCGACCTCACGCAGATGGCGCAGATCATCGCGACCCGGCAGGCGAACGTCGTGGTGCTCGTGTTCGGCCTGGTGTTCGTCGTGGCGGGGCTCTCGTTCAAGCTCGGCGTCGTGCCCTTCCACATGTGGATTCCCGACGTCTATCACGGCGCGCCGAACGCAATGACGCTCTTCATCGGCACGGCGCCGAAGCTCGCCGCGTTCGCGATGGCAATCCGGATGCTGGTGAACGGCCTGATCGATCTGGCGGTCGACTGGCAGCAGATGCTCGTCATCATGGCGGTGCTGTCGATGGCGATCGGCAACCTGGCGGCGATCGCGCAGTCGAACATCAAGCGGATGCTGGCGTACTCGACCATCTCGCACATGGGCTTCATGCTGCTGGGGCTGCTCGCGGGCGTGGTCGGCGGGAACCGGCTGTCCGCCCCGGACGCGTACAGCGCGGCGATGTTCTACTCGATCGTCTACGTGCTCATGAGCCTCGGCGCCTTCGGCATGGTGCTCGCGCTGTCGCGCGCCGGCTTCGAGGCCGAGGATCTCGACGACTACAGGGGCTTGAACCAGCGCAACCCGTGGTACGCGTTCCTGATGCTGCTCGTGATGTTCTCGCTCGCCGGCGTGCCGCCGACCGTCGGGTTCTACGCGAAGCTCTCGGTGCTCGACGCGGTCGTGAAGGGCGGGCAGATCTGGCTCGCCGTGGTCGCGGTGATCTTCTCGCTAATCGGTGCGTTCTACTACCTCCGCGTCGTGAAGCTGATGTACTTCGACGAGCCGCGGGACACGGCGCCGATCGAGTCCGGGCTCGACGTGCGCCTGCTGCTCTCGGCGAACGGCATTGCGGTGCTCGTCCTCGGCGTGATGCCCGGCGGCCTGATGGCGCTCTGCCTGGCGGCCACGCAGGGGTTGTATCCGCTCGCGCGCTGACCCGCGGCCGCGCGAGCGACAACGGCCCGCAGCCCTTCCGCTCCTCAGGCAGTGAAGACCGGCGACCACAAGGACCTCACCGAGACCCGCGTGAGCGGCGAGACCGTCTTTGACGGCAAGCTGCTCGACGTGCGGCGCGACGTGGTGCGCCTGCCGGACGGCAGGCACGCCACGCGCGAGTACATCGTCCACCCGGGTGCGGTCACGATCATCCCGCTGCTCGACTCCGGCGAGCTCGTGATGGAGCGCCAGTACCGCTACCCGCTCGGGCGCGAGCTCGTGGAGCTGCCGGCGGGAAAGATCGATCCGGGCGAGACGACGCTGGCGACGGCGCAGCGGGAGCTGCGCGAGGAGACCGGGTACAACGCATCGTCGTGGGCGTACGTGACGACCATCCACCCGCTCTGCGGGTACACCGACGAGCGCATCGAGCTCTGGCTCGCGCGGGGCCTGCGTCACGAGGGGCAGCGGCTCGACGAGGGCGAATTTCTCGAGACGTTCACGCTCGCGCTCGCCGACGCGGTGGAGTGGGTGAGGGCCGGCCGCATCACTGACGTGAAGACGATCGTCGGAGTCCTATGGGCCGAGAAGGTCGTGTCGGGCGCCTGGCCCGAGCCGCGCGTCGGCGACTAGCCTTCCCGGCGCGTTGAGTATCCATTCCAGCAGCCCGGACCGCCACGGAGTCGTAACGAAATGCCGCTCTACGCCGCGACGATCGCCGTCAGCGCGTTCCTGCTGTTTCTCGTCCAGCCGGTCGTCGCCAAGCAGATCCTGCCCTGGTTCGGCGGGTCGTCGGCGGTCTGGACGACGTGCGTGTTCTTCTTCCAGTTCCTGCTGCTCGCGGGCTACGCCTATGCGCACTCGCTGGTGCGCTACCTGCCGGCGCGGCCGCAGCTCATGGTGCACGTGGGGCTCCTCGCGCTGAGCCTCGTCGTCCTTCCGATCATCGCGGACGCCGCGTGGAAGCCCGCCGGCAGCGAGGATCCGAGCTTCCGAATCCTCGGCCTGCTCGCCGCCACGGTCGGACTCCCGTACTTCCTGCTATCGACCACCAGCCCGCTCGTCCAGGCATGGTACGCGCGCCGCGTCGAGTCGCCGTACCGCCTCTTCGCGCTCTCGAACCTCGCGTCGCTCGCGGCGTTGCTCTCCTATCCGGTCCTGTTGGAGCCCCTGATCACCACCCGGATCCAGGCGCTTTCGTGGTCGGGTGGGTATGCCGTTTTCGTCGTGCTCTGTGCCGCGACCGCGATCTACAGCCTGCGCGGCGTCGTCGGCGCGGGTGCGACGCCGGTGCGGCTCGAGCCGGGGCCGGCGCCGCGCTTCGCGGAGCGGCTGCAGTGGGTCGTGCTCCCCGGCATCGCGTCTTTCCTGCTCGTCGCCGTCACCAATCACCTCACGCAGAACGTGGCCTCGATCCCCTTCCTGTGGATCCTGCCGCTCACGCTCTACCTCCTGACGTTCATCCTGTGCTTCGACGGTCGCGGCTGGTACCGCCGCGGCCTATTCGTGCCGCTCGCCGCCGTCGCAGTCGTCGCCATGGCGTGGATCCAGCGCGATTTCACGCTCACCCACAACCTCCGGCTCGCGGTGCCGGTCCATGCCGCGGGCCTCTTCGTGCTCTGCATGCTGTGCCACGGCGAGCTGGTGCTGCTCAAGCCGCGCCCGGCGAGGCTGACCGAGTTCTACCTGCTCATCGCGCTCGGCGGGGCGCTCGGCTCGCTCGTCGTCTCGGTGATCGCGCCGCGCGTGCTGCCCGGCGACTTCGAGTTCGCGATCGGGCTGGTGCTCGCGGGGATCGTCCTCGCAGTCCGGGTCGTCCCCGCCGGCCGGCTCGTCGCGCTCGGCGCCGCGACGGTAGCCGCGTTCGTCGCGTGGGCGGCCTACGACCACGTCCAGACCGTCGTGGAAGACACCCGGGTCCTGAAGCGCAACTTCTACTCCAGCCTGCGCACGCGCGACGAGCTGCGCAACGAGGGCACGGTCCGCAAGATGATCCACGGCACGATCAACCACGGCGAGCAGTTCGTCGACGCCGACAAGCGCTGCCAGCCGATCGCTTACTTCGGGCCGAAGGCGGGCATCGTGCGCGCGCTGGAGGCGCTGCGGCGCCCGAACATGAGGGTGGGCATCCTCGGCCTGGGCGCGGGCACCATGGCCGGCTGGGCGCGGCCGGGCGACCTGTACAGGTTCTACGAGATCAACCCGCAGGTCATCGAGCTGGCGGAGAGCGAGTTCGGCTACCTGAAGGAGTGCCACGCGAAGGTCGAGCTCGTGCTCGGCGACGGCCGTCTCGCTCTCGAGCGCGAGCCGCCGCAGGGGTTCGACCTGCTCGCCGCGGACGCCTTCTCGAGCGACTCGGTGCCGATGCACCTCATGACCCGCGAGGCGCTGCAGGAGTACATGCGCCACGTGCGGCCGGGCGGGGTGGTGGTGTTCAACGTCACCAACCGCTATCTCGACCTTGCCCCGGTAGTGCGCCGTCTCGCCGAGTCGCTCGGGCTGCATGCGCGGTTGGTCAGCCATCTCCCGACCGACGAGGAGTACAGCCTCTACTCGTCCACCGACTTCGTGCTCGTGACCGCGGACCCGCAGCTCTTCGAGCATCCGCGACTGGCTGACGTGGCCGAGGAGATCGCGATCCCGCGCAAGGTCTCAGTCTGGACGGACGACTTCAACAACCTGCTGGAAGCGCTGCGCTAGTTCGGGGCTGACGCCCAAAAGCGGTCACGGAGATCACAGAGAGGGACACAGAGGGCAGCATTGGAAGAGCACCTTTCGGTTCTTCTCTGTGCCCCCTGCGTTCCTCTGTGGCGGCTTCAAATCCTTTCTCCTAGGAACACCGTCAGTGCGTCGAGCACCTCGTTCGGCTTCTCGGCCATCAACGCGTGGCCACTCGCGCCGATCTCGACGATCCGTGCGCCCTTGACGGCCTTCGCCAGCTCGCGGCCCGAGCGCGCCGGCGTCATCACGTCGCGCCGCCCCAGAATGAACAATGCCGGGCAGGCGACCTGCCCGGCGCGCTCGGCGCCGGCCGCATAGTCGTTGCAGGCCTTGAAGTCGACGTGCATCACGCCCGGCTTCTGGCGCTGCATCAGCCGCAGGTTCTCGCCGATGACCCAGAACCCCGGTCCGGGATTGCTCGGGTAATGCGCATAGGCCGAGTGGGACCAGATGTTCACCATGTCCTGCGCGAGCGGCTCGTCGTCCCGCGTTGCGGTCAGCAGCTCCTCGGATACGCGCATCGGGAAGGCGGCGCCGATCATTGCGATCTGGCTCACGCGCGCCGGGTGGCGCGCGGCGCAATCGAGTGCGACGAGCGATCCCATGCTGTGCCCGACGAGCGCAGCCTGCTTAACGCCGGCTGCATCGAGCAGCGCGGGCAGCCAGTCGGAAATCGCCTCGACGCTCGCGAGGGGCGACCCCTCCGAGCGCCCGTGCGCCGGCAGATCGACGGCGAGGACCCCGTGGCCGTGGTGCGCGAGGTAGCGGCTCTGCAGCACCCACACCGAATGATCGTGCTCGGCCCCGTGGACGAACACAACGCAGGAAAGGCGCGGATCGAACGACTTGCCGCCCGTGTACGCGTAGGCCTTCCGGCCCTGGACTGTCAGCTCCATGGCGTCACCGCTACTTCTGCGATGCGCGCAGCGCGCGCGCGAGGTCGTCGATGAGGTCCTGCGGGTCCTCGAGCCCGATCGAGAGCCGGATCGTCCCCGGCCCGATGCCGGCCGCGGCGAGCGCCGCGTCGTCCATGCGGAAGTGCGTCGTCGTCGCCGGGTGGATCACCAGCGACTTCGCGTCGCCGACGTTGGCGAGATGCGAAAACACGCCGAGCGTCTCGATGAACTTCCGGCCCGCGGGGCGCCCGCCCTTGATCGAGAAGCTGAAGACGGCGCCGCAGCCGCGCGGGAGGAGCCTTTTCGCCAGCGCATGGTCCGGATGCTCGGGCAGCTCCGGATAGCCGATCGATTCGACCGCGGGGTTGCTCCGCAGAAATTCGACCACCTTTCGCGTGTTAGCGACGTGCCGCTCCATGCGCAGCGGCAGCGTCTCGATGCCCTGCAGGAGCTGGAAAGCGGTGGTCGGGCTCATGCAGGCCCCGAAGTCCCGCAGCCCCTCGCGGCGGGCGCGCAGCGAGAACGCCGCGACCGTCGACTCCTCCTGGAAGTCCATCCCGTGGAAGCCGGCGTAGGGCTCGGTCAGCTCCGGAAACTTCCCCGACGCCTCCCAGTCGAACGTGCCGCCGTCGACGAGCACGCCGCCGATCGCCACGCCGTGGCCGCCGAGGAACTTCGTGGCCGAGTGGAACAGGAGGTCGGCGCCGAGATCGAACGGCCGCATCAGATAGGGCGTCGTGAATGTGGCGTCGACAAAGAGCGGGATGCGGTGCTGGTGCGCGATCTCGGCGAGCGCCGGGATGTTCAGCACGTCGAGGCCCGGGTTGCCGAGCGTCTCGCCGAACAGGCACTTGGTGTTCGGCCGGATCGCCTTGCGCCAGGCGTCGAGATCGCGCGGGTTCACGAAAGTGGTCTCGACGCCGAAGCGCGGCAGCGTGTAGGCGAGCAGGTTGTGCGAGCCCCCGTAGAGCGCGCGGCTCGACACGACGTGCGAGCCCGCGCCGGCGATCGTCGCGAGCCCGAGGTGCATGGCGGCCTGGCCGCTCGCGACCGCGAGCCCGGCGACGCCGCACTCGAGCGCGGCCATGCGCTCCTCGAGGACCGCGTTGGTCGGGTTGGAGATGCGCGAGTAGACATGCCCCGCGCGCTCCATGTTGAACAGCGCCGCGGCGTGGTCGGCGTCGCGGAAGACGAACGAGGTCGTCTGGTAGATCGGCGTCGCGCGCGCGCCTGTGTGCGGGTCGGGCGCCTGTCCGGCGTGCAGGCTGAGGGTGTCGAACCGGAGATAGCTGGGCTGGGACATCGGGCCTCCAGGGGAGCGCCGATTCTAGCCGGGGCGCCGGCGTGCGGACCGCGGGGCAAAAAAAAGCGCCCGCGCGTTGGGGCGCGGGCGCGAGAGACTCAGTCGGAAGGGGGAGGAGTGACTGAGTCAGAGGAGCCTCGATCGCCAAATCGGCGATCACTGACATTAGTCAGCTCCCGACGGCAATTGGTTCCGTGGCGAAACACCTCGTTACAGCCTCATCTGCGGCACGCGGGGCAGACTTGGCTATGATTGCCCTGTGAGCAAGGCCTTCACCAAAGAGATCGACGACGCGCCCGACGACGAACTCGAGCCCGATGCCGGGCCGGCGCTGCCCGTCGGCGCAAAGAACTACATCACGCCTGCCGGTCACCGCCGGCTGCGGGAGGAGCTCGCGCGCCTGTGGGAAGTCGAGCGGCCGAAGCTGGTCGAGACGATCGCCTGGGCGGCGTCGAACGGCGACCGCTCGGAGAACGCCGACTACCTCTACGGCAAGCGCCGGCTGCGCGAGGTCGACAGGCGCATCCGCTTCCTCTCCAAGCGGCTCGAGATTGCCGAGGTCGTGGACAACGCGGGGCAGGGCCACGAGCGCGTGTTCTTCGGCGCGACGGTGACTTACGCCGACCGCGCCGGCAGCGCGCGCACGGTCAGCATCGTAGGCATGGACGAGGTCGACCCGGCGCGCGGGCGGGTGTCGTGGATCGCGCCAGTGGCGAAAGCCCTCTTGAAAGCGCAGGAGGGCGACGTCGTGACGGTCCGTACCCCGCGCGGTGCGGAAGAGATCGAGGTAGTCGCGATCCGCTACGAACCGATCGAGTAGCCGCACCGCGCCCGGCCCGGGTCACGGAGGTTCTGATCTAGGCCTTTCGGCGAACGCCACTTCCCCTAGTTCGGCTTGACCTCGGCCGCCTTCGCGGTGACCTTGTTGAAGTCCCCGGCCTTGACGGTGGAGAGGTCCTCGAGCTTAAGGTGGCGGCGCAGGGCGTCGCGCACCTCGTCGGGCGTGAGCGCGGCGATGCGGCTTTCGAACGCCTTGTCCCAGGCGAACGTCCGCCCGACGACCGCGTAGGAGAGCAGGCGGCCCGCGAGCGCAGAGTCGGAGTTGCGCGCCACCTTGCGCGCCTCGAGCAGCCCCTTGCGCGCGTTCTCGAACTCGCTCTTGGTGAATCCGTCGGCCAGCGCGCGCGCGATCTCCTCGCGCACCGCCTGCTCGAGCCGCGCGCGGTTTTGCGGCGCGTAGATCGCGTAAACGCCGAACTCGCCGGCCTCGTCCTGCGCGCTCGCGTTGAGCCACGACCCGACGCTGTAGGACAGCCCCTCCTTCTCGCGGACGCGGCGCGGCAGGCGCGCGTCCGACGTCCCGCCGAGGAGATAGTTGCCGAGGACGAGCGCCGGGAAGTCCGGATGGTCGTCACGCAGCTTCAGGTTGAGACCGGCGCGGTAGACCGCGTTCGCCTTGTCGGGCGTCTCGATCGTCCGGTCCACCGCCGGAACCTGGAAGTGGCGGTGCGGGATGCGCTTGTACGAAGCCGGGCTCTTCCAGTCCCCGAACAGCTTCTCGGCGAGGTGGGTCACCTCCTCCGGGTCGAAGTCGCCGACCACGACGAGCTCGCTGTGCGAGGCGCCGACGAGGTCGGCGTGGCAGCGGCGGACCTCGTCGACCGTGGCCGCGCGGGTGCGCGCGGTGCGCTCGTCGAGGGTCGGCAGGTACAGCCAGTGCTCGGGTGGGTAGGGATTCAGGTGCCGGCCCATCGACACGCTCGCGAGCGACTGCGGATCGGTGCGCTGCGTGTCGATCGAGGTGAGCGCCTGGCGTTTCACCTGGTCGAACTCCTTCTCGGGGAACGACGGCTGGCGCAGCATCTCGGCCACGAGCGCGAGCGCCCCCGGCAGGTTCGCGCGGATCGTGTCCACCGAGGCGCCCTCGCTGCTCACGCCGGTGTTCGCGCGGAGCTTGTCGAGCTCGTCCTTCAGCTGCTCGCGCGTGCGCTTGGCCGTCCCGCGGGAGAGCATCGCGCCGGCGAGCGAGCAGGCGGTCCCGCGGTTCGCCTTCGACTGCTCGTCGCCCCAGCGCAGGCCGAGCTGAGCGAACACCGTCCCGCCGCGGGTCTTCTTCGGCAGCATCACGAGCTGCATCCCCGACGGGAGCGTGCGCCGGATGACGCGTGCCTCGATGTTGTCCGGAGTCGGATCGAACGCCTCGCCCATCGCCACGTCCGTGCCGCCGTTGAAGTCTTTGAGCATCGCGGCGACGTCGGGGGCGCGCGGCACGGCCACCCGCTCCGGCTGGGTGGTCGGATAGAACAGCCCGAGGGTGCGGTTGGCCGGCCGCAGATAGGTGATCGCGATGCGCTGGACGTCGTCGCGGGTGACACCGTTGAGGCGGTCGCGGTACCAGAAGAGCAGGCGCCAGTCGCCCATCGCGACGAACTCCGACAGCGTGAGCGCGACGCTGCGGGAGTTCGTGAGCAGCTGCTCGACGTCGTTCTTGATCTTCGTGCGGGCGCGCTCCAGCTCCTCGTCGGTGACCGGGCGCGCCGCGAAGCCTTCGATCGTGGCGAGCAGTGCATCGCGCGCCGGGTCGAGGGGGAGGGTCTTCCCGACGCTCGCGCCGAAGTAGACCGAGCCGGCCTCGCGCGTCTGGCGCTCGGCGCCGAACGTGGTGGTCGCCTTGCCGGTCTCGACGAGCGCCTTGTGGAGCCGGCCCGCGGGTTGCGCGACCAGGATCTGGGTCAGCAGGTCCACCGGGACGAAGTCCGGATGCGACCCGGGCGGGACGTGGTACAGCGCTGCCGCGATCTGGACCTCGCCGACCCGGCGTAGGGTGACGGTGCGCTCGCCGTCCTGGGGCGGCTCGGCGGTGTACGTCGCGCGCAGCGCGCGCTTCGGGCGCGCAAGCTGCCCGAAGGTCCGCGCGATGGCGTCGAGCGCGCGCGCCTCGTCAAAGCGGCCGGCGACGATCACCACCGCGTTGTCGGGCTGATAGTAGTGGCGGTAGAACGCCTGCAGACGCTCGATCGGCACGTTCTCGATGTCGGAGAGTGTCCCGATCACGGAGCGGCCGTAGTTGTGCCAGAGGTAGGCGGTGCCGTTCATGCGGTCGCGCAGCAGCCCGAAGGGGCTGTTTTCCCCGGACTCGAACTCGTTGCGCACGACCGTCATTTCGCTGTCGAGATCGGCCTTGGAGATGCGCGAGTTGACCATCCGGTCGGCCTCGAGGTCGAGCATCAGCTCGAGGAGCTCCTGCCGGGCCGGGAACGTGCCGAAGTAGTTGGTGCGGTCGAATGACGTCGTGCCGTTGTAGCGCACCCCGTGCTTGACGAACTCGCTCTTGGGATTGGGGTACGTCGCCGTGCCCTTGAAGACCAGGTGCTCGAGGAGGTGCGCCATGCCGCGCTCGCCGTAGCCCTCGTGGCGGGAGCCGACCAGGTAGGTCACGTTGACCGTAATGGTCTCCTGCGACCGGTCGGGGAGCAGCAGGACCTTCAGGCCGTTGGGGAAGCTGTATTCGCTGATACCCCCGAGCGACGGGCCGCGGACGACGCCCGCCGGAAGCGGGGCCGGCGCCGCGTGGGCGGGGGTGACCAGAAGGGTCAGCAGGATGGCGACGAGCGCCGGGCGGAAGCCGATCGCTTGAAACCAGCGCATCGCGGGGAACCTCGGTTCGGTCTCGGGTAACGGCCGCGAATTGTACGACCCCCGGGGGGCCGCTGCCGAGGGGCTATTGCCTCAGATCGGCCGGGCGCCGCCGGGTTCCAGACGGCTTCCGAGCGCCCCCTCTAAACCAGGAGCCGGTCGGCGAGGTGTAGCGCCGCCATGCCGGCCACGATGGTCGCAAGCGTGTTCCGGGTGCGCCAGGCGACCGGCCCCGCGACCAGAACGGCGATCAGCTTCGGGTTTTCCAGGCCGAGTCTCAGGGCCCCCCCGGCAAAGGCGATGTCCGGGATGACCAGCGCGGCGAACACCGCGGCCGGGACGAACCGCATCCCGCGCTGGACGACCGCCGGGAGGGGTAAGCGGTGGAGGAACAGGATGAACGACCCGCGCGGCACGAAGCTCGTGACCGCGAGCCCGCAGATCAACAGCCAGGCAGTCAGGGGGTCCATCGCTCCGCCGCCACGCCCGCGGCGATTCCCGCAGCCACCGCGACGAGCAGCCCGAGCCGGTAGGGCAGGCCCATCGCCAGGACGGCTGTGATCGCCGCGGTCGCGGCCGCAACGGCCATCGCCTTGTCGCGAATCACCGAGATGCCGAGCGCGAAGAAGGTCAGGGTCACGGTGAACTCCAGCCGCCACTCGGTCGGGATGCCGGCGCCGACGGCGACGCCTAGGGCCGTGGAGGCCTGCCAGACGGTCCAGATCACCGTGCAGGCGCCGAGGTAGTACCCGACCTTGCCGGGCTCCTCGGGGTGGGTGGAGTATCGGGTGATGAAATGCGCGTAGCCGTTGTCCGAGAGGAGGTACGAGTACAGCCACTTGCGCGGCGTCGTGGCGTCTCGGAAGTGCGGCGCCATCGACAGGCTGTAGAGGGCGAACCGCAGGTTGAGAACGAGCGCCGCAAATAGAATCACCACCATCGGCGCACCGGCGGCGAGCAGCTGCAGGGCGGCAAGCTGCGCCGTCCCCGCGTAAGTCGCAGCCGACATCGCCATGGCGGCGAGCGGCGTCATGCCGCTGCCGACCATCGCCACCCCGCTGATCACGCCGAAGGTGGCGACGCCCGGCAGGACCGGGAGCACGGCGCGGGCGCCTTCGACGAAGGGTCGGGGTAGGGGCAACGGACGGGGGGCGCGTCGGAACGCGCGGGGATTCTACAGGAGGGTCCGCCGGCTCTTGATCGATGCCCGGCCCGCCCCAACATCCGCACCGCCGCGAAACTAGGGAGAACCCGCCGCATGACCGCTACCTCAAGCAAGGAGACGCTGGGCTTCCAGGCCGAAGTGAAGCAGCTGCTGCACCTCATGGTGCACTCGCTGTACAGCAACAAGGAGATATTCCTCCGCGAGCTCGTCTCCAACGCCTCCGACGCCGCCGACAAGCTGCGCTTCGAGGCGATCTCGACCCCGGGACTCTACGAGTCCGCCCCCGAGCTGAAGATCCGGGTCGCCTTCGACAAGGCGGCGCGCACGATCACCGTCTCCGACAACGGCATCGGCATGTCGCGCGAGGAGGTGATCGCGAACATCGGCACGATCGCGAAGTCGGGCACGCGCGAGTTCTTCGCGCGGCTCACCGGGGACCAGGCCAAGGACGCTCGGCTGATCGGGCAGTTCGGCGTCGGGTTCTATTCGTCGTTCATCGTCGCCGACCGCGTAACCCTGATCACGCGCCGTGCCGGCGCGCCTGCGGGCGAGGGCGTGCGCTGGGAATCGGACGGCGCGGGCGAGTTCACCGTCGAGGCGGTCGAGAAGGCCGCCCGCGGCACCGACGTCGTCCTGCACCTGCGCGAAGGCGAGGACGAGCTCGCCTCCGACGCGACGCTGAAGGGCATTCTCCGCAAGTACTCCGACCACATCGCGATCCCGATCGTGATGCAGAAGCTCGACTGGAGCGACGAGAGGAAGGAGATGGTCGCGACCGGTCTCGAGGAGACCGTGAACCGCGCCGCGGCGCTGTGGGCCCGCCCGAAGGCGGAGATCAAGGACGAGGAGTACCAGGAGTTCTACAAGCACGTCGCCCACGACTTCGACGCGCCGCTCGCCTGGACGCACAACCGGGTCGAGGGTCGTCAGGAGTACACGCAACTCCTCTATGTTCCGGCGCGCGCCCCCTTCGACCTGTGGGACCGGCAGCGGCGCCACGGGATCAAGCTCTACGTGCGCCGCGTGTTCATCATGGAGGACACCGGCGAACTGATGCCCGCATACCTGCGGTTCGTTCGCGGCGTCGTCGACTCGAACGACCTGCCGCTGAACGTCTCGCGCGAGATCCTGCAGCAGAGTCGCGACGTCGAGGCGATCCGCGCCGGGTGCGCGCGGCGCGTGCTCCAGCTCCTCGAGGACCTCGCAGAAAACCAGAAGGAGAAGTACGCCGCGCTGTGGAAGGAGTTCGGCCGCGTGCTGAAGGAAGGCGTAGGGGAGGATCCCGCGAACCGCGATCGCATCGCGAAGCTCCTGCGCTTCGCGTCGACCCACGCCGACACCGACGAGCAGGGCGTCTCGCTCGCCGAATACGTCGCGCGCATGAAAGAAGGCCAGGACCGGATCTGGTACGTCACCGCGGACTCCTTCCTCGCGGCGAAGTCGAGCCCACACCTCGAAGTGTTCCGCAAGAAGGGCATCGAGGTGCTGCTGCTCGCCGATCGCGTCGACGAGTGGGTGGTCTCGCACCTTCCCGAGTTCGAGGGCAAGTCGCTGGCGTCGGTCGCCAAAGGGGACCTCGACCTCGGCAAGCTGGAGAGCGAGGCCGAGAAGGACGAGCACCGCAAGCAGGCCGAGGCGTCGAAGGACCTGATCGACCGCATCAAGTCGGCGCTGGGCGAGCGAGTGAAGGATGTGCGCGCGACGGCGCGGCTCACCGCGTCGCCCGCCTGCCTCGTCGCCGATTCGTTCGACCCGGGGGCGAACCTGCAGCGCATCCTGCGCTCGGTTGGGCAGGATGTGCCGGCGTTCAAGCCGATCCTGGAGGTGAACCCGGAGCACCCGATGGTGCTGCGGATGAAACACGAGGAGAAGCGCTTCGCCGACTGGGCGGCGCTCCTCCTGGATCAGGCGCTGCTCGCCGAGGGCGGACAGCTCGACGACCCCGCCGGCTTCGTGAAGCGCCTCAACGAGCTGATGCTCGATCTGGCGGGCGGCGGGTCGCGGATCTGGACGCCCAGTTAAGATCCGCGCGTGCGGATCTTCTACTCCGACCACTTCGTTCTCCCGCTGCCGAGCGGGCACCGGTTCCCGATGAGCAAGTACGCGCTCTTGCGAGAGCGCGTGCTGGCGAGCGAGTATGCCGCGGGGTGCCTGGTGCCCGACGCGGCGTGCGACGAGGAGATCACTCGGGCGCACTGTCCCGCCTACCTCGAGCGCGTGGCGACCGGCAGTTTGAGCGCACGCGAGCAGCGTGCGATCGGTTTTGCCTGGACGCCGCAGATGGTGGAGCGGTCGCGACGCACGAGTGGGGCGACGCTCGCTGCCGTGCGCGCGGCCCTGCAGGATGGCACCGCCGCGAACCTCGCCGGCGGGACGCACCACGCCTTCCGCGACCGCGGCGAAGGGTTCTGCGTATTCAACGACAGCGCGATCGCCGCGCGGGCGCTGCAGGACGAAGGGCTGATCGAGCGCGTCGTGATCGTCGACTGCGACGTCCACCAAGGCAACGGCACGGCGTCGATCTTCCGCGACGATCCGTCGGTCTTCACCTTCTCGATCCACGGCGCGAACAACTTCCCGTTCGCTAAGGAGCCGGGCGATCTCGACGTCGAGCTGGCCGACGGCACCGGCGACCGCGAGTACCTGGACGCGCTCGAGCGCGGTCTCGCCGAGGCGCTCGAGCGCACCGCAGCCGATCTCGCGATCTACCTTGCGGGGGCGGACCCGTTTCTTGACGACCGCCTCGGCCGGCTCGCGCTGACCAAGCAGGGGCTACTAAGCCGAGACCGCATGGTGTTCGAGGCGTGCGCGCGGGCCGGAGTGCCGGTCGCAGCGACGATGGCCGGTGGCTATGCGCGCGACATCGCCGACACGGTCGAGATGCAGTTCAACACGATCGAGACGGCGGCGTGGTTCTGCGCGAACTGATCGCGCGAGGCCTCCGAACCGTGCAGCATTCTCTTGGAACCAAGCAGGATCGCTTGATCGGTGAGTCAGCTGTGCCCCTCATGGAGCCAGCCGCTCTCCAGAGTCGCAAGCCGTAGCGCGCACGGCTATTCCGGGATGTCACTCGGCGTCAGCTTCCGGGACCCGAAGGGGTCCGTCGGGTCGGACGAAGCGGACGTTCGGCTCGGCCTGCTGGGCAGGATGAGGGGCAGACGATCCAGCCGGAAGACGCCGATCGTCGCGGGGCGGGTGATTTCGTCGTTCGCTGCGCCCACGAGAAGGGCACTATCCGAGTCCGAATGCTGCGATGCATTTTCGGGGCCGTACGTATGCCATCGCGCGATTCGTGCGACTCGACTCGGTGCTACCTCTAAACTAAGCTTTGCACCGTCGATTCCTGGTTTTCGCACAGCCTCGAGGCATTACAGACGTTCGCAGTTTCGACAAGAGGGCCTCCTCAAATCGTGGAATCTCCTCGAATCTTCAATAAGCTACAACGCTGAACTGAGCGTCCCCAGCCCATCAAGCAAGGTCCTGCAATAGATAGAACCAAGATGTCCTCTGGAGGCGTGTCTCCCAGCAATGGAAGCTCGCGCAGCTTTCCCCTTCACACGCGCGAAATTGGAGTAGCATGCTCCGCGAGGCGGCCGTGTCTTCGCGTCGTGCAGGGTCCGGGGCTCTTAGAGCGAGCCTCTAAGAAGAACATGAAACTGGGGCGCAATCGTGGCCCAGTTCTTTGCAGTCTTTATTGCTGGACAGTTTTTTGCTCCTTCCGGCACCAGCCATCGTTTCCGATTGCGTGTTCGGGAACGTCCTGTTCGTTGTCACTCGAAGGAGGCCGAACCCATGACAAGATCATCAGTGAGGTCGATCAAGCGATTTGCCGCCCTCTTGGCCGCTGCGTTCGGGGTCGCGCTTTGGGCTGGCTCGCCCGTATCGGCGGACGGCCGGGACGACCATCCCAAGAAAGGCAAGGGCGTCATCCAGCTTCCCAAGACCGGGGATCGCTGTGCCGACGATCCCAAGTGTCACAACCGCTGGCATCCGGCGATCCTGCCCGCCGCGTGGGCGAATTCCGGCGACGTCGCTGTCTTTGGGACCCGCGACGCTTTCGATCACAGTCTGAACCGCAACTCGACGGCGGCCGACGTCGTCGCGTTGAATCTAAACCTTGTTCATCCGTTGACTGGCCCGTTGTTCGTCAAGGGCGCCGCTCCGGGTGACGTGCTCGCGGTCACCTTGCTCGATATCGAGCCCGACAAGTTCGGCTACACGATCATCGTGCCGGGCTTCGGATTCCTGCGCGATGTGTTCCCCGATCCTTTTATTGCCCGCTGGGACTTGTCGCGCCGCGGCGCGACCTCGCCGGACATTCCCGGAGTGAAGATCCGGTTCGACGGTTTCATGGGGACCATCGGCGTCGCCCCGGGTCCGGCGCAGATCGAGACCTATTTTCAGCGCGAGTCCGAACTGGCCGCGGCCGGCGGGTTCGTACTGACGCCGCAGCCGTTGGATGCCCTGCCAGACGCAGTGTGCGGCCCCACGGGGACGAACAAGGAGCGCTGCCTTCGGACCATCCCGCCCCGGGAGAACGGCGGCAACATGGATGTCAAGCAAATGCAGGTCGGCACGGTCTTGCTGCTACCCTGCTTTGTCAACGGCTGCCTGCTTTCCATCGGCGATGTTCACTTCGCGCAGGGCGACGGTGAAGTTTCCGGAACGGCGATCGAAATGGACGCGACGGTGACAGTCAAGGTCGAGGTCATCAAGGGGCTCGGCTCGCAGGTGAAGCAACCCCAGTTTTTCGGCGGCAAGCAGTTGAAGCGCCTCGCGCCGGATATGTTCCACGCAACGGTCGGCTATCCGCTCAAGAAAAAGGACGTCATACCGCCCACCCATGCTTACTTGGATGGTGTCAAGATCGGACCGCTCACCAATCTTTCGGAGGACGTGACGCTCGCGGCTCGCGACGCATTGCTGCACATGGTGGATTGGCTCGTCATCAACAAGGGCTTGAGCCGGGAGCAGGCGTACTGCTTGTCCAGCGTTGCGGTGGATCTGCGCATTGCCAATCTGGTTGACACGCCCAACGTCGCAGTCTCGGCGATCCTCGATCTCGGAGTGTTCGATCGTCGCGATCGCGATGACGACGATTGAATCGCCAGGTGCGCACGAAAGGCGCTTTCCATACCGGTGGTCGCACATGAACCGGCGCGGACTTCTTCGACTGGCGGCGGCGAGTGGCCTGTGGCTCGTCCTTACGGGCCATTCGCCATACCGCCAATGGGACGTCTACCGGAAGGTCCGCCTGGTCGTGCTCGTCAACGCAGAGGAGGCGGCCTCCGTGCAGGTCGGTCAGGCAATCGCAGGATTGCTCGCTAAGCATCTGCCGGAAAGCCGCGCGATGATGGCGCGCGCCCGCGACATCAACGATGTCGTGCGGCTCCTCGCGAGCAAGCAGCTCGACACCGCGCTGATGCGCGAAGAAGACGCGTCCGCGGCGTTCGGAGGCTCCGGCCGATTTGCCGATAACGGAAAGGTGCCGCTGCGCGCGCTCGCGCAGTTCGGCTCGTATCTTTTCGTATGCCGCGACGATCTGCCCAAGCCCAACGCCTATCAGATCGCGGAAACCATCGCGGAGCAATGGCGGGCGGTCGATGCCAAGCTGGTCGCTGGAGCGCCGGGCCCGAAACCGCTTTCGTCGGTGCGCATTCCGGTTCACGCCGGCGCACTCGAGTACTACGAGGACGATGCTCACGGCAAGCAATGACGCCGTCGAGAGGTCGAACCACGCTCCGTGCCGGCCAAGCTCTCATACGTCCAACCGTCTCTAGCCGCTCGGGGTGCATGCGGCCTACATATCCTGGACCATTGGCTGACAAGGACGGGTCGGCATCCGCCGCCTGATCGCGCTCGCCCTGAAGTTCAGCGCCATCAGAAAAGAAAAAGGCGTGCCGGTCCTGGCACGCCCTCACCTGCCGCTGGCCACTAGAGCTTGGCGAGCATCGCCTCGGCGCCCGACACCTCGTACTTGCCCGGCGCCTCGATGTTGACCTGCTTCACCACGCCGTTATCGACGAGCATCGAGAAGCGCTGCATCCGCACGCCCATGTTGCGCGCGGTCAGGTCGAGCTCGAGTCCGAGCTTCCGCGCGTAGTCGCCGTTGCCGTCGGCCAGCATCCGCACCTTGCCGCCGGTCTTCTGGTCGCGTCCCCAGGAGGCCATGACGAACGCGTCGTTTACCGCGAGGCACCAGATCTCGTCGACGCCCTTGGCCTTCAGCTTGTCGAAGTTGGCGACGTAGCTCGGCACGTGCTTGGCCGAGCAGGTCGGCGTGTAGGCCCCGGGCAGCCCGAAGATTGCGATCTTCTTGCCCTTGGCGAGGTCCTGGACGGCTAGGTCCTTCGGGTTCATTGGGCATCCGGTCGAGTCGTCGAACTCCGTCGCTTCGGTCAGCCGGCCCTCGGGCAGGCGGTCTCCTGACTTGATCGGCATGAATCGCTCCTGGAGGGGTTCGTCGGGACCGGCAGGATGGCGGAGAACGCCCACAAAGTCAAAAAGCACCCTGAAGAAGCCCGGGGAAGCCATTGAGACGTAAGGGTTTTGTAGCTATAGTCCAACATTCCCATGGTCCCGACGGACGGATCGCGTCAGGACCCTGGTTTCGGGGAGCACGAGGGGAATTGGTCCCTCGTTTCTTAGGACACCCCACGGGGAACCAGAATGGCCGTCGCAGCCATCGCCAACGAAGAACGCCGCCTGACGGTCGCCGAGGTGGTCAACGCGCTCATCGCCGACGGACTGGTCGCGCGGGAGGAGGCGCAGCGCCTCGTCTCCGACCGCCGCGCCCACCGCCCCGGCTCGCTCCACCCGCTCGTCATCGCAGCCGACCAGAAGTGGCGCTCGGCGCTGCCGCCGCACAAGCCGCTCACGCTCGAGGCGCTCACCGAGTGGTACGCGCCGAAGACCGGGCTGCCGTACTTCCACATCGATCCGCTCAAGATCAACTTCGCCGGCGTGACCGACCTCATGTCGAGCGCCTACGCCGAGCGCTTCAAGATCCTGCCGGTCGAAGTGCGGGCGAAGGAAGCGGTCGTCGCGACTGCCGAGCCCTACGTCCGCGAGTGGGAGCCCGAGCTGCAGCGCATCCACCGCATCCAGATCAAGCGGGTGTTCGCCAACCCGCTCGACATCCAGCGCTACATCGTCGAGTTCTACAACCTCGCGAAATCGGTCAAGGGCGCGAAAGGCCTCACCGAAGGGCGCTCGGGGATCTCCAACTTCGAGCAGCTCGTCGAGCTCGGCAAGTCGAACCGCCAGCTCGACGCGAACGACCAGCACATCGTCAACATCGTCGACTGGCTGTGGCAGTACGCGTTCGACCAGCGTGCGAGCGACATTCACATCGAGCCACGGCGCGACATCGGCCTGGTGCGCTTCCGCATCGACGGCGTGTTGCACGGCGTCTACCAGCTGCCGGCGCCGGTGATCGCAGCGATGACGAGCCGCATCAAGATCCTCGGCCGCATGGACGTCGTGGAGAAGCGCCGCCCCCAGGACGGCCGCATAAAGACCCGCACCGCAGAAGGCCAGGAGGTCGAGCTGCGCCTCTCGACGCTGCCCACCGCCTTCGGCGAGAAGCTGGTGATGCGGATCTTCGACCCGGAGGTGCTGGTCAAGGATCTCACCGAGCTCGGCTTTTCGGACGAGGACAAGGCGCGCTGGAACGAGATGACGTCCAAGCCGCACGGCATCGTGCTCGTGACCGGGCCGACCGGCTCCGGCAAGACGACGACGCTGTACTCGACGCTCAAGACCCTGGCGACCCCGGAGGTGAACGTCTGCACGATCGAGGACCCGATCGAGATGATCGAGCCGTCGTTCAACCAGATGCAGGTCCAGTCGGCGATCGACCTCTCGTTCGCGGACGGCGTGCGCGCACTGATGCGGCAGGACCCGGACATCATCATGGTCGGCGAGATCCGCGATCTCGAGACCGCCGAGATGGCGGTCCAGGCGGCGCTCACCGGTCACCTGGTGCTCTCGACGCTGCACACCAACGACGCGGCAAGTGCCGTGACCCGGCTGCTCGACCTGGGCGTGCCGCCCTACCTGCTCAACGCCACGATCCTCGGCGTGATGGCCCAGCGCCTGGTACGGACTCTGTGTCCGCAGTGCAAGGAAAAGGTGCCCTACGGCGAGGGCCGGGCCGACGATCCGACCTGGGAGGAGTTGGTGACGCCCTGGAAGGCGCGTCGCCCCAACCGGATCTACCGTGCGGTCGGCTGTCTCGACTGCCGCATGACCGGATTCCGCGGGCGGAGCGGGATCTACGAGGTGATGCTGCTGTCGCCGGGCGTGAAGCGCATGGTCAACGCCGAGGCCGACATCGGCCGCATCCGCGAGCAGGCGTACAAGGACGGCATGAAGAGCCTGCGCATCAGCGGCGCGATGAAGGTCGCCGCAGGGGTCACGACCTTCGAGGAGGTATTCAAGGTCGCGCCGCCGCATCAGCACGATGGAGCGTGATTGGAACGTCGTGAACCGCAGACCTTGAACGGCGGGTTCCAGCTTCCTGCCGGTTCACGGTTCACGGTTCGCGGTTTGCGAATTTCCCGATGAAGGCCGCCCGCTACCTCTCGAAGTCCCTCGCCCTGGCCGCCGCGTACTTCGCGGCGATACAGATGGGACTCGCGTTCGCGGCCGTGCACGGGTCCATTTCGCTCGTGTGGCCGGCGTCGGGTCTCGCGCTCGTGGCGCTCACGCTGTTGGGGCTGCGCTACTTCCCGGCGTTGGTCGTCGGCGGGGTCGCCGGCTACGTCGCGCACGGTCTGTCATGGCTCCCCGCGGCAGAGATCGCGTCGGGCAACACGCTTGCCGCTCTGGCTGGCGCGTGGCTCCTCGATCGCGCGCGCGGGTTCGACCCGGGCCTGGGACGCGTGCGCGACGTGTTCCGCCTGGTCTTCCCGGTCGCGCTCGGCACGTCGGTGATCGCGGCGGGCGTCGGCACCGCGAGCCTGCTCGCCGCGGGCTCCCTCGATGCGCACGGCCTGATGCGCCCCGCGCTCACCTGGTGGGCCGGCGACGCGCAGGGGGTGCTCCTTTTCGCGCCGTTCGCCTTCGCCTGGATGCGGGAGGGGCGGCCGAGCGTCCGCGTCGTGGAGGCGCTCGCGCACGCCGCCCTGATCGCGCTGGTCCTGCTCTTCGGCGCGTTCGTGCTGGAGGGCTACCTCGGGCCGGAGAAGACCCGGTTCCTCGCGCTGTTCGCGCTGTTCCCCCTCGCGGTGTGGCCGGCGGTGCGCTTCCCGATGCGGGAAGTCGCGACCTTCAACCTGGCGCTCGCGGCGCTATGCCTGGGCGGGGCCTGGCAGGGAATCGGCCCGTTCGTCTCCGAGCGGGACCTCGAGAGCCTCCTCACGCTGCACGGGCTCCTCGGCTCGGTCGCCCTCACGACGCTGCTGCTGGGCGCCCTGAGCAACGAGCGCCGCACGGCGGCGGCCGGGTTGCAGGAGAGCGAGGCCCGCTTCCGCAGCCTGACGAGCCTGTCCGCGGACTGGTACTGGGAGCAGGACGCCGAGCTCCGCTTCACGATGCTTTCGCCGGGATTCGCGATCGTCCACGGGTTCGACTCGTCGGAGTACCTCGGCAAGCGGCGCTGGGAGCTTCCGCACGAGGACCTCGACACGCCGGGATGGGCCGAGCACCGCCGGCTGGTGGAGGCGCACCGGCCGTTCCGGGACTTCCTGATCGTGAGGCGCGCTGCCGATGGCCGGCTGCACTACGGCCTGACGAGCGGCGAGCCGATCTTCGACGAGCGCGGCCGCTTCCGGGGCTATCGCGGCGTCGGTCGCGACATTACCGCGCAGAAGGAGGTCGAGAGCCAGCTGCGCGAATCGCGAGAGCTGTTTGCGCGCATCTTCGGCGACAGCCCCATTCCGATGATGTACCGGCGGCTGGACGACGGCGTGGTCACGGCGGTGAACGATGCGTGGTGCCGCTTCTTCGGCCTCGGCAGGAACGAGGCGGTGGGCCGCCCGGTGCAAGCGCTCTCGTTCAACGTCGATCCCGAGGCGGCCAGGATCGTCCAGGCGCGTGTGAGCGAGGAGGGCCAGATCAGCAACCTCGAGCTCAAGGTGCGCGTCACCGGCGGCGGGGTGCGCGACATCCTGTTCTCGGCCCAGGTCGTCGTCGTCAACAGGATCGCATCGGTGATCAGCACGAGCGTGGACGTCACCGAGCGCAACCGTGCGGCCGCCGAGCTCGCGGTCTCGCGCGAGCGCTTCGAGCGCCTGTTCCGCGCGAGCCCGCTGCCGATCGCGATCTCGGGCGTCGACGACGGCGCGGTCATCGACGTGAACGATGCGTGGGCGGACACGTACGGCTACGGGCGCGAGGAGATCCTGGGCCGGAACTTCGTCGCGCTCGGGCTTTGGACCGACATCGACGCGCGCCGCAGGGTGCGGGACATCCTCCGCACCGGCGCCCCGGTGCACAACTTCGAGTGCCGCTGGCGCAGGAAATCGGGCGAGATCGCCGACGTGCTGCTGTCGGCCGAGGTCGTCGAGCTGGGCGGCGAGCGGGTCATGCTGTCGAACGGGATCGACGTCACCGAGCAGCGGTGCGCCGAGGCGGCGCTGCGCGAGACGCAGGCCCGGTTCGTGAAGATCTTCCAGTCGAGCCCGGTGCCAGTGGTGATCAGCCGCCTCGAGGACGGCCGCTACCTGGAGGTGAACGACGCGTGGCTCGCGTGGATCGGGTACACGCGCGAGGCGGCGATCGGGGCGACGCCGGGCGATCTCAAAGTGTGGACGAACCCCGCCGACCGGGCGGAGCTCGTGCGGATGGTGCGCGCCGGGCGCCCGGTGCGCAATCTCGAAACGCGGCTGCGCAAGCGATCGGGCGAGATCGCCGACGTGCTGCTCTCGTCGGAGCCGATCGAGCTCGGGAGCGAGCAGTGCGTCGTCACGTCGGTGATGGACATCACCGACCGGAAGCTCACGGAGCGCCAGCTGCGCGAGTCGGAGCGGCGGTTCCGCGACTTCGCCGAGGCGGCCGGCGAGTACGTCTGGGAGCTCGACGTCGACGGCCGCTACACGTACGTCTCGCGCCGCGTCGAGCAGGTGCTCGGCTATGCGCCCGAGGAGCTGCTCGGGCGCCGGCCGGTCGATTTCATGCCGGCGGGCGAGGCCGAGCGGGTGCGCGACTGGTTCGAGGAGGTGTCGCGCAACCACGAGGCGTTCCGCAACTTCGAGCACCGCTCGATGTCGCGTACCGGCAGCCAGGTGTGGCAGCTCGTGAGCGGGATCCCGATCCTCGACGCGAACGGCCGGGTCGTCGGGCTGCGCGGCACGGCGCTCGACGTTACAGAGCGCAAGCAGTCCGAGGCGCGCATCGCCGAGCTCGCCACGCGCGACCCGCTGACCGGCCTGCCCAACCGGCTGCTCCTCTCGGACCGCCTGGCGCGCGGGATTGCGAACGCGCAGCGCGAGGGCGCGTCGCTCGCGATCATGTTCATCGACCTCGACCACTTCAAGCGCGTCAACGACACGCTTGGCCACGAGGTGGGCGACGGCCTGCTGCGCGAGGTGGCCAAGCGCATCGGGGGCCTGCTGCGCAAGGGCGACACGCTGGCGCGACTGGGCGGGGACGAGTTCGTCGTGGTGCTGGAGGGCCTGAAGACCGCCGAGGACGCGGGCCAGGTCGCGCAGAAGATCATCAACCTGCTGTCGCAGCCGTTCGAGGTGGAGGGGCACACGCTGAACACCACCGGCAGCGTCGGCATCGCAATCTGTCCGACCGACGGCGCCGATGCGACGACACTCATGCGCCACGCCGACACCGCGATGTACGTCGCCAAGTCGAGCGGCCGCAAGAACTACCAGTTCTTCTCGGCGGAGATGAACGTCCGCGCCACCGAGCGGCTGCGGCTCGAGGCCGGCCTGAAGACCGCCGTGGAGCACCGCGAGCTGCGGGTCTTCTACCAGCCGCGCGCCGACATCGACAGCGGCACGCTGACCGGCGCCGAGGCGCTGCTGCGCTGGCAGCACCCGGACCACGGCCTGCTCGCGGCAGGCAGGTTCCTGCCGCTCATCGAGGAGACCGGGCTCATCCATTCGATCGGCGAGTGGGTGCTGCAGAGCGCGTGCGAGCAGGCGCAGGGATGGCACGCCCTCAACGGGCCGGGTTTCGCGGTCTCGGTGAACGTTTCGCCGAAGCAGTTCAACCGCGCGTTGCTCGGCCGCGTGCGCGCCGCGCTCGACGCGAGCGGCCTCGAGCCGCGGATGCTCGAGCTGGAGCTCACCGAGGCCGCGCTGGCGCGCAACCAGGACGACGCGCGCGCGGTGCTGTCGGGGCTGCGCCGCCTCGGAGTCCGGGTCGTCGTCGACGACTTCGGGACCGGCTACTCGTCGATGAGCCAGCTGCGCCGGTTCGCGATCGACGGGATCAAGATCGACCGCTCGTTCGTGCGCGGCATGCTGGCGAGCCCGGACGACCGGATCGTCGTGAAGGCGATGATCGACATGGCGAGGAGCCTCCGCATTAACACCATCGCCGAGGGCGTCGAGCTGGAGGCCGAGCTCGAGCTCCTGAAGAACATGGGCTGCGAGGAGTACTCGGGCCACCTGTTGGCCGAGGCCGGGACCGCGGGCGAGTTCGAGCGGCGGTGGCTGCGTTCCGAGAACGTCCTCGCGCTGCGGCCGCGGCGCTGAGCGCGGTTACATCACGCTGCCGAAGCCCTTGTCCATCGCGCCGGCAGGCGTCTTGACGCCGGCGAGCCGGCAGCCCTGAGCGACTGGGCCGCCCGGGAAGAGCTGGTAGAGGTAGCGCATGCCCCCCTTCACGTGGAACTTCTCGTCGAGCGCGTCGTGCAGCTCGCGCGGGTGGAACGCAGGTTCGCCTGCGTGACGTGCGAAGTACGACTGCAGGGCGCGCAGGGCTTCCCAGTGGTCCTCGCCCAGCTCCAGGCCTTCCGCCGCGGCCGTGCTCGCCGCGCCGTCCGGTGTCCAGCCGAGCGGGGCGTGCGGGAAAACACCTTTCAAGTCTTGTGCCATGTCTCAATCTCCTCTGGTCCGACACCCGTGCAAACCGCGCCGCCGGCTTCGTCCGACCCGTCGAACCAGCGCAGCCGTTCGCGCAGCGCAACGACTTCGCCGACGATCACGAGCGCCGGCGGCTTGACGGCGGACGCCTTCGCCAGATCCGGCAGGGTGGCGAGCGAGCCCGTCACCACGCGCTGGCGGTCGGTCGTTGCGCGCTCCACGATTGCCGCCGGCGTGCCGGAACCGCGCCCGTACTCGATCAGCCGGCGCGCGATCGTCGGTAGCATCCCGACGCCCATGTAGAACACCACGGTCTGTCTAGGGCGTGCGAGCGCCGGCCAGTCGGGTTCGCCCTGGACCCCGCCATCGCGCGCGCGCCGATGACCGGTGACGAACACGCAGGACTGCGCGTAGTCGCGGTGCGTGAGCGGGATGCCGGCATAGCTCGACGCGCCGGTGGCGGCGGTGACGCCCGGCACCACCTCGAACGGCACGTCGTGCCCGGCGAGCGCCTCGATCTCCTCCCCGCCGCGGCCAAACATGAACGGATCGCCGCCCTTCAGCCGCACGACGCGCTTGCCCTGGCGCGCGTGCCACACCAGCAGCGCGTTGATTTCGTCCTGCGGGACGGCGTGATTACCTTCCTCCTTGCCGACGTAGATCCGCTCGGCCTCCGGGCGGACGAGCGCGAGGATCTCGTCGCTCACCAGGTGGTCGTGCAGGACGACGTCGGCCCGCTGCATAAGCCGCAGGGCGCGGAGGGTGAGGAGATCGGGGTCACCGGGCCCGGCGCCGACCAGATACACCTTGCCGCCCACGGTGCGAAGGCGGCTGTCGACATCGAGGAACGGGGGCAGAAGCTCCATGGCGGCGGATCGGCTCAAACTCGAGCGAGTTCCTCGCCGGTTCGGTTCGCGCGCGAGTCGTCCGGGTCGATCCGGTCGTAATAGCGCGCCCGGAACACGAGCCGACGGCGCGCGGCGCTATCGCTGAAGCCCGCGCGGTCATGCAGGACGTTGTTGCAGATGAGCCCCATGCCTGGTTCGAGCCGGACCTGGAAGACGTACGGCGCCGCGCCGCGTAGGATCGCCTCTAGGGCCCGGACGGCAGCGGCCGTCGCGGCGTCGTCCTTCCACGCGATGCTGCGAGTGCGCGCGGTGTAGCGCATGTGCAGTGCACCGGTTTCCGGGTCAACCGAGACGACGGGGCCCGCTTCGGCTGCTCGCGCGACGCCCGCCTCGTCCATGCGGGGCGGGATTGTCATCGCGTCGGGCTCGGCGAGCGCGCGGATGTGCCCCGGCTCGGCGTCGCGCAGGAGGATGTAGGCGATCTCGTGGTCGAGGAGCCGATTCTCGCCGCCTGCCTCGGCGCGCTGCACGCAATGCAGGATCAGCGTGCGGATCTGGCGCTCCGGCGGGTTGTAATAGCCGTCCGTGTGCCAGTTGATCGGCTTGTCAGTGTACGGGATGTACTCGCCCCTGGCGGGCGCATCGGCGACGGCGAGGCTCGAGACGCCGTCGTCGTCGGCGAGCCAGTTGCGATCGAGACGGTGAAGGCCGAACTGCGCCCCGAGCCTGCGCGGGAGGTCCTTGTCGGCCTCGACGCGCGGGCTCGCGTAGAGCGCCAGGTTGGCGTCGCGGAGCCGCGCGGCGATCGCAGCATGTTCGGCGCGGGTGAGTGCGCGCGGGTCGCCGACCTCGACGACTAGGTCGTCGACCCGCGCCGGCGAGCGCGCGAGCTTCGCTGCGCGCCAGACGGAGTAGGCGCCGTCGCTCGCCGGGTGGAAGGGGCTCGAAGCGGGAATCACGGCGCGGGTCTGGGCGGTGGGTAGAACCCGTCGATCGTCTTCTTGAGCGTGCCGAGCGCCTCAGGTGCCTGGATCTCCATCACCTGGTCGGCGACCCAATGCTGGTCGGCCTCGAGCATCACCTCGCGGACTGCGAGTGCGAGATAGCGCAGCACGTGGAAGCTTGGCTGCGCCGGGGCGCACTCGAAGCTCGCGTAGTCGGCGCCGCGCCGGTTGAGCATGTCGATGAAGTTCGCGCGGTAGTCGAAGTTGTCGTCGACGACGAGCGAGTGGATGTTCTCGACCACGATCTCGGCAAGCCGCGTCGCCGTGCCCTGGATGAGCCCGCCGCGCTCCTCGTCCGGGATGCGCCCATACACCATCCGGTCGCTCATGTGCAGCAGGAAAGCCGCCATCTCGCCAATGATGCGTACGCCCCGCTCCGCAGTGAGGATGTCGTAGTCGGCCTTCGATAGCCCGTCCACGGTCCGTTCGGCCAGACGCCAGATGGTCGAGGCCAGCACGCTCGCGACGTCGCGCGCAGGCCTCTGCTCGCTGTCCTTCTTGAACCAGACCGTCTTGACCCGCAGGGCCATCGGTGCGCGCTGGGGCTAGGGCTTGCGGATGAAGAACTCGAAGAGGTTGGGCCCCGGCTCGCGCGTCTCCGCGAGCTCGAGATGCGTCGCCTTCACCCACGCCTTCACGTCGGCCGGCGCGCCGGGGCAGCTCGAGATGAGCTGCAGCACCTCGCCCGGTTTCATCGCGTCGAGCAGCTTCTTCGCCTCGACGATCGGCCCGGGGCAGGACACCCCGCGGATGTCGAGCACCACGTTCGCCTTCGGCCGCGCGCTCTTGCCCTTGCGCAGGTAGAAGGCAGTCTTGTGGCTCGCGACCTTCTCGCTCTCCAGCAGCTCGTGGTCGGTGACCTTGACCCACGCGGCGATGTCGTCCGGCGTGCCGGGGCAATCCGAGACGAGCTTCAGCACCTGGCCGGTCTCGAGATCGTCCATTACCTGCCGCGCGCCGAGCAGCGGCGCGGGGCAGTGCAGTCCGCAGAGATCAAGGGTGACGTCGGCATGAGTGGTCACGTGCAGCTCCTTCGGGCGCCGCCCGGCGCCGCTCCTATTTTCAATACCCGGCCTTGCCGTACGGCTTCGGCAAGCCGGCGATCTTCGCCGCCTGCTTGGCCGGCCCGGTCGGGAAGAGGTCGTAGAGGTACTTGCTGTCCGTGCCCGGCCGGACGCGCTCGGCGAACTCTTTCAGCATGTGCCGGAAGTTGGGTGTCTGGCCGTCCTCGCGGTACTTCTCCCGCATGAAGTCGATCACCGCCAAGTGCGCGTCGGTGAGCGTGACTCCTTCGGCCGCGGCGATCACGCTCGGCGCCTCGTCGCTGAAGTTCGGCTCGAGCAGGAACCCGTCTGCGTCGGTTTCCAGCTCGACGCCCTCGATCACGTAGCCCATCTCCCTCGTTACCCTCCTCATGAACTCAGCGGAACGCGCGGCGTTCCTCGGCGGCGTCGTCGCTCCCCACCGCCGCAGTGGATCGGTGCGGCACGAAGATGCCGAACCCGAGCTTGCGGTGGGGCCCCAGCCCCGCGATCTGCACCCGCACCGATTCCGCGGGCCGCAGTCCGGTGAGCATCAGGCTGAAGCCGGCCACCTCGCCCCGCTCGCCGCGGACGCACGAGCGCTTGCCGCAGATGAAGTCGCTGCGGATCGCCAGGCGCTCCAATGCGGTCGTCACCGCGCGCATAAACGCGATTTCGTCGTGCCCGCTCGCCGCGACCCGGTGCGCGTAGACCGTGCCGTGCGGAATGAGCGCCCGGGTCATCGCGCGACCCACCGCGAGTGGCGCGCCCTCGATCTCGATCGCCGCTCCGCACAGCGCGAGCGCGTCGCGCACGCGCGTCGCGGGGAGCCGCAACATCAGCCGGCTGCGGCGGCTGACCGCAAGACGCCCGTCGGCCACCGGCGCGGCGCGCAGCGCGAAGATCGCGACGTTCTCCTCCTCGCCGAGCCAAGGCAGAGCCCGCGCGAGCGCGCGCCACAGTTCGAGCGCGTGGTCACGCGGGACCTGCTCGCCCTGGATCGCGAACGCCATGTCGACGAATTCGGCTTGCCCGGTGTCGATGACTCGCCCCTGTGGTGTCAGGCCTTGGTTCCGGGCTGTCCGGCCGCCCACGCCGTCATCGCCTCGCCCCAGCGCCAGGCGGTCTGCGGATCGACGTCGAAGATCGTGAAGCGCTTGCCTTCGCGGATCCGGACACGGAGCAGGCTCAGCGCGCCGGGCACGTGGTCGATCTGCTGCAGCTCGATCTCCTGACCGCCGAGCGGCACGGTGAACCTGTGGAGCGGGGTGAGCTCAGCCATGCCGGGGCGCCGATGCGGTGAGGACCCGTCATTGAAGCGATCCATCCGGGGCGCGCCTATTCCCCGGTGGGCGAGCGGCGGGATAACCCTTTCGGGTAGGGCGCGACCTACCCGGCCGGGTGGGCGCCGATACCCTACCGGGGCGATTTCCGCCCCCGCGTCGGGCCGCTACATTCGCCCGAGTTCCCGCGCCTGCGCACCGATTCCCGACGTCCCGCCGATCAAGAAGGACGAGGGGCGCGCCGGCCGCGCGGGAGACAGTCGCTAAAAGGAGCGCCGCATGGCGAAGAAGATGTACGAGACCCCGAACCTCGACCAGCTCGAGACGGGGCCGTGGCCGAGCTTCGTGACGGGTCTTAAGCGGCTCGCCAGGGACAACGACATGATGGTCGATCTCCTCGGCCAGCTCGAGGCGTCCTACAAGACCCGCAAGGGCTACTGGAAGGGCGGCACGGTGGGGGTCTTCGGCTACGGCGGCGGCGTGATTCCACGCTTCACCGAGCTGAAAGACGAGAACGGCAAGCCGATCTACCCGGACGCGGCCGAGTTCCACACCCTGCGGGTGCAGCCGCCTGCAGGCATGCACTACGACACCAAGACGCTGCGCAAGCTGTGCGACATCTGGGAGAAGCACGGCTCGGGGCTCATCGCCTTCCACGGCCAGTCCGGCGACATCATGTTCCAGGGGATCCGGACCGACAAGGTGCAGCCCGCCTTCGACGAGCTGAACGAGGCTGGCTTCGATCTCGGCGGGGCGGGTCCGGCGCTGCGCACGTCGATGTCGTGCGTGGGCGCCGCGCGCTGCGAGCTGTCGTGCTACGACGAGGCGCGCGCGCTGCGCGAGGTGATCAACGCGAACCTCGACGACATGCACCGCCCTGCGCTGCCGTACAAGTTCAAGTTCAAGTTCTCGGGCTGCCCGAACGACTGCGTGAACGCGATCCAGCGCTCCGACTTCGCGACCATCGGCACCTGGCGCGACAACATCCAGGTCAACAACGAGTACGCGCGCGCCTACTTCAAGGCGCACGGGACCAAGGACCTCGTGAACGACGTGATCGCGCAGTGCCCGACCAAGGCGATCCAGTTCATGACGAAGGCCGAGGTCAAGGCGGGGCCGCACCACTCGGTCGCCGAACTGGACGACGAGCTCAGGCTCGTGATCGACAACAAGAACTGCGTGCGCTGCACACACTGCCTGAACGTGATCCGCGGCGGGCTACTCCCGGGCAAGGAGCGCGGCGTCTCGATCCTCGTCGGCGGCAAGGGCGTGCTGAAGATCGGCGCCACGATGGGCACGATGGTCGTGCCGTTCATGAAGCTCGCGTCCGACGAGGACTTCGAGAAGCTGAAGGAGCTCGCCCGCAACGTGCTCGACTTCTTCGCCGAGAACGCGCTGGAGCATGAGCGGGTCGGCGAGACGATCGACCGCATCGGCCTCACGAACTTCCTCGAGGCCGTGGGGCTGCCGATCGACCCGAACATGATCGTCGAGCCGCGTGCGAACCCGTACGTCCGCACCGACGACTGGGACGAGCAGGTCGCCAAGTGGGAAGAGCAGAAGGAGGCCGCGGCGTGAGCGCGGCCCCCCGGCACACATTCGGAGAGAGCCATGGCTGCTGAGCATCGCGCACCGATCGAGTCCGGCGCACCCGACCCGATGCCGCTGATGCATCCGGTGATGCGCAAGAACTACGGACAGTGGATCTATCACGATCACCCGCGGCCCGGGGTGCTGATGCACAAGGCCCGGAGCGGGGACGAGATCTGGACCGTCAAGGCGGGGACCCAGCGGCAGATGGATCTCTACACCGTCCGCAAGCTCTGTGATATTGCCGATGAGTACGCCGACGGCCACGTGCGGTTCACCACGCGCTCGAACATCGAGTACATGGTGGCGGACAGCAAGAAGGTCGAGCCGCTCGTCAAGGCGCTCACCGAGGCGGGTTTCCCGATCGGCGGCACGGCGAACTCCGTATCGATGATCGCCCACACGCAAGGGTGGCTGCACTGCGACATCCCCGGCACCGACGCCTCCGGCGTGGTGAAGGCGCTGATGGACGAGCTCTACGACGAGTTCGTGAAGTGCGAGATGCCGAATCGGGTGAAGCTCTCGACCTCGTGCTGCGAGATCAACTGCGGCGGGCAGGCCGACATCGCGATCATCGTGCAGCACACGAAGCCGCCGAAGATCAACCACGATCTAGTGGCGAACGTCTGCGAGCGGCCGGCGGTCGTGGCGCGCTGCCCGGTAGCGGCGATCCGCCCGGCGCTGGTGAACGGCAAGCCCTCGCTCGAGGTGGACGAGAAGAAGTGCGTCTGCTGCGGCGCGTGCTACCCGCCGTGCCCGCCGATGCAGATCAACGACCCCGAACACTCGAAGATCGCGATCTGGGTCGGCGGCAAGAACTCGAACGCCCGCGGCCGGCCGACCTTCCACAAGCTGGTCGCCTCCGGGCTGCCGAACAACGCGCCGCGCTGGCCGGAAGTGGCGGCGGTGGTCAAGAAGATCCTCGCGGCTTACAAGGCCGACGCGCGCCCGTGGGAGCGTATGGTGGACTGGATCGAGCGCATCGGCTGGCCGCGTTTCTTCGAGCGGACCGGGCTGCCGTTCACCAAATATCACATCGACGACTGGCGCGGCTCGCGACGCACGCTCAACGCGTCGGCGCACATCCGGTTCTAGAGAAGAAGGGTGCGCGATGAAGTTTGGCGTGATGATCAACGAGGGCCCGTACAACCACCAGGCTTCGGACACGGCCTACCAGTTCGTGAAGGCGGCGCTCGAGAAGGGCCACAAGATTTACCGCGTGTTCTTCTACAACGACGGCGTCAACAACGCGACCAAGCTCACCGAGCCGCCGCAGGACGACCGCAACATCGTGAACCGCTGGTCGAAGCTCGCCCAGGAGCACGGCCTGGACCTCGTCGTGTGTGTGGCCGCCGGCCTGCGGCGCGGGCTGGTGGAAGAGAACCTCGCGCCGGGCTTCCGGATCTCCGGGCTCGGGCAGCTGGTGGAAGCGGGCATCCGGGCCGACCGCCTGGTGGTGTTCGGCGACTGACAAGGGGGGGGACATGAGCGACACGACCGGCGAGGTCGAGCTCGAAGAGGAAGCGTCCGGCGTCGTCAAGAAGTTCATGTACGTCAACCGGAAGGCGCCCTACGGGACGATCTACGCGCTCGAGGGCCTCGAGGTGGTGCTGATCAGCGCCGCATTCGACCAGGACGTGAGCCTCGCCTTCCTCGACGACGGCGTGTACCAGCTCGTCAAGGGCCAGCAGACCAAGGGAATCGACGTCAAGAACTTCTCGCCGACCTACCGCGCACTGGAGGGGTACGACATCGAAAAGCTCTACGTCGAGCGGGAGTCGCTCGAGGCGCGCGGGCTCACCGAGGAGCAGCTGATCGTTCCGGTCGAGGTGATGAGCGGCGCGGAGCTCCTGAAGCGCATGGATGAGCAGGACGTCGTGATCGCGTTCTGAAGGATCGAGATGCTGCACATCGTCAACAAGTCGCCGTACGAAAAAACCGCGCTCGCGAGTTGCCTCGCGCGCGCGACCGAGGGTGCAGCGGTGCTGCTGATCGAGGACGCCGTGTACGGCGCGACCCGGGGCAACGCTGCGGAGCAGCAGCTCAAGCAGGCGATCGGTCGCGTGGACGTGTACGCGCTCGGGCCCGATCTCGAGGCGCGCGGCATGAAGGACCGCGTAATCGACGGCGTGAAGCTCGTGGACTACGCCGGCTTCGTGGACCTGGTCGCGCAGCACAAGACCAGCCAATCCTGGCTCTAGACAGTTACGCAAGACAACTCCGAAGGAGATCGAAGCATGGCCATCGAAGTGGGCGGCAAGACGTACGAGACCGACGAGGAAGGCTACCTCGTCAACCTGTCCGACTGGAACGAGGACGTCGCGAACTACATCGCCAAGGAAGAGAAGATCGACATGGGCGACAACCACTGGGAGGTGGTCAACTTCCTGCGCGACTACTACAGCGAGTTCCAGATCGCGCCCGCGGTCCGCGTGCTCACCAAGGCGATCGGCAAGAAGCTCGGCCCGGACAAGGGCAACAGCAAGTACCTCTACGAGCTGTTTCCGTACGGCCCGGCGAAGCAGGCGTGCAAGATCGCGGGGCTGCCGAAACCCACGGGCTGCGTCTAAACCCCTGCCGCAAGGCGCGGTGATCCGGGAATGAGCGCGGTCACGATCGTCTACGCCTGCCTCTTCTACGCGGCGACGGCGATCTTCGTCTTCGGCCTTGCGGTGAAGATCGCGGGCTACGCGCGCACGCCCGCGCCGCTCAAGATCCCGACCACGCCGGCGCCACGCACAAGCGCGGGCGTCGCCTGGCGCATGGTGCGCGAGGTGGCGCTCTTCGAGAGCCTGTTCCGGGGCAACAAGTGGATCTGGCTCTTGGGCTGGCTCTTCCACGTCGCGCTCGCGGTGGTGCTGCTGCGGCACTTGCGCTACTTCACCGAGCCGGTCTGGACGGTCGTCGCGCTCGCCCAGCCCTTCGGCATCTACGCCGGTCTTGCGATGCTTGCGGCACTCGGCGGTCTCTGGGCGCGGCGCTTCCTGGTCGAGCGCATCCGCTACATCACGACGTACTCGGATCACCTGATGCTCGCGCTGCTCGTCATGATCGGCGTCTCGGGGATGATGATGAAGTACGTGTCGCACACCGACATCGTTGCGGTGAAGGCGTTCATGCTCGGGCTCATGCGCTTCGACTGGCAGCCGCTCCCTGCCGACGGGCCCCTGCTGGTGCATCTCTTCCTGGTCGCGGCGCTGATGGCGATCTTCCCCGCCAGCAAGCTTCTGCACGCGCCGGGCATCTTTTTCAGCCCGACGCGCAACCAGGCGGACGACTCGCGCGAGCGGCGCCACCTCGCGCCCTGGGCGGCGGAGCTCGAAAAGAAGTAGCCGTCATGGGCGCGCCAGAGTTCCAGACCCCGCCGCTGAAGGAGTACCCGGTCATCCCCATTTTGCAGGCGGGGGCGATGGCCGGCAGCAAGCCGTACGTCGCCTCGGAAAAGCTGAACGAGGCGATCGGTTTTCCCGGGAAGCTCGTGGACGGCTGGCAAGGCAAGGCCATCGCCAAGATGGGCGACCTGCTCGGCAAGTACCGCTCGCTCCGCGTCTTCCTCGACGCGTGCGTGCACTGCGGCGCATGCACCGACAAGTGCCACTACTTCCTCGGCACCGGGGATCCGAAGAACATGCCGGTCGCGCGCCAGGAGCTGGTGCGCAAGGTGTACCGCCGCTATTTCACTTTTGCCGGGAAGTACTTCCCGAAGCTCGTCGGCGCCGAAGACCTGACCGAGTCGGTGCTGGAGGACTGGTACAAGTACTTCAACCAGTGCTCCGAGTGCCGCCGCTGCTCGGTGTACTGCCCCTACGGCATCGACACCGCCGAGATCACCATGGCCGCGAAGGAGGTCATGGACTCGATCGGCATGGGCCAGAAGTACACCAACGAGATCATCGGCAAGGTCCACAAGATCGGCAACAACCTCGGCCTTCCCGGCCCGGCGCTCGAGGACACGCTGCAGACGCTGGAGGAGGAGGTCAAGGAGGAGACCGGCGAGGACGTGCGCTTCCCGGTCGACGAGCAGGGCGCCGAGGTGCTGGTCGTCACGCCGTCGGCGGACTTCTTCGCCGAGCCGCACGTGTTCAGCCTGATCGGCTACGCCAAGGTCTTCCATGCCGCCGGGATCGGCTGGACGATGTCCTCGCACGCCTCCGAGGCGGGCAACTTCGGGCTCTTCATCGGCAACTACGACCAGACGCGCAAGATCGCGATGCGCGTCCGCGAGGCCGCGCTCGAGCTCGGCGTGAAACGGATCGTGGTCGGCGAATGCGGCCACGCCTGGCGCGTCGCCTACAGCTTCTGGAACACCCTGATCGGGCCGTTCGACTTCCTGGACCCGCGCTGTCCGGTGCCGCAGCACATCTGCGAGCTCACCTACGACCTCATCAAGCGCGGCGCGATCACGCTCGACAAGGAAGCGAACGACGCCCGGATCGTCACCTTCCACGACTCGTGCAACGTCGCCCGCGCTTCCGGCATGGGCGGCATCCCGCGCGGCCAGTTCATCCTCCCGCGCGAGATCATCCGGGCAGCCTGCAACCACTTCCACGACATGGCGCCGGAGACGATCCACGAGAACACGTTCTGCTGCGGCGGCGGGGGCGGGCTCCTCACCGACGAACTGCTCGAGCTGCGCGTGAAGGGCGCGCTGCCGCGGATGGAGGCGCTCAAGGCCGTCGTGGACGAGCACGGCGTGAACTTCATGGCCACGATCTGCGCCATCTGCAAGGCGCAGTTCAGCAAGGTGCTGCCGTACTACAAGTTCGACATGGGCATGGTCGGGGGCGTCCACCAATTGGTCGGCGACGCGATCAGGCTCGGACGCAATGATTGAAGTGCCGTACGGATAGGAGAGAGGCGATGTCCGCCACAATCGAGACGAAGCCCGGGGGCGAGAAGCTCACCTTCCGTCGCTACAGGGAGGGCGACGCGAAGTGGAAGAGCTGGGGCGAGGTCATCTTCCAGGCGAGCTACTCGCACAAGTGTCCGACGTACCAGAAGAGCACGCCCCCCTGCCAGGCGAGCTGTCCCTCGGGTGAGGACATCCGCGGCTATCTCGCGATCGTGCGCGGCACCGAGAAGCCGCCAGCGGGCGTGCCGTGGCAGGAGTACGCCTGGCGGCGCCTCACCGAAGCGAACCCGTTCCCGGCGGTGATGGGCCGCGTGTGCCCGGCCCCGTGCGAGTCGGGCTGCAACCGCAACGAGGTCGAGGACTTCGTCGGCATCAACGCGGTCGAGCACTTCCTCGGCGAGTACGCGATCAAGAACGGGCTCACGTTCGTCAAGCCGGAGAAGACCACCGGCAAGAAGGTCGCGGTGATCGGCGGCGGTCCCGCGGGGCTTTCCTGCGCCTACCAGCTCGCGCTGAAAGGGCACTCCGTGATCATCTTCGACGAGCACGAGGCGCTCGGGGGGATGATGCGCTACGGCATCCCGGGATTCCGCACCCCGCGCGAGGTGCTCGATGCGGAGATCCAGCGCATCCTCGATCTCGGTGTGGAGGCGCGGCTCAAGACGCGCGTCGGCACCGATGTCACGATGGACGCGATCAACAAGCAGTTCGACGCGGTGTTCCTGGGGCTCGGCGCGCAGGGTGGCCGGCCGTTGCCGGTGGCCGGGTCGGAAGCGCCGAACGTGGTGACGGCGACCGCTTTCCTGCGCGCATTCAACGACGGCCGCCTCAAGCACGTAGGCAAGCGCGTGGTCGTGGTCGGCGGCGGCGACACGTCGATCGACGTGGCGACCGTGGCGCGCCGGCTCGGGCACATCGTGCATCCGCATTCGACCGATCACCCCGAGGCGGTGATCGTCGGCAAGGCCGCGCAGGACGTGGCCGAGGTCTCGGCGCGGCACGGCGCGGAAGTCACGCTCACCTCGGTGTTCTCCATCGCGAGGATGCAGGCGAACCGTCACGAAATCGAGCACGCGCTCGCCGAGGGCGTCACGATCCACGACGGCTGGGCGCCGGTCGAGGTCGTGCGCGGCGCGGACGGCCGCGCGACCGGCCTGAAGATCGCCAAGTGCGAGGCGAAGTTCGTGGGGCCGAAGCTCGAAATCAAGGTCGAGCCGGGCACCGAGCAGGTGGTGCCGGCCGACCTGATCGTCTCGGCGATCGGCCAGGCGGTGGACTTCACCGGGCTGGAGGCGTTCGACAGCGGGAAGGGCCTGGTCGCCGCCGACAAGAACTATCAGGTCGTCGGCAAGAAGGGCGTCTTCGCCGGCGGCGACGTGCTCCGTCCGCATCTGCTCACGAGCGCGATCGGGCAGGGCTGGATCGCCGCCGAGGGCATCGACCGGCATCTGGCGGGCGAAGACCAGGAGAGGCGCCCGAAGATCGACGTGCACGCCTTCGACCTGATGCGCAAGATGGTCGAGCGCGGCGTCGCCCCTCAGGTGGCGCCGCGGGAGGAGGTGAGGGGCACCGCCGGGGCGAACTTCGCGATCCACAACTACGAGGATCGCTCGGGCCGCTACGTGATACCGCACGGCGAGCTCTTCCTCGGCCATTTCCAGCACACCCCGCGCAACGTGCGCGCCGTGACCACGCTCACCGCCGAGCAGGCGCTCGGTAACTTCGAGGAGCGCCTGCAGGCCCTCGCAGAGAAGGAGGCCGTCGCCGAGGGCAAGCGCTGCATGAGCTGCGGGCTCTGTTTCGAGTGCGACAACTGCGTCGTGTACTGCCCGCAGACTGCGGTGTTCCGGGTGAAGAAGGCGCAGGCGACCACCGGCCGCTACGTGGACACCGACTACACCAAGTGCATCGGCTGCCACATCTGCAGGGATGTCTGTCCGACCGGTTACATCCAGATGGGGCTCGGCGAGTGAGGATCCGGGCGTGAGGAGCTGGGCTGCCCTAGGTCTGGCGATGCTCGGCCTCGCGCTCGGCGCGGGCTGGGCAGTTTCGCAGGAGCGCGGCGCGCCCGCCGGGCGGGTGCCGATGCCGGTGATTGCGCAAGCCCAGGGCGAGAAGTGCGTGGAGCCCGCCGACTTCATGCGCCGGAACCACATGCAGGTCCTGATGTTCCATCGGGATCGCACGATGCACGAGGGCGTCCGCACGACCCAGCACAGCCTCAAGGGCTGCGTCGAGTGCCATGCCGGCCCGAAGACCGGCACGGTGGCGGGCAGCAAGGACGATTTCTGTCAGAGCTGCCACGCGTACGCGGCGGTGAGCATCGACTGCTTCGAGTGCCACGCGCCGAGGCCGAAGCAGGCAGTGGCCAGGACACGCAGGCCGTGAAAGCGACCGACAAGGCGCGCCGCCAGTTCCTCGCGCTCGCGGGCGGGGCGGTCGCCACGCTCACGATCGCGCCCGGCGTGCTGCTCCTCGCGCCGGCGCACGGCCGCGTCCCGGGCGAGCCGGTGACGGGAAAGGTCCGCTGGGGACTGCTCATCGACACGACCAAGTGCGCGACCGGCTGCGACGACTGCGTCACTGCGTGCAACCGCGAGAACGGCCTCTCCGGCAAGACGCGCCCCACCGACGCGCAGTGGATCCGCAAGATCGAGCTGAAGGACCTGCGCACCGGCCGGCAGGCGTCCCTCCCGATGATGTGCCAGCACTGTGCGGCGCCGCCCTGCGTCGACGTCTGCCCGACCGGGGCGTCCTTCAAGCGCGCCGACGGAATCGTGCTGGTGGACAAGCACATCTGCATCGGCTGCCGTTACTGCATGATGGCCTGCCCGTACAAGGCCCGCTCGCTCGTGCACGAGGCGGTCACCGACCAGAACCCGGACGTGCCGCGCGGCAAGGGCACGGTCGAGTCGTGCACGCTCTGCGTGCACCGCGTGGACCGGGGCGACCTCCCCGCCTGCGTCGAGGCGTGCGCCGCGGCCGGACACCACGCAATCGTGTTTGGCGACCTGAACGACCCGAATAGCGATATCGCGAAGCGCATTGCGCGGCACCAGACGAAGCAGGTGCGCGCCGATTTCGCCCTCGACCCCGGCGTCCGGTACCACGGAATCTAGCCATGAAAATCGCGTACCGCGAGATCGACGGCACGAGCCCCGGCTACTGGATGCTGCTCGCCGCGCTTGGCGTGCTCACGGCCGCGGGGCTCGCCGGCGCCTGGTACATGGAGCACCACGGCCACGTCGTGACGGGCATGACCAACCAGATCGTCTGGGGCATGCCGCACGTCTTCGCGGTGTTCCTGATCGTGGCGGCCTCGGGGGCGCTCAACGTCGCATCGATCGCCTCGGTGTTCGGCAAGACGCCCTACAAGCCGCTCGCGCCGCTCTCTGGCCTGGTCGCGATCGCGCTGCTCGCCGGCGGACTGATGGTGCTGGTGCTTGATCTCGGCCGCGCCGACCGGCTCGTCGTCGCGATGACGCACTTCAACTTCAAGTCGATCTTCGCCTGGAACATCTTCCTCTACACCGGGTTCTTCGCAATCGTGGCGGTCTACCTGTGGGCGATGATGGAGCGCCGCATGAATCGGTACTCCGCCGGTGTGGGCTTCGCTGCATTCGTGTGGCGGCTCGTCCTCACCACCGGTACCGGGTCGATCTTCGGCTTCCTTGTCGCGCGCCAGGCCTACGACTCTGCGGTGCTCGCGCCGATGTTCATCGCGATGTCCTTCTCGTACGGCCTCGCCGCGTTCCTGCTCGTGCTCGTCGCGGCGTACGCCTGGAGCGGCCGGCCGCTCGGCGCGGCGGTGCTCGCGCGCCTCAAGAACCTCCTGATCGTGTTCATCGCCGCGGCGCTGTACTTCGTCGCGGTGTTTCACGTCACGAACCTCTACTTCGCGAAGCAGGCCGGCTTCCTGCGCTTCATCCTGCTCGACGGCGGGATCTATCCGGCGCTGTTCTGGGGCGTCCAGGTGCTCGCCGGCAGCCTCGTGCCGATGGCGCTCCTCGCACATCCGCGCGTCGGCGCGACGCGGTGCGGGATCACGGCGGCCGCGGGGCTCGTCGTGCTCGGGGGAATCGCCCAGATGTACGTGACCATCATCGGCGGCCAGGCCTACCCGCTTGAACTCTTTCCCGGGATGGCGGAGACCAGCAGCTTCTTCGACGGCCGCGTCCATCCGTATGCGCCGAGCTTGCCCGAGGTCGCGCTCGGCCTCGGCGGCGTCGCAGTCGCCGGGATCATCGTCGTGCTCGCGGTCAAGCTCCTGCAGTTTCTGCCAGAGCGCCTCGATTTCGCCCAGTCGCCCTAGCCATGGAAACGCTTCCTCGCAGGCTGCTCGTCTCGGCGGCGCACAAGTCCTCCGGCAAGACCACGATCAGCATTGGACTCGCCGCCGCGCTCGCCGCGCGCGGCATTGCCGTGCAGACCTTCAAGAAGGGACCGGACTACATCGACCCGATGTGGCTCTCGGCCGCGAGCGGGCGGCTTTGCCGCAACCTCGATTTCTTCGTGATGGGCCGGGACGAGATCGCCGCGCACTTCGGGCGCAACGCCGCGACCGCCGATCTGGCGCTGATCGAGGGGAACAAGGGTCTCTACGACGGCCTCGACCTCGACGGCAGCAACAGCAACGCGGCGCTCGCGGGCCTCCTCGACGCGCCCGTGGTGCTCGTGATCGACGCCCGGGGCATGACGCGTGGGATCGCGCCGCTCATCCTCGGCTTCCAGGCTTTCGACCGCTCCATCAGCATCGCCGGGGTGATCCTCAACCGGCTGGGCGGCTCGCGCCACGAAGCGAAGCTCCGCGCGGTCATCGAGCACTACACCGACGTCCGCGTCGTGGGCGCGGTGCACCAGAGCGCCGAGCTCGAGATCGTCGAGCGCCACCTCGGGCTCATGCCGTGCTCGGAAGCGACGGAGGCAGGCGCGCGCATCGCTGCGATCCGCGACGCCTGCGCCGCCCAGGTGGACCTGGACGCGGTGCTCGAGATCGCTGGCTGGACGCCGCTCGCGCGACGCGCAGCGACGGTGCCCACGATCCAGGCTCGAGCGCCGGCGGAGCCGAAGCTTCGTCTGGGCGTCGCCATGGATCGCGCGTTCGGCTTCTACTACGCCGACGACCTCGAAGCGCTGGAGCGAGCCGGCGCCGAGATCGTCCCGGTGAACACGCTCGGGGACGCGAGGCTGCCGGCGATCGACGGCCTGGTCATCGGCGGCGGCTTTCCCGAGGTGTTCATGGACGCGCTGGAGGCGAACGCCTCGCTGCGGGGCGACATCCGGCGCGCCGCGGAATCGGGCCTGCCGATCTACGCCGAGTGCGGCGGCCTCATGTACCTCGCGCGCAGCGTCGCCTGGCGCGGGCAAACCCGGCAGATGGCGGGGGTGATTCCCGGCGACGTCGTGATGCACGACAAGCCCGTTGGCCGCGGCTACGTTCGCTTGCGCGAGACCGCGGCGCATCCCTGGCCCAGAGCGCCTGGCGCCGAGCTGCGCGCGCACGAGTTCCACTACTCGTCGCTCGAAAACCTGCCCCCCGACCTTCCGTTCGCGTACGAGGTCGCTCGCGGTCACGGCGCGGACGGCCGGCGCGACGGAATCGTGGTCGGCAACGTGCTCGCCTCCTATACGCACCTGCGCAGCGTGGGCGGGAACGAGTGGGCACAACGCTTCGCTGCGTTCGTCCGCCGGGTGCGCGCGGCGCGCGCCGAGCGAGCCGCCGCGTGATCCGGAGCGGCAGCCGATGCTGAAAGTGACGCCTGCCGCAGCGGCGGCGATTCTCGACTCGGCGAACCGCTCCGGCGCGGACGGCATGGCGCTGCGGCTCGCCGCGAAGGTCGGCGCCGACGGGGCGGCGCAGTTCGGGCTCGGGTTCGACGAAGAGCGCGAGCAGGACCGCGTGATCGAGAGCCACGGCGCGCGCGTCCTCGTCGCGCCTCCGAGCCAGCCGCTGCTTTCGGGCGTCACGCTCGATTTCGGCGAGATGGAGAACGGCGAGCTCGGCTTCGTGTTCCTGCGCGGAGGGGCGAGCGGCGGGGAAGCCTGACGCGCCGCGATGAACTTCGACCTCGTCGTCATCGGGAGCGGCCCGGCCGGCTACAAGACGGCGGCGAGCGCGGCGCACCACGGCGCCAAGGTGGCGCTCGTCGAGCGCGGCCTCCCCGGCGGGAACTGCCTCAACCGCGGTTGCATCCCGAAGAAGACGCTCGTCTACCTCGCCTCGCTGATCGAGGACGTTGCCAACCTGCAAGGCCGCGGCATCGTCGGCGCCGTGCGGGGCGACTACGGGGCAGCCGTCGCGCACAAAGACCAGGTGGTGGCCGGGATTCGCGACGGCATCGCGTTCGGGCTCCGGCGCCTCGGCATCGAGCTCGTCCGTGCGAAAGCCCGCCTGCGGCCGGGCTTGCGCGTGGCACTGCAGCCGCTCGACGGCCAGGTCGCCCCGTTTGCAGACGAGCTCTCGGCCGGTCGCATCGCGATCGCGACCGGCTCGGTGCCGCGGCGGCTCGACGCCTGTCCGACCGACAACGACCGCATCCTCGACTCGTCGCAGTTCATGCGCGTGATGCGCGAGTGCCCGGACTCGATGTTGTTCATCGGCGGCGGCACGGTCGGCGTCGAGCTCGGCTATCTCATGCACCAGTTCGGCGCCCGCGTCTGCATCGCCGAGCCGTCCGACCGGCTCCTCGACCGGCACAGCATCTCGGAGCGGGCGAGCGGGGCGCTCGAACGCAAACTCGCGCGGCTCGCAATCGAGGTGCGCAAAGGCGTCACGGTGGCGGCTAGTTCCCCGGATGCGCACGGTGTCAACGTGATCTTCAGCGACGGCGCGCGCGATCACTTCGAGAAGGTGCTCGTGGCGATCGGCCGGCGGCCACGCACCGAGGACCTGGGCCTCGCGGAGGCCGGCGTCGAGCTCGACGAGGACGGCTACATCCGGGTCTCGGAGTACCTCGAGACCAGCGTGCCGGGGATCTACGCGACTGGAGACGTGAAGCGCGGGCCGATGACCGCAAACGCGGCGCTGCACGACGCGAAGGTCGCCGCCGCGAACATCGCGAGCGGCAACCACCTCCGCCCGAACTACCACAAGGTGCCGATCGTCATCAATTCGGCGCTCGAGATCGCGGCGGTCGGCCTGACCGAGGACGTGGCCGAGGCGGCCGGCTTCGAGCCCGACGTCGCGCGCTCGACTTTCGGCGGCTCGGGCAAGGCGCGCGCCCACCACGACACCGAAGGGTTCATCGAGGTGGTCCACGACGCGGAGACCGGGCAGCTGCTCGGCGGCTGCATCGTCGGGCCGGAAGCGGGCGAGCAGATCCACATGCTCGCCGCCGCGTGCCAGTCCGCGCGCGGGCTGTGGTTCTTCAAGGACATGAGCTACAGCCACCCGTCGTGGTGCGAAGAGCTCGAGACGGCGGTCGATCCCTACACCTCGGCGTTCGTGCGCTCGGGCAAGGAAATCTTCGAGCGCGGGCTCTTCGCGCCGGCGGAGTAGGAGATCAGCGCCGCGAGCGATCCTCGGCGAGCTTGCGCTCGACGGCGAACACCGCGGCCTCCACACGCGAGGACAGATTGAGCTTCGCGAGCACGTGGCGCACGTGCAGCTTCACCGTCTCCTGGCTGATGCTGAGCGCGCGCGCGATCGCCTTGTTGCTCTCGCCCCGCGCGAGATGCTGGAGGATCTCGCGCTCGCGGCCGGTGAGCTGGTTGAGCAGCGACTCGGGCGTGTTGCGCTTCGCGTCCACCAGGTTGACGAGCTGGGCGGTCATCGCCGGCGCCACCACCGTTTCCCCGCGCGCCGCGCGGCGCACGGCGTCCACAACGTCGTCCGGCTCCATGTCCTTGAGCAGGTAGCCGCGCGCGCCGGCCCGCAGCGCCGCCGCCAGGTCGCTCTCGGCGTTGCTCACCGTCAGGAAGAGGGTGGGCACCAGGATGCCTTCGGTGCGGAACTCCCTGAGCAGCGAGATCCCGTCGCGCGCGGGCATGTTGAGGTCCATCATGACGACGTCCGGCTTGTGCTCGCGCAGCAGCCGGCGCGCCTCGTCCGGGTTGCCGGTGATCCCGACGACCTTCACCGCCCCGCCGTGCTCGAGCAGCTCGGCGAGCCCCTTGCGAAACAGGGTGTGATCGTCGATCAGCACCACCCGGATCGGCTCGGCCATGTCCCTGCCTAGGCGGGTTGTGGCGCGGGGAAGCGCAACACGACGCTCGTCCCCGCGCCGGGACGGCTCGCGATCTCCACGTCGCCGCCCAGCCGCTGCGCCCGCTCGCTCATGATGTTCAGGCCGAACTGCGTACCCAGGCGCGGATCGCCGCCCGCAGCGATGCCGGCGCCGTCGTCCTGCACGGTCATCCGGTAGTCGTCGCCGTCGAGGTCGATCGAGAAGCGGACATTGCGCGCGCGCGCGTGCTTCCAGGCGTTGGTCAGCGCCTCCTGCACGACGTGATAGACGTGCAGCTCCTGCTCGGGGGTCAGCTCGGGCTCCGGGGCGCGGTTCGCGAAGGTGACGCCGAGGCCGGTCCGCGCGCCGAAGCCCTCCACGAGATCGCGCAGCGCCGGCACCAGACCGCGCGGGTCCATGCGATCGCGGAAATGGGTCAGCAGGTCGCGCAGCCGGCCGTAGGCCGAGTCCATCGCCTGGTCTACGTCGCCCAGGTACTTCTCCGCGAGCGGGTCGTCGCCCGAGCGGATCGCCTCGTCGAGGAGCGCGAGCCGCATCTTCATGTACGCGAGCGTCTGGGCGAGCGAGTCGTGCACCTCGTTCGCGAGCATCTGGCGCTCGTTCACGAGGGTCGCGCGGATGTTCTCGCGCGTCAGCCGGGCGTTCTCGAGCGCCATGCCGAGGTGCTCGCTGATCGAGTCGAACAGCAGCGAGACCTCGTCCGGGAGCGGCAGGTCCGACGGCATGAAGAGGTTGTAGACGCCCAGGACCTTGCCGCGGTGGCGCAGGGGGACCGCGATCACGCGCTTGCACTTCGACCCGAAGTGCCCGAGCGCGAGCGTTTCGCGGCACACCTGCTCCGGCGCGCACGCCACGATGGCTTGCTCGGCTGCCGCCCGGCCGCACGCACCGCAGGTGCTCGCGACATATCGCTCGCGCTTGACGACGTCCGGCGGCAACCCGAGCGAGCCGACGAGACGCAGGTGCTCACCGTCCGGAGTGGTCACGCGCACCGCGCCGGCAATGGCGCCCGCGAGACGGACGAGCGTGCCGAGAAAGCGCGCGAGCAGGCTCTCGACGTCGGCGTCGCTCGACAGGCTGGTGGTGATCTCCGAGAGCGCGCGCAGGGCCGGGATCTTGTAGGACCCCTGCTCCTCGCGGGCGCTCTCGCTGCCGAGGGCAGTGCTGGCCGGCTGGACCATTCGCGGGCGGCCGGGGCGAAAAGCCCGCGACCCGAACTTCCTCCTGAGCGAAGGCTAGTCTGCTTGGTCCGGCATCGCAATAGGGCGGGTCAACCCCGGGACGTTCGGGATCGCGGCGACCCGGCGAGGTAGAACGGACGAGGCCTCCGCGTCGGCGCCGCTAGTAGTCGTCCCCGATGCGGGGCGGCGGCTCGCGCGGGTCGAAGAGCGCTTCCTCGGCCGCGAGCTCGTTTACGCCGAACGCCACGCGGACCGCGCAACGTTCGCCGGCGGCGAGGCGCGCCCGGCTCTCCTTCGCGAAACCGCTCGCGTCCGGAAACCGTTCAAATTCGCCGAGGCGCTCGAGCCGCCGGATCGGCCCCTCGTGAATCTTGAACACGTAGTAGGGCATGTCAGCTCGTTGCGATACGAGGGGGGGCGAAGCCGCTCCGCGGCGCCCCTCGTGCTCCCCGAAGCCAGGGAGACGATGCCTGCGGACGGCGCGCTATTTCGAGAGATAGCGCATCGCGCGCTCCAGCCCCTCGATCGTGGTCGGGTACATCCGCCCGCCCATGATCTCGCGCAGCACCGCGATCGACTGCCGGTAGGGCCAGAGCTGCTCCGGCTCGGGATTGAGCCACACCGCCTTCGGGTAGACGTCGAGCATCCGGCGCATCCAGACTGCGCCGGCCTCGTCGTTGTGGTACTCGATCGAACCCCCCGGCTGGAGGATCTCGTACGGGCTCATCGTCGCGTCGCCGACGAACACGAGCTTGTAGTCGTGCCCGTACTTGTGCATGAGGTCGGCGGTACGCGTGCGCTCGGAGTGCCGACGGCGGTTGTCCTTCCACACGAAGTCGTACAGGCAGTTGTGGAAGTAGAAGTACTCGAGGTGCTTGAACTCGGTCTTTGCCGCGCTGAAGAGCTCCTCGAGGAGCTTCACGTGGTCGTCCATCGACCCACCGATGTCGAGGAAGAGCAGCACCTTGACCGCGTTGTGGCGCTCGGGCCGCATGTGCAGGTCGAGGTAGCCGGCGTTGCGTGCGGTCTTGTCGATGGTCGTGTCGAGGTCGAGCTCCTCGGGCGCGCCGTCCCGCGCGAACTTGCGCAGCCGGCGCAGCGCGACCTTGATGTTGCGCGTGCCGAGCTCGGTCTCGCCGTCGAGGTTGCGGTACTCGCGCTGGTCCCAGACTTTCACCGCGCTGCGGTTGCGGGACTTGTCCTGGCCGATGCGGATGCCCTCGGGGTTGTAGCCGTAGGCGCCGAACGGCGACGTGCCCGCGGTCCCGATCCACTTGCTGCCGCCCTGGTGCCGGCCCTTCTGCTCCTCGAGACGCTTCTTGAGCGTCTCCATGAGCTTCTCCCAGCCGCCGAGGGACTCGATGAGGGCCTTCTCCTCGGGCGTGAGATTGAGCTCCGCCTGCTTGAGCAGCCACTCGATCGGGATGTCGGCCTCCGCGCCGAGCAGCGTCTCGACGCCCTTGAAGTATTCGGCGAAGGCGCGGTCGAACTTGTCGAAGTTCGCCTCGTCCTTCACCAGCGCTGTGCGGGAGAGATAGTAGAAGTCGTCGATCGACGGCCCGATCACCTTCTTCTGCATTGCCTCCATCAGGGTCAGCCACTCCTTGATGGAGACCGGGACCTTCGCGTGCTTAAGCTTGAGGAAGAAGCCCGTGAGCATGATCCGCAGCCTGCGAGCTACCGGTTCTGCCTCGCCATGAACACCAGCCGCTCGAACAGGTGCACGTCCTGCTCATTCTTCAGCAGCGCGCCGTGCAGCGGCGGGATGATGGTCTTGCGGTCCTTGGAGCGCAGCGCCTCCGGCGAGATGTCCTCGGCGAGCAGGAGCTTGAGCCAGTCGAGCAGCTCCGAGGTCGAGGGCTTCTTCTTGAGACCCGGCACGTCGCGGACCTCGAAGAAGACCTCGAGGGCCTCGCGCAGCAGCGACTTCTTGATGCCGGGGAAGTGGACGTCGACGATCCGCTCCATCGTCTCCTTGTCGGGGAAGCGGATGTAGTGGAAGAAGCAGCGGCGCAGGAACGCGTCGGGCAGCTCCTTCTCGTTGTTCGAGGTGATGAAGACGATCGGGCGGTGCTTCGCCTTCACGAGCTCGCGCGTCTCGTAGACGAAGAACTCCATCCGGTCGAGCTCGCGGAGGAGGTCGTTCGGGAACTCGATGTCGGCCTTGTCGACCTCGTCGATCAGCAGGACGACCGGCGTGTCGGACGTAAGCGCCTGCCAGAGCATGCCCTTGACGATGTAGTTCGCGATCTCGTGTACGCGCGGGTCCCCGAGCTGCGAGTCGCGCAGGCGGGAGACCGCGTCGTACTCGTACAGCCCCTGCTGCGCCTTGGTGGTGGACTTGATGTGCCACTCGAGGAGCGGCAGCCCGAGCGCCTGCGCGACCTCCTCGGCGAGCTTCGTCTTGCCGGTGCCGGGCTCGCCCTTGACGAGCAGCGGCCGCTGCAGGGTGATCGCGGCATTGACCGCGAGCTTGAGGTCGTCAGTGGCGACGTAGGTGTCGGAGCCTTTGAAGCGCATGCGGATTCCTCAAGGGTTGCGGGCGATTATACCGGCGCGGGCGGGGTCTCCCGGTTGCGGGCGCCGCCGGCCCGGCCGAGAATCGAGCGTGCCATGCGCGCGCCGGTCGTCCTCCTCGCCGCATTCCTGGCGACCGCCGCGGGCGCGGCGCCGCTCGTCGCGGTCGACGTGGGCCACTACCTTGCCGAGCCCGGGGCGATCAGCGCGCGCGGCCGGCCCGAGCTCGAGTTCAACCGCGAGCTGGCGATCGAGATCGGGCGCGCCCTCGAGGCGCGGGACCTCGGCGTACAGTTGATCGGCGCGAACGGCGACATGAGCGTGCTCTCGCGCCGGACGGCAGCGGCCCGCGAAGCGAGCCTGTTCCTGTCGGTCCACCACGACTCGGTGCAGCCGGAATATCTGGACGAATGGGAGCACGTGGGCGAGGTGCGCAAGTTCAGCGACCGCTTCGCCGGATTCTCGCTGTTCGTGTCGCGCCGCAATCCGCAGTCCGACCTGAGCCTCGCGTGCGCATCGGCCATCGGCGCGACGCTGCGCGCGGCGGGCTTCGCGCCTTCCCTGTATCACGCGGAGCCGATTCCGGGCGAGTTCAAACCCTTCGCCGATCGCACCAACGGGGTCCACTACTACGAGAACCTGGTCGTCCTGCACAGCGCCAGCCAGCCGGCGGTTCTGATCGAAGCGGGCGTGATCGTGAACCGCACGGAGGAGCTCGTGCTCCGCGAGCCCGGCACGCAGCGGCGCATCGCCACGGCCATTGCCGAGGGCGTTCACGCGTGCCTGGGCGCGCCGCCCGCGTGGCGCTGACGCGCTTTGACCCTTGAAGGGGGCGTCGGGTAGAATCGCCCGTCTTTTCGGAACGCGCCCAAACAACATTTCAGCAGAGCGACGGGGATGAACACGACACTGGGAGCAGCGCTTCTCGCGCTCGCATTCGCCGGCGCGGCGCACGCCCAGCAGGCCGCGCCGAAGGGCGACGCCGAGCGGGCGAAAGGCAAGATCTCGATGTGCAACGGCTGCCACGGCATTGTGGGCTACCGCACCGCCTACCCCGAGGTCTATCACGTGCCGCGGATCGGCGGCCAGAACCCGGGCTACATCATCAAGGCGCTCGAGGCCTACAAGTCCGGCGAGCGCAGCCATCCCAGCATGCGCGGCGTCGCGCTGTCGCTCACGCCGGAGGACATGGCGGATCTCGCCGCGTACTACGGCGCGCCGCCAAAATGAGGCCGATCATGCGCAAAGCCCTCTGCATCGCCCTCGCTCTTGCCTTCGCCGCGCCCGCGTTAGCGCAGGACGCGGCCAAGAAGGCTAAGGAAGTGTGCGCCGCCTGCCACGGCGACGACGGCAACGGCAAGCCGGAATTCCCCGACTACCCGAAGCTCGGCGGCCAGTACAGCGACTACCTGTACCACTCGCTGAAGGACTACAAGCGCGGGACGCGCAAGAACGCCATTATGGCGGGCATGGCGCAGCCCCTGACCGACGCCGAGATGCGTGCACTCGCGGATTACTTCGCCAGCCAGCCGAGCACGCTCAAGGTCATCCGCGACCACGCGGTGTTCGTGCAATAGCTGCACGCGCGCTCGGGCGCGCTCCGACGAGACGGCGGCATTGAATGCCGCGGTCTTCTTTTCGTCTCGACGATGCTCAGTGTGTCGCGTGTGGATTCGCGCGACGGCCGCGGGCGCCGGTTCAAACCGGCCGACGGACGGGGAGGCGCTCTAGAGCTTGAGCGCCGTGCGCTCCCCGCCCAGCAACCGCTCGAGCGCGGACTCGCCACCGGCCGCGCTGCCGAACGCGTCCAGGACGAGGCGGCCGGCGCGCGTCCAGTGGCCGGCGCCCGCTTCCGAGGCGGCCCGCAGCGCGCCGAGGTCCGCTGCCGCGTGCGCCGCGACGAGCCGCGGGAAGAGCTCGCGCCGCAGCCCTTCGAACATCGCCGCGTAGAGATCGATGGGACCCGGGGAGGCGCGGTCGGCGAGCACGGGGAGCGTCGAGAGGCAGTCGGCGAGGTTGTCGCGCACCGCGCGCGCCAGCGCCTCGGCGCGCACCCCGCGGAGCTGCGCCAGCATGGCGTCCCAGCCGGGGCCGAGCCGCTCGGTTGCCGCGCGCTCGCCCAGCTCGTGCAGTATCACGGTCTCGAGCGCAGCATCGAGCATCTGCTCGAGTGCCGCATCGCGGTCGTCGCGCCAGCCGAAGTGCTCGAGCGCGGACGCGAGCGGCCCCGAATACCGGCGCGACTCCCAAAGCTCGATCCGATCCCAGAGCAGGCGGCGCAGCGCGTCGCGCCGGATGTAGACGGTGTCGCCCTGCAGGGCGCCCGGGAGCGACACGATGTCGCGGGCATACTCGCAGCCGCTTACCAGCACCGTGAGCCCGTCGCGCGACTCGGCGCGCTCGAGCTGGCCAAGGAAGAAGTGCGGCCGGCCCAGGCGCCCGAGTCCCGCGCCGTACACCAGGCCCTCCGGCACGAGCGTGCGGTTTATCGTCGCCGCGTCGAAAGGATCGTGGCGCTTGCCGGCGACGGGGACCGATGCGAAGTCGCTCGACTCGAGATCCTCCCACAGCGCCTCCCGCTCGGTCATCCAGCGCCCGAGCTCGGCGCGGGACGGCGGTGCGGCGAGCGGCAGCTCGTGCTCCCAGCGGAACTGCTCGCGCATGGCGAGCAGATAGGTGCACAGCGCCGCGTCGCGCGCGTGCCGTGCATCGGCCACGTGGCAGTTGCGCTGGACCGCGTCGACGGTGAGGTGCAGGTCACGCATGGCGGGGACGCGACGATTATGCGCCGGCCGCGGCGTCATCGCTGCCGCAGGCACTCCAGGTACGCCTCTCCGTCCGGCACGGAACGCTCCCGCTGCGCTCGCCAGACCGTCTCGCCCAGGCACTCCAGCAGTGCGTGCAGCGCGTCGTGTCGATCGCCGCGGCTCGCGCGGATGCGCTCGAACTCCGCGCGGATCCCCGGCGGCTGGTCGATCGCCAGCTGCTCCTCGATCGCAACGTGCAGGCTCATGTGCAGGAACGGGTTCGCCTGCCCGTGCTCCGGGATGTAATCGCGGTCGAGAAACCGGTCCGGGTCGTCGAGCACGTCGTGGTATTCGGGGTGCAGCAGCATCACGTCCACTGCGACGGTCTCGAGGCCCTCGAGCGGCGCTCGCTCGCGGTACTTCCGCCAAGCGTCGAAAAGGAAGTTGCGGGCCTGGTCGCGTGATGGGCTGAACATTGGGACTGAGAGAGGCCGAGTCAGGACTGTCGCGAAAGTCTACCCGTGCCTCCCTCCCTTTCCTCGTCGCGCGTCTTCTGCCGGTATTCGCATAGATCGTTGATCAAGCACCGCGGGCAATCGGGCTTGCGCGCGATGCACACGTAGCGACCGTGCAGGATCAGCCAGTGGTGCGCGTCCTTGCGGTAGGGCTCGGGCACGAACTTCAGGAGTCGCTGCTCGACGTCGAGCGGCGTCTTGCCCGGCGCGATGCCGGTTCGGTTGGCGACGCGGAAGATGTGAGTGTCGACCGCGATCGTCGGCTGCCCGAACGCGGTGTTGAGGATCACGTTCGCGGTCTTCCGGCCGACCCCGGGGAGCTGCTCGAGGGCCTCGCGATGCTCCGGTACCGCGCCGCCGTGCCGCTCGACGAGCAGGCGGCAGGTCTCGATCAGGTGCTTTGCCTTGCTCCGGAAGAGGCCGATCGTCTGAATATAGGGAATCAGGCCCTCGACGCCCAACGCGAGCATCTTCTGCGGCGTATCGGCGACCGCGAAGAGCCGCGGCGTCGCGAGGTTCACGCTCTTGTCGGTCGCCTGCGCCGACAGCACCACGGCGACCAGGAGCTCGAACGGGTTGCGGTATCCGAGCTCCGTCGTCGGCGCGGGATTCGCGCGCGCGAGACGCGCGAAGATCTCCTCGCGCTTGGCGGGATTCATCGGGTGCCGCGCCGCGCGAACGCCGTCCGGCGCTCGCGCGCGCGGGCAAACGCCGCGTCGATCGCGGCCCGCTTCGCCTCGGGGGAGGGCGCGTCGCGCAGCGCCGCCGCGCGCCGCGCGAGCCGGTCGGCGCGCTCGCCGGCTTCACGGGCGAGGCGCGCCCGGCGCGCGAGATAGCGCGCCCGCGCCGCGTCCGCGCGGTCGGCAGTCCACAACGCGTCCCGGCCGGTGGCGGGGACCATCGCGATGCAGTCGACCGGGCACGGCGGCACGCACAGATCGCAGCCAGTGCAGAGGCTCGCGATGACCGTGTGCATCCGCTTCGGGCCGCCCGCGATCGCGTCCACCGGGCACGCCTGGATGCAGAGGGTGCAGCCGATGCAATGCGCTTCGTCGATGAGCGCCAGGTGCAGCGGCCGCTCCGCGCCGCACGACGGATCGAGCGGCAGGTAGGGGTGCCCGGTGAGCGCCGCGAGCGCCCGGATGCCCGCGTCGCCGCCCGGCGGACACCGGTTGATCGCAGCCTCGCCGGAGGCCACCGCGTCCGCATAGGGCCGGCACGCCGGGTAGCCGCAACGGGTGCACTGCGTCTGCGGCAGGACGCGGTCGATCGTGTCGGCGAGCATGGTGGTGCTCAGGCCGCCCGCGCCGCCGGGGCCGCGAGCCCGCGCGCGATGTCGCGCACAAGCTCAGGCCCGCGGTAGACGAGGCCGGTGTAGACCTGAACGAGCGACGCGCCCGCCGCCAGCTTCGCGCGCGCATCGTCGGCGCTCATGATGCCGCCCACGCCGATGACCGGGATGCGGCCGCCAAGCGCCGCCGCGAGCTTGCGCACGATCGCAGTCGAGGCCGCTCGGACCGGCGCGCCGGAGAGTCCACCGGCCTCGTCGGCGTGACGCAGCCCTTCGACGCCCTGACGCGAAACCGTCGTGTTGGTGGCGATCACCGCGTCGATCCCGTGCTTCTCCACCAGGCTCGCGATGGCGGCGACCTGGTCGTCGTCGAGGTCGGGCGCGACCTTCACCGCGAGCGGCATCCACCGCTTCGCGGTCCTCGCCAGCTGGTCCCGGCGGCGGGCGAGCCTGGCCAGCAGATCCGCGAGCTCGTCGGCCTGCTGGAGCCGGCGGAGATCCTTCGTGTTCGGGGAGGAAATGTTGACCGTCACGTAGCTCGCGTACGGATGGACCTTCTCGAGGCATGCGAGGTAATCGTCGGCCGCGCGCTCGATCGGCGTGTCGAAGTTCTTGCCGACGTTGATGCCGAGGATCCCCTGGTAGCGCGCGCGGCGGACGTTCTCGACGAAGCGCTCCACGCCGACGTTATTGAAACCCATTCGGTTGATGATCGCCTCGCGCTCGACGATGCGGAACAGGCGGGGGCGCGGGTTGCCGGGCTGCGGTCGCGGGGTGACGGTTCCGACCTCGAGGAATCCGAAGCCGAACGCCGCGAGCGCGTCGATGTACTGCGCATTCTTGTCGAGCCCGGCGGCGAGGCCGACCGGGTTCGGGAATTCGAGGCCCATCGCCTTCACCCGCGTCCCGGGGATCGGGCCGCCGGGCAGTCCCGAGAAGCCGCAGCGCTGGAGGAGCTTGAACGACGGCAGCGCGAGCTCGTGCGCCGTTTCGGGGTCGAGGTGGAAGAGGAGCGGACGCGCGAGGCCGTAGAGCATCGCGCCGGAGTTTACCGCGTGCCCGACCGGCATCCGTCTGGAGGGCAGGGGGATGCATCCCCCGAATTGCATCGTCTCGTTAACCGTCGATCTCGGCGTCGCCGAGCCGGCGCCACACGCCGTCGACGAGGCCCTCGATTGGGCGGAAGCGCGCCTTGTAGGCCATCTTGCGGCTGTCGCGGATCCAGTAGCCAAGGTACAGATAGGGCACCCCGGCCGCGCGGCACTGCTCGATCTGCCAGAGGATGTTGAACGTGCCGAGGCTCGCGCCCTCGAGCTCGGGGTCGAAGAAGGTGTACACCGAGGAAAGTCCGTCGGAGAGCTGGTCGACGATGCTCACCATGACGAGCTTCGCGCCGTCGCGGAACTCGACGAGCCGCGTGTTCACGCGGCTCTGGAGCAGGAAGTGCGAGTACTGGTCGCGGCTGTCCTGGTCCATGCCGCCGCCGGCGTGCCGCGCGGCCTGGTAGCGCAGGTAGAGCGCGTAGTGCTCGACCCGGAAACGCAGCCCCAGCGCGGCGGCCGTGAGCCCTTCGTGCCGGCGAATCGCGCGACGCTGGTAGCGCGTCGGCTCGAAGTCCGCGATCGGAATGCGCACCGGCACGCACGCCCGGCACGCGTCGCAGTAGGGCCGGTAGGTGAAGATGCCGCTGCGGCGGAAGCCGAGCCTGACGAGGTCGCCGTACAGGTCGTTGCCGATCAAGTGAGACGGCGTCGCTACCTGCGAGCGGGCCATCCGCCCCGGCAGGTAGCTGCAGGGATAGGGCGCCGTCACGTAGAACTGCAGTACGGCGTGCGGCAGATCGTTCAGCTGCGACATGCTTCCTGGTGCGCCTCCTTGTCCGGCCGGAGCGGCGGCGACGGCCAGCGCCCCGGTGGGCGCGCGTAGTCTACCAAGTCCTTGAGCCGGCGTGAGAACTCCCGCCGGGGAATCTCCCGCGCGCCGAACGAGGCGAGGTGCTCGGTGTGCATCTGGCAATCGATCAAGCCGAACTCTTCCGCCTGGAGGTGCCGTACCAGGTGCACGAAGGCGATCTTCGAGGCGTCCCGCCGGCGGGTGAACATCGACTCGCCGTAGAACATCCGGCCGATCGCGACGCCATAGAGCCCGCCCGCCAGCGCGCCGTCGATCCAGGTTTCCGCGCAATGCGCATAGCCCAGCTCGTGCAGCCGGTTGTATGCGGTGCGCATCTCCGCGGTGATCCAGGTCGCGGGCTGGTCCGGCCGCGGGGCGGCGCAGCTGCGCATCACTTCGTCGAACGCCGTGTCGAAGCGGACCTCGTAGGCTGCGTTGCGCAGCGTTTTCGCGAGCGACCGCGTTACGCGCAGCTCGCCGGGAACGAGGACCATGCGCGGGTCGGGGCTCCACCAGAGGATCGGATCGCCATCCGAGTACCACGGGAAGATCCCGCGACGGTAGGCCTCGAGGAGCCGGCGGGGCGAGAGGTCGCCGCCCACCGCGAGGAGGCCGTTCGGCTCCTTCAGCGCGGACTGGAGCGGCGGGAAGGACGTGTCATCGCCGAGCCAGGGGATCATGCGTGCGCGAATCGCAAGCTGCGGTGCTCAGCACTTGACCTGCTGCCTGCAATAGTCCTCGAGCTCCGTGACCACGCACGCGCCCTCGACCGCGGCCTTCTGGCGCCCGCCGTGCTCCATCTGGAGCCTGAACTCATACTTCGCGAAAAACTCGTCGAACATCTCGCCGCCGACGGTTCCCATGGCGTACAGCTCGTCGGCGGTCTGGTCGTAGTCGAGCAGGATCGCGGCGAGCGGCTGCGGGGCGGGGCCCGCCAGCACGCGTCCGCCGTCGGCGGGGTCGTACTGGCTGTGCTCGGAGCAGCAGTGGATAACCCGAGTGAACTTGTTGCCGGGGGTCTTCTCGGTGCGGTAGCTGATGAAACTGATGTCGCGGGTCGGGTAGGTGAGTTTGTGCGCGCAGATTGCGGAGTACGCGACCAGCGCGCCGTTCGCGCCGGTGCCGCCCGTCCACTCGTAGCTGCGCGCGTCATTGGTCTTCAGGGTCACGCTCGTCCGCGTCGGCCTGCCGAGGTTCAGCAGGAAGCACGGGGTGCCCTGGAACGGGTAGTGGAAAATGAGGTTCTGGCCGACGGGGACGGTCTTCGACTTCAGGGCGCGGCCGTTCGCGTCCACCAGGCGCGCGCGACCGTAGAGTTGCGGCTTCGCGGCGCCCTGCGCGAGCGCCTGCCCGATCAGCTCCGGCAGCGACGCCGCCGCGCCGGCCAGAGCGCACGCACGCACGAAATCCCTTCGCTCCATGCCTTCGCCCTCAGGACCCACCGTCTACCGACGAACTAACGACCCGGGACACTAGCCACCGCTCGGCGGGCTGTCAACGCCGATCCGCCGCGGCCGCGGTGTATGATCCACGCGCGCCGCGACGGCGGGCACGGAAATACACAATCAGAGCGACGCGCGCAAGCCGCGTCACCACGCCAGAGGAGGGGTCATGGAAACGCTCAAGTCGGGCGCCGACGCGCTCTTCATCCTGATCGGCGCCATCATGGTGCTGGCCATGCACGGCGGGTTCGCGTTCCTCGAGCTCGGAACCGTCCGCTCGAAGAACCAGATCAACGCGCTCGTCAAGATCTTGTGCGACTTCTCCGTGTCGACGCTCGCGTACTTCTTCGTCGGTTACGGCATCGCGTACGGCGTCAGCTTCCTGACCGGCGCCGAGACGCTCGCGCAGAAGAACGGCTACGAGCTGGTGAAGTTCTTCTTCCTGCTCACGTTCGCTGCAGCGGTGCCGGCGATCGTCTCGGGGGGCATCGCCGAGCGGGCGCGCTTCTATCCGCAGCTCGTGGCGTCGATCGCGATCGTCGCGGTGGTCTATCCGATCTTCGAAGGGATCAGTTGGAACCAACGGTTCGGCGTCCAGGCGTGGCTCAAGGGCGCGTTCGGCGAGGAGTTCCACGACTTCGCCGGGTCCGTGGTCGTCCACGCGGTCGGCGGCTGGATCGCGCTCGCCGCGGTGCTGCTGCTCGGCGCGCGCAGCGGCCGCTACGGGAAGGACGGAAAGGTGCTGGCGTCATATCCGCCCTCGTCGATCCCGTTCCTCGCCCTCGGCGCGTGGATGCTCACGGTCGGCTGGTTCGGCTTCAACGTCATGTCGGCGCAGCTGATCGACAAGATCAGCGGGCTCGTGGCGCTCAACTCGCTGATGGCGATGGTCGGCGGCACGCTCGCCGCGATGGTCGCGGGGCGCAACGACCCCGGTTTCGTGCACAACGGGCCGCTCGCCGGGCTCGTGGCGATCTGCGCCGGGTCCGACGTCATGCATCCGCTCGGTGCGCTCGTCACCGGCGCGGTTGCGGGCACGATCTTCGTCTACCTCTTCACCATCACGCAGAACCGGTGGCGGATCGACGACGTGCTCGGCGTCTGGCCGCTGCACGGCCTGTGCGGGGCGTGGGGCGGCATCGCGTGCGGGATTTTCGGCGCCAAGGCGCTCGGCGGGATGGGCGGGGTGAGCTTCATGTCCCAGGTCGCGGGGACCGCCCTCGGGGTCGTCGTCGCGCTGGCGGGCGGCGCCATCGTCTACGGCGGGATCAAGGCGATCGTCGGCCTCCGGCTGGACGCGGAGCAGGAGTTCAACGGGGCGGATCTCTCGATCCACAAGATCACCTCGACGCCGGAGCGGTAGGAGAGCCGACCACGCGGCGCGCAAGCACCCTTGCGCCGCGCGCTACTTGATGGGGAGGATCTCGCCGGCGTGGAAGCCGTACGCGCCGGCCTTCCGGTCGCCGTAGTAGTGCCGCAGCGTGGTCGCGATCGTCCGGAAGGCGAGCTCCTTCCAGGGGATCTGCGCTTCGGCGAAAAGCTCCACCTCCAGGCTCTCGGCGCCGGGGCCGAAGTCGAGGTCGAGCAGCCGGCCGCGGTAGAAGATGTGCACCTGGTTGACGTGCGGCACCGAGAGCACCGAGTACATCGCCGCGAGCTCGACGCGCGCATTGGCCTCCTCAAGCGTCTCGCGCAGCGCGGCCTGCGCCACTGTTTCGCCGAGCTCCATGAAGCCCGCTGGCAGCGTCCAGAGGCCGTGGCGCGGCTCGATCGCGCGTCGGCAGAGGAGGATCCGGTCCTCCCACTCGGCGATGCAGCCGATCACCATCTTCGGGTTCTGATAGTGGATCGTGTCGCACGCCGCGCAGACGTGGCGCGGCAGGTTGTCGCCGGCGGGGATGCGGAGCTCGACGGGCGCTCCGCAGTTCGAGCAGAACTTCATGAGGGTGAAGGATGCGCTACTGTCCAATGATAACCCGGCCCTGCTTCGCCTCCGAGCGGGGCGATGGCACGTACCGCCCGGGTTCGCGTCAGGGGCAGCAGGGTGCGCCCGTGCGGCAGGGCGAGCGCGTGAAGCTCAACCGACGAGGGCAGGCAGCTCCGCCAGCGACCTCAGTTCGTGATCCGGCTGCACGCCCATCTCGTCGACGGGCGCGCCGGCGCGGTTGATCCAGAAGGTGCGGAACCCGAAAGCCTTCGCGCCGATCGCGTCCCAACAGTTCGACGACACGAAACCGATCGCCTTCGCCGGCACGCCCATCCGGTCGACCGCGAGCTGGTAGACGCGCGGGTCCGGCTTAAAGATCTTCACCGCATCGACCGACAGCACATCAGTGATCACCCCGTCCAGCGCGGCGTTGAACACCACCGGCTCGAGCATCGCCGGCGAGCCGTTCGACAGGATCGCGAGGCGGATGCCATGCAGCCGGGCGAGCGCCTCGCTCACCTCCGGGAACGTGGCGAGGCGCAGGTAGGCCTGCATCAGCTTCGCCCGCTGCGCGCCCTCGCACTCGAGCCTCAGGCTCGCGCACGCGTAGCGCAGGGCGCTCTCGGTCACCTGCGTGAAGTCCTCGTACCGGCCCATCAGGCTGCGCAGCCACGTGTACTCGAGCTGTTTCGTGCGCCAGAGTTGGGAAAGCGCCGCGCCGCTGCCCGGCCAGATCGACTCGGCGGCCGCGGTCACGGAATGGACGTCGAACAGGGTGCCGTAGGCGTCGAAGACGAGGGCGGTCGGGCGGATGGTCACGGCTCCCTCCGGGCGGGGCGCGGAGGCGATGGTACGGCGGAAGGGGTCAGCCGAGCGTGCGCAGCGCCGCGGCGAGCACGGGCTCGCCGCGCCGGCGCTTGTCGACCTTGCACTCGTGGGTCGGCTCGATGCTGCCGTCCTCGTTGGCCGTCTCGAGACGGACGGTGAACCCCCACAGGTACGCGAGGTGGCGGAGGACGTCCTTGTACATCGGCGCGAGCGGGCGACGGTCCTGCCGGAAGTGCCGCAGCGTCATCGAGCGATCGCCGCCGACGTCGACGTTCACGATCTGGATGTTTGGCTCGCGCTCGGCGAGCGAGTACTGGCGCGCGAGCGACTCGCGCACCAGGCGGTAGCCCTCGTCGTTGTGGATCGCCCCGATGCGCAGGTTGGGCAGGTCGTCGTCGTCGATCAGGCAGAAGAGATGGAAGTCGCGGATGACCTGCGGGCTGAGGAACTGCTGGATGAAGCTCTCGTCCTTGAAGTTGCGCATCGCGAAGTCGAGCGTCTTCAGCCAGTCCGAGCCTGCGATGTCCGGGAACCATTGCCGGTCCTCGTCGGTGGGGCTTTCGCAGATGCGGCGCAGGTCGCGGTACATCGCGAACCCCAGCGCATACGGGTTGATGCCGCTGTAGTACTGGCTGTCGAAGCCGGGCTGGGTCAGCACGTTGGTGTGGGAGTGCAGCACCTCGAGCAGGAAGCTGTCGGCTAGCAGCCCCTCGTCGTACATCGTCTGCATGATCGTGTAGTGCCAGAAGGTGGCCCAGCCCTCGTTCATCACCTGGGTCTGGCGCTGAGGGTAGAAGTACTGCGCCAGCTTGCGGACGATGCGTGCTATCTCGCGCTGCCACGGCTCGAGCATCGGCGCATGCTTCTCCAGGAAGTAGAGCAGATTCTCCTGCGGCTCGGGCGGAAACCGCACTTCGGACTGCTCGGGCTCGTCATCGGCGCGGTGGGGCAGGGTGCGCCACAGCTCGTTCACCTGGGTCTGGAGGTGCTCCTCGCGCTCCTTAAGGCGCAGCCGCTCCTGGGCGAGCGTGCGCTTGGGCGGACGCTTGTAGCGGTCGACGCCGAAGGTCGCCAGCGCGTGGCAGGCGTCCAGCGTGCGCTCCACCTCCTCCTCGCCGTAGCGCCGCTCGCACTCGATGATGTACTGCTTCGAGAACAGCAGGTAGTCGACGATCGCGTCCGACTGCGTCCAGGTGCGGAAGAGATAGTTGCCCTTGAAGAAGGAGTTGTGCCCGTAGCAGGCGTGGGCAATGACGAGCGCCTGCATCGGCATCGTGTTCTCCTCGAGAAGGTACGCGATGCAGGGGTTCGAGTTGATGACGATCTCGTACGCGAGGCCCATCGCGCCGCGCTTGTACACCTGCTGCGTGGCGAGGAACCGCTTGCCGAACGACCAGTGGTAGTACCCGATCGGCATGCCGTTGGACGCGTACGCGTCCATCATCTGCTCGGCGCTGATGATCTCGACCTGGTTGGGGTAGGTGTCGAGCCCGTAGCGCTCCGCGACCCGCGCGATCTCGCGGTCGTAGCGTGCGATCAGGTCGAAGCTCCACTCCGAGCCGGTCGACAGCGGCTCCGCCCTGCGCCGTTGGGCCGGGGGGCGTGCCGGCTGGGCGTCGGCGCGGCCCTTCAGGAACTCGGGCAGCGCGGACGACAACGAGCCCTTCCTGCCGGTGGACCGGATGGAGCTCATCGCGCGGCCTCCGTCCGGCGGCTCATGCGGCGACCTTTTCCTTCTTGGCGAACAGCTCGCGCAGCACCGGGTAGATGTCGGTGCGGTCGCGGATGCGGCCGAGCGCCATGTTCGGCTTCGCGGCGCGCGCCTGCTCGTAGTGCACCCAGAGGTTCTGGGGCTCGCCGGTGGTGATCTCCACGTAGGTGAAGTACTGCACCATCGGCAGCAGCCGGTTGACGAGGAGGTCGAGGCAGCGCGGTGAGTCGCCTTCCCAGTTGTCGCCGTCGGAGGCCTGGGCGACGTAGATGTTCCACTGGTCGAGCGGGAACCGCTCGGTGATCTCCTCGATCGTCAGCGCGATGGCGCTCGAGACCACCGTGCCGCCGGTCTCGGTGGAATGGAAGAACTCTTCCTCGTCGACGACCTTCGCCGTCGTGTGGTGGCGGATGAAGACGATCTCGATCCGCTCGTAGTGCCGCTTCAGGAAGAGGTGCAGCAGGATGAAGAAGCGCTTGGCGAGATCCTTGCGCGACTCGTCCATCGACCCGGACACGTCCATGACGCAGAACATCACCGCCTGGGCGATCGGCATCGGCTGCGTGACGCGGTTGCGGAACCGCAGGTCGAACGTGTCGATGAACGGGATCTTGGCGACGCGGGCGCGCAGCTCCGCCTGCTCCTCGAGGAGCGCAGCGACGCGCGGGTCGTTCCGGTCGGCCTCCTCGCCACCGAGCTCGTCGAGCGCCTCCTCGATCTCGCGCAGGCGCGCGGCATGCGGTCCCGCGAACGCGATGCGCCGCGCGAGCGATTCGCGCATGGTGCGGACGACCGCCAGGTTGGACGGCGTGCCGTCGGTCCGGTAGCCGGCGCGGATGCGCTTGTGGTGCGGGATCGCCGCGAGCTGAGTCTTGACGAGGTCCGGCAGCGCCATGTCCTCGAAGAAGAAGTCGAGGAACTCCTCGCGCGAGAGGCGGAAGCGGAAAGCGTCCTCGCCCTCGCCGTCATCGCTCGCCCCGCTGCCCTGGCCCCCTCCGCCGCTGGGCGGGCGCTGAATCTCGTCGCCCGTCACGTACTCCTTGTTCCCCGGGAGGACCACCTCGCGCCGGCCGCCGGCGCCGTGCTGGAAGACGGGCTCGTTGAGGTCGCGCGCCGGGATCGACACGCTCGCGTCGCGATCGGCTTCGGCGATCTTGCGGCCGGAGATCGCGCGGGCGACCGCCTCGCGCACCTGCGCACGATAGCGCTTGAGGAAGCGCTGCGCGTTCACCGCGCTCTTGTGGCGCGGGTTCTCGCGCCGGTCGATCACGTCGGTCATGGGACCGCGCGGTTCTGGCGCGTCACGAGGACTTGCGGACCCGGAGGTACCACTCGACGAGCAGGCGCACCTGCTTCGGCGTGTAGCCCTTCGCGACCATGCGGTCGACGAAGTTCTGGTGCTTCTTCTGCTCCTCCGCGGAGGCCTTCGCGTTGAACGAGATCACCGGCAGCAGGTCCTCGGTGGTCGAGAACATCTTCTTCTCGATCACCGTGCGCAGCTTCTCGTAGCTCGTCCACGACGGGTTCTTGCCCTGGTTCGCGGCGCGCGCGCGCAGCACGAAGTTCACGATCTCGTGCCGGAAGTCCTTCGGGTTGCCGATGCCGGCCGGCTTCTCGATCTTCTCCAGCTCG
>DATIDG010000004.1:0-4525 GCA_035456405.1 Burkholderiales bacterium | reverse complement strand
GGACCACAGCCAGCGCATGGCCGAGCGGCCGGCGGTGCAGCGCGCGCTCGAGGCGGAGCGGCGGCGCTCTGCTCCCCCCTGATCCCGACGGGGCGGGTTACCTCGCCCCACTTTCGGCCTACTCGGCGAAAGGGAAGGCGGCGTAGAAAAGGCCCTAGCTCTCGCCGAGGCGTGGATGCTCTGGCGCGCTCGCGCCTGATCGGGGGGGCGGCCCCCGGGCGAGCTACGTTTCGGGCACGACCGTGACGATGTATGGTGTGCAATATCCCATCATCGTCTAAGCGTACGGATCTCCTTACGCGCCCGCCGTCACGCGGTTCTCAGGGATGGAGCGTTCGCATTGCCCCAATCAGCGCCTCCAGCGCCTGGACATCCTCGTGCGCGGCACGCACGAGGACGGCGAGCGGGGGAACGGTGACCGGGGGCTGAATCGGGATGCGCCGGATCACACCGCGACGCTCGGCGATCGCCGCGGCGGCGAGCGGTGCGAGTGCGATGCCGACGCCGGCCGCTGCGAGTTCGATGTTGGTCGCGAGTTGCGCCGATTCGACGACCGGGCGCGGCAGTGGCAGCCCGGCCTGTGCCAGGGTAGACGCGAGCGCCTGCCGGACCAGCGTCCGTTCCGGAGGCAGGATCCAGTCGGCCCCCGCAAGATCGGTCCATCCGGCCCGTCGGCGTCGCGCAAGCGGATGGCTCGGTGCTGCGACCACCGCAAGGGTCTGGTCGGTAAGCTGCTCGCAACGCACATTGGCCGCGCGATTCGCTTCCAGCATCTCCGGGGTCTGCAAGCCAACCACGCACTGGAGAACGCCGCGTTCGAGTTGCTTGATGAGTTGGGGCAGGTTGCCCTCGAAAATGTGCACGCGCAGCCCGGGTGTGGCCGCCCGGACGGCCGCGAGCGCGGGGGGCAGGGTCCACGTGACGAGAACCGGCGGGGCGCCGATCCGCAATACCGGCACATCCTCGGTACTGCTCGAAACGAGTTCTCCGCCGAGGAAATCCAGTTCGCGCAGCAACACTTCCGCGCCTCGCACGAGCATGTGGCCAGCACGGGTGAGCTCGGTGCCTTGCGGACTGCGCTCGAAGAGGTTCGCGCCCGTGAGCGTTTCGATCTCACGCACCGCCTTGCTCACGGCGGGCTGACTGAGGTGGAGGCGGCGTGCCGTTTCGCGCAGGCTCCCGGTGTCGGCGAGTGAGCGCACCAGCTCGAGGTGGCGGAATCGCAGGCGGGCGAGCAGCGAACGACGGTCGACGGGGAGGGCCACGCCCTGATAGCCTTTCGTTATCACCTACCAACAAAATACCATTTCCCCTTTGCGCGCGCGGCCACGTAGGCTTGCCGGCAAGGATCCAGTAACCGGCGGAGGAGGAGACTGTATGAGGACACGTTGGAGGATCGTCGTGGGCGTGGCGGTGCTCGTCGCGGGGGTTGCCGTGGCCGCTACCGTGGCAGCGCAAGCCCCGCAAACCATTCGCATGGCCGTCGTGAAAGCGACCGTGCTCGCTCCGTCGCTCCTCGCGCAGAAGCATCTGCCGCCGGGGTGGAAAACCGAGATCACCTACTTCACGACCCCGGGGGACATGACGAACGCGCTCCTCTCGGACAGCGTGGATCTCGCCTACATCGGCCTGACGATCGCTGCGGTCGCGCGCTCGAAGGACCAGCCGATCGTCGTGGTCGCGAACCAGGCCGGCAAGGGGACGGCGATCGTCGCCCGCACCGATTCGCCGATCAAGTCGATCGCCGACCTCAAGGGCAAGAAGATCGGGAACCTGCCCAACTCGATCCACGACATCCTGCTGCGCGAGGAGCTGCGCAAGGCGAACATCAAGCTGGACGAGGTGACACTCATCCGCCTCGCGCCGGCGGACATGCCCGCGGCCCTCCAGCGCGGCGACGTCGACGCTTTCTCGGGAAACGAACCGAACTCGACGCAGGCCGTCATGACGGGCTACGGCCGGGTCGTGATGTATCCCTACGACAACCCCGTGGGCACCATCAACGTCGGCGTCCTATCGAGCGAGCGGGTCGTCAAGAACAAGGCGGACATGCTGCGCGTGTGGGCGCAGGCGCATGCGAAGGCCACCGACGAGCTGTCGAAGAATCCCGATCAATGGGCCGACCTGGTCACCAAGGAGTGGGGCTACGACCGCGCCGCCACGCGCCGTTCCATGGACAACATCGAGCTCAAGTGGCAGATGGACGAGCGGTTCATGTCGCAGATGGCCGCCTTTACCGACCGGCTCAAGGGCCTCGGCGTCATCCAGACCATTCCGGATCTCAACAAGCTCGTGGTGCGCGAGTTCGTCGGTCAAGTCAAGTAAGGGGGCCATGGCTACGCAGGCATTCACGGCCACCCCCCCGGCGGCCTCCACGTCGCGCCCGGGCGTGTGGCGCGAGCGAGCGGCGTTCCTCTGGCGGGCGGCGCTCCTGCCGCTCGCGATCATCGCCGTCTGGAGCGCGGTGACCGACAGCGGCCTCATCCCCAAGTACATCCTGCCCTCGCCGGGTCAGGTGCTCGCCGCGGGGTGGGACTTCATGATCGGCGGCAACTCGGCGCAGGCGTATTCGGGTGCATTTCTCGCGCACTTCTGGGCGAGCCTGAAGCGCGTGGTCGGTGGGTTTGCCCTCGGCGCCGGACTCGCGATTCCGCTCGGGATCGTGCTCGGGCACAACCGGCGATTCGCGGTGTACGTCGAGCCGACGCTCCAGCTCACCCGATCGATCCCCGGGATCTGCTGGTTGCCGCTCGCGCTCATCTGGTTCGGGATCGGCACGCCGGCCTCGATCTTCCTGATCTCGCTCGGCTCGTTTTATGCGGTGCTGATCAGCACCGTGCAGGGGGTGAAGTACGTGGACCCGATCCTGATGCGCGCGGCGCGCTCGCTGGGCGCCAGCGAGCGCTCGATCCTGTACACGGTGATCCTGCCCGCCGCGTTCCCCGCGATCCTCTCCGGGCTGCGGATTGGCCTCGCCTACTCGTGGATCTACATGGTTCTGGGCGAGTTCACCGGGGTGAATCTTGGCCTCGGCGCGACGCTGCTCCAGTCGCGCGAGACCCTCAATACGGAGCTCATCATGGCGTTGATGATCATCATCGGCCTGCTCGGCGTGCTGACCGACTGGCCGATGCTGCTCGTGATGCGCAAGGTCTTCCGCATGGACGTGAGGTAGCGACGTGGCGCGATATCGGATCGGCGTGGACATTGGTGGAACGTTCACGGATTTCGTGATGGAGGACATCGAGCGGGGCACGCTCACACTGGGCAAGACGCTCACTACGCCAGCCGATCCCTCGGACGCGGTGATCGAGGGCCTCGAACGCCTGCTCGAGGAGGCCGGGATCTCGGCGGGAGAGATCAGCGTGCTCGTTCACGGGACAACGCTTGCCACCAACGCGGTGATCGAACGTACCGGCGCGCGGACGGGACTGCTCACGACCGCGGGCTTCGTCGACGTGCTCGCGATCGGCCGCGAGTCGCGCTACGACTACTATGACCTACAGCTCGAATTGCCCGAGCCGCTGGTGCCGCGGCCGCTGCGACGCGGGGTGATCGAGCGCGTCGATCGCGACGGGACCATCGTGACGCCGCTCGACCGCGCGAGCCTCGCACGCGAAGTCGACGCGCTGCTCGCCGCCGGCGTCGAGAGCATCGCGATCTCCTATCTGCATTCCTACCGCAACGCGGCGCACGAGCGCGAGACGGCCGCGTACATTGCGCGACTCGCGCCGCAGGTCTCCGTGAGCTGCTCCTGCGACGTCTCGCCGGAGATCCGCGAGTTCGAGCGCACCTCGACGACCGTCATCAACGCCTACCTGCAGCCGATTGTCGAACGCTATCTACGGCGGCTGGACGGACGGCTCGCCGAGCGCGGTTTCAAGGGCTCATTCCAGCTCATGCTGTCCTCGGGGCTGCTCACCACGGCGAAGCAGGCGCAGCAGTTCCCGACCCGACTCATCGAATCGGGCCCCGCGGGTGGCACCATGCTCGGCGCCTTCTATTCGCGCCTTACCGGCCGCCGGAACCTGATCGCTTTCGACATGGGCGGCACCACGGCGAAGGCCTCGCTGATCCACGATGGCGAGGCCACCGTGGCACGCGAGTTCGAGGTCGGGCGCATCGAGCGCTTCAAGCGCGGGAGCGGGTATCCCGTGCGCACGCCTTGTGTCGACATGGAAGAGATCGGAACCGGCGGCGGTTCGATTGCCTCGATCGACAAGCTGGGACAGGTGCAGGTCGGGCCGCGCAGCGCAGGCTCGGTGCCCGGGCCGGCCTGTTATGCCCGCGGGGGCAAGGAGCCGACCGTCACCGACGCGGATCTCGTGCTCGGCTATCTCGACCCGGACTACTTTCTGGGTGGGGAGATGAAGCTCCACCGCGAGGCCGCGGCGGAGTCAATCGAGCGCCGGATCGCGCGGCCGCTCGGGCTGTCGACCGAGCAGGCCGCGTGGGGGATCCATCGTGTCGCGAACGAGGAGATGGCCAACGCCTTCCGGATCCACGCCATGGAGCAGGGGCGCGA
>DATIDG010000003.1:0-29501 GCA_035456405.1 Burkholderiales bacterium | reverse complement strand
CATTTTGGTGGAGGCGGCGGGAATCGAACCCGCGTCCGAAAGTCCTCCGCAGTCAGGACTACATGCTTAGCCTGGTCGTTTGGATCTCGCTTCGCGCCCGCCGGCCGGCAGGCTGACGCTCGGCCAGCCGCTTCGACGGATCCGCCCGGCCAAGCGGCCAGACCAGGCGGAGAGGCTGATGTCAATGACGCTGCACCCCTTTCGGGGCCTAGCCCATCAGCAAGCTAGTGCAGCGTCTCGCCGGTGTTAGGCGGCGAGAGCGAAACGCTCGTCGTTGGCGTTTGTAGTGTTTCCAGTTGGATTAACGAGGTCGCTGGCCCTCGGCATGCCCTGCGCTGCTTCGCAACCCCCGTCGAGACCAGGTCGCCCCCAATTTAGTTGTGCTGCGCACCGATCCACCGCGGGGGTCGCGAAGCACCCCCGCGTCCCTTCATTATATGGGCAGACTGAGGTGTTTCAAGACTTCGAGCGGATGCTCGATGACCGCGTCCGCGCCCCACGCGTGCGGGTCGCCGTCCACGCCGCGATATCCATACGCGGCGGCCAGGACGGGCATGCCGGCGGCGCGCGCCGACTGCACGTCCCGCAGGTCGTCACCGACGTAGAGGCAGTGCCCCGCCTCGATGCCGATGCGCCGCGCGGCGTGCAGGAGCGGGTCGGGGTGCGGCTTGGCGCGTGCGGCGGTGTCGCCGCCGACGACGCACGCGGCGCGCTCAAGCAGGGCGAGCGCTTCGAGCAGCGGCCGCGTGAATCGTTCCGCCTTGTTGGTCACCACACCCCAGGGCACCGCGCGCGCATCGAGGGTCGCGAGAAGCTCTGCGATGCCCGCGAAGAGCTGGGTCTCGACGCAGACGCGCTCTGCGTAGAGGTCCAGGAACCGCGCCTTGAGAACCTCGTACTCGGCATGACCGGGATCGATGCCGAAGCCGACCTTCAGCATCCCGCGCGCACCGCTTGATGTGACCGGACGCGCCGCGTCGACCGGAACGAGCGGACGGCGCCGTTCCTCGAGCAGCGCGTTTAGCGCCCCCGCGAGGTCGGGCGCGGTGTCGGCGAGCGTCCCGTCGAGGTCGAACAGGACCGCGTGGATGCTCATCCTGGCCTGGTCGCGCAGACGAGGTAGTTCACGTCGGTGCCGGCGCCGAGCGCATACACCCGGGTCAGCGGGTTGTAGCTCATGCCCACGAGGCTCGCGACCTCCAGCGCCGCATCGCGACACCAGCGCGACAGCTCCGATGGCTTGATGAAGCGCGTGTAGTCGTGCGTGCCCCGGGGCAGCAGGCCGAGCACATACTCGGCACCGATTATGGCGAAGAGGTAGGACTTCGGATTGCGGTTGATGGTCGCAAAGAAGACCTGTCCGCCGGGCCGGGTGAGGGCTGCGCAGGCGCGGACCGTGCTGGGCGGATCGGGCACGTGCTCCAGCACTTCGAGGCACGTCACCACGTCGTAGCCGCCCGGCTCGCGGCGAGCGAGATCCTCCGCCGACACCGCCTCGTAATCAACCGGAAGCTGTGACTCCAGGAGATGAAGCCGCGCGACCTGGAGCGGCTTGTCGGCGAGGTCGATGCCCTTGACCCGTGCACCCGCACGGGCCATTGCTTCGGTGAGGATGCCGCCGCCGCATCCGACGTCGAGCACCCGCTTGCCGCCAAGCCGCGCCTTGCCGTCGATCCATGCGAGGCGGAGCGGGTTGATCTGGTGCAGCGGCCGGAACTCCCCCTCCGGATCCCACCAGCGATGCGCGAGCTCGCTGAACTTGGCGAGCTCCTTCGGATCGGCGTTCGTGGTCGTGTCGGTCACGGTACAAGAGCTTAACTCGGCGCGATCCCCAAAACAAAAAGCCCCGCCGAAGCGGGGCTTCTTGCTGAGGCTGCAGCCGTTACTTCTGGCGCGTGCCTACGACCTCAATCTCCACGCGGCGGTTCTTCGCGCGGCCGGCGGCGGTGCGGTTGTCCGCGATCGGCTGCGTCAAGCCCTTGCCTTCGGTGTAGATCCGGTTCGGCTCGATGCCCTTGCTCACCAGGTACGCCTTGACGGCTTCGGCGCGGCGGACCGACAGCTTCTGGTTATATTCCTTCGAACCGACGCTGTCCGTGTGGCCGATGGCGATGATCACCTCGAGCGCGACGGTCTTGAGCTTGCCGACCAGGTCGTCGAGCTTGGCCTTGCCTTCGGGCTTCAGGACCGCCTTGTCGAAGTCGAAGAAGACGTCAGCCGCGAAGGTGACCTTCTCGGTGACCGGCTTCGGCGGCGGCGGCGGCGCCGGCTTCGCAACGGGCGGCGGCGGGGCGGCGGCGGGCGGCGGCGGAGGCGGCGGCTCGCAGACCTGCTTCGGCAGCAGATCCTTGTCGCATTCGCAGTTGGCGATCGCCGGCGTCCAGTAGCCGGTGCGCCAGCAGAGGTTGTATGGATCCTTGACGATCGCGTCGCGCGTGTCCGTCACGTAGCCCTGGGTACCCTTACCCTGCTGCGCGAACGCCGGGGCGGCGACCAGGCCGATCACGACGGCGGACGCAGCCAACACCACCTTTTGTTTGAACATGCTTTCCCCTTCCAGAGAGTGTGGAGCCCTAATCAACAACCGTCCGTGGACCGGCCGGCTACCGTTTCTTTCTTATCTCAACAACTTATTCTGCCACAAGCCTGTCCGCTTTTCCAACACCCGTGTGTCAAAACGCAACAGGGTCCGCTCGGCCACGAGGGGCTCTCCGCCGACCCAGACATGGGTCACATGTTCCCGCCCGCACGCGTACACGAGGTGCGAGACCGGATCGTAGCAGGGTTGTGTTTCGGGTTCATCCATGGAAACGGCGCAGAGGTCGGCCGCCTTTCCGGGGGTGATCGACCCGATCCGGGCGTCCAGGCCGAGCGCCCGGGCGCCCCCGAGCGTGGCGCAGCGCAGCGCGACATGGGCCGGTAATGTGTCGGCGCGCCCGGCCACCGCTTTCGCCAGCAGGGCCGCCGTGCGCATTTCCTGGAACATGTCGAGGCGGTTGTTGCTCGCTGCGCCGTCGGTCCCGATCCCCAGATTCACTCCCGCGCCAAGCAGGGCTGCCACCGGGGCGAAGCCGCTGGCGAGCTTCAGGTTCGAAGACGGGCAGTGTGCGACCGAGCAGCCGTTGCGGGACAGCGTGGCGACCTCCGCCTCGGTGAGGTGGACCGCATGCACGCCGATCAGCCGGGGACTGACAAGCCCGAGCGCCTCGAGCCGCCCGATCGGGCGCCTGCCGTGCATCGCCACGCTGCCGCGGATCTCTTCATCGGTTTCGTGGAGGTGAATGTGGACCGGCAGGTCGAGCTCTTCGGCCAGCGTCGCGAGACGCGCGAACGTGCGGTCGCTCACCGTGTACGGCGCGTGCGGCGCCATGCAGAATGAAATGCGCGCCTCGGCTCCGAGCCGGTCACGGAACTCGAGCCCCTTCGCCAGGTAGTCGTCCGCGTCGGAGGCGTACGCGCTCGGAAACTCGGCTGCGATCAAACCGAGGCTTGCGCGCATGCCGCTGTCGCGGCAGGCGCGGGCGGCGGCCTCGGGGAAGAAGTACATGTCGTTGAAGCAGGTGACGCCGCCGCGCAGCATCTCGGCACAGGCGAGCAGCGTGCCGTCGTAGACGAACTCCGGCGACACGTGTTTCATCTCGACCGGCCAGACGTGCTCCTTCAGCCATTCCATCAACGGCCGGTCGTCGGCGAGCCCGCGCATCAGGCTCATCGCCGCATGCGTGTGGAGGTTGATCAGGCCCGGGATGAGGGTGTGACGATCAAGCTTCACTCGGCGCGCTGCCTCGTAACCATGCGCTGCCTGGGCAGTCGGCAGCAGCGCGACGACCCGTCCGTCGCGGACGATCACGCTGTGGTCCTCGAGCACCGCGCCGTCGGGCTCGACCGGCACGACCCAGCGCGCATCGATGACCAGGTCGGCTGATTCGGGTGGAGTCGGCATCGTCGGGAGCGCCATGCGGGAGCGGCCCGGGTGCCGCGCGGCCAGAGGGCGCGCGGATACTACAACATCCCTCGGGCACAACCTCCTTTCGCGGCTCGGGAACCTTGGCCCGTGCGCGGACCGGATGCTAAAATTCCATGCTTTGCGCGTGGTGTTGGATAGATAGATAGCACGCGCGCGTCACCCGAGCCATACCCCGCCGCAATGGAACAGTTCGCCAAGGAAACGCTTCCGGTCAGCCTCGAAGAGGAGATGCGGCGCTCCTACCTCGATTATGCGATGAGCGTGATCGTCGGGCGGGCGCTCCCCGACGTCCGCGACGGCCTGAAGCCGGTGCACCGGCGGGTGCTGTTCGCGATGCAGGAATCGAACATCGTCGCGACGCGTCCGTACGTGAAGTGCGCACGCGTCGTGGGCGACGTGATGGGCAAGTACCACCCGCACGGCGACACCGCGATCTACGACACGCTGGTGCGGATGGCGCAGGACTTCTCGATGCGCTACCCGCTCGTCGACGGCCAGGGCAACTTCGGCTCGGTTGACGGCGACAACCCGGCGGCGATGCGCTACACCGAGTGCCGGCTGGATCGCATCACCGCGGAGATGCTGGCCGACATCGATCGCGAGACGGTCGACTTCGTGCCGAACTACGACGGCAAGGAGCAGGAGCCGACCGTCCTGCCCACGCGCCTGCCGAACCTGCTCGTCAACGGATCGTCGGGCATCGCCGTCGGCATGGCGACGAACATTCCGCCGCACAACCTCGCCGAGACGGTCGACGCCTGCCTCGCGCTCCTCGCGAGCCCCGAAATCGCGATCGAGGAGCTGATCAAGCTGATGCCGGCGCCCGATTTCCCGACCGCCGGCCTCATTTACGGGCTGGCCGGCGTGCACGAGGGCTACCGCACCGGCCGCGGCCGCGTCGTGATCCGCGCGCGCACTCACACCGAGGACATTTCCGGCGGCCAGAGGCAGGCGATCATCGTCGACGAGCTGCCCTACCAGGTGAACAAGCGGACGCTGCAGGAGAAGATCGCGGAGCTCGTCACCGAGAAGCGGATCGAGGGCATCTCGGACATCCGCGACGAGTCGGACAAGTCCGGCATGCGCGTGGTGATCGAGCTCAAGCGCGGCGAGATTCCCGAGGTCGTCCTCAACAATCTCTACAAGCAGACGCAGCTGCAGGACAGCTTCGGCATGAACATGGTCGCGCTGCTCGACGGCCAGCCGAAGCTGCTCAACCTCAAGCAGATGCTCACCGCGTTTCTCGCGCACCGGCGCGAGGTGGTGACGCGGCGCACCGCCTACGACCTGCGCAAGGCGCGCGAGCGGGCGCACCTGCAGGAGGGCCTCGCGGTCGCGCTGTCAAACGTTGACGAGATCATCGCCCTCATCAAGGCGGCCCGGACCCCGGCCGAGGCGAAGCAGGGGCTGATGGGCAAGGCCTGGCCGTCCCAGCTAGTCAAGGACATGCTTGAGCGCGCGCCCGAAGGTGCGACGCAGCCCGAGGATCTCGGCCCGAACTTCGGGCTCACCGCGGGCGGCTACCGCCTCTCCGACGCCCAGGCGCAGCGCGTCCTCGAGATGCAGCTCCAGCGTCTTACCGGCCTCGAGCAGGAGAAGATCGTCGCCGACTACAAGGAGCTGCTCGAGACCATCTCCGACCTGCTCGACATCCTGTCGAAGCCGGCGCGCATCACCGCGATCATGGGCGAGGAGCTCGCGACGATCAAGGCGCAGTACGGCGACAAGCGCAAGAGCGAGATCGTACTCAATGCCGAGGACATCGCCGTCGAGGACCTGATCGCGCCGCAGGACGTCGTAGTCACGTTCTCGCATGCCGGGTACATCAAGGCGCAGCCGGTGGCCGACTACCGCGCGCAGCGGCGCGGCGGCCGCGGCAAGCAGGCTGCGGCGATGCGGGAGGACGACTTCATCGAGCGCCTGTTCATCGCGCACACCCACGACTACATCCTGTGCTTCTCGAACCGGGGCCAGGTCTACTGGCTCAAGGGCTACGAGGTGCCGGCCGGGACGCGGGCGAGCCGCGGCCGGCCGATTGTGAATCTCTTCCCGCTTGCCGACAACGAGCGCATCAGCGCGGTGCTGCCGGTCAAGACCTTCGACGAGAGCCACTTCGTGTTCATGGCGACCGCGAACGGCACGGTGAAGAAGACCCCGCTCTCGGATTTCTCCCGGCCGCGCGAGAAGGGCATCATCGCGGTCGACCTGGAGGAAGGCGACTACCTGGTCGGCGCGGCGATCACGGACGGACGCTGCGACGTGATGCTGTTCTCCGACGAGGGCAAGGCGGTGCGCTTCGCCGAGGACGACGTGCGCCCGATGGGCCGCGGCGCGCGCGGCGTGCGCGGGATGACGCTCGGCGAGGGGTGCCGCGTGATCTCGATGCTCGTCGCGGACGATCCGTCGAAGAGCGTGCTGACCGCGACCGAGAACGGCTACGGCAAGCGCACGGCGCTCGAGGAGTACCCGCGCTACAGCCGGGGGACGCAGGGCGTGATCGCGATCCAGACGAGCGAGCGCAACGGCAAGGTGGTGAGCGCCGCACTGGTCGACGAAAAGGACGAGATCGTGCTCGTGTCCACGGGCGGCGTGCTCATCCGCACCAAGGTCGATCAGATCCGCGAGATGGGCCGGTCGACGCAGGGCGTGAGCCTGATCAACCTCGATGCGGGCACCAAGCTCGCCGGCGTGGAGAAGATCGCCGAGCCCGAGGACGAGAACGGGAACGGAAACGGCGGTCACGAGGACGGAGGGGCGGCTCCCGAATGAGAGTGTTCAATTTCAGCGCCGGACCGGCGGTCCTGCCGGAGGATGTCCTCCGCAAGGCCGCCGAGGAGATGCTCGACTGGCACGGAAGCGGCATGTCCGTGATGGAGATGAGCCATCGCGGCAAGGAGTTCATCGCCATCGCGGAGGAGGCCGAGGCCGACCTGCGGAGCCTCATGGTCATCCCGGCGAACTACAAGGTCCTATTCTTGCAAGGCGGCGCGACTCTGCAGTTCGCGATGGTCCCGATCAACCTGCTGCGCGGAAAGGTTTCCGCCGACTACGTCAACACCGGCGAGTGGTCGAAGAAGGCGATCAAGGAGGCGCAGTCGTTCTGCAAGGTGAGCGTCGCCGCCTCGGCGGAGGACGGCAAGTTCACCTACGTGCCCGAGCGTGCAAGCTGGAGGCTCGACCCGAACGCGGCATACGTGCACGTGTGCACGAACGAGACGATCGGCGGGGTGGAGTTCCACTGGGTCCCGGAGACCGGCGTCGTCCCGCTGGTCGCGGACATGTCCTCGCACATCCTATCGCGGCCGATCGACGTGTCGAAGTACGGCCTGATCTACGCCGGCGCGCAGAAGAACATCGGGCCGGCCGGTCTGACGATCGTGATCGTGCGGGACGACCTCGTCGGGCACGCGCCGAAGGGCACCGCCAGCATGCTCGACTACAAGGTCCATGCCGACGCGCAGTCGATGTCGAACACGCCCGCCACCTACGCGATCTACATCGCGGGACTGGTGTTCAAGTGGCTCAAGCAGCAAGGCGGCCTCGCGGCGATGGAGCGGAAGAACGTCGCCAAGGCCCGGCTCCTCTACGACTACCTGGGCGATTCGACCCTGTTCCGAAGCCCGGTGCGGGAGTCGGATCGCTCGCTCATGAACATCCCGTTCACGCTGCGCGACGAGTCGCTCGACGCAGCGTTCCTGAAGGGCGCGGAGGCGCGCGGGATGGTGCAGCTAAAGGGGCACCGCTCGGTCGGCGGCATGCGCGCCTCGATCTACAACGCGATGCCGATCGAGGGCGTGAAGGCGCTCGTTGATTACATGAAGGAGTTCGAGGCGAAGCATGGGTGAGCGGTTCGACATCCTCGTGCTGAACCAGATCTCGCAGGTCGGGCTGAAGCGCCTGCCGGTGGAGACCTACGCGGTGAGCAAGGACGCTGCGCGTCCGGACGCGATCCTGGTCCGGTCCGCGGACATGCATGGTATGTCGATCCCGCAGTCGGTGCGGGCGATCGGCCGCGCCGGCGCGGGCACCAACAACATCCCGGTGGCGGATATGAGCAAACGGGGGGTGCCGGTGTTCAATGCGCCCGGCGCGAACGCGAATGCGGTGAAGGAGCTCGTGCTCGCGGGCATGCTCATCGCGGCGCGCAATCTCGTGCCCGCCGTGCAGTTCGTCGCGGGTCTGCGCGGGGACGATGAGACCCTGTCGAAGCGGGTCGAGGAGGAGAAGAAGCGCTTCGCCGGCGTCGAGCTGCCCGGCCACACGCTCGGCGTGATCGGGCTCGGCAAGATCGGGAGTCTCGTCGCCGACGCGGCCATCCGGCTCGGCATGAACGTTATCGGCTACGACCCGGAGATCACGGTCGACGCGGCCTGGAGCCTGCCTTCGCAGGTGAGGAAGGCCCATTCGATCGACGAGGCCCTGAAGGCGAGCCATTTCATCACGCTGCACGTGCCGCTGGACAAGGCGACGAAGCATCTCGTCAGCGAGAAGGCCCTCGCGCACGTGCGGCCGGGCACGATCCTGCTCAACTTCTCACGCGAAGGGATCGTCGACGACCGCGCGGTTGTCGGGGCGCTGCGTGCGAGCCGGCTGAAGGCATACGTGACCGACTTCCCGACGGCGCTCCTCGCCGGGCACGAGGGCGTCGTGGCGCTGCCCCATCTTGGCGCGTCCACGCGCGAAGCGGAGGACAACTGCGCGGTGATGGTCGTCGACCAGGTGCGCGATTACCTCGAGCACGGCACGATCCGCAACGCGGTGAACTTCCCGGATGTCTTAATGCAGCGCGAAGCGCCGTTCCGCGTCGCGATCGCCAACGCGAACGTGCCGAACATGCTGGGCCAGATCTCGACCGCGATGGCGCGAGCGGGGCTCAACATTCACAACATGCTGAACAAGTCGAAGGGGGAGATGGCCTACACCCTGGTGGACGTGGACAGCCGGGTGCCGAAAGACGCGATCGAGGCGATCCGTCGCATCGACGGCGTGCTCGCGATCCGCTACCTGCCATCCTGACGCGGCCGTGGACGACGAACCCATCGAACAAGGCATCGCCCGGCGTCGCGCCGAGATCGACCGCATCGACGGAGAGCTGGTGCGGCTGCTTTCGGAGCGAGCGCGGGCGGCGCAGGAGATCGGGCGACTCAAGGGCGACGGCCCCGTCTACCGGCCGGAGCGGGAGGCGGAGGTCCTGCGGCGCGCAACGGCGGCGAACCCCGGTCCGCTTTCGGGCGAATCGCTTGGACGGGTGTTCGCCGAGATCATCTCCGCATGCCGCGCGCTCGAGCAGCGGCTGCGCATCGCCTACCTCGGCCCGGCCGGAACGTTCAGCGAGATGGCGGTCGCGAAGCACTTCGGGAACTCGGTGGACGGGGTGCCGCTCGCGTCGATCGACGAGGTGTTCCGGCAGGCGGAAACCGGCGCCGCGCAGTTCGCGGTCGTGCCGGTGGAGAACTCGACCGAAGGCGCCGTCGGCCGCACGCTCGACCTAATGCTGCAGACGCCGCTGCGCATCTGCGCGGAGATTGTGCTGCGAGTCCACCAGAACCTGATGGCTAAGGGCGAGGCCCTCGCCGGCATCACGCGCGTCTACTCGCACGCCCAGTCGCTCGCGCAGTGCCATCAGTGGCTCGCCCGCAACCTGCCGCATGCGGAACGCGTGCAGGCGTCGAGCAACGCCGAGGCGGCGCGACTCGCCTCCGGAGAACCGTTCGCCTGCGCGATCGGTCCCGCGATCGCTGCCGAGCGCTACGGGCTGAACCTGCTCGCCGAGAACATCGAGGACGCGTCGAACAATCTGACGCGGTTCCTGGTGCTCGGCCACCTCGAGACCGCCCCGACAGGACGCGATGTCACCTCGGTAGTGCTGTCGGCGCCGAATCGTCCGGGCGCCGTGCATGCGCTGATAGGGCCCTTCGCCAAGCACGCGGTGAGCATGAGCCGCATCGAATCGCGGCCGGCGCGGCTCGGTCGCTGGGAGTACGTGTTCTACATCGACGTCGAAGGCCACCAGCGCGACCGCAAGGTGGCCGACTCGCTTGCCGAGCTCAAAGGCCTTGCGCCGTTCCTGAAGGTCCTCGGCTCGTATCCGGCGGCCGCCCAATGACCCAGACCCTGCCCGCGGCCGACCCCTGCGAGCGCGCGCCGGCGTACGTCCGCGCGATCGCGCCGTACCAGCCCGGCAAGCCGATCTCGGAGCTTGCGCGCGAGATGGGCCTCGAGGAGGCGCGGATCATCAAGCTCGCGTCGAACGAGAATCCGCTCGGGGTCTCGCCGCGGGCGCGCGCCGCGATCGAGGCCGCGCTGCCGGAGCTCGCGCGCTACCCCGACGGATTCGATCTCACGAAGGCGCTGTCGCGGAAGCTCGGCGTCTCGATGAACCGCATCGTCCTCGGCAACGGCTCCAACGACGTGCTCGAGCTGGTGGCCGGAGCGTGCCTCGCCCCGGGGTGGTCCGCGGTCTACTCGCAGCACGCGTTCGCGGTGTATCCGCTCGCGACCCAAGCGCGCGGCGCGAAAGGCATCGTCGTGCCCGCGAAGAACTACGGCCACGATCTGCCGGCGATGCTGAGGGCGATCGAGCCCGAGACGCGCGTCGTCTTCATCGCGAATCCGAACAACCCGACCGGGACTCTGCTCGAGGGCGGCGAGCTCGAGGCGTTCCTGCAGGCCGCGCCCTCCGACGTCGTCGTGGTGATCGACGAGGCGTATAACGAATACCTGCCCGTGGTGGCGCGCTACGACAGCCTGCAGTGGCTCGCGCGGCACCGCAATCTCGTCATCACGCGCACGTTCTCGAAGGCCTACGGCCTCGCCGGACTCCGCGTCGGCTATGCGCTGTGCGATCCGTCAATCGCCGACCTGTTGAACCGCGTGCGGCAGCCCTTCAACGTCAACAACCTCGCCCTGGTCGCCGCGATCGCCGCGCTCGACGACGAGCCGTTCCTGCGCAAGAGCCACGACCTGAACCTGTCGGGCCTCAGCCAGCTCACCGGCGGCTTCAAGGGCCTCGGGCTGGCGTGGATCCCGTCGTTCGCGAATTTCGTGACCGTCGAGATCCCGCGCGCGGGTGGCGTGAGCCAGGCGGTCGCGGTGTACCAGAGGCTCCTGCGCGAGGGCGTCATCGTGCGACCGGTCGCCGGCTACGCGTTGCCGGATCACCTGCGGGTGACGGTCGGGTTGCCCGAGGAGAACGACCGCTTCCTCGCAGCGCTGGCGGGTGCGCTCGGGAAGTCCTGACCCGTGGCGCGGATCGACACGCTCGCGGTCATCGGCGTCGGGCTGATCGGCGGCTCGTTTGCGCTTGCGCTGAAGGCGGCCGGCGCCGTGGGGCGCGTGATCGGGGTGGGGCGCGACCCGGCGAACATGAGGCGCGCCCTCGACATCGGCGCGATCGACGCCGCGCAGCCCGATGCGGGCGCGGCGGTCGACGGCGCCGACTTCGTGCTTCTCGCCACACCGGTCGGAGCGATGCCGGCGATCTTCCAACGCATCGCGCTGCGCCTCGCGCCCGATGCCGTGGTCACCGATGGCGGAAGCACGAAGGTGGATGTGATCGACAGCGCGCGCGCACGGCTGGGCGAGAAGATCGCGCAGTTCGTGCCGGCGCATCCGATCGCCGGCTCCGACGAGAGCGGCGTCGCGGCTTCTTCGCCGAGCCTGTATCGCGGCAGGGAAGTGATCCTGACGCCGTTGCCCGAGAACGAAGCTGCGATGATCGAGCGCGTGCGGGCAGCGTGGCAGACGTGCGGCGCCCGTGTGACCGAGATGGCGCCGGCGGAGCACGACGCGGCGCTCGCCGCGGTAAGCCACCTGCCGCACCTGCTGTCGTTCGCCCTCATGCGCGAGATCGCGCACCGCGCCGACTCGCGAAGTCTCCTCGCGCATGCGGGTACCGGGTTCCGCGATTTCACGCGGCTCGCGGCAAGCAGCGCCGAGATGTGGCGCGACATCTCGATCGCCAACCGCGCGGCGCTCCTCGGCGAGCTGCGGCGCTACCAGGACGAGCTTGCGCAGCTCGGCGCGATGCTCGAGCAGGGCGACGCGGTGGCCCTGCTGCGAGCCTTCGAGGAGGCGCGCGCCGCCCGCCGGGCGTGGAGCGCGCAACGCGGCGCGTCCGGCGGTGCCGACTGACTGGCCTATGCCGAACGCCGCCGCGCGGCCCGACCATCTGGACCTCGCGCCGGTCGCGCGAGTCGCCGGCACGATCGCGCTCCCGGGCTCCAAGAGCATCTCTAACCGTACGCTCCTGCTTGCGGGGCTCGCCAAAGGCGCGACCGACATCGTCGGGCTCCTCGACTCCGACGACACGGCCCGCATGCTCGAGGCGCTGCGGACGCTGGGCGTGAAATGGGTGGCGGCGGGGGCGCCCGGATGCTACCGGGTGGACGGCTGCGCCGGGATCCTTCCCGCCAAGAAGGCTGAGCTCTTTCTCGGCAATGCAGGCACCGCATTCAGGCCGCTGACGGCGGTGCTCGCGCTCGCGGGCGGAAACTATCGGCTCTCGGGCGTGCCCCGCATGCACGAACGTCCGATCGGCGACCTCGTCGATGCGCTGCGTGCGCTCGGCGCCGACATCGGCTATCTCGGCAAGGACGGCTTCCCGCCGCTCGAGATCCGGCCCGGCCGGCTCGCCCCCGCGCCGGCGGTCGCCGTGCGCGGCGGCGTGTCGAGCCAGTTCCTTACTGCGCTGCTGATGGCGCTGCCGCTCGCCGGACGGCGCATCGCGGTCGACGTGGCCGGCGACCTGGTGTCGAAGCCCTACGTCGAGCTCACGCTCAATTCGATGCGGCGCTTCGGCGTCGTGGTCGAGCGCGACGGGTGGCGGCGGTTCGCGGTTCCGGCCGGGGCGCGCTACCGGTCGCCCGGAACGATCCACGTCGAAGGGGACGCGTCGTCCGCGTCCTACTTTCTCGCAGCGGGCGCGATCGGCGGCGGGCCGGTCCGCGTCCAGGGGGTCGGGCGCGCGAGTGTGCAGGGAGATGTCCGCTTCGTCGAGGTGCTGCAGGCGATGGGCGCCGACGTGACGATCGGCGACGACTGGGTCGAGGTGCGCGGTGCCCAACCCTTGCGCGCCGTCGACCTCGACCTGAACCACATCCCGGATGCCGCGATGACCGTGGCGATCCTGGCGCTCTTCGCCGACGGGCCCTCGACGATCCGCAACGTCGCCAACTGGCGTGTGAAGGAGACCGACCGCCTCGCGGCGATGGCGACCGAACTGCGCAAGGTCGGCGCGACAGTCGAGGAGGGGGCCGACTCCCTCCGCATCACCCCGCCCGCGGGCTCCCGGCTCACGCCGCACGCGGTCATCGACACCTACGACGACCATCGGATGGCGATGTGCTTCTCGCTGGTCGCGCTGGGCGGGGTGCCGCTGCGCATCAACGACCCGGCGTGTGTCGACAAGACTTTCCCCGGGTACTTTCGCGAGCTCGCCCGCCTGGCGGCGGCACCGGCATGACGGTACCGGTGATCGCGATCGACGGCCCGTCCGCATCCGGCAAGGGGACCGTGGCGCAACTCGTCGCGGCCGCGCTCGGCTTCCACTACCTCGACAGCGGGGCGCTCTACCGACTGGTGGCGCTTGCGGCTACCACGGGCGGGGTGGGTCTCGATGACGAGCCGGCCCTCGCCGCCCTAGCCGCCGCACTTGACGTCCGGTTCGCCGGGGGGGAAGTCTGGCTGGACGGGCGGCGCGTCACCGAGGAGATCCGCACCGAGGCCTGCAGCATCGCCTCCTCCCGCGTTGCCGCCGTTTCCGGGGTCCGGGCGGCGCTGCTCGACCGGCAAAGAGCCTTTCGCCGGCCGCCGGGCCTGGTCGCCGACGGCCGGGACATGGGGTCGGTCGTGTTTCCGGACGCGCGGCTGAAGGTATTCCTGACCGCGGCGGTGGAGGCCCGGGCCGCGCGTCGGTATAAGCAGTTGAATGACAAAGGAATCCCTGCTAACATCGATACTCTTTTGCTCGACCTACGCGAGCGTGATGCACGCGATGCCGCAAGGGCCGTGGCACCACTCAGGCCGGCCCCCGATGCGAAGCCCCTCGACACGACGGGGATGACTGCGGAGCAGGCGGCGCAGGCGGTGCTGACTTGGTCTCGCGAGGCGGGCGGATGAACGGGTGGCGAGGAGGGCGACGAGCCCGCTTGCCGTTGTGCAACCAGCCCCGACGCGGCGCAATGCCCGCGCTCGGGTGAAGGATCAGGTCAATTTCATGGCAAATGTTTCCCCCGCGGTGGCCCCGCAGGAAAGTTTCGCTGCGCTCTTCGAGGAAAGCCTCAGCCGCAAGGAGATGCGGATCGGAGAGGTCATCACCGCGGAGGTGGTTCGCGTCGACCAGAACTTCGTCGTCGTCAACGCGGGTCTGAAGTCCGAGAGCTACATCCCGCTCGACGAGTTCCGGAACGACCGCGGCGAGGTCGACGTCAAGTCCGGCGATTTCGTCGCCGTCGCGATCGAGGCGCTGGAGGACGGCTACGGCGAGACGCGCCTATCGCGCGACAAGGCCAAGCGGCTCGCCGCGTGGCTCGATCTCGAGAAAGCGCTCGAATCGGGCGAGGTCACCCAGGGCGTCATCACCGGCAAGGTGAAAGGCGGCCTGACGGTCATGATCAACGGCATCCGCGCCTTCCTCCCGGGCTCGCTCGTCGACATGCGGCCGGTGAAGGACACGACGCCCTTCGAGGGCAAGGCGATGGACTTCAAGGTCATCAAGCTCGACCGCAAGCGCAACAACGTCGTCGTGTCGCGGCGCGCGGTGCTCGAGCAGACGGCCGGCGCGGAGCGCGAGGCGCTGCTCGCGAGCCTGCAGGAGGGCACCGTCGTCAAGGGCATCGTCAAGAACATCACCGACTACGGCGCGTTCGTGGACCTCGGCGGGATCGACGGGTTGCTGCACATCACCGATCTCGCATGGCGCCGCGTGAAGCACCCCTCCGAAGTGCTCTCGGTTGGCGATGAGGTGCAGGCGAAGGTCCTGCGCTTCGACCAGGAGAAGAACCGAGTCTCGCTCGGCCTCAAGCAGCTCGGCGAGGACCCGTGGGTCGGCATTTCGCGCCGCTACCCGCACGGGACGCGGCTCTTCGGCAAGGTCACGAACCTCACCGACTATGGCGCGTTCGTCGAGATCGAGGCGGGAATCGAGGGGTTGGTGCACGTCTCGGAAATGGACTGGACGAACAAGAACGTCCACCCGTCCAAGGTCGTGCAGCTCGGCGACGAGGTCGAGGTGATGATCCTCGAGATCGACGAGGACCGCCGCCGCATCTCGCTCGGCATGAAGCAGTGCATGCCCAATCCCTGGGAGGAGTTCGCGCAGAACCATCGCAAGGGCGAGAAGGTGCACGGCGTCATCAAGTCGATCACCGACTTCGGCATCTTCATCGGCCTGCCGGGCGGCATCGACGGACTGGTGCACCTCTCCGACCTGTCCTGGAACAAGCCGGGCGAGGAGGCGGTCCGCGACTACAAGAAGGGCGACGAGCTCGACGCGGTGGTGCTGTCGATCGACGTCGAGCGCGAGCGCATCTCGCTCGGCATCAAGCAGCTCGAGGGCGACCCGTTCAACACGTTCGTCGCGACGCACGAGAAGGGCGCTCTGGTGACCGGCACGGTCAAGAGTGTGGACGCCAAGGGCGCAGTGATCTCGCTCGCCGGCGACGTGGAGGGCTACCTGCGCGCCTCGGAGGTTGCGCGCGACCGCGTCGAGGACGCGCGCACGCACCTCAAGGAAGGCGAAACGGTCAATGCGATGATCATCAACATCGACCGCAAGAACCGCAACATCAACTTGTCCATCAAGGCCAAGGAAGTGGCGGACGAGACCGAGGCGATGCAGAAGCTCCAGACCGCCTCGGCGGCGAGCACCGGCTCGACCAACCTCGGTGCGCTGCTCAAGGCGAAGCTCGACAACAAGAACGCCCAGCGCGACTAGCGCGTGGGCGCACTCGGAGGGGAGGAAATGACGAAGTCGGAGCTCATCGCGCGGCTCGCGAGCCGCTATCCGCAGCTCGTCGCCAAGGACGCCGAGTACGCGGTCAAGATGATCCTCGACGCGATGACCCAGAGCCTGGTGAGCGGCCAGCGGATCGAGATCCGCGGCTTCGGCAGTTTCGGCCTCAACCACCGGCCCGCGCGCGTCGGACGCAACCCGAAGTCGGGCGAGAAGGTGCACGTGCCCGAGAAGTTCGTGCCCCACTTCAAGGCCGGCAAGGAGCTGCGCGAGCGGGTCGACGGGGAGCTCGAGGCCGGGCACGCGCAGGCAGGCGCAGGCTAGCGGGATGTTGCAAGCCGGGCGCGCGACCACGGTGGGTGAGCGTGTCGTGATCTGCACCGTGAGGGAACTCCTTGATTGTGCCTGGCGCGATGCCGTGCGTGCGCGCGCAGTTCAGATGCAGAACGCCTCGTCGAGGCGTTCTGCATCTAGCTCGTAGTGCGACGGGCGGCGCGCCGGGCGGCCCGGGATCTCTCGGCCGGAGGGCGGGACTGATGGCCTTCGCGAGGCTCCTCACGTCGCTTATGTGGGCGGCGGTGTTCGTCGTGGCGCTGCTCTTCGCGATCAAGAACACCGACCCGGTCACGCTGCAGTTCTATTTCGACCAGTCCTGGCACGCGCCGCTCGTGTTCGTTGTGCTCGCGAGCTTCGTCGCGGGCGCCGCGTTCGGCGTGATCGCGTGCCTGCCGCCGCTCGTGCGCCAGCGGCGCGAGATCGCCGGGCTGCAGAAGGAGCTGCGCCTGCGCGCAGCGGAGACTGCGCCGCGCGAGCCGGCGCGGACTCTGGCGCCCGACGTGCCCTCGCAGCCGTAGCCGCTCCGCCGGGGCCGCACGACGCATGGAATTCGAGGTCTGGTGGCTCATCGCGTTCCCGGTCTTCTTCGGCCTGGGCTGGCTCGCTGCCCGCATCGATATCAAGCACCTCGTCACCGAGTCCCGTAGCGTCCCGCGGACGTACTTCAAGGGGCTCAACTTCCTGCTCAACGAGCAGCCCGACAAGGCGATCGAGGCGTTCATCGAGGTCGTCAAGGTCGACCCGGAGACGGTCGACCTGCACTTCGCGCTGGGGAGCCTCTTCCGCCGGCGCGGCGAGACCGAGCGCGCGATCCGCATGCACCGCAATCTCCTCGAGCGCTCCGACCTTGCGCAGGAGCAGCGCCGGCAGGCGCAGTTCGAGCTCGGCCAGGACTACCTCAAGGCGGGCCTGCTCGACCGCGCCGAGGAGACGTTCACGAAGCTGCGCGACGGGCCGCAGCGCCTCGACGCGCTCAAGCACCTGCTCGACATCTTCCAGCAGGAGAAGGACTGGGAAAAGGCGAGCGAGACCGCCCGCCGACTCGAGAAGGAGACCGGGCAGTCGTGGCAGAAAGAGGTCGCGGAGTTTCGCTGCGAGCTGGCCGCGGTCGAGGCCACGCACTCGCGTCCGGATGCCGCGCGCGCGCTGCTCGAGGAGGCGCTGAAGGAGAACCGCAGGTGCGTGCGCGCCAGCATCCAGCTCGGCGATCTCGCCGCGGCGGGCGGGCGGCATGACGAGGCGATCGAGCACTGGAAGCGCGTCGAGACGCAGAACCCGGCGTTCCTCGCGCTCGTCGCGCATCGACTGCTCAAGAGCTTCCAAGCGCTCGCGCAGTCCGCGGGTGGGTTGACCCTGCTGCGCGGCTATCTCGCCGCATATCCGTCGCTCGACCTGCTCGACGTCGCGTTCCAGTCGACGCTCGACGCCGAGGGTGCGGACGCGGCCTACGAGCTCGTGCGCGACGAGCTGCGGCGCAACCCCACGCTGCTCGGGCTGGACAAGTTGCTCGAGGCGCAGCTGCTCACCGCGTCCGCGGACCGGCGGCACGATCTCGAGCTTGTGCGCAGCTTGGTGCAGGGGCAGACGCGCCGGCTCGCGCGCTACCGCTGCGAGAACTGCGGCTTCCGCGCGCGGCAGTTCTACTGGCAGTGCCCGGCCTGCATGGCCTGGGAGACCTACCCGCCGCGGCGGACCGAGGAGTTCGACCTTGCGCCTTGAAGCTGAACGGAACCCTGGAAAGGAAATCTCTTGAAGATCACCATGATTGGCACGGGCTACGTCGGCCTGGTGTCGGGCGCGTGCCTGGCCGAGGTCGGTAACGACGTGCTGTGCTATGACGTCGATTCGCGCAAGATCGGCATCCTGAACGACGGCGGCATCCCGATCCACGAGCCGGGCCTGGCGGAGATGGTGGCGCGCAACCGCGCCGCCGGGCGGCTCCGCTTCTCGACCGATGCGGCGGAGAGCGTCGCGCACGGGCGCATCCAGTTCATCGCGGTGGGCACGCCACCGGACGAGGACGGCTCGGCCGATCTGCAGCACGTCGTCAACGCCGCGCGCACGATCGGCCGGCACATGACGGCGCCCCGCATCGTCGTGGACAAGTCGACCGTGCCGGTCGGCACCGCGGATGCCGTGCGCAGCACGATCGCCGCGGCGCTGGCGGAGCGAGGCGCGTCGCTTCCTTTCACCGTGGTGTCGAACCCCGAGTTTCTCAAGGAAGGTGCGGCCGTCGAGGATTTCATGCGGCCGGACCGTGTGGTCATCGGCAGCGACGACGCAGAGGCCGAGCGCGTGATGCGCGCGCTCTACGCGCCGTTCCAGCGCAACCACGAGCGCCTCATCGTGATGGATGTGCGCTCGGCGGAGCTCACCAAGTACGCCGCGAACGCGATGCTCGCCACGCGCATCTCGTTCATGAACGAGATGGCCAACCTGGCCGAGCGGCTCGGCGCGGACATCGAGCAGGTCCGGCGCGGCATCGGCTCCGATCTCCGCATCGGGTACCACTTTCTCTACCCCGGCGTCGGCTACGGCGGATCGTGCTTCCCGAAGGACGTGAGGGCAGTCGTCAAGACCGGCAAGGACGCCGGGTTTGACCTGCAGGTACTGCAGGCGGTCGAGCGCGTGAACGAGGCGCAGAAGCGGGTGCTGCCCGCGAAGATCGAGCGGCGCTTCGGGGCGAGCCTCGCCGGGCGGCGCTTCGCGGTCTGGGGCCTCGCGTTCAAGCCGAACACCGACGACATGCGCGAGGCGCCGAGCCGCGTGCTGATCGCGGATCTCCTTGCGCGCGGCGCGTCCGTGTGCGCCTATGATCCGGCGGCGATGCCGGAGGCGCGCCGAATCTATGCAGCCGAGCCGCGAGTCGCCTATGCGGACTCCCCCCTCGCCGCTGCACATGGCGCTGACGCGCTCGTGATCGTCACCGAGTGGAAGGAGTTTCGCAGCCCGGATTTCGACGGCCTCAGGGAACTGCTGAAACAGCCGGTGATCTTCGACGGTCGCAACCTATATGAGCCCGAGCTGGTCCGCGCTGCAGGGTTCCAGTACTTCTCGATAGGCCGTGCGTGACGGGGAAGGGAAAACGGGAAGCGGGAAGCGCGCGCGCCAGCGGTGCGCTGCCGGACTTCTCGCGCGCGCGGGTGCTCGTCGTCGGCGACGTGATGCTAGACCGCTACTGGTTCGGGGACGTGAGCCGCATCTCACCGGAGGCACCGGTGCCGGTGGTGCGCATCGAGCGCACCGAGGAACGGCCCGGAGGCGCCGCCAACGTGGCGCGGAACGCGGCTGCGCTCGGTGCGACCGTCGGCCTGCTGTCGGTCGTCGGCGCGGACGACGCCGGAAGCGCGCTCGAGCGCCTGGTCGGGGCGGACGGCATTCGCGCCAGCCTGCACCGCGATGGCACGATCGCAACCACCGTCAAGCTGCGCGTCATCGGCCGCCAGCAGCAGCTGCTGCGGATCGACTTCGAGACCGCTCCCTCGCACGAGGTGCTGGCCGGCAAGCTTTCGGAGTTCGAGGCGAGCCTCGCGACCTACGACGTCGTGGTCCTATCCGACTACGGCAAGGGCGGCCTCACGCACATCGAGCGGATGATCGCGACGGCGCGTGCACGGGGACGGATCGTGCTGGTCGACCCTAAGGGCGACGACTACGAGCGATATCGGGGCGCAAACGTCGTGACGCCGAATCGCAACGAGCTGCGCGAGGTCGTCGGGCGTTGGAAGGACGAGGCCGATCTGACGGCCCGTGCCCAGCGGCTGCGCGCCGGGCTGGGCGTGGACGCGCTGCTGGTGACCCGCAGCGAGGAGGGCATGACGCTCTATCGCGAAGGGAGCGTGCAGCACGAGCGGGCCAAGGCGCGGGAAGTGTCGGACGTGACCGGCGCCGGCGACACCGTCATAGCGGCCCTTGCGGTGATGCTCGCGACCGGCGCAGACCTGCCCGAGGCGGTGCACGTCGCGAACCACGCAGCGGGGATCGTGGTTGGTAAACTCGGGACTGCGGTCGTCCATCCCGGCGAGCTTGCCGCCGACCTCACGGCATCGCCGAACCTATGAGCTCCTACTTCGTCGTCACCGGCGCCGCCGGCTTCATCGGTTCCAACCTCGTCCGCGCGCTCAACGAGCGCGGCGTCACGAACGTCATCGCCGTCGACAATCTGACCCGGGCCGACAAATTCACGAACCTGGTCGGATGCGAGATCGCCGACTACCTCGACAAGCGCGACTTCCTCGAGCGCCTCGAGGCCGGCGAGCTCGACGGCGCGCTCGACGCGATCCTCCACCAGGGCGCCTGCTCGGACACGATGGAAACCGACGGGCGCTACATGATGGAGAACAACTATCGCTACTCCCTCGCGCTGCTGGACTTCTGCACGGAGGAGGACATTCCGTGTCTCTACGCCTCGTCCGCGTCGGTGTACGGCGGCGGGCGCGTGTTCCGGGAGTCGCCGGAGCACGAGGGCCCGCTCAACGTCTACGGCTACTCGAAGTACCTTTTCGACCAGGTCGTGCGGCGCCGCCTCGCCGACGCGTCGGCGCAGGTCGCCGGGTTCCGGTACTTCAACGTGTACGGGCCGAACGAAGCCCACAAGGGACGCATGGCTTCCGTGGCGTGGCACTTCTTCAACCAGTACCGCGCCGAGGGCCGCGTGAAGCTCTTCGAGGGTTCGGGCGGCTACGCGAACGGCGAGCAGCGGCGCGATTTCGTGTCGGTCGAGGACGTCGTCGACGTCAACCTGCACTTCCTCGAGCGCCCGCAGCTCTCCGGCATTTTCAACGTCGGGACCGGGCGCGCGCAGTCGTTCAACGACGTGGCGGAGGCCGTCATCAACACCTGCCGCAAGGCGACGGGCCAGCCGGCGCTGTCCCGCGCCGAACTGCTGACGCAGGGCGCGATCCAATACGTTGCGTTCCCGGAGGCGCTCAAAGGCAGGTACCAGAGCTTCACCGAGGCCGACCTGAGCGCGCTTCGAGGCACGGGCTACGCGGCGCCGTTCCTGACGGTCGCCGAAGGCGTCGAGCGATACGTTGCGGCCCTGCTGCCGCGGGAATCGGCAGGCGATTGAGCAGGCCATGTGGAAGACCATTGACGACACCGTCGGCAACACCCCGCTCGTGCGGCTCAAGCGGCTGCCCGGCGAGACGACCAATGTCGTGCTGTGCAAGTTGGAGGGCAACAACCCGGCCGGCTCGGTGAAGGACCGCCCCGCCCTGTGGATGATTCGCAAGGCCGAGGAGCGCGGCCGCATCAAGCCCGGCGACACGCTGATCGAGGCGACCAGCGGCAACACCGGCATCGCGCTCGCGATGGTGGCGGCGATGCGCGGCTTCCGCATGATCCTGATCATGCCCGATGACCTCTCGGCCGAGCGGCGCGCGAGCATGACGGCCTACGGCGCGCAGCTCATCCTTACCCCGGCGTCCAGGGGCGGTATGGAGTACGCGCGGGACCTGGCGCAGCAGATGCAGACCGAAGGCAAAGGGATCGTGCTGGACCAGTTCGCGAATCCGGACAACCCGCTCTCGCACTACGAGACCACCGGGCCGGAGATCTGGCGCGACACCGACGGGAAGATCACGCACTTCGTGTCGAGCATGGGGACGACCGGAACGATCATGGGCGTCTCGCGCTTCCTGAAGGAGAAGAATCCGGCCATCCACATCGTCGGGTGCCAGCCGGAGGAAGGCTCAAAGATCCCCGGCATCCGCAAGTGGCCCGAGGCGTACCTGCCGAAGATCTACGATGGCGCGCGCGTGGACCGGATCGAGCCCGTCAGCCAGGCCGACGCGGAAGCGATGGCGCGCCGGATGGCCGCGGAGGAGGGCATCTTTGCCGGCATCTCCTCGGGCGGCGCGCTCGCTGTCGCGCTCCGCATCTCCAGGGAAGTCGAGAACGCCGTGATCGTGTGCATCACGTGCGACCGCGGCGACCGCTACCTCTCGACCGGCGTGTTCCCCGCCTGAGCGTTTCCCAAGGAAGTGTCGATCAAGGTCTTTCGGCATATGAGATCGCGAGCTCCTAACGGCGTAAGGCGTTGTTTGTTGTTGTCCTCGCTCGTCCAGCTGCGCTGCCTCGCGACACCCCGTGGCGCTTGTTCAGGCCTTCCCTAAGTGGCGGCGACCCTCGTCTTCGACATCGAGACGGTCCCGGACGTCGTCGGCTACCGGACGCTCCTCGAACTCGACTCGGGTCTCTCCGACGCGGACGTCGCCGAGACCGCCTTCCAGCGGCGGCGCGCGGCGACCGGACAGGACTTCCTCCCTCTGCACCTCCAGCGCATCGTCGCGATCGCGTGCGTCCTGCGCGAGGGTGATGGCCTGCGCGTCTGGTCGCTCGGCGCGCTCGAGGACGGCGAGTGCGAGCTGATCCAGCGCTTCTACGACGGCATCGAGAAGTACAAGCCGCAGCTCGTCTCGTGGAACGGCGGCGGCTTCGATCTGCCGGTGCTCCACTACCGCGGGCTGCGCCATGGCGTGACCGCGCCGCGCTACTGGGACATGGGCGAAGGCGATTACGCCGACAGCCGCGACTTCCGCTTCAACAACTACATCAGCCGCTACCACACGCGGCACCTGGATCTGATGGACCTGCTGTCCATGTACCAGCCCCGCGCATCGGCGCCGCTCGACCAGATCGCGCGCCTGCTCGGCCTGCCGGGCAAAATCGGCATGGACGGCTCGCAGGTGTGGGATGCGTTCCGTGCGGGGCGCATCGCGGACGTTCGTGCGTACTGCGAAACCGACACCCTCAACACCTGGCTCGTATACCTGCGCTTCCAGCTCATGCGCGGGGCGCTCGACCGCAAGGAATACGCAGCCGAGCTCGCCCTGGTCCGCGCTTCACTGGCGAAGCTCGACGCGCCGCACTGGCGCGGGTTCCTCGCTGCCTGGCCCAAGGCCTGAGATGAACGTCGCGGTCATCGAATCCCTCGACCGCGAGGGACGCGGCGTCGCGCACATCGAGGGCAAGGCGGTGTTCGTCGCGGGCGGACTGCCGGGCGAACGCGTCGAATACGAGGTCACCAAGCACAAGCCGTCCTACGACGCCGGCGCAATGACGCGCGTTCTGCGCGAGAGTGCCGCGCGGGTGGTCCCGCGCTGCCGCTACTTCGGCACGTGCGGCGGCTGCGCGATGCAGCACGTCGAATCCCGCGTCCAGGTGGCCGCGAAGCAGCGCATCCTCGAAGACGCGCTGTGGCACGTCGGCAAGGTGCGCGCGGAGAGCCTGCTGGCGCCAATCCACGGCGACGCCTGGGGCTACCGGCACCGGGCGCGCCTCTCGGTGCGCTACGTACCGAAGAAGGGCGGGGCGCTCGTCGGTTTCCGCGAGCGGCGTTCGACCTATGTCGCCGACATGACGAGCTGCGAAGTCTTGCCGCCGCGGATCTCGGCGCTGATCGGGCCGCTCAGGGATCTGGTGAGCGGGCTGTCGATCAGGGACCGCCTGCCGCAGATCGAGCTCGCGGTCGGCGCGGAGGTCGTCGTGCTCGTCGCTCGGATCCTGCAGCCGCTGACCGGACCCGACGAGGCGATATTGCGCGCGTTCGCCGATGCGCACCGCGTGCAGTTCTGGCTCCAGCCGGCAGGGCCGGACTCGGCGCGTCCCTTTCATCCGCTCGAGGCGCCGCCGCTCTACTACGCGCTCCCGGAGTACGGGGTGCGCCTCCACTTTGCGCCGACCGATTTCACGCAGGTGAACCACGCCGTCAACGAGATACTGGTGCGCCGGGCGCTCGCGCTGCTTTCTCCGCGGCCGGGGGAGCGCGTTCTCGATCTTTTCTGCGGCCTCGGCAACTTCGCGCTGCCGATCGCGGCGTGCGGCGCGGAAGTGATCGGCTTCGAAGGACACGGCGGGCTCGTCGAGCGGGCCAGGCGGAACGCGGCGGCGAACGGCCTCGTCGCGCAGTTCGAGGTGGCCAACCTGTTCGAGCCGTCGGCCTGCGCGGCCCTTCCGCGCTGCGACGCCATGCTCGTCGACCCGCCCCGCGAGGGCGCGATCGAGGTCGTGAAAGCGCTCGACGATGCCGACCCGCGAAGGATCGTGTACGTCTCGTGCGACCCGGCGACGCTCGCGCGCGATGCGGGCGTGCTCGTGAACGTGAAGGGCTACCGGCTCGCTGCGGCAGGCGTCGTTAACATGTTCCCGCACACCGCGCACGTCGAGTCGATCGCGTTCTTCGTGCGTTGAAACCGCACCTGCGAAAAGGGCGGCCGGAGCCGCCCTTCGCTCGATTCCCGGACGCGGTCAGTCGCGGTCGCCGCCGAAGATCCCGAGCAGCTGTAGCAGGCTCGTGAACAGGTTGTAGGCCGCGACGTAGAGCGTAAGCGTGGCCGACACGTAGTTCGTCTCGCCGCCGCGCACGATCGCGTTGACCTGCCATAGGATGAGGAGCGACGAGAGCAGAACGAACGCCGACACGATCATCAGGTGGAAGATCGGGCTCGCAAGGAACACGTTCGCGACCACCGCGAGCATCACGACGATCACGCCGACCATCAGGAAGTTGCCGAGTCCGCTGAAGTCGCGCGTCGTGCTCGAGGCGACGGCGGACAGCGCGAAGAACACGGCCGCGGTGCCGCCGGCGGCGAGCATGATGAGCTGCGCGCCGTTCCGCAGACCCAGGATCTGCTGGAAGAGCGGGCCGAGCAGCAGGCCCATGAACAGTGTGAAGCCGAGCAGCAGCGCCACGCCGAGGCCGCTGTTGCGGTTGCGCTCGATGGCGAAGATCCAGCCGTAGAAGATGGCCAGGATCGCGAAGAACGAGATGATCGGGCTCGAGCGCAGGAACGACACGTTGATGTTCGTGCCGATCACCGCGCCGATCGCGGTTGGAATGAGCGATGCCGCGAGCAGCAGATAGGTGTTGCGCAGGACGCGGTGCTGCTGGAGCGCGCGCTCCTGGCCGGCTGCGGGAACGTTGGCCTGTACCGGCTGCAGTTCGGGTTGCATGTTTCCTCCTGGTTGGTCCTCGCGGACAACGACTTAGATCGCCGTCCGGCCCGCGAGTTTCGCGGCGCGAGTATAGCGGGTGCGGCGCTCGCTCGCCATTGCAAGGACCAATGTGTGGATCCCCTGGGAGATATCAAGGACGACGCTAACTATTTGATAGTTTGGATAGATTTGTGGCGGTACGATCGAAGGCGAATCCGGAAAAGAGAGTTAGTAGAATGATTTCATGGAGGGCGGTCTTCGCAGTTGGCGCAGACTAACCTGCCGCTCCTGGTGGCAGGTTACGTCGGAGCCAAAACCGGCAAGGCACGTTCGGATGGGTGGCAGAGCGGTCTAATGCACCGGTCTTGAAAACCGGCAAGGGGGCGACTCCTTCGTGGGTTCGAATCCCACCCCATCCGCCACTTCCCAAAAAAAACAAAGGCCGGCATCGCCGGCCCTTCCTTCGTTGAGAGCGCCGCGCCGCTCAATGCTCGCTGTCGGGGCCGTTCCGGCGCTTGATCTTGGACCGCTTGCGCAGCGCCCGATACAGGTCCGGGTTCGCGTTCTTCAGGTACTCGATGACCTCGAAGTCCTCTTTCTTCACCTTCGTCAGATCGATCTTCTCGACGTGCACGAGCCGGAGCAGCTCGCGCACCGGTTTCGGCATCTCGCGGCCGCTCTCGTACCGGGAACCGCCACTCTGCGTCACGCCGATCTTGGTCCAGAATTCCTGCTGGTTGAGCCCCAGCTTCGTGCGGACCTCTTTAGGATTGATTACCCAGTTGAAGATCTTCATGTCCTGTCCGTCTCCCATCGCCACCTTCGCCCATCGTAGCACAACGTCATATTGGGGGTACTCCGCGAAAGGTGAACAATCGTGAAAGCACGTACTTCGGGCCCGGAGATTCCCGGCGGGGCGGAAGGCCCTGGGCGATCCTGTAAGATCTCGCCCGTTTCACGGCCTGCTGCATGGCACTAATCGTCCAGAAATTCGGCGGCACCTCGGTCGGCAGCGTCGAGCGCATCAAGGTCGTCGCCCGCCGCGTTGCCCGGTGGAAGGCCAAAGGCCATCAGCTCGTCATCGTGCCGTCCGCGATGTCGGGCGAGACCAACCGGCTGATCGCGCTCGCGAAGGAGATCCAGGCGAACCCCGATGCGCGCGAGCTCGACGTGATCGCCTCGACTGGGGAGCAGGTCACGATCGCGCTCCTGTCGATGGCGCTGATGGATCTCGGGCTGAGGGCCAAGAGCTACACGGGACCCCAGGTGCGCGTCCTCACGGACAGTGCGTTCACCAAGGCGCGGATCGTCAGCATCGACGAAGAACGGTTGCGCACGGACATCGCCGCTGGCTACATTCCGGTGGTCGCGGGTTTCCAGGGCATCGACAGCGCGGGCAACCTCACGACGCTCGGCCGCGGTGGGTCCGACACCTCGGCCGTCGCGCTGGCAGCCGCGCTGAAGGCCGACGAATGCCAGATCTACACTGACGTGGACGGCGTTTACACCACCGATCCGCGGATCGTCCCAGAGGCCCGGCGGCTCAGGACCGTCAGCTTTGAGGAGATGCTCGAGATGGCGAGCCTCGGCTCGAAGGTCCTGCAGATCCGCTCGGTCGAGTTTGCCGGGAAGTACAAGGTGCGGCTGCGGGTGCTCTCGAGCTTCGAGGACGAAGGCGAGGGCACGCTGATCACGTTCGAGGAAGACGACAAGATGGAACAAGCAGTCATATCCGGCATCGCGTTCAGCCGCGACGAGGCGAAGATCACGGTGATGGGCGTCCCGGACCGGCCGGGGATCGCGTACGCGATCCTCGGGCCGATCGCCGACGCGAACGTGGACGTCGACATGATCATCCAGAACGCGAGCGTCGACGGCATCACCGACTTCTCGTTCACGGTCCACCGCAACGACTACCAGAAGGCGATGGACATCGCGAAGAAGGTGCAGTCGCACATTGGCGCGAAGGCGATCGTCGGCGACAACAAGGTCTGCAAGGTATCGATGGTGGGCCTCGGCATGCGCTCGCACGTCGGCATCGCGAGCCAGATGTTCCGCACGCTGTCCGAGGAAGGAATCAACATCCAGATGATCTCCACCTCGGAGATCAAGATCTCGGTCGTGGTCGACGAGAAGTACATGGAGCTTGCGGTGCGCGTGCTCCACAAGGCATTCGGCCTGGATCAGCCCAGCTGACCGGTGCTATAGTCGGGCCGCTTTCGAAGAGATGCCCGAGAGGCCAACGCGCTTGGCGCGTTCGTGCAGTTCGGGGCGCAAGGCGGCCCCGTAGGCCGGAGGGCATCTCGATACGGCAAGTGAAGTGAATGCTGGAGAGATGCCCAAGAGGCCAACGCGCTTGGCGCGTTCGTGCAGTTCGAGGCGCAAGGCGGCCCCGTAGGCCGGAGGGCATCTCGGCAAGTGAAGTGAACGCTGGAGAGATGCCCGAGAGGCCAACGCGCTTGGCGCGTTCGTGCAGTTCGGGGCGCAAGGCGGCCCCGTAGGCCGGAGGGCGTCTCGACGCAGCGATCGAAGTGAGCCCCGGAGAGATGCCCGAGAGGCCGAAGGGGGCGCCCTGCTAAGGCGTTATACGGGCAAAACCCGTATCGAGGGTTCGAATCCCTCTCTCTCCGCCAGAACACCCGAAGCCCGCAACTTGCGGGCTTCGGCTTTTCTTGGACAGCGTCCCACGCTCGCATGCTAACTTCCCCGCTATGGAGCGCTTCGAGACCGGCACGCCCCAGCAGTTCGACCTGAAGACCGAGCTGCAGACGCTGCGCTTTGCGGCCGACCAGGCCCTCTCCCGCACCGCCGGCGCGCCACTTATCGGCGGGAACCGGGTGCGGGTCCTCAAGGACGCGACCGAGAACTACCCTGCGTGGCTCGACGCGATCCGTGCTGCCGAACGAAGCGTTCTCTTCGAGTGCTATATCTTTCGCGACGACGAGGTCGGGCGCGATTTCGTCGACGCGCTCGTCGAGCGGGTGCGTGGGGGCGTGAGCGTGCGCGTCATCTACGACTGGCTCGGGACAAGCGGCGCGCGATCGCTCTTCCGGCCGCTCGTCGAGGTGGGCGGCGAAGTGCGTTGCTTTAACCCGCCGCGGTTCGACAGCCCGCTCGGCCTGCTCACCCGCGATCATCGCAAGATGGTCGCGGTGGACGGTCGCGTCGGGTTCGTTACCGGCCTGTGCGTGAGCGCCAAGTGGCTCGGAGATCCGCAGCGCCGGCTCGATGCCTGGCGCGACACGGGCGTCGAGATTCGTGGCCCAGCGGTGCCGCAGCTCGAGCGAGCGTTCGGGCAGGTGTGGGAGGCGATCGGCGATCCATTGCCCGAGGCCGCGCTGACGCCGGTCGGCACGGTTCCGTCCGAGGGTAGCGTCGCGCTGCGCGTGATTGCGAGCGTGCCGAACGCGGCGCGAGTGTTTCGCCTCGACCAGCTGATCGCTGCAGGCGCGCGCGAGCGGCTCTGGCTGACAGATGCGTACTACGTCGGGGTGACCCCATACGTGCATGCGCTGTGCGCGGCCGCTGACGATGGGGTGGACGTGCGGCTGCTCGTGCCCGGTGCGAGCGACATACCGGTGGTGAGCCGCCTGTCGCGCGCGGGCTATCGCACGCTGCTCGAATCCGGCGTGCGCGTATTCGAGTGGACCGGCAGCATGCTGCACGCGAAGACCGCGATCGCGGACCGGCGGTGGGCGCGGGTAGGGTCGACGAACCTCAACTTCGCGAGCTTCCTCACCAACTACGAGCTCGACGTCGCGATCGAGGACGAGGCGGTCGTGGACGAGATGGCGCGGATGTACGAAGCGGACCTCGGACGTGCCGCGGAGATCGTCCTGAGCCGCCGCCATCGGGCTCGTCCGTCGACGGTCCTGCCACGTTCCGACCGGGCGCGTCGAGTCCTGTCGGGCAGCGCCGGCCGCGCCGCCGCGGGCGCACTGAGCGTCAGCGCTGCGGTAGGCGCGGCAATCACCAATCGCCGCGTGCTGGGACCGGCCGAGGCGAGTTTCCTCGTGACCGTCGGCGCCATCCTCCTCTTGGTCGCCGTGCTCGGGGTGCTATGGCCTCCTCTGCTTGCATGGCCCCTCGCGCTCTTCGCCACCTGGGTTGCGGTCGTGATGCTGCTCCGCGCTCGGCGGTTGCGTCGCCGCCGGGGCAATCCACCACGCGCGGCGCTCTAGCGCACGGCGGATGGTCATCGGGGCGTCCCTCTGATAAAATTCATGGCCTCGCGCCCGTAGCTCAGTTGGATAGAGTACCTGGCTACGAACCAGGGGGTCGTGGGTTCAAATCCTGCCGGGCGCGCCA
>DATIDG010000002.1:0-34529 GCA_035456405.1 Burkholderiales bacterium | reverse complement strand
TGCCAGTCGATCGCCAGGTCGATCAGGCCGTTCACCAGCATCCGGATCGCCATGGCGAATGCGGCGAGCTTGGGCGCCGTGCCGATGAAGAGCGTCATCGCGTTCGGCGCACCGTGATAGACGTCCGGGATCCACATGTGGAAGGGCACGACGCCGAGCTTGAACGAGAGCCCGGCCACCACGAACACCAGCCCGAACACGAGCACCACGGCGTTCGCCTGGCGTGTCGCGATGATCTGCGCCATCTGCGTGAGGTCGAGCGTTCCAGTTGCCCCGTACAGCATGGACATCCCGTAGAGCAGCAGGCCGGACGCGAGCGCTCCGAGCACGAAGTACTTCATCGCCGCTTCGGTCGAGGCCGCCGAATCGCGGTTCAGCGCCACCATCGAGTACAGGCACAGCGACATCAGCTCGAGCCCGAGATACATCGCCAGCATGTTGTTGGCGGAGATCATCACCGCCATCCCGAGCGTTGCGAACAGCGCGAGCACGAAGAACTCCCCGCGCAGCATGCCCCGCTCGGCCAGGTAGCGGCGCGAGTACACGAGCGACACGGCTACGGCCGCATAGGTCAGCAGCTTCAGGACGTTGGCCATCAGGTCCGCGACGAACATTCCGCCGAACGTGTACGCCGCTTGCCCGCCGGTTGCGCGGACCACCTCGACCGTCACGACGAAGCACGCGGCCAGCGTCGCCAGCGAGAGCCAGTAGGTGAGGCTGCGCAGCCGCTCGGGCAGGAAGAGGTCGGCGATGAGGATCGCCGATGCCATGAACATCAGCAGGATCTCGCCGTAGGCAGGCAGGACGATCGGGAGGTCGCTCATAGGCCACCGAACGTGGGGGCGACGCCCACTTGCATTTCCCCCAAACTGGCGGCATACGCCGGAGTCATAGTTTGCCCGCTGCGACGTGCCTGAGGAGATCGTTGACCGAAGCGTGCATGATCTCGGTGAGCGGCGCCGGGTAGACGCCCATCGCCAACACTGCGGCCGCGAGCAGGCCAAGCACGAGCAGCTCGCGGCCGTCGATGTCCGCAAGCTCCGCGACGTGGTCGTTTGCGACCGCGCCGAAGATCACCCGCTTGTACATCCACAGCGTGTACGCCGCACCGAAGACCAGGGTGGTGGCGGCACAGAAGGCGATCCAGAAGTTGAATTTCATCGCACCCATGATCACCATGAACTCGCCGACGAAGCCGCTCGTCGCCGGCAGGCCGCAGTTCGCCATCGCGAAGAGCATCATGAGCGACGCGAACTTCGGCATCGTGTTCACCACCCCGCCGTAGTCCGCGATCATCCTGCTGTGCATGCGGTCATACATGACGCCGACGCAGAGGAACATCGCCGCCGAGACGAACCCGTGCGAGATCATCTGTATGAGCGCGCCCTCCATCCCGTACGCGTTGAAGATGAAGAAGCCGAGCGTTACGAAGCCCATGTGCGAGATCGACGAATAGGCGATCAGCTTCTTCATGTCGGCCTGCACCAGCGCAACGAGCCCGATATAGGCGACCGCGATCAGCGACAGCGTGATCATGAAACCGGCGACGTAGGGGTCGCGTGCGGCGTCCGGGAGAATCGGCAGCGAAAACCGGATGAAGCCGTACGCCCCGAGCTTCAGCATGATCGCCGCCAACACCGCCGAGCCGCCCGTCGGCGCCTCGACGTGCGCGTCGGGCAGCCAGGTGTGCACCGGCCACATCGGCACCTTCACCGAGAACGCCGCGAACAGGGCGAAGAAGAGCCACACCTGAGCGGTCATCGACAGCGGCAAGCGGTACCAGTCGAGGAGCGCGAAGCTGCCGCCCGCCTGGTTGTAGAGGTAGATGAATGCAACCAGCATCAGCAGCGAGCCGAGCAGCGTGTACAGGAAGAACTTGAGCGCCGCATAGACCCGGTTCGGTCCGCCCCAGACGCCGATCACCAGGTACATCGGGATCAGGGTCGCCTCGAAGAACACGTAGAAGAGGATCCCGTCGAGCGCGCCGAACACCCCGTTCATCAGCCCGGACATGATCAGGAACGCCGCCATGTACTGCGACACGCGGGTCCTGATCACCTCCCAGCCGGCGATCACCACCAGCACCGTGATGAAGCTGTTCAGGAGGATGAACAGCACCGAGATGCCGTCGACCCCGAGGTGGTAGTAGACGTTGAACCGGTCGATCCACGGCGCGCGCTCGACGAACTGCATTGCGCTCGTCGCCGCGTCGAAGCGGGTATAGAGCGGGAACGTCACGAACAGCCCCGCCAGCGCCCCGAGGAGCGCGAGCGGTCGGGCGATGCGCGCGTTCTGGTCGCCGCCCGTCGCCATCACGACGAGCCCGGCGAGGATCGGGATCCAGATGGCGAGGCTCAGCCAGGGCGTGGCGTTGTCCATGGCCTAGACCCCCGTGAGCACGCGCCAGAACCAGGGCGCGAGCCAGATGGCAAGCCCGATCGCGAGCCCGATGATCATCGTGAATGCGTACTGGTAGATGAATCCGGTCTGGATCCGCCGCACCAGCCCCGCGAACCTGCCGACCGCCCGGGCGGACCCGTCGATCATCACGCCGTCGATGACGCCGACGTCGCCGCCCTTCCACAGTCCGGTGCCGACCTTGACGGCGCCGTCGGCGAACACCCGCTGGTTGAAGTCGTCGAAGCCGTACTTGTTCTCGAGGATGCGGGTGGCGAGCCCGAACCGCTCGCGCACCGCGCCCGGCAGCTCCGGGCGCGCGACGTAGAAGTACCACGCGAGCCCGATCCCGCCGAGCGCGAGCCAGAAGGGGAGCGTGAACGGGGCGTGCAGCATCATCGCCACGACGCCGTGGTACTCCGCCGCCATAGTGGCGAGTCCCTTGTGCTCGGGCGCGATGTACATCGAATCGGCGAAGAAGCCACCGAAGAGCACCGTGCCGATCAGCCAGCCGGCGAAAATCGACGGGATCGCGAGCAGCACGAGCGGAACGGTAACCACCAGCGGGGACTCGCGGGGCGGCCCGTGGTGCTCGTCGTGGCCGCCGTGCCCGTGACCGCCTTCGTGGGTGTCGAAGCGCTCCTCGCCGTGGAACGCATAGAACACGAGCCGGAACGAGTAGAACGCGGTGACGAAAACGGTGGCGACCGCGAGGACGTAGGCGAAGGTCGCGCCGGGCGTCGTCGCGAGCCGCGTCGCCTCTATGATGCTCTCCTTGGAGAAGAAGCCCGCAAAGCCGACGAAGCCGGCGTTCGCGAGCGAGCCGACAAGCACCGTCAGGTAGGTGATCGGCATGTACTTGCGCAGCCCGCCCATGTAGCGCATGTCCTGCTGGTGATGCAGCGCGATGATCACCGAGCCGGCGCCGAGGAAGAGCGCCGCCTTGAAGAACGCGTGGGTCATGAGGTGGAAGATCGCCGCCGGGTAGGCCGAGGCACCGAGCGCCACCGTCATGTAGCCGAGCTGCGAGAGCGTCGAGTACGCCACCACGCGCTTGATATCGTAGTTCACGAGGGCGATGAGCGCCATGAAGAACATCGTGATCGCACCGATCACGATCACGAACGACAGCGCCGCCTCGGAGAGCTCGAACAGCGGCGACATGCGCGCGACCATGAAGATGCCGGCGGTCACCATCGTCGCCGCGTGGATCAGCGCCGAGATCGGCGTTGGGCCTTCCATCGAATCGGGCAGCCAGACGTGCAGCGGGAACTGCGCGCTCTTGCCCATCGCGCCGATGAAGAGGCAGATGCAGATGACCGAGATCAGCAGCCAGGGCTTGCCCGGTATGAGCTCGAGGGTGTCGCCCGCCAGCGTCGGCGCCTGCGCGAAGACGTTCGCGTAGTCCAGCGTCCCGAAGTAGACGAGGATGAGCGCGACGCCGAGCAGGAAACCGAAGTCCCCCACCCGGTTGACGAGGAACGCCTTCAGGTTCGCGTAGATCGCGGTGGGGCGGTTGTGCCAGAAGCCGATCAGGAGGTACGAGACGAGGCCCACCGCCTCCCAGCCGAAGAAGAGCTGGAGGAAGTTGTTCGCCATCACCAGCATCAGCATCGAGAAGGTGAAGAGCGAGATGTAGGCGAAGAAGCGCTGGTAGCCGGGGTCCTCGGCCATGTAGCCGATGGTGTAGATGTGCACCATCCACGACACGAAGGTCACGACCACCATCATCAGCGCCGTGAGCCGGTCGATGAGGAACCCGATCTCGAAGCGCGTGCCCCCCGAGGTGAGCCAGGTGTAGACGGTACCGTTGAAGACGGTGCCGTTCATCACCTCGGCCAGCACCGCGCAGGACGCGAAGAACGAGATCCCCACGCCGGCGATCGTGACCCAGTGCGCCCCGGCGCGGCCGATAAGGCGGGCGCCGAGGCCGGCGACGATCGCGGCGAAGAGCGGCGCGAGCGGGACGACGAGATAGAGGGCCTTCATCGCGCCGCCTCTACCCTTTCAGCCTGTCGAGGTCGTCGACGTTGATCGTGCGGAGGTTCCGGAACAGCACGACCAGGATCGCGAGGCCGATCGCCGACTCGGCCGCCGCCACCGTCAGGATGAAGAACACGAACACCTGCCCGGTGATGTCGCCGAGGAAGTGCGAAAACGCGACGAAGTTCAGGTTCACGGCGAGCAGCATCAGTTCGATCGCCATGAGCAGGATGATGACGTTCTTCCGGTTGAGGAAGATCCCCACGATGCTGATCGCGAACAGGCACGCGCCCAGCACGAGGAAATGCGACAGCGACAGCAAGTGCCCCCCTATTCCCGAGCGCCCGGTGATGCGGGACGCGCCGACGCGCGCGTCCGCTCCGCTTCACCCGTCACGCGTCACCGCTCTTCTTCTCCACCGGCATCGACACCAGCCGGACGCGGTCCTTTCGCCTCACCACGACCTGCCTGGCCGGGTCCTGGAACTTCGTGTCCTTGCGGCGCCGCATTGTGAGCGCGATCGCCGCGACGATCGCCACCAGCAACACCACTGCCGCGAGCTCGAACGGGTACACGTAGTCCGTGTAAAGCACCCGGCCGAGCTCCTTGGTGTTGCTGTATCCGGGGCCGGGATCGGGCGGCATCGGCGCCGCGCCGCTCCAGTAGTACTTCGCCGCGACGACCAGCACCATCTCGAGCACGATCAGCACGCCGACGATCGCCCCGAGGGGCAGGTAGCGCCAGAAGCCCTCGCGCAGGCGGTCGAGGTTGATGTCCAGCATCATCACGACGAACAGGAACAGCACCATCACCGCGCCGACGTAGACGAGCACCAGCGCGATCGCCAGGAACTCCGCACGCAGCAGCAGCCAGACCTCCGCTGCGGTGAAGAACGCGAGCACGAGGAAGAGCGCCGCGTGCACCGGGTTGCGCGCGGTGATCACGCGCAACCCTGCGAACAGCAGCAGCGCCGCGAAGATGTAGAAGACGATCAGCTCGAAGTCCATTCCCGTTCGCGGCCCCCTATCTGTACGCCGCATCCGCGGCCCGCGCGCTCGCGATCTCGGCCTCGTACCGGTCGCCCACCGCGAGCAGCATCTCCTTCGTGTAGTACAGATCGCCGCGCTTCTCCCCGTGGTACTCGAGGATGTGCGTCTCGACGATCGAGTCCACCGGGCACGACTCCTCGCAGAAGCCGCAGAAGATGCACTTGGTCAGGTCGATGTCGTAGCGCGTCGTGCGGCGCGTGCCGTCGCCCCGTTCCGCGGTCTCGATGGTGATCGCGAGCGCCGGGCACACTGCCTCGCACAGCTTGCAGCCGATGCAGCGCTCCTCGCCGTTCGGGTAGCGCCGCAGCGCGTGAAGCCCGCGGAAGCGGGGGCTCGCCGGCGTCTTCTCCTCCGGGAACTGCACAGTGATCTTCCGCGCGAACAGATGCCGCCCGGTGAGCGCGAGGCCCTTCACCAGCTCGGTGAGCAGGAAGGTCCGGAAGAGGTCGCGCACGCGTTCGATCACGGCCGGCTCCTATGCCCAGGGGTTCCAGGGCGTCTGCATCCACGCGGCGATCAGCACCAGCCAGACGATGGTGAGCGGCAGGAACACCTTCCAGCCTAGCCGCATGATCTGGTCGTAGCGGTAGCGCGGGAAGGTGGCACGGAACCACAGGAAGCAGAACAGCAGCGCCCCGATCTTCAGCACGAACCACACGAAGCCGGGGATCGCGTTGAAGACCAGCGAGTCGATCGGCGGCAGCCAGCCGCCGAGGAACATGATTGTGGCGAGTGCCGAGACCAGGATCATGTTCGCGTACTCGCCGAGGAAGAAGAGCGCGAACGCCATCCCCGAGTACTCGACGTGGAAGCCGGCCACGATCTCCGACTCGCCCTCCGCGACGTCGAACGGCGCGCGGTTGGTCTCCGCGACCGCCGAGATGAAGTACACGAGAAACATCGGGAGAAGCGGGAGCCAGTTCCACGACAGGAAGTTGAGACCTTCGCCGGCGAAGTAGCCCCGGCCCTGCCCGTTCACGATGTCGGACAGATTGAGGCTCTGCGACACCAGCAGCACGCACACCAGCGCGAAGCCCATCGCGATCTCGTACGCGACGATCTGCGCCGCCGACCGCATCGCGCCGAGGAAGGCGTACTTCGAGTTCGACGCCCAGCCGGCGATGATCACGCCGTAGACGCCCATCGATGTGATCGCCATGACGTAGAGCAGGCCCGCGTTGATGTCGGCGAGCACCACCTCGGGGCCGAACGGGATCACCGCCCAGGCGGCGAGCGCCGGCATCAGCGTGAGCATCGGCGCGAGGATGAAGAGGAACTTGTTCGCCCCCGCCGGGACGATGAGCTCCTTGAACATGAGCTTCACCGCGTCGGCAATCGGCTGCAGTAGCCCCACCGGTCCAACGCGGTTCGGGCCGATGCGCACCTGCATGTAGCCGATGATCTTCCGCTCGGCGAGCGTCAGGTAGGCGACGCAGCCGAAAAGGGGCAGCGTGATCACCAGGATCAGGACCAGAGTCTTGACGACGACCCAGAGCAGCGGCCCCCAATCGGGCCCGAAGACCGAGGTCGAGTAGCCCGCGAGCGTGTCGAAGACCTCGGTCATTACGCCGCCCGCTCAACGGTGATCGCGTTGAACATGCCGCCGAGCGCGGCGGTTGACGGATGGGCCGCCGCGAGCCGCACCACGCCGTCCGGCAGCCGGTCGTCGCGCTCGATATTGACCAGCGCCTCGCCCCCGTCCTGCTTCACACGCACGCGGCTACCCGGCGTCACGCCGAGGTTCCGGAGCAGCGCGCCGTTCGCGAACGCGCGCGGCGGCGCCGCATCGGCCGTCTGCTGCAGCGACCCGGCGCGCCGCACGACCGGATCGGCGAAGTAGATCGGCACATCGGCCACCCGCTCGATCGCCGCCGGGACGGCGGCGGGCGCAAGCTGGATGCCCTCGACGGCGTTCGACAGCAGCGCCGACGCATCCCCGCCTGGGCACGCCTCGTCGCGAATCTGCTCGCTACGGTCATGGTCGAACCCGCGCAGCCCGAGCAGGTTGCCCAGGACGCGCAGCACCTTCCAGGCCGGGCGCGATTCACCGAGCGGCTTCACGACCGCGTTGAAACCCTGCACCCGGCCCTCGGTGTTGACGAACGTCCCGGGCGTCTCCGTGAACGGCGCGATCGGCAGCAGCGCGTCGGCGTAATCGGCCGCGGCCCCCAGGTAGGGCGTGAGCGCCACGGCGAAGCCCCCGGCCATCGCAGCGAGCGCCTGGCCCGGGTGGTAGGTGTCGAGCTCCGGCTCGACGTTGACGAGCAGATACGCGCTGCGCGGCTGCGCGAGCATTGCGGCCGCATTCATGCCGTTCGCGCCGGGCGTGCAGCGTGCGACGTATCCGCCGACGCTGTTCGCCGCCTCGCCGAGGAAGCCGAAGCGTGCGCCGGCGAGCTTCGCCGCCTCCTGCGCAGCCGCGTGCAGCTGGCTCGCGCGCGGATGCTGCTGGGCGGCGTTGCCGAGGAAGATGCCGACGTCCTTTCCGGAGGCGAGGCTGCGCGCGATCGCGCGCGCCGCGTCGCCGACGACGAGCCCCGCGACGCCCGCCGGGACCGCGACGCCCTTCTCCTCGGCGAGCGCCCTCACCACCTGCCCGAGCGCCGCAGGCAGCTCGCCCGGCCGCACGACCGCCTTGTTCGCGACCCGGATCGCGAGCTCGTCGTCCGCGACGTGGATCGTGTTGACCTGCTGACCGCGCTTCGCCGCCTGCCGGAGGCGGTTCGCGATCAGCGGATGGTCCTTGCGCAGGAAGGAGCCGACCACGAGCACGCGGTCGAGCGCGCCGATCTCCTGGACCTTCATGCCCAGCCACGGCGCGCCCTTCAGCTTGCCGTCAGCGGCGAAGTCGGACTGGCGGAGGCGGAAGTCGACGTTCTCGCTCCCGAGGCCCCGGACGAGCTTTTGCGCGAGATACATCTCCTCCAGCGTTGCGTGCGGCGAGACGAGGGCGCCGAGGCCCGGCCCGCGCGACTTCTTCAGGCCCGCCGCGACGAACGCGAGCGCCTTGTCCCAGTCGACCTCAAGCCACTCCCCGCCCGAGCGGATCATCGGCTTCACGAGCCGGTCGGGCGAGTTGAGGCCCTCGTATGAGAAGCGGTCCTTGTCGGAGAGCCAGCACTCGTTGAGCGCCTCGTTCTCGAAAGGCACGACGCGCATCACCCGGTCCTTGTGGACCTGCACAACCAGGTTCGCGCCCAGCCCGTCGTGCGGGCTCACCGATTTGCGCCGGCCGAGCTCCCACGTGCGGGCCGTGTAGCGGAACGGCTTGGAGGTCAGCGCGCCGACCGGGCAGATATCGATCATGTTGCCGGACAGCTCGGAGGACACCGCGCTCCCGACGAAGGACACGATCTCGGCGTGCTCGCCCCGGCCGATCATCCCGAGCTCCATCACCCCGGCGATCTCCTGGCCGAAGCGCACGCAGCGCGTGCAGTGGATGCAGCGCGTCATCTCCTCGGCGGAGATGAGCGGCCCCATCGGCTTGGCGGCCACCACGCGCTTCGGCTCGACGTAGGTCGAGCTCGAGCCGCCGTAGCCCACCGCGAGGTCCTGCAGCTGGCATTCGCCGCCCTGGTCGCAGATCGGGCAGTCGAGCGGGTGGTTGATCAGCAGGAACTCCATCACTCCGCGCTGCGCCTGCTTGGCCACGTCCGACCCCGTCCAGACCTTCAGCCCGTCGGCGACCGGCGTGGCGCAGGCGGGCAGCGGCTTCGGGGCCTTCTCCACCTGCACGAGGCACATGCGGCAGTTGGCCGCGATCGAGAGCTTGCTGTGATAGCAGAAATGCGGCACGAAGATGCCGAGCCGGTTCGCGGCCTCGATCACCATTGTGCCGACCGGCACCTCGACCGCCTTGCCGTCGATCTCGATCTTGGCGGTCGCAGTCATTGGCTCCGCCTCCGGACCGGCGCAGTCGAATGGGCGCTCCCGCGTCGGCGGGAGGTGGCATTCGCCGTTCTCGCATCCCCGCAAAGCGGGGCCCCTGCTCGGTAGCTCATGCCACCGCTTCCTCGCGAACCGCGCGCGCGCCGACCAGGCAGCGCTTGTGCTCGATGTGGTGCTCGAACTCGCTGCGGAAGTGCTGGATGAAGCTCTTCACCGGCAGTGCCGCCGCGTCGCCCAGCGCGCAGATCGTCCGGCCGGCGATGTTGTCGGCAACGCGCGTGAGCTGGTCGAGGTCGTCCGGCCGGCCGCGCCCCGTCTCGATGCGATGGACCATGCGGTACAGCCAGCCCGTGCCCTCGCGGCACGGCGTGCACTGCCCGCACGACTCCTCGAAGTAGAAGTACGACAGGCGCTCGAGGCAGCGCACCATGCAGCGCGTGTCGTCCATGATGATCACCGCGCCGGATCCGAGCATCGACCCGGCCTTCGCGATCGAGTCGTAGTCCATGTCGGTCTGCAGCATGACCTCGCCGGGCAGCACGGGCATCGACGATCCGCCGGGGATGCACGCCTTGAGCCTGCGCCGGCCGCGCATGCCGCCCGCCATCTCGAGCAGCATCGCGAACGGCGTGCCGAGCCGCACCTCATAGTTGCCGGGCCGCTCGACGTCCCCCGAGACGGAGAAGAGCTTGGTGCCGCCGTTGTTGGGCCGACCGAGCTCGAGATACTTGTCGCCGCCGTTGAGAATGATCCAGGGCACCGCGGCGAAGGTCTCGGTGTTGTTGATCGTGGTGGGCTTCCCGTACAGTCCGTAGCTCGCCGGGAACGGCGGCTTGAAGCGCGGCTGGCCCTTCTTGCCCTCGAGCGACTCGAGGAGCGCGGTCTCCTCGCCGCAGATGTACGCGCCGTAGCCGTGATGCGCGTGCAGCTGGAAGTCGAACCCGGAGCCGAGGATGTTCGCGCCGAGGTAGCCCGCGGCGCGCGCCTCCGCGATGGCCTCCTCGAAGCGCCGGTAGACATCCCAAATCTCGCCGTGGATGTAGTTGTAGCCGACGCTCGCGCCGGTGGCGTAGCCCGCGATCGCCATCCCCTCGATGACGATGTGCGGGTTGTAGCGCAGGATGTCGCGGTCCTTGAACGTCCCCGGCTCGCCCTCGTCGGAGTTGCACACCATGTACTTCTGGCCGGGAAAAGCGCGCGGCATGAAGCTCCACTTGAGCCCGGTGGGGAAGCCTGCGCCGCCGCGCCCGCGCAGCGCGGACTTCTTCACCTCCGCGATCAACGCTTCGGGCGGGGTCTTCTCGGCGAGGATCTTCCGGAGCGCCTGGTAACCGCCGCGCGCCTCGTAGTCCTGGAGCTGCCAGTTCGCGCCGTTGACGCCCTTCATGATGAGGGCGTCCGGCCCGTAGACGCCCGGATCGAACGGTGGGCGCGCCGTGTTCATTTCTTGAGCTCCGCGAGATACCGGTCGAGCGCTTCGGGCGTCATGAAGCTCGCCATCGTCTTGTTGTTCACCAGCATCACCGGCGCGTCGCCGCACGCGCCGAAGCACTCCCCCTCCTTGAGGGTGAATAGCCCGTCCGGCGTCGTCTCGTTGAAGCCGATGCCGAGCCTGCGCTGCAGGTGCACGACCGCCTCGGTCGCCCCGCGCAGCGCGCACGGCAGGTTGGTGCACACGCAAAGCTTGTACTTCCCGGCAGGCGCGAGGTCATACATCGTGTAGAAGCTCGCGACCTCCTCGACGGCGATCGGCGGCATGCCGAGGTAGCTCGCAACGAACGCCATCACGTCCGGGGTGAGGTGCCCCTTCTCGTCCTGCGCGATGGCGAGCGCCGACATCACCGCCGAATCCTTGCGGTCGGGCGGGTACTTCGCGAGCTCGCGGTCGATCAGCGCCAGTGCAGCGGCCGAGAGCATCAGCGGTCGATCTCCCCGAAGACGATGTCGAGCGTGCCGATGATCGCCACCGCGTCGGCGATCATGTGGCCGCGCGCGATTTCGTCCATTGCCGCGAGGTGCGGGAACCCCGCGACACGCAGCTTCATGCGGTAAGGCTTGTTGGCGCCGTCGGACACCAGGTAGACGCCGAACTCGCCCTTGGCGTGCTCGACCGCGGCGTACGCCTCGCCGGGCGGCACGTGGATCCCCTCGGTGAAGAGTTTGAAGTGGTGGATCAACTCCTCCATGCTGGACTTCATCTCGACGCGCGAGGGCGGCGCGACCTTGTGGTTGTCGGTGATCACCGGGCCGGGGTTGGCGCGCAGCCAGTCGACGCATTGCCGGATGATGCGGTTCGACTGGCGCATCTCCTCGATCCGGACGAGGTAGCGGTCGTAGCAGTCGCCGTTCACCCCGACCGGGATGTCGAACTCCATCCGGTCGTAGACCTCGTAGGGCTGCTTCTTGCGCAGGTCCCACTCGACGCCCGAGCCGCGCAGCATCGGACCGGTGCAGCCGAGCGCGGTTGCGCGCTCGGCGGTCAGGACGCCGATCCCGACGGTGCGCTGCTTCCAGATGCGGTTGTCGGTGAGCAGCGTCTCGTACTCGTCCACGCGCGCCGGGTAGCGCCGTGTGAAGTCCTCGATGAAGTCGAGCAGGCTGCCCTGTCGATTCTCGTTCAGCTGCGCGGTCTCCCTGGCGCTGCGGAAGGCGGTGCGCTGGTACTGCGGCATCGTGTCCGGGAGATCGCGGTACACGCCTCCGGGCCGGTAGTAGGCGGCGTGCATGCGCGCCCCGGAGACCGCCTCGTAGCAGTCGAGCAGGTCCTCGCGCTCGCGGAACGCATAGAGGAACATCGTCATCGCGCCGACGTCGAGCGCGTGCGTGCCGATCCACAGCAGGTGGTTCAGGATGCGCGTGATCTCGTCGAACATCACCCGGATGTACTGCGCGCGCTCAGGCACCCCGACGCCGATCAGCCTCTCGATCGCCATGCAGTACGCGTGCTCGTTCATCATCATCGACACGTAGTCGAGACGATCCATGTACGGGAGCGACTGGATGTACGTCTTGCTCTCGGCGAGCTTCTCCGTTGCCCGGTGCAGCAAGCCGATGTGCGGGTCTGCGCGCGTGATCACCTCGCCGTCGAGCTCGAGCACGAGGCGCAGCACCCCGTGGGCCGCCGGGTGCTGGGGCCCAAAGTTGAGGGTGTAGTTTCTGATCTCTGCCATCGGCCTACGACGGCTCGGACAGCGCGGCGAGGGCGAGAACATTCCGCTCAACTTCGGCGGAGGCTAACTTGCCGGGACGGCAGGTTAAGGCCGGCGCAGCCGGCCGGCCGGAGCCAAAGTTCAGCGTTCTATTGCGATTCTCGGCCATCGGTCAATGCTTCGGGCCGAGGTCGCCGTACTGGTCCTCGCGGATGATGCGCGGGGTGATCTCGCGCGGCTCGATCGTCACCGGCTGGTAGATCACCCGCTTCTGTTCCGGGTCGTAGCGCATCTCGACGTGCCCCGAGACCGGGAAGTCCTTGCGGAACGGGTGCCCGATGAAGCCGTAGTCGGTGAGGATGCGCCGCAGGTCTGCGTGCCCGGTGAACACGATCCCGAAGAGGTCGAACGCCTCGCGCTCGTACCAGTTGGCCGACGGCCACACGCCCGTGAGCGACGCGACCACCGGGAACGCGTCGTCGGGGGCGAAGGTGCGCAAGCGCACGCGCCAGTTGTGAGTCAGGGAGAGAAGGTGCGCAACCGCCGCGTACCGCGCGCCGTCCCACGCACCGTCGCCGTAGGCCGAATAGTCAACGCCGCACAGGTCGATCAGCTGCTCGAAGCGAACGCGCGGATCGTCGCGGAGGATCTGCGCGGCGGCCAGGTAATCGGCCGCCTTGACGACGATCGTGACCTCGCCGAGCGCGGTCGCGAGGCTCGCGATCCGCCCACCAAGAGCGACCTCGAGCGCGGCCTTGAGCTGTGCGGTCTTGGTGGTCATCCGCTGGCCCGGGTCACCTGGCGATCGTGCTGGTGCGCCGGATCTTGTTCTGCAGCTGGACGATGCCGTACAGCAGCGCCTCCGCGGTCGGAGGACAGCCGGGCACGTAAACGTCGACCGGGACGATGCGGTCGCACCCGCGCACGACCGAGTACGAGTAGTGGTAGTAGCCGCCGCCGTTCGCGCACGAGCCCATCGAGATGACCCAGCGCGGCTCGGACATCTGGTCGTACACCTTGCGCAGCGCCGGGGCCATCTTGTTGCACAGCGTGCCCGCGACGATCATCACGTCGGACTGGCGCGGGCTCGGCCGGAAGACGATGCCGAACCGGTCGAGGTCGTAGCGCGACGCGCCGGCGTGCATCATCTCGATCGCACAGCAGGCCAGGCCGAACGTCATCGGCCACATCGAGCCGGTGCGCGTCCAGTTGACGAGCTTGTCGAGCTGGGTGGTGACGAACCCTTCCTGCAGGACGCCTTCTATTCCCATTCCAAGGCTCCCTTCTTCCACTCGTAGACAAACCCGACCACCAGGATCGCGAGGAAGATCATCATCGACCAGAACCCAAAGGCGCCGATCTCGTTGAGCGTCACCGCCCACGGGAAGAGGAACGCGATCTCGAGGTCGAACAGGATGAAGAGGATGGCGACGAGGTAGTAGCGCACGTCGAATTTCATGCGCGCGTCCTCGAACGCCTCGAACCCGCACTCGTACGGGGAGAGCTTCTCGCTGTCGGGCTTGCGCGGCCCGAGCGCGAACCCGATCGCGATCATCGCGCCGCCGATCACGAACGCGACCACGATGAACAGCAGGATCGGGAAGTAGTCGGCCAGCACGGTCCGGTGTCGCGATTCCGTTTGGCGCCCCGGCCCCTTGCCGCTGCGCCGCCTGTGTCCCTCAAAGTCGCGGTCCGGGGGCGCTTCCGCAGCCCGGCTCCGCGATCGAATCCCTGTGGTGCCGACGGGGAGACTCGAACTCCCACAGCCTTGCGGCCACTAGCCCCTCAAGCTAGCGTGTCTACCAATTTCACCACGTCGGCGTCGCCCCGCGAGCGGCGCGTATTCTACTTCGGAACCTCGCCTGCCCTCGATCCTGCCGGCTCCGTGCCCGAAGGCTTGGGCACATCGCCTTTCGTGGCGCTCGGCGCGGCCGGGGCGGACTGCACCTGATCCATCACGCTGCCGCCGGTCTTCGGCTTCAGGTTCGCCAGGTACGCGAGCCCGAGGCTCGAGAGGAAAAACACCACTGCGAGAATGGCGGTCGTCCGTGACAGGAAGTTGGCCGATCCGGTCGCGCCGAACAGGCTTCCCGAGGCGCCCGAGCCGAACGCCGCGCCGACATCGGCCCCCTTGCCGTGCTGGAGGAGCACGAGGCCGACGATCGCCAAGGCGGTCATGACGTGAACGATGAGTACCACTGTGAGCCAGATGTCCATTAGCCTTCCTTGATCGCCGCCATGCAGATCGCGACGAAGTCGTCCGCGACCAGCGCGGCGCCACCGATCAGCCCGCCGTCGACGTCGGGCTCCGCAAACAGCTCCCGCGCGTTCACCGGCTTCACGCTGCCGCCGTACAGGATCGGGAGCCGGGACGCAGTCGCCGCGTCCAGCGCCGCCACGCGGCCGCGGATGAACGCATGCACCGCCTGCGCCTGGGGCGCGCTTGCCGTGAGCCCGGTGCCGATTGCCCAGACCGGCTCGTACGCAACCACCGCTCCCGCCAGCGCGCTCACGCCGGCCGCATCGATCACCGCGCCGAGCTGCCGTGCGACGACCTCTTCGGTCGCACCGCGCTCCCGCTCCTCGAGCGTCTCGCCCACGCACAGGATCGGAACCAGGCCGGCGCGCCCCGCAGCCATGAACTTCCCCGCGACCTGCGCATCGCGCTCGCCGTAGAGCGTGCGCCGCTCGGAATGCCCGACGATCACGTAGCGGCAGCCGAAATCGCGCAGCATGCTGCCCGACACCTCCCCGGTGTACGCGCCCGCGTCGTGCTCGCTGAGGGTCTGACCGCCCCATGCGACCGGCGAACCTTCGAGCGCCGCCGCTGCCTGCTGCAGATACGGGAACGGTACGCACACCGCGATCCCGACACCGGGCGCCTTGCCCGCACCGCCCCTGACGGCCTCGAGCAGGCGTGCGTTCGTCGCACGGCTCCCGTGCATCTTCCAGTTTCCTGCGACGAGCCGGGTACGCATCGGGTCCGTCCAAAACTTTGGAATTGTACCTACCCGATGCCAATCGGGTCAATGAAAACCGAGGCTTAGCGAAGACCGGCGTGCAGCCGCGCGCCTTGATGCGCATCACGATCGCACCGCGCGCAGCGAATTCCAGGGCGATCATGCCCGGACCGATACCGATGCGCGCCGCACACGTCGGGCGCGCGCTGCGTGACACTCGCTACGTCGGCAACCGGGATCAGTGTGTCGCGTCGCGCGGGGGAAACCGGATGGGCCCGGCCAACTCGTGCCGGCGGCCCCGCTTGGCCGCGTAGAACCCGCGAATTCGCTCGAGGTCCGTTTCCTGGTCGCCCGAGAGGTCGAGCCACCCGCCGATCCCCACCTCGCGACGGCCGTAGTCGATGAACGCGAGGCCGAGCGGCACCTTCGCTTCGAGCGCCAGCCGGTAGAAACCGGTCTTCCAGTGCTCGGTCCACGCGCGCGTCCCCTCGGGCGTGAACACCACGTGGAACTCTTCCCGCCGCTCGAACTCCCGGGCGAGCTGCCCCACGAAGCCGGTCGGCTCCCGTCGGTTCACCGGGATCCCGCCGACGCGCGCGAGCCAGCGCCCGAACAGTCCGCGGAACAGCGTGTCCTTTGCGGCGAAGTGGCACCGGATCCTCGCGACCGAGCGCGCGAGCAGGCCGATCAGAAAGTCCCAGTTCGAGGTGTGCGGATAGACGATGATCACCGACTTTGGCCGGGGCGGCGGCACGTACACGAGCCGCCAGCCGATCAACCTCATCAACCCCGCGGCGATCTTCCCCCCGACGCCGAGCCGGAGCTCCCGCGCGACCTCGCTCACTTCGCCTCAGCCGCCGCGGGCGGATCCACCCGCAGCCAGAACGTGACCGGGCCGTCGTTCACCAGGTGCACCTTCATGTGCGCACCGAACTCGCCGGTCGCGACGATCGAATGCGCGGACCGCGCGCGCGCGACGGCAAAGTCGTACAGCGCGCGACCCCGCGCGGGCTCGGCCGCGGGCGTGAAGCTCGGACGGTTGCCACTGCGCGTGTCGGCGGCGAGCGTGAACTGCGGGACGACGAGCAGGCCGCCGCGGGCGTCGATTACGCTGAGGTTCATCTTCCCCGCCTCGTCCGGGAACATCCGCAAGCTCAGGATCCGCTCGACCAGCCGGCTCGCGGACGCTTGGTCATCGCCGCGCTCGGCGCACACGAGCGCCAGCACGCCGGCACCGATCTCGCCCACGACCCGACCCCCGACGAGAACGCGGGCCTCGGTCACGCGCTGCAGTAGCGCGATCATCAGAACCCCATCATCCCCGGGAGCCACAGCGCGAGCTGGGGGAAGAGCGCCACCAGCGCGAGCGCCCCGAGCATCGCCAGGACCATCCAGACCACCCAGCGGACGGTCGATTCCATCGAGACGCCGGCGATCTTCGAAGTCACCATGAGATTGACCGCAAGCGGCGGCGTGAACTGGCCGATCGCGATGTTCATCGTAAGCAGGATGCCGAACCAGACCGGGTCCCAGCGGAATTGGTTCATGATCGGCACGAGGATCGGCAGGAACACGAGGAAGATCGACACGCCGTCGAGGAACATCCCCGCGATCAGGATCATCAGCATCACGAGGATCAGCATCATCGCCTCGTTTCCGGTGACCCCGAGGAGCCCCTGCGCGAACGCGTCGAACGCACCTACGGTGTTGCCAGCGTGTGCGAAGACCGCGGCGAGCGCGATGATGATCATCACGATCGCGGAGATCTCCGCCGACTCAACCAGCACGCGGTAGATCGTCCGCAGGTCGAGGCTCCGGTAGATCACGATCCCGACGAAGAACCCGTAGATCGCCGCGACGACGGCCGCCTCGGTCGGCGTGAAGAAGCCCGTGCGCAGGCCGCCGAGGATGATCACCGGCGCCGCGAGCCCCCAGATCGCGTCCCGGAAGCTCGCCCACACGCCAATGCGCTCGCCGGCCTCCGCCGCGCCCCAGCCGTGCTTGAGCGAGAAGTACAGCACCGGGAGCACGAGCGACAGCCCTGCGAGCATTCCCGGAATGATGCCGCCCGCAAACAGCGCCGGGACGCTCGCCTGCGGCAGCAGCACGCTGTAGACGATGAATGCGATGGAGGGCGGGATGAGGATCGCCGTCGAGCCGGCGGCGGCGATGAGGCTTGCCGAGAACTCGCGCGGGTAGCCCTGCTTCGCCATGCCCGGGATCATGACCATCGCGACGGCGGCGGCATCCGCGGGGCCCGACCCGGAGATACCGCCGAGCAGCATGCACACGAGGATCGCGACGACCCCCTGCGCGCCCCGGCGACTGCCGACCAGCGCGCTCATGAAGCGCACGATGCGAAGCGCGACGCCGGACCGCTCGAAGACCATGCCGGCCAGGATGAACACCGGCAGCGCGAGCAGCGGGTACTTCGCGATCCCGCCGTACACGTTGGTCGGCACCGACATGATGCCGAGCCGCTCGACCAAGATCACGAACGCCCCGGTCGCGCCGAGCACGACGGCGAGCGGCGCGCCCGCGAGCAGCAGGAGCACGAAGCCGGCCGCAAGGAGGAGCGCGCCCTCGCCCGCCACGCTCAGGCCCTTCCCCGGACGAGCCGCACGATCCGCCCGGCGAGACGCATGACGATCGCTGCAGAGAGCACCGGCAGCCAGATCGAGTACAGCCACTGCGGGACGCCGATGCCCGGCGAGGTGGTCTCGAATCGCACGTCGTCGAGAGCGAGCACCACGCCGAACCCGCCGATCACGAGGAAGAGCGCGATCGCGATCGCCATCACCGCGAGTTCGACCGCGAGGGCCCGCCGCGGCGCGAGCTTCTCGACGAAGAACGACACGCGGATGTGGCTGTTCTTCACGAACGCGGCGGAGGCGCCCGCGAACGCGAGGACCACCATCAGGAAAACGGAGAATTCCTCGGTGAACGCGAAGGACTCGTCGGTGAAGTAGCGCACCACGACGTTCGCGAACGTGATGAGGACGATCGCCGCCATCGCCGCGGCGGCGATCGCCTCCTCGATGGCGACGGGGACCCGCGCCCGGCCGTCCGGGCGGGACGCCGGCCCGCCGCCGGAGCCGGTCGGTTCCATGATCGGAAGGGAAGGAACCGGCGGGCACCCGCCCGCCGGAACGCCGCCGCCCGCCTAGCGCTTCATCCGGGCGGCGACCGAGGCTTCGGCCTTCTTGACGAGGTCCGGGCCGACGGTCTTCGCCCACTTGTCGTAGACCTTGCGCGTCGCCTTGATGAACTCGGCGCGCTCCTGCGGCGTAAGTTTCACGACGTTGACGCCCAGTCCTTCGACCGTTTTGATCGTGCTCTCGTCGGGCGCGATCAGCCCGGCGCGTGCGAGCTTGATGACCTCGCGGCCAGCCTCGACCGCGGCCTCGCGCACGATCTTCTGGTCCTCCGGGGTCCACGACGCCCAGACCTCCTTGTTCACCACGAAGATGAGCGGATCCGCGACGTAGCCCCAGAGGGTGACGTTCTTCTGCCCGACGGTGTGCAGCTTCGCGGCGGTGAAGATCGTGAGCGGGTTCTCCTGCCCGTCGACCGCGCCGGAGGCGAGCGCCGGCTGCGCGTCGGCCCAGCTCATCTGGGTCGGGTTCGCGCCGAGCGCCGTGAACGTGTCGTTGAAGAGCGGCGAACCCACCACGCGGAACTTCAGCCCCTTCATGTCCGCAGGCGTGCGGATCGCACGCTTCGAGTTGGTGACCTCGCGGAAGCCGTTCTCGCCCCAGGCGAGCGGCACCACTCCCTGCTTCTCCAGGATCTGGAAGATGTCCTTGCCCACCTCGCCCTGCGTGAGCGAGTCGATCGCGGCGTAGTCGGGCATCAGGAACGGCAGCGAGAACAGGTTGAGCTCCTTCACTTGCGGCGACCAGTTGATCGTCGAGCCGATCGCGAGGTCGATCACGCCCTGGCGGATCGCAGTGAACTCGCGCGTCTGGTCGCCGGCGACGAGCGAGACGCCCGGGTACATCTTGATGTTGATCCGCCCCTTCGTGCGCTCGCGCACGAGGTTCCCCCAGATCTCGCCGCCCTTGCCCCACGGGAAGGCGGTGCCGACGACGGTCGAGAGACGGTACTCGGGTGCGTACTTCGTCTGCGCGGCCGCGGGCAGCGACAGCGCGACGGTCACCGCGGCGGCGGCGGCCGCGATCGTCAGGAAGGTCTTGCGCATTGCGTTCTCCTCAGGAGGGCGGTTTGGATCGGGCGGCGCACGCTTCAGCGCGCCGCAGTGAATCGTTCCCGCCCGGCCGCCTCGCAGAGCGTGGCGATGCGGGCGAGGATCTTGTCGGGCGTGATGCGCGCCTCGTCCTCGAGCGGGCGCGAATAGCCGACCGGGACGCGCGGCGCGCCGAGGCGCCCGACCGGGATCTGCAGGGCCTCCGCCACCGTCGCCGCGATCTCAGCGCCGAAGCCCGCCGCCTGGACGGCCTCGTGGACGACGAGCAGACGCCGGGTCCGCGCCGCGGACGCGATCACCGCGTCGCGGTCCCACGGCCAGACGGTGCGCAGGTCGATCACTTCGACCGATAGCCCGCGCCTTGCGGCGGCCTCGGCCGCTTCGAGCGCAGGATGCACCGTGCGTGACCAGGTGACGAGCGTCAGGTCGCGCCCCTCCCGCCGCACCGCCGCCGCGCCGAGCGCGACCCGATGGCCCTCGGGCACGTCGCCCTGCAGGCCCCACAGCTCCTTGTGCTCCATGTACACGACCGGGTCGCCGCTCGCGAGGGCCGCGTGCAGGAGCGCGTAGTTGTCGGCCGGCGTCGCCGGCGCGACGACCACGAGACCGGGAACGTGCGCGAACCAGGCCTCGAGCGACTGCGAGTGCTGGGCCGCCGACGCCGCCCAGACGCCGATCGGCATCCGCGCGACGAGCGGCACGCGCCCCTGGCCGCCGAACATGTAGCGCGCCTTCGCTGCCTGGTTCACCACCTCGTCCATCGCGCACAGCGCGAAGTCGATCACGCGCATCTCCACCACCGGCTTGAGGCCGTTGAGCGCCATGCCGACCGCTGCGCCGAAGATGGTGGACTCGGAGATCGGCGTGTCGATCACGCGGTCGCGGCCGAACTCCTGCTGCAATCCGCGGTACTGCGCGAACACGCCGCCGCGCCCGACGTCCTCGCCGACCACGACGACCCGCGGGTCGGCACGCATCGCCTCTGCGAGCGCGGTGCAGGCGGCCTGGGCGTAGGTGAGCACGGGCATCAGAACCACCGCCCGGCGCCGACGTCCTGCACGTCCCGGTAGGCCTCGGCGACCTCGGGCCAGGCGGCCGCGTGCGCCGCAGCCACCGCCCGCGCGATCTCGGCGTCCGCTTCTGCACGGATGCGCGCGAGCTCCGCCTCCGCCGTCCCAAGCGCCGCCAGGCGCTCTCCGGCGGCGCGCAGGGGATCCTGCTCGATGGCGCGTGTGACCTCGTCCGCTTCCCGGTACGCGGCGGCGTCGACCGAGACGTGGCCTTTCACCCGATAGGTGATCGCGTGCAGGAAGCGCGGCCCGGCCCCGTCACGAATCTCCGCAACCAGGGCACGCGCTGCGACATCGACTGCCTCGACGTCGTTGCCGTCCACCGCGCGCGCCGGCACGCCGATCGCCGCAGCGCGCGCGGCCGCCCCCTCGCCGCCGGTCATTTCGCCCGTCGGGGTCGTCGCCGAGTAGCGGTTGTCCTCGCACACGAAGAGCACCGGCAGGCCATAGATCGTCGCCCAGTTGAGTCCCTCGAGAAACGGCCCGCGGTTCACCGCCCCGTCGCCGAAGAAGCACGCCACGATCTCCTGGCCACCGCGCAGCCTGATCGCCTGCGCGGCGCCGACCGCGATCGGGATCCCGGCCGCGACGACGCCGTTCGCGCCGAGCATCCCGACCGAGAAGTCGGCGATGTGCATCGAACCGCCCTTGCCGCGGTTGCAGCCGGACGCGCGGCCGAACAGCTCGCACATCATCGCGGTCGTGTCGGCGCCTTTCGCGATCGTGTGGCCGTGGCCGCGGTGCGTCGAGGTCAGGAGATCGGTTAGCGCGAGGTTCGCGCACACGCCGGCCGGCACGGCTTCCTGCCCGGTCGAAAGGTGCAGCGGCCCGCGCACGTGCGCGGTGCCCAGGGCGGCACCGAACGCGGCGACGCCACCCCGGCTCGCCTCCTCCGCCGCGTTCTCGAACGCACGGATGCGCGCCATCGTGCGGTAGAGCGAGAGGAGCCGCTGGGACTTGCTCGAAGAGACGGTCGCTGCCATGCCCGACGGCCTGCGGCCGGGAGAAGGAGCGCGGAGTCTACTGTTGCCGCCCTCGGGGCGTCAAACACCCGTGCGACGGCATCCCTGTGGCGCGGACAATGCCCCCGTCGGGGCGTCCATGCGGTCGATCCCGCTCGACTTCCCGCGGAGCGGATCTGAAGCGAATGCTACGGCGGCTCAGCTTAGGCGGGATCGAGCGCGCGCGCCCGATCCGCGGGGCGAAATGCCCGCACCGCCAGGATGCCCAGGACCAGGAAGATCAGCAGCACGACGCCCTGGGCGATGACGAAGGACGGCTCGGATTGAGTCGGCGCGAGCGGCTTCAGGAACGGCTGCTTCAAGAACGCCTGCACCACGCCGACGAATACGTTGAGATAGAGCGACAGCACCGCGGTCGCCACGTAGATCCAGCGCCAGGGGCCCGCGATGCGACGGATGTACAGCGCGAAGAGCGCGATCGCCAGCGCCACGAGCGAAATGATGCCGACGATGTGCGACGGCAGCAGGCGCTCGAACGGAAACAGGAAACCGCTCACGGTCGTCAGCACCGTCGTCGCCAGGAAGAGCGCGGTCCAGGTTGGGAGCCGCTTCCCGCCAAGCATCCCGAACAGGACGACGGTGCCGGTGGCGATCCCGATCAGGCTCAGGATCACGTGCAGCTGAGTGAACGCGCCAAGCGACATGCCGAGAACCATCGTGCACCTCCCATCAGGCAAACCGCCGGGTCGCCGTGCATCCTGGGTGGGACCTCCGGCAGCTCAATGCCACGCTGTGAGGACGGCGTCACGCCACCGTTCGTTCCGCCGCCTCGGGGAACCCGAGCGGATCCAGTGTATCGCCCGTGACCAGCCTTGCGGAGAGCGGCGCCCGGGGGCCGTTCGACACGCCAGGGCGGCTTAGCCGAATCGCCCTCGCGGTAGTGGCTCCGGCCGCGGCCGCGCCGCTTAACTTGCGCTAGAGCGCAAGTTAGCCTCCACCCCACACCGCCGGGCGATCAGCCGAATCGCCCGGTGATGTAGTCTTCCGTCTGCTTCTTTTTCGGCTTGATGAAGATCGTGTCGGTGACGTCGAACTCGATCAGCTCGCCGAGGTACATGTAGGCGGTGTAGTCCGACACCCGCGCCGCCTGCTGCATGTTGTGGGTCACGATCAGGATCGTGACGCGGTGCTTGAGGTCGGAGATCAGCTCCTCGATGCTCGCGGTAGCGATCGGGTCCAGCGCCGAGGTCGGCTCGTCGAAGAGCAGGATCTCCGGGTCGGTTGCCAGCGCGCGGGCGATGCAGAGCCGCTGCTGCTGGCCGCCGGAGAGATTGAAGGCGAGATCGTTGAGCCGGTCCTTCACCTCGTCCCAGATCGCCGCGCTGCGCAACGCCTGCTCGACCTTGTCGTCGATCAGGCGCCGGTTGCGCTCGCCTCGCACGCGCAGGCCGTACGCGACGTTCTCGTAGATCGATTTCGGAAACGGGTTCGGCTTTTGGAACACCATGCTGATGCGCATTCGGACCTCGATCGGGTCGACGTCCTTGCCGAGCAGATTGGTGTTGTCCGGATGCAGGCGGATGTCGCCCTCGTACCGGTTGCCCGGATAGAGGTCGTGCATCCGGTTGAAGCAGCGCAGGAAGGTCGACTTGCCGCACCCCGACGGTCCGATCAGTGCAGTGACCTTCTTTTCGTGCACCGGCATGTTCAGTGTCTTCAAGGCGTGAAAATCGCCGTAGTAGAAGCTGAGGTTCCTCACCTCGGCCTTCGTTGCCAGACCTGCTTCGGGCGCTGTCATCGTCGCGGCTCCCCGTGGACTCGAGTCATTCTCACCACTTGATGTTCTTGCGCAGCCGGTAGCGCAGCCAGATCGCCAGAGCGTTCATCGCGAGCGTCATGATCACGAGAACGAACCCGGCCGCGGCCGCGTTCTGGTGGAACGCGGCTTCCGGGCGCGAAGTCCAGTTGAACATCTGGATCGGCATCACACTGAACGGCGACAGCAGCCACTCGAAGTTGACGAACGGGAACTCGGCCGAGACCGGTGCCGGCGGCAGGAAGGCGATGAAGGTCAGCGCCCCGATCGTGATCACAGGCGCCGTCTCGCCGATGGCGCGTGCCATGCCGATGATCACGCCGGTCAGGATGCCCGCGGACGAGTACGGGACGATGTGGTCCTTCACGGTCTGCCATTGGGTCGCGCCGAGGGCATACGACCCCTCGCGTATCGACTGCGGAATGGACCGGATCGCCTCGCGCGTGGCGACGATCACCACGGGCAGGATCAGCAGCGCGAGCGTCAGACCTGCGGAAAGAATGCTCTGGCCGAAGCCGAACTGGTAGACGAAGAGGCCGAGCGCGAGCAGGCCGTAGACGATCGACGGTACGCCGGCGAGATTGGTGATGTTGATCTCGATGATGTCGGTCACCCAGTTCTTCGCCGCGTACTCCTCGAGGTACACGCCGGCCGCCACGCCGAGCGGCACGGCGAAGAAGGCGGTGACGATCATCACCAGGGTCGAACCCACCCAGGCCGAGAGAATGCCGGCCTGCGCGGGGCGCCGCGACGGGAAGCTCGTGAAGAAGTCGGGGTTCAGGCGCGGAATGCCCTGGATCGCCATGTCCGCGAAGAGCGCGGTGAACGTGAGCACGCCCACCATCAGCGCGAGTAGCCCGATCAAGCCGAAGATGTAGTCCCAGCGCTTGTGCTTGGCGATCAGCGCACGAATCGCGAGGACGTCGTGGTGGGCGGACGCAGCCGGGGTGGCTTGCGGCACGGCAGCCATGTCAGTTCTCCACGACACGAGGAGGCGAAGCCGCTGCGCGGCGCCCCCTCGTGCTCCTCGAAGTCGGGGAAAGCGATTCCTGCGGTCTCGCTTTCATCCTAGTAGGCCTCCCGGAACTTCCTGCGCAGGGTGTGGCCGAGAATGTTGAAGATCAGCGTCAGCAGCATCAGCGTGAGGCCGGCGGCGAAGATCGTCTGGTAGCCGATCGAGCCGTGCGGCAGGTCGCCGAGCGCGACCTGAACGATGTACGCCGTGATCGTGGCCGCGGGCTCGAGCGGGTTGAATGTCAGGTTGGGCTGCATCCCGGCGGCGACGGCGAGGATCATGGTCTCGCCGACCGCGCGCGAGATGCCGAGGATGTACGCCGAGGCGATTCCCGAGAACGCCGCCGGGACCACCACCCGCGTCGCCGTCTGGTAGCGCGTCGCGCCCATCGCGTAGGAGCCTTCGCGCAGGCTCATCGGCACCGCCCGCATCGCGTCTTCGCTGATCGAGCTCACGTACGGAATGATCATGATCCCCATCACGAGCCCCGCCGAGAGCAGGTTGAAGCCCGGCAGCTCCGGGAAGAGCTTCTGCAGCAGCGGCGTGACGAATAGCAGCGCGAAGTACCCGTAGACGATCGTGGGAACCCCGCCGAGCAGCTCGAGGAACGGCTTGGCCACCTCCCGCACCTTGAACGGTGCGAACTCGGAGAGGTAGATCGCGATGATGGTGCCGAGCGGGATGGCGATGCACAGCGCGACGAACGAGCTGGTCAGGGTGCCGGACAGCAGCACCATGATCCCGAAGTGCGCGTCGTCGAAGAGCGGCGTCCACTGCGTGTCGGTCAGGAACTGCCACAGCGGCACGTGCCTGAAGAAGGAGACGGATTCGCTGACCAGGACGTAGACGATCCCGATCGTGACGAACACGGAAACGGACGCTGCCCCGAATAGGGCCAGCTCGATCAGTTTCTCGAACCAGATCCGGCTGCGCCGGTGGGCGAGCCGGGCACTGGTCAGCCCCTCGGATGGCACGGTTGTCCCAACGGCGCCGCTCGGCGCGACGGCTGACATCGATTTTCTCCCGCGGGAGTTTAGCCGACCATGCTCAAAGACGCCGACGGGGAGGTGCGCGCCCTCCCCGCCTCCCGGCCAATCAACGAGTTACAGCTTCGCTTCGCGCTTCAGAAGCTCCTCGATCGTGATGCCCACTTCGGCGACCCCGCCGAACACGGTGCCCTTCTTGCCTTTCTGGACGTGGTCCCACGCGGTCACATAGGCGGAGTCCGGGAGCGGTACGTATTTCACCTCTCTTGCGAGCTGCGCGCTGTGCTTCATGTAGTACTCGACGAACTCCTTCACCTCGGGTTTCACGAGCGACTTCGCGTTCACGTAGATGAAGATCGGGCGCGACAGCGGAGAGTAGGCACCCTTCAGCACCGCTTCCATCGACGGCTCCACCGGCTGCCCCTTCTCGTTCACGATCGGGACCGCCTTCAACTTGTCCTTGTTCTCGATGTAGTACGCGTAGCCGAAGTATCCCAGGCCGTTCACGTCGCGCGATACGCCCTGCACGAGCACGTTGTCGTCCTCGGAGGCGGTGAAGTCGCCGCGGCTGGACTTGGACTTCCCGACGACCGCCTCGGTAAAGTAATCGAACGTGCCCGAGTCGGCACCCGGCCCGAACAGTTTCATCGGCGCATCCGGCCAGGCGGGATTGACCTGGTTCCACCGGGTGACCTTCCCCTGCGCGCCGGGCTCCCACATCTTCTTCATCTCGGCCACGGTGAGCTGCTTGATGAAGCTGTTCTTCGGGTTGATCACCACGGTCAGCGCGTCGAACGCGACGGGCAGCTCGAAGTACTCGATGCCCGCGGCCTTGCAGTCGTCCATCTCCTTCTTCAGGATCGGGCGCGACGCGTTCGACACGTCGGTCTCGCCGCGGCAGAATTTCTTGAACCCGCCCCCGGTGCCGGAGATGCCGACCGTCACCTTGACCGCGCCTTTCCTCGCTTTCTGGAACTCCTCGGCGACCGCCTCGGTAACCGGGAACACGGTGCTCGATCCGTCGACCTTGACGACCTGGGCCGATGCGACGGGCGCGACGATCATGCTGCCCAGAAGGGCCGCAACGGCCACGTAAGCTTTCAGTTGCTTCATGAGGACTCTCCTCCCGGTCGAATTCGCCACTCGCGCCGACGCTGCCGGCGCACCTCGGCGGGACGAAGGGAGTCTAGGCGGGGCGTGTTACAGCCAGATTACAGCGGCGGCGAGAGCGTTCAGGCGGCGGCCGCGGCGCGCTCGACGGCGCCCGCGAGCTCCATGGCCACGCCGTCGACAAGAGCATCGTCTTCGCCCTCGACCATAACGCGCAGCACCGGTTCCGTGCCCGATGCTCGCACGAGCAGGCGCCCGGCCGCGCCGAGCCGCCGCTCGGCCGCGGTGCGTGCCTGGGCGATCGCGGGATTGCGCTCCCAGTCGAAGCCGCGCGCGACGCGCACGTTGATCAGCTGCTGGGGAAAGAGCCGGAGGCCCCCGGCGACCGCAGCGAGGTCCGCACGCTCTTCCCGCATCGCCGCGAGTACCTGAAGGGCCGAAACGATACCGTCGCCAGTCGTGTGCTTGTCGAGGCAGATGATGTGGCCGGAATTCTCGCCCCCGAGGTCCCAGCCGTTCTCGTGCAGCAGCTCGAGGACGTAGCGGTCCCCGACTTTCGCGCGCGCGAATCCCACGCCGAGCTCGGAAAGCGCGCGTTCCAGCGCGAGGTTCGTCATCAGCGTCCCCACGACTCCCGCGAGCCGGCCGTGCTTGGCCCGCCGGCGCGCGATGACATAGAGCAGCTGGTCGCCGTCGTACGTCCGGCCGGCTGCGTCGGCCATGAGCAGCCGGTCGCCGTCGCCATCGAGAGCGATCCCGACGTCGGCCCCGCGCTCGGCGACCGCGGCGGCGAGCGCCTGCGGCTGCGTCGCGCCGACGCCGTCGTTGATGTTGAACCCGTTCGGCTCGTCGCCGATCGCGTGCACGTCGGCGCCGAGCTCGTGGAAGACGTGCGGCGCGACGTGGTAGGCCGCGCCGTGCGCGCAGTCGACCACGACGCGCACGCCCTTCAGGTCGAGCGCGTTCGGGAACGTGCTCTTGCAGAACTCGATGTAGCGGCCCGGCGCGTCGTCGACGCGATGCGCTTTGCCGAGCTCGGCCGAGGGCCGGCAGGCGAGCGGCCGCTCGAGCGCCGACTCGATCTCGTGCTCCACCGCGTCGGGCAGCTTGCCGCCGTCCGCCGAGAAGAACTTGATGCCGTTGTCGGCGTACGGGTTGTGCGAGGCGCTGATCACGATCCCGGCGGAGAGCCGCAGCGCGCGCGTGAGATACGCGACCGCGGGGGTCGGCATCGGGCCGCACAGCATCACGTCGACGCCCGCGGCGGCGAAGCCGGACTCGAGCGCCGCCTCGAGCATGTAGCCGGAAACGCGCGTGTCCTTGCCGATCAGGACCGTCGGCCGGTCGTGTCCGCTGCGGCCCCGCGCCAGCACCTCGCCGGCAGCGAAGCCGAGACGCAGAACGAAGTCGGGCGTGATCGGCGCCTCGCCGACGCGCCCGCGCACCCCGTCGGTGCCGAAATATTTCCTAGTCATGGCTTTCCTTGCGCCGCGGCGAGAATGGCCAGAACGTCCCGAGTCGCCGCAACGTCGTGAACGCGGACGATTTTAGCGCCGTGCTGTACCGCGATCAGCGCCGCCGCGAGGCTCGATGCCAATCTTTCCACCGACGCGCGGCCGGTGATGCGGCCGAGGCTCGACTTGCGCGACCAGCCGGCGAGCACCGGGAACCCGAGCGCCGCAATTGCGCCAAGTTCGCGGAGGAGTGTGAAGTTGTGCTCGACCGTCTTCCCGAACCCGAAGCCCGGGTCGATCGTGATGCGGTCGCGGGCAATGCCGGCCGCAGCGCAGGCCGCCACGCGCGCACCGAGAAACTCGCGCACCTCGGCGACCACGTCGGCGTAGACGGGGTCGGCCTGCATCGTCTTCGGCGCTCCGCGCATGTGCATCAGGCAGACCGCAGCGTCGCTCGCCGCGACGGCGTCGATAGAGCCAGGTGCGGCGAGGGCCGTGATGTCGTTGATCATGGCCGCACCGGCCGCGATCGTCGCGCGCATTACGGCTGGCTTGGTGGTGTCGACCGAGATCGGGATCTCGAGGTCGCACAGCCCTTCGAGGACAGGAAGGACGCGCGCCAGTTCCTCGTCGAGCGACACCGCCTCCGACCCCGGTCGGCTGGATTCGCCGCCGATGTCGAGGAGATCGGCGCCCTCTTCGGCCAGCCGCCGGGCGTGCGCGATCGCCGCGGCATTCGAAGCGTGACGTCCGCCGTCGTAGAACGAGTCCGGCGTTACGTTCACGACTCCCATAACTAGCGGTCGGTCCAGGGACAACCGGAAGCGCCCGCAGCGGAGGATCGCGCTCACATGGCCCGCCAAAAGAAAAACCCGCGGACGGCGCCCACGGGCCTGCGAGTGCGCGACGCGCTCAGGCCGCGGCAGCGGGCGCGGCGGCGCCCGGCGCGTCGGGCTTGGGCGGCTGCTGCGGCGCCGATGGGCTCGGCTTCGGCGGCCGCGGCGGCAGGCCCGCCATGATGTCGTTGATCTGGTCGGCGTCGATCGTCTCGAACTCGAGCAGCGCCTTGGCCATCGCCTCGACCTTGTCGCGGTTCTCCTCGAGCATGCGGCGCGCGAGCGAGTACTGCTCGTCGATGATGCGCCGGATCTCGGAGTCAACCTTCTGCATCGTCGTTTCGGACACGTTCTTGTGCGTCGTGATCGAGCGGCCGAGGAAGATCTCGCCCTCGTTCTCGCCGTACACCATCGGTCCGAGCACGTCGGACATGCCCCACTGAGTGACCATGCGCCGCGCGATCTCGGTCGCGCGCTCGAAGTCGTTCGAGGCGCCGGTGGTCATCTGGTGCATGAACACCTCTTCGGCGATCCGGCCGCCGAACAGCACCGCGATCATGTTGAGCAGGCGCTCGCGATCCTGGCTGTACCGGTCCTGTTCCGGCAGCTGCATCGTCACGCCGAGCGCGCGGCCGCGGGGGATGATCGTGACCTTGTGGACCGGGTCAGTCTTGGGCAGGAGCTTCGCGACCACCGCGTGACCGGACTCGTGGTACGCGGTGTTGCGCCGCTCCTCCTCCGGCATGACCATCGAGCGGCGCTCCGCGCCCATGATGATCTTGTCCTTCGCGCGCTCGAAATCGTCCATGTCCACCAGCCGCTTGTTCCCGCGCGCCGCGAACAGCGCCGCCTCGTTCACGAGGTTGGCGAGGTCGGCGCCGGAGAAGCCGGGCGTGCCGCGCGCCAGGATGTCCGCCTTGACGTCGGGGGCAAGCGGCACCTTGCGCATGTGCACGAGCAGAATCTGCTCCCGACCGCGGATGTCCGGCAGCGGCACGACCACCTGGCGGTCGAACCGGCCGGGGCGCAGCAGCGCGGGGTCGAGCACGTCGGGACGGTTGGTTGCGGCAATCACGATCACGCCGGTCGTGCCCTCGAAGCCGTCCATCTCGACGAGCAGCTGATTGAGGGTCTGCTCGCGCTCGTCGTTGCCGCCGCCGAGGCCGGCGCCGCGCTGGCGGCCGACCGCGTCGATCTCGTCGATGAACACGATGCACGGCGCATGCTTCTTCGCCTGGTCGAACATGTCGCGCACCCGCGCCGCACCGACGCCGACGAACATCTCGACGAAGTCGGAGCCGGAGATCGAGAAGAACGGCACCTTCGCCTCGCCCGCGATCGCGCGCGCGAGCAGCGTCTTGCCGGTGCCGGGCGAGCCGACCATGAGGACGCCCTTCGGGATGCGGCCGCCGAGCTTCTGGAACTTGGACGGGTCGCGCAGGAAATCGACCAGCTCGGCGACGTCCTCCTTCGCCTCGTCGCAGCCGGCGACGTCGGCGAAGGTCACGTTGTTGTTCGACTCGTCGAGCATGCGCGCGCGCGACTTGCCGAAGCTGAACGCGCCGCCGCGCCCGCCGCCCTGCATCTGGCGCATGAAGAAGATCCACACGCCGATCAGGAGCAGCATCGGGAACCAGCTGACGAAGATGTTCATCAGCAGCGACGGCTCTTCCTCCGGCTTCGCCTCGACCTTGACGCCGTACTTGAGGAGGTCGTTGATCAGCCAGATGTCACCGGGCGAGTACGTCGTGACGCGCTTCTCCTCGGTCGTGACCGCCTTGAGGAGGCGCCCTTCGATCTGGACGCTCCGGATCTTGCCCGCGCGAACCTCGTCCACGAAGGTCGAATAGGGAATCGGCGCCTGGGCGGTGCTGCGCGTGTTGAACTGGTTGAAGACGGTCATCAGCACCAGGCCGATGACGAGCCAGATCACCAGGTTCTTGATCAGGTTGTTCAAGTCCACTCCTTCGTTTCGTCCGCCCGTACCGAGGGCAGGAACATCCAACCAATTTTACGCCCAAACGCCGCGCCCGGACGCAATGAAAAATCCCGCAGAAACCGCAACATGCCTCGCATGCGACACTACCGACGGCGGCCCTCCAGGTACATTTCGCTGGAGCGGCTGCGCGACGCGTCGGGCTTGCGCGACACGACGTCTGCAAACTCCCGCCTGACGCGCGCCAGTAGCTGCGGAAACCCCCCACCCTGGAAGGCCTTCATCAGCAGGGTGCCGCCCGGCTTGAGGCGTTCGAGGGCGAACTCGACGGCGAGTTCGCACAGCGCGAGGCTGCGCGCCTGATCCGTGGCCACGATTCCGGACAGATTCGGCGCCATGTCGGAGAGGACGAGGTCGACCGGAGCCCCCGCCAGCGCCCCATCGAGCGCAGCAAGCGCCTCGTCGGTTGTGAAGTCGCCGCGGACAAAGGTAACGCCCGCAAGCGGCGCCATCCCTAGCACGTCGAGCGCGACCACCTGGCCGTCCGGACCGACCCTCTCCGCAGCGACCTGCGACCAGCCGCCGGGCGCTGCGCCGAGGTCCACGACGACCTGCCCGCGGGCGAACAGCCGGTCCCCAGCGTCGATCTCGAGAAGCTTGAACGCCGAGCGCGAGCGGTATCCGAGCGCCTGCGCCCGGTGCACGTACGGGTCGTTCACGTGGCGCTTGAGCCAGGCCTGGCTGGACTTGCTTCGGGACACCGCAATTACAATCGGGGCGAAGGAGCGAACCTCAAGTGGCGAGAGAGCTTACCTCCGCCGAGCGGCGGGCGCTGAAGGGCCGCGCGCACCGGCTGAATCCGGTCGTCCTGATCGGCGAGGCCGGTCTCACCCCCACCATCGTCGCCGAGGTCGACCGCGCGTTGCGGGCGCACGCGCTGATCAAGATCCGGGTGATGGGCGCCGAACGTGCTGCCCGCGAGGCGATGCTCGGCGCGGTCTGCGCAGCAACCGGCGCGGCGCCCGTGCAGCACATCGGAAAGGTCCTAGTCGTCTATCGAGAGAGCCCGGCCGGGGAAGAGCCGGAAGCGCTTCCGCCGCCGCGGAAACTCCCTGCCCGCACGCCGCGGTCCGCGACGCGGCGCCCGCCGCACCGCGCCAAGATCCGCTCGCGCTGAGCCCTGCGGTCACTCGTACCTGACGTCCACGATCTCGAAACCGCGCACGCCGCCCGGCGTCTGGACCTCCACCGCGTCGCCGGGGTACTTCCCGATGAGGGCGCGGCCGATTGGCGATGTGATCGAGATCTTGCCCTGCTTGATGTCGGCCTCGTCCTCGCCCACGATCTGATAGCTCACCGGGTCGCCCGACGAGCCGTCCTCCAGGTCGACGGTCGCGCCGAAGACGCAGCGCCCGTCGGCGTCGATCAGCTTCGGGTCGATCACCTGCGCATTGGCAAGCTTCGACTCGACGTCCGCGATGCGGCCCTCGATGAAGCCCTGCCGCTCCTTCGCGGCGGCGTACTCCGCGTTCTCGGACAGATCGCCGTGCGAGCGCGCCTCGGCGATCGCCTGGATGATCGCGGGCCGGTCGACGGTCTTGAGCCGCTGCAGCTCGCCTTTCAGCAATGCTGCGCCGTGGACCGTCAGGGGGACTTTGCTCATTTCGGGGTCCAAAAGACGCGCCCCGGCCGGTGCCGGGGCGGGATCTAGCGGCCCCGTCTTCGGGCCGCGAGGGGAATGTTACGCAGCCTTCAGGCGGCGATGCAAGCCCTGCAGGTCGTAGGGGGCCAGGGATGGCAAGTGCCGCAGGCCGACGCAGGCGGCGCGGGCCCCGGCGACGGTGGTGAAGAATGGCAGCCGGGCTTGCACCGCGGTCGTCCGGATCGAACGCGAGTCGGCGATGGCATTGCGGCTCGCCTCCACCGTGTTGATGATCAAGGCGATCTGGCTGTTCTTGATCATGTCGACGATGTGCGGCCGGCCCTCCGTCACCTTGTTCACGATGGTGACCGGCAGCCCCTGCGCGGCCAGCGCCGCCCCGGTGCCCCGGGTGGCAACGAGCTCGAATCCCAGATCGTGCAGCTCGCGCCCGATCTCCATCGCCGCCGACTTGTCGGCATTGCGCACCGACAGGAATACCTTGCCGCGATGCGGCAGCCGGGTGCCCGCGGCGATCTGTGACTTGATGAACGCCTCGCCGAAGACGTTGCCGACGCCCATTACCTCCCCGGTCGAGCGCATCTCGGGCCCGAGGATCGTATCGACGCCGGGGAACTTGTTGAACGGGAACACCGCCTCCTTGACGGAGAAGTACGGCGGCAGCACCTCCCCGGCGACGCCCTGATCCCTCAGGCTACGGCCCGCCATGCAGCGCGCTGCGACCTTCGCGAGCGCGACGCCGGTCGCTTTCGACACGAACGGCACGGTGCGCGAGGCGCGGGGGTTCACCTCCAGGACGTAGACCTCGCTCCGCTGGATCGCGAACTGCACGTTCATCAGGCCCACGACGCTCAGCCCCTTCGCGAGCGCGATCGTCTGCTTGCGCAGCTCGCGCTCGACGTGCGCCGGGATGGAGTACGGCGGCAGCGAGCACGCGGAGTCGCCCGAGTGCACGCCGGCCTGCTCGATATGCTCCATGACCCCGCCGATCAGCACGTCCGCGCCGTCGGACACCGCGTCGACGTCGACCTCGATCGCGTCGTTCAAGAACCGGTCGAGCAGCACCGGCGACTCGTTCGAGACCTTCACGGCCTCGCGCATGTAGCGCTCGAGCTCGTCCTGCGCGTGGACGATCTCCATCGCGCGGCCGCCGAGCACGTAGCTCGGGCGCACGACGAGCGGGTAGCCGATCTCCTCGGCCAGCCGGAGCGCCTCCGCAGGATCGCGTGCGGTGCGGTTCGGCGGCTGCCTCAGGTCGAGGTCGTGGAGCAGCTTCTGGAAGCGCTCGCGGTCCTCGGCGGCGTCGATCATGTCCGGCGAGGTGCCGATGATCGGCACGCCGTTGCGCTCCAGGTCGCGCGCGAGTTTGAGCGGCGTCTGCCCCCCGAACTGCACGATCACGCCCGCCGGCTTCTCGACGTGCACGATCTCGAGCACATCCTCGAGCGTGAGCGGCTCGAAGTAGAGCCGGTCGGACGTGTCGTAGTCGGTCGAGACGGTCTCCGGGTTGCAGTTGACCATGATGGTCTCGAACCCGTCCTCGCGCAGCGCCATCGCCGCGTGCACGCAGCAGTAGTCGAACTCGATGCCCTGGCCGATGCGGTTCGGCCCGCCGCCGAGCACCATCACCTTCCTCTTCTGCGTCGGCTGCGCCTCGCACTCCTCCTCGTAGGTCGAGTACAGGTAAGCCGTCTGCGTCGAGAACTCCGCCGCGCAGGTGTCGACCCGCTTGTACACGGGCCGCACGCCGTGCGCGTGGCGCGCGGCGCGAACCTCGCCCTCGGTCGTCTTCATCAGGTGCGCGAGCCGCCGGTCGGAGAAGCCCATCCGCTTCAGCTCGCGAAGCTCGTCGCGGCCGAGCTCGCGCAGCTCGCGCTGCTCGAGGGCGAGCTCGGTGTCGACGATCTCCTTGATCTGCGCGAGGAACCAGCGATCGATCCTCGTGTAGCCGTAGATCTCCTCGACCGAGGCGCCGATGCCGAACGCGTCGGCGACGTACCACAGCCGCTCGGCCCGCGGGTACGCTAGCTCGTCGGCGATCTTCTCGGGCT
>DATIDG010000001.1:0-2059 GCA_035456405.1 Burkholderiales bacterium | reverse complement strand
AGCTCATCGAAGCAGGCCGGCCAGTCGCCGCGGTCGCGCTCCTGGCGCAACGCCAGCGACCGCGCGAGCGCGCCCGGCTTGCGCGCGAGCAGATCGAGGTAGTGCTCCAGCTGCGCGCTGATCTGATGCTTGCCAGCGAGCCGCTCATGCTGAGCGACCAGCTTGCCGTCGTGCCAGAAGCTGATCTCCCGCGCGCCGACCCGGGCGCGGATCCGAAGCCCAGCCAGCGATGCCGGCACCGAGTAGCGACACGTGCGGACAGTCGCCAGCGCCTTGGAGTCCACGCGCGGGGTCGCCTCCTCCCACGTCGGGTGCGGCTCGGACGGCAGCTCGTTGAGGATCAGCCGCTCCCGGCCCAGTCGCTCGCCGACGGTGTCGCGCTGGCCGGTGATCGTGCGCTCGAGATCCCGCCAGCACGCTTTCTCGAGCTGCGCGTTGAGCTCCTCGATCGAGTCGACCTCCGGCACCGGCACGAGATGCCGGCGGCGGAACCGGCCGACATCGCCCTCGACGCCGCCCTTCTCGTGGGCCCCTTGCTCGCCCGAGAGGCAAAACGAGCTGTCGAACCGGTAGTGCGAGCGCAGCGCGACGAACCGGTCGGACTCGACCCGGCGGCGGCCCTTCATCACCCGCACGACCGCGGCCTTCAAGTTGTCGTAGCGGACCACGTCGAACACGCCGCCGAAGAACTCGAACGCCGCGACGTGCGCCTCCAGGAACGCCTGCTGCGTCTCGGCCTCGAACGCGACCACGAACGCGGCGCCCGAGAAGCACGCGCGCATCAAGAACACGTGCACCTCGACGAGCACCCCGCGCAGCAGGACCTTCGCCTGCCCCCAATCGACCTCCGCCTCCACCCCGGCGTCGCTCGCGAGCGGCACGAACACCTCGCCGACCAAGCCGAGCTGCCGGCGCCGCTCGCGCACATACCGGCACACCTGCCGCTCAGACACCTCCGCGCCGTACTCCTCCACCAGCCGCTGCCAAACCCGCCGGGCCGTGTGACGCTGCTTGCGCGGCGCGTCCCGATCCGCCTCCAGCCACCCGTCGATCACCGCCCGCAGCGCGCCCAGCTTCGGCGCCGGCCGCGACGACGACGGCCGCTTCGCCGGCGGCACCGCCGACTCCAACGCCTGCCTCACCGCCCGCCGATGAACGCCATGGCGCTTCGCCAACGCCCGGATCGACAACCCCTCCCGCGCGTGATCGCGCCTGATCTGCTCGAACTGCTCCACTCTCGTCACTCCTCCCGCCCTTCCGTTCGCGCTCAACAAGGAGCGCGAACCGAAAGGCTCAGGTCGGACGGAGGTGGGGCCAGATCACGCGTGGCGGAAGCCAGTTGACGTCGCAACACCGACCGGTTCTTGGAGGTTGCGATGCGGAGCAGGCGACGGACACCCGCGGGTGGTGTGCAGGCGGAGAAGCAGCGGCGATACGCGCAGCTGATCGCCCGGGGCCTCAACAACAGCGAGGCATGTCGGGTGGTCGGGATCGACCGCAAGACGGGGAACCGTTGGCGCTACGGGCGGAAGGTCCGGAATTCCGCCGGAGCGCTTGTCATCTATCCGCCGGTGAAGATCATCGAATCACGGCCGCGGAGCCCGCGGTACCTCTCAGAGCTGGAACGGATCCGGATCGCTGATCTGCTGGCAGCGAAGATGAGCGTGCGCGGGATCGCCGAGGAGCTGGGACGTGCGCCGTCAACGATCAGTCGCGAGATTCGGCGCAACCGCGACCCCGACGGCCGCTACCGGCCCCATCACGCCGAACACGCGGCGCGGCGCCGCGCGTGCAAGCCGCGCAAGCGGCGGATCGCCGGCGATGGGGTGTTGACCGAGGTCGTCCAGCGGCTTCTGTCGAAGCGCTGGAGCCCGGAGCAGGTCGCGCACGAGCTCCGGGTGCTGTTCGCCGATCAGCCGTCTCGCTGGCTGTGCAAGGAGACGATCTACCACGCGATCTACGACACGGCGGTCGCGCTGACGCGCCCGGCGCGGCGTCGACGTCGTCGGCGCCGTCTGCAGGGCTTGCAGCGCCGAGGGCGGCTGACAGCGATGCGGAT